>NZ_JBITCM010000033.1:0-77681 GCF_044453205.1 Streptomyces sp. NPDC051738 | reverse complement strand
ACAGGCGACGCCTTGAGCGCACCTGTCTCAGCCGGCTCAAGTCAGCCCACACCGAAAGCGCCACCAAACAATCTCGGCGGGACAAAACGCTCTTTCAGTGCATGTTGCCCAAGAAGTTCCGCATTTTCCGGGCGTCCCTCAGGCGTTGTTCGTACGTCGCCCCGAGTGCGAGCAGCAGCAGGCCGGCCAGTGCCGGAGGCACCCAGCGGGGGAGTGCGTCGGTCACCTGGGCGATGTACGGGGCGAGTTCGTGCAGGGCGTCCAGGGTGAGGACCGCGCCGCCGAGCAGGAGCGGTGCCTGGAGGTGGTGTCGGGCGCCCAGCAGGGTGACTGACAGAGCCGCTAGGCCCAGCAACAGGGGGCGCGTCCAGTGCGGGTCGCCCCAGGCCGCGAGGAGGCTCGGCACGAGGGTGGCGGCGAGTCCGGGGCCGTACGCCGTCCAGGACGAGGCCTCGGGGTCGCGGCGCCTGCGCAGGGCGCCGAGGAGCAGAGCCGGGATGGTGACCGGCAGGGTGTACGCCTCGGGCGTCGCGACATCCCAGGCCGCCAGGCGCACCCAGGTGGCCAGGACGAAGAGGGCTGCGGAGGCGTAGGCCGCGGCGCGGCGGTCGGGGCGGATCGCCGCGCCGGCGGTGATCACCCCGCAGAGCGCCAGGACCAGGGCGAGCATCGGCAGGTCGGCCGAGGCCGCCGCCAGCCCGACGGCGAGCAGCGCCGCGACCCCGCCCGCCACCTCGACCGGGACCGTCGCCCGCGCGTCACCGAGCCGTGCCGCGAGCAGGGCCGCCGCCACCGGAACTGCCAGGACCAACAGGGCGGTGTATTGCGGCTCCCAGCCGGCCGCGGCCCCTGTCGCGCAGGCGAGCAGGGCGGCGTACGCGAGCGCGGTCGGGGCCGTGACCGGGGCGAGGTGCGGCTTCCAGGAGGCCGCCGCGAAGAGTGCCGTCAGCGCGGAGAGCACGGCGAGGGTCGCGGGCTCGGTGGTCAGGGAGAGGAAGGC
This sequence comes from Streptomyces sp. NPDC051738, assembly GCF_044453205.1. Taxonomy (NCBI): domain Bacteria; kingdom Bacillati; phylum Actinomycetota; class Actinomycetes; order Kitasatosporales; family Streptomycetaceae; genus Streptomyces; species Streptomyces sp. NPDC051738. The sequence continues at coordinate 76,681 of NZ_JBITCM010000033.1, read as the reverse complement.
GAGGGTGAGGGAGGTGAGGAGGGCGAGGACCGTGGCGGTCGGGCCCGGGGTCGGGAAGCCGACAGTGGTGGGGGCCTCCGTGGAGGTTGCCGAGGGCTCCTCCGTCGCCGTCTGCGGGCGCTCGGACGGCCGGATCCACGCGGCTGCCGCAAGGGCTCCCGCGGTCGTGATCCCGAACGCCACCAGGCCCACGGCATAGGGGACTTCGAGCACCGCCGGCAGAACCAGAGCCGTCGCCCACGCGAGCCCCAGCGCACCGGTCAGGGCCCGTGGCCGCCAGACGGCGTCACGCACCGCGAGGACCAGGACGACGGCGACGACCGCCAGGACGACGGGCACCGTCTCTGAGTCCGCAGGCCACGGCGCGTCCACCGCCACCGCTTCACGCATGTCGCCGGGCGCCCCGGACCACACCCGCTCCGCCCACGCGACCGGCCCCAACAGCGCGATCCCGACCAGGGGCAGCGTCCACAGCAGGGCGAGCCCCTGTACGGCAGCGGAGGCCCGGGCGAGCCCGTGCCGAACCGTCTGCGGCAGCCGCTCCACCCTTACCGCCGCGAGCAGCGCGATCCCGCACGCCAGATACGCCGGAACCGTCCACGCGTCCGGCAGTACGGGGCGGGCGGTGCCGCCGAGCGCGGCGACCGTCAGGAGGCCGGCGGCGACGGCGAGGCCGCCCGCCTGCTTCTGGGCGGTCTCCCGCCAGGCCGCCGTCAGCGCGATGCCGGCAGCGAAGAGGAGGAGCGCCGCCGCACGGGCGGCGGCGCTCGGGCCGGTGGCCGTCCAGGACAGCCAGCCGGCGGCCCACACACCCCAGGCGCCCATGCCGTACGCACCGATCATGGCGGTGATCCGTACGGACCTTGCGGGCACCCGGAGCGCCACACCCGTGTCGAACCCGGCCGTCACGAGCACGGCGGCCGTGATCCCGTACAGGCCCGCGTCGGCCGCCACCGCCCAGAGGGCGAGCGGGAGTTGGGCGGCGATCAGTGCGGCGGGCAGGGGCAGACGCAGATCGGACGTCCGCGGCAGCAGGCCGTACGCCGTCCACAGGGCCGCCAGTACCGCCGAAGCCGCCGAGACGTAGCCCGTGGCGTCCATGTCGGCCGCCGTGACCTGGTGCAGCGCATACGCGTCGAGCACGGTCAGCGCGAGCCCGATCCCCGCCACCGACTCGGCCGTCGACCGCAGCCCGCGCTTCAGCAGCGGCACCGGCGCGGCGAGCACCGCCACCGTGACCCCGCCGAGCACCAGGGCGCGCCCGGCGATCCCCAGGTGTCCCCAGCTGACCAGCGTGAACGCCATCGCGGCGATGGTGAGCAGGACAGCGCCGAGCACCAGCAGCACGTTCTGGACCCGGGGTGCCGACGCCTCGGGGCGCGGCGCTGCGACGGGCGCCGGGGTCGGCCGGGCCGCCGCGTGCAGCGCGGTGACCAGCCAGGCTCGGCGGTGCAGCAACTGGGCCCGGCGGGCGTCCAGTTGGCGCAGCTCAAGGTCGAGGAGCCGCAACTCCTCGGCCGGTGGCGGAAAGTGCGTCATGCCTGGAGTGTGGTCCGCGTCACGTCGTACGGCATGAGTGCGCGTACTCAGAACGTACTCAGGTACCGCGCGAACCCGCCGAACCGGGCAGACTCGGCCCATGGACTGGAGCCACTACCGCTTCCGCAGCCTGTGGGCCCTGCCCGCGCCTCCCGCCACCGTCTACGACCTGCTGGAACAGGCCGAGGACTACCCCCGTTGGTGGCCCCAGGTGCGAACGGTGACCAAACTCGACGAGACCACCGGCGTGATCACGATCCGTTCCGTCCTGCCGTACGACATGGTCTTCACCGCGCGCGAGGTACGGCGGGACCGGGAGGCCGGAGTGCTGGAGATCGCCATGTCCGGGGACATCGACGGCTGGGCACGGTGGACGCTCACCTCGCACGCCGGCGGGACCCTGGCCCGCTACGACCAGGTCGTCGATGTGCACAAGCCGCTCCTGCGGCGTCTCGCCGTCCCCGGGCGGCCAGTCTTCCGCGCCAACCACTGGCTGATGATGCGGTCCGGGCGGCGGGGACTGGTGGCCTACTTGGCCGGCGGTCATCAAGCGGTTTGAAGGAAACGCGCGGGGACCTGTATTGTTCAGTCCGTTCCCGGGCGATTAGCTCAGTGGGAGAGCGCTTCGTTCACACCGAAGAGGTCACTGGTTCGAACCCAGTATCGCCCACCGGGAAAGGCCGGTCCGCCATAGCGGACCGGCTTTTTTGTGTTCTGGCGGACCCACTTTCTTCATGCCGCCGCCGGCAGGTCCGGCCGCAGTGGCCACGCCGGATCCACCGCTTCCTCGCTTCCGCTGCGGGCGAACCACGCCTGCAGGCCGCGTGCCTGTGCCGCGTGCCACACCGCCTGGAGCGTGTGCAGTTCGGCGGGGGACAGGCGCTCAAGGCGCGCGGCGAAACGGCGCCCCACCGCCCGGACGACCTCCAGCGAGGCCAGTGCGTCGGCCCCCGCGTCGTGCGCACCCTCCAGCGTGACGCCGTAGTGCGCGCACAGGTCGGTCAGGGTGCGGCGGCCCTTGCGATAGCGGTCCAAATGCTTGTCCAGGACGCGTGGATCGAGCACCAGCAGCGGCGTCGTCTCGAACCAGCGGTCCAGGGACGACGCGCGATGCCGGCGCAACTCGCGGTCCAGCAACGTCAGATCGAACGGTGCGTTCATCACCACTATCGGCCGGCCCACCGTCGCCTGTCCGGCCAGTTCCTCGACTATCTCCTGCATCACCGGCGCCGGCCAGCGGCCGTTGCGCTGGAGATGTTCCTCCGTCAGTCCGTGCACCGCCGTCGCCGCCTCCGGCACCGGCACGCCCGGGTTCACCAGCCATTGTGTCGCCCGTGGCCGGGTTCCGGGCGCGTCCTGGACGACGACGGCCGCCGAAACGATCCGGTCGGTCTCGACGTCCACGCCTGTCGTCTCCGTGTCGAATGCCGCCAGCGGGCCCTCATACCAGCACGCCATACCTACACAACCCCTCGTTCACCCACGGCAGCTGACGTACCGTCTTCTGCCCGTTTGGTGATACCCGGCCCGTTTGCGCCGTACGCCGGAAGGACACAACAGGAGTGCGGGTCTACGCAGTTCAGCGGCCCGGTACGGGGATTCACCTGGCGCGGAAGGCTGTTGGTCATGGCGATAGCGCAGCCCGAGCGGGGCGGGCTGCTGCCCGAACGCACGGGCCCCCATCGCGGTTCACTCGCCACCACCGCCTGCATGGAGACACTGCAGGTGGGATATCTGCACGCCGTCGCTGCGGCGGCAGGGTGCTCGCTGTCGCAGCCATTCCCGGACAACGGCATCGACTGGCACGTCAGCCACAGCGCGCCCGGCCACACGGTCGACGACGAGGTCACCATCAAGGTCCAGCTCAAGGCGACCTACCAGCTCGCGCCGAACCCGCCCGGCCGCTTCTTCTCCTTCACGCTCGACAACGCCCATCTGGCGAAGCTCGCCCGCACGCCGGTCTCGGTGCACAAGATCCTGGTCGTGATGATCGTCCCGCGATCGCAGGACCAGTGGCTGCGGGCCGGCCACGACCGGCTCGACCTGCGGCACTGCTGCTACTGGGTCAACCTGGCCGGGCACCCGATCACCGGGCGGCGCCGCACCACCGTGCGGATACCGACCTCACGCATCTTCGACGACCGGGCGCTCTGCGAGATCATGACGCGGGCCGGTACGGGAGGCAAACCATGACGCACCGCCCCCTGGAGGAGCCGGTACGACCAGCGAGGCCGCACCCGGTCGAGGCGTCCTGGGACCGTCCCCCCGAGCCCGGCGAGGTCGACCCCGCCGTGCTCAGCGCCCTGCTGCACCGGCACGGCTGGCAGCGGCGCGGGGGAGCGGCGGGGCGCTACGGCCGCTGGACCCCGCCCGGACCGGGCGGCAACGGCACAAGCCTGCTCGTCCCCGAGTCCCGCGCCTTCCCCGACAGCGAGGACCTGCTCGGCGAGGCGCTCATCGCCCTGTCCCGCAGCGGCATGCCCTCCGCGCGCGAGGTGCTGGTCGGGCTCGCCGTGCCCAGCGACGAGGTCCGCTGGTGGCGGGACGCGCCGAGCGGGCCGGCCGGGGCCGCGCCCTGGACCGTCGAGGAGGAACTGCGCACCGCCGCCCGCCAGATGCTCCTCGCCGCGGCGCTCGCCACACGCGCGCGTGCCGGGTACTACGGCGCCCGGCACCGCCGCACGGCCGCCGCGATGCTGGAGAGCGTCCTCGTGGGCTCCGCGACGGGCGGCCGCGGTCTCACCGCCTTCATGCCCGTCGGCACCGGGCGCCCGCTCGCCGTACGCCTCCACCAGGCGCTGTACGCCGCCCGCGAGGCCATCGACTACCAGCGGGCCACCGGCGGCATGGACGCATTCGACGGCGCCGTCGAGGCGGGCGTCAGCCGCGAGCTCACCGAGGCCCTCATCGCCCTCGTGCGCGGTACGGAGGGCGCGCGCATCGCCGTCGAGTGGGCGCCCGCCGCCGGGGTGCCCGAGGACTGCGCGGCCGGTGTCGAGCCCGTCGAGTTCTCGCCGGGCGACCTGCCCGTGCTGCGCGAGGCCGGGGCCCGCTATTCCCGCGAGGAGCCGTCCGTGCCGGTCAGGCTCACGGGTGCGGTCGTACGGATGCGCAGGTCCGGGCCGCGCGGGGAGGGCACCGTACGGCTGCGCGTCATCGCGGGCGCCGAGGTGCCGCACGTCCGGCTGACGCTGGACGAGGAGTCGTACCGCATCGCCGGGCACGCGCACCTCGTCGGGCTGCCGGTGCGGGTGCACGGGCGCCTGGAGAGCAGGGGCGGCTTCCGCAAGCTCACCGGGGCCACCGGCGTCGTACCGGTACAGGTGGACGAGGCCGAGCGGGACCGGCTGATGAAGTCGCTCCAGGAGGACCTGGACTTCTTCGAGGAGGCGTGCGGCGGGGACGAGCGGGAGGACTGAGGGGGAGGAGCCGGTGGGCCGAGGGTGACCGTTTCGCGGTCAGCCGTCCGGGGTCGGTACGATCGCGTAATGCGCGCGCTCCTGGTATGGCGCCGCATCCCACCTTCAGTCAGGAGAGACCGGTGTCAGAAGTCCGTGTGATCATCCAACGCGATTCCGAGCGGGAAGAGCGCGTGGTGACGACGGGGACTACGGCCGCCGACCTCTTCGCCGGCGAGCGCTCGATCATCGCCGCGCGCGTGGGCGGCGAGCTCAGGGATCTGTCGTACGTGCTCTCCGAGGGCGAGGAGGTCGAGGGCGTCGAGATCTCCTCCGAGGACGGCCTGAACATCCTGCGCCACTCCACCGCGCACGTGATGGCGCAGGCCGTGCAGGAGCTGTTCCCCGAGGCCAAGCTGGGCATCGGCCCGCCCGTCAAGGACGGCTTCTACTACGACTTCGACGTCGAGAAGCCGTTCACGCCCGAGGATCTCAAGGCCATCGAGAAGAAGATGCAGGAGATCCAGAAGCGGGGGCAGAAGTTCGCCCGGCGCGTCGTCACCGACGAGGCCGCCCGCGAGGAGCTCGCCGCCGAGCCGTACAAGCTGGAGCTGATCGGCCTCAAGGGTTCCGCGTCCAGCGACGACGGTGCGGACGTCGAGGTCGGCGCCGGTGAGCTGACGATCTACGACAACCTGGACGCGAAGACCGGCGACCTGTGCTGGAAGGACCTCTGCCGCGGTCCCCACCTGCCGTCGACCCGCGCGATCCCGGCGTTCAAGCTGATGCGCAACGCGGCCGCCTACTGGCGCGGCAGCGAGAAGAACCCGATGCTCCAGCGCATCTACGGCACCGCCTGGCCGTCCAAGGACGAGCTCAAGGGCTACCTGGACTTCCTCGCCGAGGCCGAGAAGCGCGACCACCGCAAGCTGGGCAACGAACTCGACCTGTTCTCGATCCCCGAGCAGATCGGCTCCGGCCTCGCGGTCTTCCACCCCAAGGGCGGCATCGTCCGCCGGGTGATGGAGGACTACTCGCGCCGCCGCCACGAGGAAGAGGGCTACGAGTTCGTCTACACCCCGCACGCGACGAAGGGGAAGCTCTTCGAGACGTCCGGGCACCTCGACTGGTACGCCGAGGGCATGTACCCGCCCATGCAGCTCGACGAGGGCGTGGACTACTACCTCAAGCCCATGAACTGCCCGATGCACAACCTGATCTTCGACGCGCGTGGCCGCTCGTACCGTGAACTGCCGCTGCGCCTCTTCGAGTTCGGGACCGTGTACCGGTACGAGAAGTCCGGCGTCGTGCACGGCCTCACGCGCGCGCGTGGCTTCACGCAGGACGACGCCCACATCTACTGCACGCGCGAGCAGATGTCGGAGGAGCTCGACAAGACGCTCACCTTCGTCCTCGGCCTGCTGCGCGACTACGGCCTGACCGACTTCTACCTGGAGCTGTCCACCAAGGACCCGGAGAAGTTCGTCGGCTCCGACGAGGTCTGGGAGGAGGCGACCGAGACGCTGCGCCAGGTCGCCGAGAAGCAGGGTCTGCCCCTGGTTCCCGACCCGGGCGGTGCCGCCTTCTACGGGCCGAAGATCTCCGTCCAGACCAAGGACGCCATCGGCCGCACCTGGCAGATGTCGACGATCCAGCTCGACTTCAACCTGCCGGAGCGCTTCGACCTGGAGTACACCTCCGCCGACGGTTCCAAGCAGCGCCCGGTCATGATCCACCGGGCCCTCTTCGGCTCGATCGAGCGGTTCTTCGCCGTGCTCCTGGAGCACTACGCGGGCGCCTTCCCGGCGTGGCTGGCCCCGGTCCAGGCGATCGGCATCCCGATCGGCGACGCGCACGTGGACTACCTGGAGAAGTTCGCCGCCACCGCGAAGAAGAAGGGGCTGCGGGTCGAGGTCGACTCCTCCTCCGACCGGATGCAGAAGAAGATCCGCAACGCCCAGAAGCAGAAGGTGCCCTTCATGGTCATCGCGGGCGACGACGACATGGCCAACAACGCCGTGTCCTTCCGCTACCGCGACGGCTCGCAGGAGAACGGCATCCCGTTCGACGAGGCCATCGCGAAGATCGCGAAGGTCGTCGAGGAGCGGGCGCAGGTCTGATCCGACAGCTCAAGGAGGCCCCCGGAGAGTCAGCTCTCCGGGGGCCTCTTGTCGCTCTCACGGGAGAAGATCTGCAGCAGCCAGGACGAGAAAGATCCCGTCACCGCGCCGAGCAGGGCCAGCCCGCCGGCCATCATCCCGATCGCGATCGCCCGGCCACGCGCGGTCACCGGGGTGATGTCGCCGTATCCGACCGTGGTGAGGGTCGCTGAGGCCCACCACACCGCGTCCCCGAACGTCCGCATGGTGGCGCCGGGCGCCCCGCGTTCGGCTTGGAAGACGGCGAGGGCACCGGCGAAGCCGAGCAGTAGGGTCGCCAGGCTCGCGTAGGCGATCACACGCGCGTGCAGGGAGAGCCGGGGCTGCCCCTGCCGACGCTGGATCACGTCGTAGAGCGGCACGATCCGCAGCGGCCGCAGGAGCGGCAGGATGACCACGACCGTGTGCAGGAAGTGGTTCCTGGCGTAGTGCAGGAAGCGCCCCCCGAAGAGTCGCCAGCGCACGGCGTAGTCCACGGCGAACAGCAGCCAGAGCGCGATCATCGTGTACAGGCACACCTCCTTCCAGAAGGACGGCATGCTCACAGCAAGCACACGGGCTGCATAGGCGGTCAGGAAGACCAGCGAAGCCAGGAACAGTGGGATCTCGGTGCGCTGCTCCCAGCGGGCTGAAGGGCTGTCGTCGTCCACTGGCCCAGCTTGTCCGGTGGCCACCCTCCCGTCGCCCCGGCGACACGCCGCGAACGGACGAAGCCATATGCTGCACGCATGACGAGTGAGCCGGAGCAGCAGTGGGGAGTGGGGATCCAGGACGCGTTCCAGCGCCTGTGGACGCCCCATCGGATGGCCTACATCCAGGGTGAGAACAAGCCGACCGGTCCCGGCGCGGACGACGGCTGCCCCTTCTGCTCGATCCCGGCCAAATCCGACGAGGACGGGCTGATCGTCAAGCGCGGCGAGCAGGTGTACGCGGTCCTGAACCTCTACCCGTACAACGGCGGTCACCTCATGGTCGTGCCCTACCGTCATGTCGCCGACTACACCGACCTCACCGAGCCGGAGACCATCGAACTCGCCGCCCTGACCAAGCAGGCGATGACGGCCCTGCGCACCGCCTCCGGCGCCCACGGCTTCAACATCGGCATGAACCAGGGCACGGTCGCCGGCGCCGGCATCGCGGCCCACCTCCACCAGCACATTGTCCCGCGCTGGGGCGGCGACACGAACTTCATGCCGGTGGTGGGGCATACGCGGGTGCTGCCGCAGCTGCTGGCGGATACGCGGAAGATGCTGGCGGAGGCCTGGCCGACGGTTTGATGAACCAGCCCGTCCGGCGTTTGAGGACGAGGACCTTCGGGCCGAAGGGGGGTCTGGGGGCGCAGCCCTCAGGGACGGTCACCCAGACCCACCCACGCGGCTCAACCGCCGGAGGCCTACGCGTCGTAGACGTCGGCCTTCCGCGGTGACGCATCCTGCACAGCCGTACTCAGGAACGACGAGCGCGTGCCGAACTTCTCCGTGTCCACGCCGTTCTCGTCCAGCACCTTGATCGCCGCGGCATGCACCACCCGCAGCACCGGCGTGGCCGCCCGCAGCGCGTCGTCGGCCATGAAGCGATGCCGCCAGGGCTGATCCGCCCAGGCATGCCGCAGCCCGAACGGCTCGGGCAGCCCTATCGTCCCGCCGAGCCAGTTGAGCAGCGGCGGATACCAGGAGATCGGCGCCCGCACCGCCAGCCGGACCACCTCGTCGCTGTTCACCAGGGGAAGCTTCACCTTGCGGGTCTCCCACGGCTTGAGCGACTTGGTGACCTCCTTGGTCGGCGCCTCGGGCTTCTCCTGGAAGAGCCCGTTCACCGGGCCGAGCGCATGTCCGGTCACCTCGATGCGCAACGTCTCGTGCAGCACGGTCACCGTGATCAGCATGGTGATGATCAACTGCCCGTCCCAGAGCGTCCACTGGACGCCCAGGTAGTGCCGGTCACCGCTGCCGAACTGCTGCTTGTTGCAGATGTCCTGTATCGCGTGCGATTTGACCTGGTACGCGTCGACGTCCGTGCCCTCCGGCCGGGACACCGCCTTCGCGCCCTCGGCGATCGGCGTGACGACCCAGTGCCGTATCGAAGGCTTGGGAAAACCACCGGTGTTGAGCGGACCGCGCTCCAGCATGCGCAACTGGTCGTGGATGGACCGGATGACGTCCCAGCTGCGGAAGGGGTGGATCTCCCGGTCCGGGTCGGCCTGGACAAGGTTCTCGGCCAGCTGCCAGCTGCCCCAGCGGGTGCCCATGCCGAGTATCCCCTTGGGCCCGGCGTAGAACACGGAGTTGGACTGCTGCTCGGCGCTGAGCTTGGCGAGGGACTGGCGCAGCTGCTCGGCCCTGCTCTCGGTGGGGCTGGTCGGCACCGCCTCCGGCACCTTCGCGCCCACGCTGCTGCCGGCCAGCAGGCTGCCCCAGCGCTCCCGCAGGTCCTTCGCGGTGCGCTCGCAGATCTGCTTCGCGACGAACCAGCCGAGCACGGGGGCGATGACCGACGCTCGCGCGTACCAGGCCCAGAAACCCGTGAACGGCATGCGGATCAGGAAGATCACGGCAAGGGCACCCGCCGCGACGAGCAGCGTGGTGGCGAGCGCACCGGCCCGCTTGTCGTCGTTCTTGGCGATGGTCGTGCGCAGCAGGAAGACCAGGAGCCAGCCGAGGAGTCCGGGCAGGAAGAGCAGGCCGGAGAGCACCATGACGATCGTCAGGCGGTTGTCGCGCTCCTTGCGGATGTTGTTCGCCGCCAGGCAGTGCTCGACGACGACCTGCGGCTCGGCGCCGAAGGACTGGATGAGCGGTTTCCGGTCAGGGCCGATCATGCGGTCCACCACGGCCCGGGAGAACGCCTCGCCGAGCCTGGGCTTGAACAGCGCTATCTTTCCGGGCTTGATGGTCGACTCATGCCACTCGTTGTTGGCCTTGAGGATCGCCTCGACCTCGTTGTCCCGGTAGGCCGCCGAGGCCAGCGCGAACGTCGCTGTCTGTCCGTCGCCGGCCGTGCGCGGCACCTGCGGCCCGAAGATGTCCGCGTAGCCGCTGTCAACGGTCATTCCCGCCCCCGATCGCCGCCGTCCTGCTTCTGCGGCCTTCCCGACTTCCCTGCTTCGCACACCTGTTGATCAATGATCAGCGTATCCCCAGCCACCGACAATCGTCGGCGGACGGCCCAAAGCCGCCCGCCGACGCGGAGGGGAGCGTTCCGCAAAGGCCACTTGCCGGCGCCGAACGCCAACTCGTGGGCACCGGACGCCAACTCGGCAGCGTCGCGCACCGACTCGGCAGACCCGTGCGCCGACTACGAGGCGTCGCGCGCCTCTTCGCGAATCCTTTCCGCGATCTGCGACGGCATCGGTTCGTGCCGCGCGTACGAACGGCTGAAGCGTGCGGTGCCGTGCGACAGCGACCGCAGATCGACGGCGTACCGGCCGATCTCGATCTCGGGCACGTCGGCCTTGATGAGCGTGCGGCCACCGGTGGTCTGCTCGGTGCCGAGGACACGGCCGCGCCGCCCGGACAGGTCGCTCATCACGGCGCCGACGTAGTCGTCGCCGACCAGGACGGACACCTCGGCCACCGGCTCCAGCAGATGGATCTTCACGTCGGCCGCCGCCTCCCGCAGCGCGAGCGCGCCGGCCGTCTGGAACGCGGCGTCGGAGGAGTCCACGGAGTGCGCCTTGCCGTCGAGCAGCGTGACCCGGATGTCCACGAGCGGATGGCCGGCCGCGACTCCCTTGGCGGCCTGGGCCCGTACGCCCTTCTCCACCGACGGGATGAACTGCCGCGGCACCGCGCCGCCGACGACCTTGTCGACGAACTCGACGCCCGAGCCGCCCGGCAGTGGCTCCACCTCGATCTCGCAGATGGCGTACTGCCCGTGCCCGCCGGACTGCTTCACATGCCGGCCGCGGCCCGCCGACTTGCTCGCGAACGTCTCCCGTAGGGAGACCTTGTGCGGCACGACATCGACCTGTACGCCGTAGCGGCTGCGGAGCCGTTCGAGGGCGACGTCCGCGTGCGCCTCGCCCAGGGCCCACAGCACCACCTGGTGGGTCGCCTGGTTCTGTTCCAGTCGCATGGTCGGGTCCTCGGCGACCAGCCGGGACAGGCCCTGCGACAGCTTGTCCTCGTCCGCCTTGCTGTGCGCCTGGATGGCGAGCGGCAGCAGCGGGTCGGGCATCTGCCAGGGCTCCATCAGGAGCGGGTCGTCCTTGGCCGACAGGGTGTCGCCGGTCTCCGCGCGGCTCAGCTTCGCCACGCACGCGAGGTCGCCGGCGATGCAGTGGCTGAGCGTGCGTTGCTGTTTGCCGAAGGGGGCGGACAGTGCGCCGATCCGCTCGTCGACGTCGTGGTCCTCGTGCCCGCGGTCGGCAAGGCCGTGCCCGGAGACGTGCACCGTCTCGTCGGGGCGCAGGGTGCCGGAGAAGACGCGCACCATCGACACCCGGCCGACGTACGGGTCGGACGCCGTCTTCACGACCTCCGCGACCAGCGGCCCGTTCGGATCGCACAGCTTCAGCTCGCGCGGTTTGCCGTCGACCGTGGTGACCGTCGGTGCCTGTCGCTCCAGCGGCGTCGGAAAGCCACGCGTGATCAGCTCCAGCACCTCGACCGTGCCGAGGCCCTGGCGGCCGCCGTCGGACGCGGGAGCGGCGGCCAGGACGGGGAAGAACGTGCCGCGCGCGACAGCCCGCTCCAGGTCCTCGATCAGCGTCTTGACGTCGACCTGCTCGCCGCCGAGATAGCGGTCCATGAGGGTCTCGTCCTCGCTCTCCGCGATGATCCCCTCGATCAGCCGGTTGCGGGCCTCCTCGAGTTCCGGCAGCTCGTCCTCGCCCGGCTCGGACTCCTTGCGCTCCCCGGACGCGTAGTCGAACAGCTTCTGCGTCAGCAGCCCGGTCAGACCGGTCACGGGCGCGTGCCCGTCCGGGCCCTGCGGGCCGTGCAGCGGCAGATACAGCGGGAGCACCGCGTCGGGGTCGTCCCCGCCGAAGGCCTCCGCGCAGATCCGCGTCATCTCCTCGTAGTCGGCCCGCGCGGCCTCCAGGTGCGTGACGACGATCGCGCGCGGCATGCCGACGGCCGCGCACTCCTCCCACACCATGCGGGTCGAGCCGTCCACGCCGTCCGAGGCGGAGACGACGAAAAGGGCCGCGTCCGCCGCTCGCAGACCGGCCCTGAGTTCCCCGACGAAGTCGGCGTATCCGGGGGTGTCCAGAAGGTTGACCTTGATGCCGTCCCATTGGACCGGCACCAGGGAGAGCTGCACCGAGCGTTGCTGCCGGTGCTCGATCTCGTCGTAGTCGGAGACGGTGCCGCCGTCCTCCACCCGGCCCGCCCGGTTCACCGCCCCCGCGGTGAGCGCGAGGGCTTCCACCAAGGTGGTCTTGCCCGATCCGGAGTGGCCGACCAGCACCACATTCCGTACGGACGCGGGGTGGTCGGCCGCTGTAGCCCTGCCGGCGGCTCCGGGGTGTGCGTTCGCCTTGTCGCCCATGATCCTGCCTCCCGTGCACGGTGAGGTCACTGTGGGCGCGGACATACGGATCCGCGTGCGATGGCGGCTCCGATGACGCCCGCGGTCCTTCGAGCTTTCCACTCCCGTCACGGTGCGTCCATACGGCGGACGTGATCGCGCCATCCGGCACCGGTGGACCACTCGGCCCGACCTCTGGACGAGTGCCCGGCGGTCGCACGTACGCGCGCGTGGCTACGATGGGCCAGCCGGTGGCCAGCAGGGGCCGCCCGGCGCCACACCGACCCTCGGGAAGGCCATGCTGAACAAGTACGCGCGTGCATTCTTCACGCGTGTCCTCACGCCGTTCGCCGCGTTTCTGATCCGGCGGGGCGTCAGCCCCGACACCGTCACGCTCCTCGGCACCGCCGGTGTGGTCGCGGGCGCGCTGGTCTTCTACCCCATGGGCGAGTTCTTCTGGGGCACGGTCGTGATCACCCTCTTCGTGTTCTCCGACCTCGTCGACGGCAACATGGCCCGCCAGCTCGGCCGCTCCAGCCGCTGGGGTGCCTTCCTGGACTCCACGCTCGACCGGGTCGCCGACGGCGCGATCTTCGGCGGCTTCATCCTCTGGTACGCCGGTGGCGGCGACGACCTCGTCCTGTGCGCCGTCTCGATCTTCTGCCTGGCCAGCGGCCAGGTGGTGTCGTACACCAAGGCGCGTGGCGAGTCGATCGGCCTGCCGGTCGCGGTCAACGGCCTCGTCGAGCGCGCCGAGCGCCTGGTGATCTCGCTGGTCGCGGCCGGTCTGGCGGGCCTGCACGCGTTCGGGGTACCCGGCATCCAGTACCTGCTGCCCGTCGCCCTGTGGATCGTCGCCGTCGGCAGCCTCGTCACGCTCATCCAGCGCGTCGTCACGGTCCGCCGCGAGTCGGCCGAGGCCGAGGCGGCGGAGGCGGCGGCCGCGCAGGAGAAGGCGGAGAACACCTCTCAAGGGAGCGAGGCAGCCAAGTGAGCGCCCAGGAACGGCTCACGGACGCGCTGTACGGCCTCGGCTGGGGCACGGTCAAGAAGCTCCCCGAGCCGGTCGCCGTACGGCTCGGCCGCACCATCGCCGACCTCGCCTGGAAGCAGCGGGGCAAGGGCGTGCGGCGGCTGGAGAGCAACTACGCGCGCGTGGTGCCCGACGCGAGCCCCGAGCGCCTCGCCGAGCTCTCGCGCGCGGGTATGCGCTCGTACCTGCGCTACTGGATGGAGTCCTTCCGGCTGCCCGCGTGGAGCGCCGAGCGCGTCAAGGACGGCTTCGACGTCAAGGGCGTCCACCACCTGACCGACGGCCTGGCCGCCGGAAACGGCGTTGTACTCGCCCTTCCGCACCTGGCCAACTGGGATCTCGCGGGCGCCTGGGTCACCACCGAGCTGAAGACGCCGTTCACCACGGTCGCCGAACGCCTCAAGCCCGAGACGCTCTACGACCGCTTCGTCGCCTACCGCGAGGGCCTCGGCATGGAGGTCCTGCCGCACAGCGGCGGCACCGCCTTCGGCACCCTGGCCCGCAGGCTGCGCGACGGCGGTCTGGTCTGCCTGGTCTCCGACCGTGACCTGTCCGCCTCCGGCGTCGAGGTGGACTTCTTCGGCGCCACGGCCCGCATGCCCGCGGGACCGGCGCTTCTCGCCCAGCAGACGGGGGCGCTCCTGCTCCCGGTCACGCTCTGGTACGACGACTCACCCGTCATGCAGGGCTGCATCCATCCCCCGATCGAGGTACCCGAGACAGGTACCCGGGCCGAGAAGACGTCTGTGATGACACAGGCGCTGGCCGATGCCTTCGCCTCGGGGATCGCCGAACATCCGGAGGACTGGCACATGCTCCAGCGCTTGTGGCTCGCAGACCTGGAACCACGACCGGCCGACGGCCCCTCAGGGGAGCGTCCGTGAAGATCGGGATCGTCTGTCCGTACTCCTGGGACGTGCCGGGCGGCGTCCAGTTCCACATCCGCGACCTCGCCGAGTACTTCATCCGGCTCGGCCACGAAGTGTCCGTCCTGGCCCCGGCCGACGACGACACCCCGCTGCCGCGGTACGTGGTCTCGGCGGGCCGCGCCGTCCCCGTCCCGTACAACGGCTCGGTCGCCCGCCTGAACTTCGGCTTCCTGTCGGCGGCCCGCGTACGCCGCTGGCTGCACGACGGCCGGTTCGACGTCATCCACATCCACGAGCCGACCTCGCCCTCCCTCGGCCTGCTGACCTGCTGGGCGGCCCAGGGCCCCATCGTCGCCACCTTCCACACCTCCAACCCGCGCTCGCGGGCGATGATCGCCGCGTACTCGATCCTCCAGGCGGCCCTGGAGAAGATCAGCGCGCGCATCGCGGTGAGCGAGTACGCCCGCCGCACGCTGGTGGAACACCTCGGCGGCGACGCGGTGGTCATCCCCAACGGCGTCGACGTCGACTTCTTCGCCAAGGCCGAGCCCAACCCCGAGTGGCAGGGCGACACGATCGGCTTCATCGGCCGCATCGACGAGCCGCGCAAGGGACTGCCGGTTCTGATGGGCGCCCTGCCGAAGATCCTCGCCGCGCGCCCGCAGACCCGGCTGCTGGTGGCGGGCCGGGGCGACGAGGAGGAGGCGGTGGAGTCCCTGCCCGCCGAGCTGCGCTCCCGCGTCGAGTTCCTCGGCATGGTCAGCGACGAGGACAAGGCCCGCTTCCTGCGCAGCATCGACCTGTACGTCGCCCCCAACACCGGCGGCGAGAGCTTCGGCATCATCCTCGTCGAGGCGATGTCGGCCGGCGCCCCGGTCCTCGCCTCGGACCTGGACGCCTTCGCCCAGGTCCTCGACCAGGGCGCGGCCGGCGAACTCTTCACCAACGAGGACGCCGACTCCCTGGCCGAGGCAGCGGTACGCCTCCTGGAGGACCCCGCCCGTCGAGCGGAGCTGCGGGAGCGGGGGAGTGTGCATGTACGCCGCTTCGACTGGTCCACGGTCGGCGCGGACATCCTGTCGGTGTACGAGACGGTGACGGCGGGGGCGGCAGCGGTGGCGGCGGACGAGCGGGCGGCCGGGGGTGGCGCGGTCGGCGGGCTGCGGGCTCGGTTGGGGTTGGCGCGGGACTGAGGGCGGGTGGGCGGCGACGGTTTGTGTCGGCGCCGGCCCAGGCAATCTCAGCCCGTCCGGCGTTTGAGGACGAGGCCCCTTAAGGGCCGAAGCGGGGGTCTGGGGGCGGCAGCCCCCAGCAACGGCAACACCAACGCCCCGCACGAAACACCGACACCCGCACGAACCTCGGCCGACCCCGCGGAGCTAGTGTGCCGCCCGTGACCGCAACCCTCATCTGGATCCTCGTAGCCCTCGTCGCCATCGGCCTCTACCTGAGCTGGACCGCCGGCCGCCTCGACCGGCTGCACGCCAGGATCGACGCGGCGCGCGCCTCGCTCGACGCACAGCTGCTGCGCCGCGCCTCCGTGGCCCAGGAACTGGCCACCTCCGGCGTACTGGATCCGGCCGCGTCGATCGTCCTGTACGAGGCCGCCCACGCCGCCCGCCAGGCCGAGGAGGAGCAACGGGAGGTCTCGGAGAGCGAGCTGAGCCAGGCGTTGCGGGCCGTGTTCGCCGAGGCCCCGCAGGTGGAGGTGGTGCGAGAGGCACCCGGGGGAGAGGAGGCGGCCCGCGAACTGACCGAGGCCGTCCGCCGGGTCCCGATGGCCCGCCGCTTCCACAACGACTCCGTACGCGCGGCCCGCGCCCTGCGCCGGCACCGCAAGGTGCGCTGGTTCCGCCTGGCCGGGCACGCGCCGTTCCCCATGGCTTTCGAGATGGACGACGAGCCGCCCGTGGCATTGGCCGACAGGGCCGCCTGACCAGCACCTTCACGCCAACAGGCCGGAAAAGGATCCACCGGCTCCTTATTGGCCCTTGCAGTGGCCTGGTCCACTCCCGTTTCCTCGGTGCTTGCAGTAGCCCTCTTTTTTTCACCGAGTGAGGTCACCCGTGTCCATCTCCGAAAACCAGGCTCCCGAGACCGGCACCGCCCGCGTGAAGCGCGGCATGGCCGAGCAGCTCAAGGGCGGCGTGATCATGGACGTCGTCACGCCGGAGCAGGCGAAGATCGCCGAGGACGCGGGCGCCGTCGCCGTCATGGCCCTGGAGCGGGTCCCCGCCGACATCCGCAAGGACGGCGGCGTGGCCCGGATGTCCGACCCGGACATGATCGAGGGCATCATCGAGGCCGTCTCCATCCCGGTCATGGCGAAGTCCCGCATCGGCCACTTCGTCGAGGCCCAGGTCCTGCAGTCGCTCGGCGTCGACTACATCGACGAGTCCGAGGTCCTCACCCCGGCCGACGAGGTGAACCACAGCGACAAGTTCGCGTTCACGACCCCGTTCGTCTGTGGCGCCACCAACCTGGGCGAGGCCCTGCGCCGTATTGCCGAGGGTGCTGCGATGATCCGCTCGAAGGGCGAGGCCGGCACCGGCAACGTCGTCGAGGCCGTCCGCCACCTGCGCCAGATCAAGAACGAGATCGCCCGCCTGCGCGGCTACGACAACAACGAGCTGTACGCCGCCGCCAAGGAGCTGCGCGCCCCGTACGAGCTGGTCAAGGAAGTCTCCGAGCTCGGCAAGCTCCCGGTGGTGCTGTTCTCCGCCGGCGGTGTCGCCACCCCGGCCGACGCTGCCCTGATGCGCCAGCTCGGCGCTGAGGGCGTCTTCGTCGGCTCCGGCATCTTCAAGTCCGGCGACCCTGCCAAGCGCGCCGCCGCCATCGTGAAGGCGACCACCTTCTACGACGACCCGAAGATCATCGCGGACGCGTCCCGCAACCTCGGCGAGGCCATGGTCGGCATCAACTGCGACACCCTCCCCGAGGCTGAGCGCTACGCCAACCGCGGCTGGTAAGGCACCGGATCCCATGAGCAACACCCCCGTCATAGGCGTCCTGGCCCTCCAGGGCGACGTACGGGAGCACCTCATCGCCCTGGCCGCGGCAGACGTCGTGGCCAGGCCGGTGCGGCGCCCCGAGGAGCTCGCCGAGGTGGACGGCCTCGTCATCCCCGGCGGCGAGTCCACGACCATCTCGAAGCTGGCCGTCCTCTTCGGCGTGATGGAGCCTCTACGCGCGCGCGTGCAGGGCGGCATGCCCGTCTACGGCACCTGCGCCGGCATGATCATGCTCGCCGACAAGATCCTCGACCCGCGCTCGGGCCAGGAGACGATCGGCGGCATCGACATGATCGTGCGCCGCAACGCCTTCGGGCGTCAGAACGAGTCCTTCGAAGCGGCGGTCGACGTCAAGGGCGTCGAGGGCGATCCTGTAGAGGGCGTTTTCATCCGCGCCCCCTGGGTCGAGTCCGTGGGCGCCGAGGCCGAGGTGCTCGCCGAGCACGAGGGCCATATCGTCGCGGTCCGCCAAGGCAACGCGCTGGCCACGTCGTTCCACCCGGAGCTGACCGGCGACCACCGTGTGCACGCCCTGTTCGTCGACATGGTGCGCGCCAACCGGGCGGCGGAGTCCTTGTAGGATCTCTGGCGTTCGTTGTTTGGATGGGTTACGCGAAGGAGACAGGCAGATGTCCGGCCACTCTAAATGGGCTACGACGAAGCACAAGAAGGCCGTGATTGACGCCAAGCGCGGCAAGCTCTTCGCGAAGCTGATCAAGAACATCGAAGTGGCGGCCCGGATGGGCGGCGTCGACATCGAGGGCAACCCGACCCTCTACGACGCCATCCAGAAGGCCAAGAAGCAGTCGGTCCCGAACAAGAACATCGACTCCGCGGTCAAGCGCGGCGGCGGTCTCGAGGCCGGCGGTGCCGACTACGAGACGATCATGTACGAGGGCTACGGACCGAACGGCGTCGCCGTGCTCATCGAGTGCCTCACGGACAACCGCAACCGCGCCGCCTCCGACGTCCGCGTCGCCATGACCCGCAACGGCGGCAACATGGCCGACCCGGGCTCCGTGTCGTACATGTTCAGCCGCAAGGGCGTCGTCATCGTCCCCAAGGGCGAGCTGGCCGAGGACGACGTCCTGGGTGCCGTCCTGGACGCGGGTGCCGAAGAGGTCAACGACCTCGGCGAGTCCTTCGAGGTCATCAGCGAGGCCACCGACCTGGTCGCGGTCCGCACCGCCCTCCAGGACGCCGGCATCGACTACGACTCCGCCGACTCCAGCTTCGTGCCGTCCGTCCAGGTCGAGCTCGACGAAGAGGGCGCCAAGAAGATCTTCAAGCTGATCGACGCGCTCGAGGACAGCGACGACGTGCAGAACGTCTTCGCCAACTTCGACGTCAGCGACGAGATCATGGAGAAGGTCGACGCGTAGCGCTGCCACGAGCTGAACGGGCTCAACGGGCCGACGGGGTATCCCCGTCGGCCCGTCGCCTTGCCGGGCGTTGGTGACCGGCGTTGTCGGTGGCACCCGATAGCCTGCACAAACTGGGGGTACCGCCCGGCGAAGCTGGGGGAGATCGAGGGGAGGGAGCGCGGGGTGCGCGTACTGGGGGTGGACCCGGGGCTGACCCGATGCGGAGTCGGCGTGGTCGAGGGCGTCGCCGGACGCCCGCTCACCATGCTCGGTGTCGGCGTCGTACGGACGCCCGCGGACGCCGAGTTGGGGCAGCGCCTCGTCGCCGTCGAGCAGGGCATCGAGCAGTGGCTGGACGAGCACCGGCCCGAATTCGTCGCCGTGGAGCGGGTGTTCAGCCAGCACAACGTCCGTACGGTGATGGGCACCGCCCAGGCCAGCGCCGTCGCCATGCTCTGCGCCGCCCGCCGCGGCATCCCCGTCGCCCTGCACACCCCGAGCGAGGTCAAGGCCGCCGTCACCGGCTCCGGGCGCGCCGACAAGGCCCAGGTCGGTGCCATGGTCACCCGGCTGCTGCGGCTCAGCGCCCCGCCCAAGCCGGCCGACGCCGCCGACGCCCTCGCGCTCGCCATCTGCCACATCTGGCGCGCGCCCGCGCAGAACCGACTCCAGCAGGCCGTCGCCCTGCACACAGCCAAAGCATCGAAAGGCCGTACGGCATGATCGCCTTCGTCAGCGGCACAGTGGCCGCACTCGCTCCGGACGCCGCGGTCGTCGAGGTGGGCGGGGTCGGCATGGCCGTCCAGTGCACGCCGAACACGCTGTCCACCCTGCGCCTCGGCAAGCCCGCCAAGCTGCACACCTCGCTGGTGGTCCGTGAGGACTCGCTCACGCTGTACGGCTTCGCGGACGACGACGAGCGGCAGACGTTCGAGCTGCTCCAGACCGCGAGCGGAGTCGGGCCGCGCCTGGCCCAGGCGATGCTGGCGGTGCACTCGCCCGACGCCCTGCGCAGGGCCGTGGCAACCGCGGACGAGAAGGCGCTCACCGCCGTCCCCGGCATCGGCAAGAAGGGCGCCCAGAAGCTGCTCCTGGAGCTGAAGGACCGCCTGGGCGAACCCATCGGCGCGCCCGCCGTCGGTTCCCCGGTCACCCAGGGCTGGCGCGACCAGCTGCACGCCGCCCTGATCGGCCTCGGCTACGCGACCCGCGAGGCCGACGAGGCGGTCGCCGCGGTGACGCCACAGGCGGAGGCCGCCGAGGGCACGCCGCAGGTGGGCCAGCTGCTCAAGGCCGCTCTGCAGACCCTCAACAGAGCGCGCTGACCGAGCGGCGCCCCGGAAGGCCTCAGAGCCCCGCTCAGGGGGACGCCCTGATACTCGTACGACCCACCCGACCGCGACCGCGAGGCACACTCCATGAACTGGGACGACACCACCGACACCCCCGCCGCCGAGCGGCTCGTCGGTGCGTCCGCCGACCGTGAGGACCAGGCCGTCGAGGCCGCGCTGCGCCCGAAGGACCTGGGCGAGTTCATCGGCCAGGAGAAGGTCCGCGAACAGCTCGACCTCGTCCTGCGTGCCGCACGCGCGCGTGGCGCCACCGCCGACCACGTGCTGCTCTCCGGCGCCCCAGGCCTCGGCAAGACGACCCTCTCGATGATCATCGCGGCCGAGATGGGCGCCCCGATCCGCATCACCAGCGGCCCCGCCATCCAGCACGCCGGCGATCTCGCCGCGATCCTCTCCTCCCTCCAGGAGGGTGAGGTCCTCTTCCTCGACGAGATCCACCGCATGTCCCGGCCCGCCGAGGAGATGCTGTACATGGCGATGGAGGACTTCCGCGTCGACGTGATCGTCGGCAAGGGGCCGGGCGCCACCGCCATCCCGCTCGAACTGCCCCCGTTCACCCTGGTCGGCGCCACCACGCGCGCGGGCCTGCTGCCGCCCCCGCTGCGCGACAGGTTCGGCTTCACCGCGCACATGGAGTTCTATGAACCCGCCGAGCTGGAGCGCGTCATCCACCGCTCCGCGAACCTCCTCGACCTCGAGATCGAGGCCGACGGCGCCGCCGAGATCGCCGGCCGCTCGCGCGGCACGCCCCGTATCGCCAACCGCCTCCTGCGCCGCGTCCGTGACTACGCCCAGGTCAAGGCGGACGGGATCATCACGCGTGACATCGCCGGGGCCGCCCTCGCCGTGTACGAGGTCGACGCCCGCGGCCTCGACCGGCTCGACCGCGCCGTACTGGAGGCCCTGCTGAAGCTGTTCGGCGGCGGCCCGGTCGGCCTGTCCACGCTCGCCGTCGCGGTGGGGGAGGAGCGTGAGACCGTGGAGGAGGTCGCCGAACCCTTCCTCGTCCGGGAGGGCCTGCTCGCCCGCACCCCGCGCGGCCGGGTCGCCACCCCGGCGGCATGGGCACATCTCGGCCTCACCCCGCCCCGCTCGTCAGCTGCGGGAAACGGACAACAGGACCTGTTCGGGACGTGAAGGCTCCGTCACGGCGAGCACAGTGGCCGTAGCAGGAACCCCGGTGCCATGCTGAGCGTTGTTCCATGCGCGGGGACTCGCTTAGACTCCGCCGATGCCGCCGTTGTCGGCGGCACACATACCCCCAACCATCAGGCCGCTCACCATCGCGGTCGTGTGAAGGAAGTTCCGACCCGTGAGTCTCGTGACCCTCCTCCCGTTCATCGTGCTCATCGGGGCCATGTTCCTGATGACCCGGTCGGCCAAGAAGAAGCAACAGCAGGCCGCCGACATGCGGAACCAGATGCAGCCCGGATCCGGTGTCCGCACCATCGGGGGCATGTACGCCACCGTCAAGGAGGTCAGCGAGGACACCGTCCTCGTCGACGCCGGCCCCGGTGTGGAACTCCTCTTCGCCAAGAACGCGATCGGTGCCGTCCTCTCCGACGACGAGTACAACCGCATCGTGCACGGCGTCGAGCACGACCTGAAGTCCGACGTCGTCCCGGACGACGCCTCCTCCCTCACCGGGACCGACGAGTCCGCCGCTGCCGCCGACTCCGACGACAAGCCCGTCGACTTCGCCAAGAAGGACGAGAAGGACGAGAAGGACGAGGCCGAGGAGTCCTCCGACGACGCCGTGGCCGCCGAGGCGAAGGCGGACGACGAGCCGAAGAAGACCGACGGCGACTCCGAGGCGAAGTAGCCATGTGCCGGGGCGCGCAGGCCACGCCTGCGCGCCCCCGGGCATGCCGATCTCGCACGGGGATCCCTACACCATGTCATGGCCGCCCGCCCGCTGATCCGGCGCGAGGCGGCCCGAGAGGGAGTACGAGAAGGTGGCAGCACCTAAGAAGGGCCGGAACGCGAGCGCCCAGAGCAAGCCGGGGCGCTCGCTGGCCTTCATCCTGATCGCCATCGCGGCGCTCACCGGAGGCATGTTCGCCTCGGGGCACACCACTCCGCGTCTTGGCATCGACCTCGCCGGCGGCACGAGCATCACGCTCCGTGCGGAAGCCGAGCCCGGCCAGGAATCCGCGATCAACCAGACCAACATGAACACCGCGGTCCAGATCATGGAGCGGCGTGTCAACGGTCTGGGCGTCTCCGAGGCCGAGGTACAGACCCAGGGCGACCGCAACATCATCGTCAACATCCCCAAGGGCACGAACTCCAAGCAGGCCCGGGACCAGGTCGGTACCACCGCCAAGCTCTACTTCCGCCCGGTCCTCGTCACAGAGGTCTCCGGCGACGCCGCGGCCACGCCCTCGCCGAGCGCCTCCAGCAGCGCGTCGGGTGACTCCACCGACAAGGCGACGGACAAGGCGACTCCCTCCGGCTCGACCAGCCCCTCGGCGACCTCCACCACGCAGGGCCGCGCGGTCACCGACGCGCTCAAGGCCGACTCCACGCCGTCCACGAGCGCCTCCCCGTCCGCGAGCAGCAGCCCCACCGGCGACGCCGGCAGCAGCAAGCTCGAAGCGCAGTACACCGCGTTGAACTGCACGAACAAGGCGGCCCGTGCCAAGGCCGGTGACGGCGCCAAGCCCACCGAGTCCACCGTCGCCTGCGGCCAGAACTCGTCCGGCCAGTGGCAGAAGTACATCCTCGGCCCCGCCGAGGTCGACGGCACCGATGTCGACAAGGCCCAGGCGGTCTTCAACACGCAGACCGGCGCCGGCTGGACCGTGACCATGGAATTCACGTCCGAGGGTCGCAAGAAGTTCGGCGACGTCACCGGCAAGCTGGCCCAGAACCAGCCGCCGCAGAACCAGTTCGCCATCGTCCTGGACAACGACGTCGTCTCCGACCCGTCCGTCAACGAGGCCCTGACCGGCGGCAACGCCGAGATCTCCGGCAACTTCACCCAGGAGTCGGCGCAGAGCCTCGCCAACATGCTGTCGTACGGCGCCCTGCCGCTGTCCTTCAGCGAGGACAGCGTCACCACGGTGACCGCCGCGCTCGGCGGCGAGCAGCTCAAGGCCGGTCTGATCGCCGGTGCGATCGGTCTCGCCCTGGTCGTCATCTACCTGCTGGTCTACTACCGCGGTCTGTCGATGGTCGCGCTCCTCTCGCTGCTGGTCTCCGCGGCCCTTACGTACACGATCATGTCGGTGCTCGGCCCGACCATCGGCTTCGCGCTGAACCTGCCGGCCGTCTGCGGTGCCATCGTCGCCATCGGCATCACAGCGGACTCGTTCATCGTGTACTTCGAACGTGTCCGCGACGAGATCCGCGAGGGCCGCTCCCTGCGCCCCGCCGTGGAGCGGGCCTGGCCGCGCGCCCGGCGCACCATCCTGGTCTCCGACTTCGTGTCGTTCCTCGCCGCCGCCGTGCTGTTCATCGTCACCGTCGGCAAGGTCCAGGGCTTCGCGTTCACGCTCGGCCTGACCACCCTGCTCGACGTGGTCGTCGTGTTCCTGTTCACCAAGCCGCTGCTGACGCTCCTGGCCCGCACCAAGTTCTTCGGAAGCGGCCACAAGTGGTCCGGCCTCGATCCCAAGCGACTGGGTGCCAGGCCGCCGCTGCGCCGCACCCGCCGCCCCTCCGCCCCCATCGAGACGAAGGAGGCGTGAGATGTCGAAGCTCGGCAACCTCGGCGCCCGACTGCACCGTGGCGAGGTCGGCTACGACTTCGTCGGCAACCGCAAGATCTGGTATGGCATCTCCATCCTGATCACCATCACGGCCATCGTCGGCCTGGCGGTGCGCGGTCTGAACATGGGCATCGAGTTCCAGGGCGGAGCGGTCTTCAACACCCCGAAGACCAGCGTCTCGGTGGCCCAGGCGCAGGAGTACGCGGAAGAGGCGTCCGGCCACGACGCGATCGTCCAGAAGCTCGGCACCGGCGACAACGCCAAGCTGCGCATCCAGGTCTCGGGTATCGACACGGCCAAGGCCGACAAGGTCTCGGCCGAGCTGGCCGAGAAGCTGGGCGTCGCGGAGAGCGACGTCACCGGTGAGCTGGTCGGCCCCAGCTGGGGTGAGCAGATCGCCAACAAGGCCTGGCAGGGCCTCGCCATCTTCCTGGTCCTCGTGGTGATCTATCTGGCGATCGCCTTCGAGTGGCGCATGGCCCTCGCCGCGTTCGTCGCCCTGATCCACGACATCACCATCACCGTCGGTATCTACGCGCTGGTCGGCTTCGAGGTCACGCCAGGCACGGTGATCGGTCTGTTGACGATCCTCGGTTACTCGCTCTACGACACGGTCGTCGTCTTCGACAGCCTCAAGGAGCAGACGAAGGACATCACCAAGCAGACCCGCTGGACCTACAGCGACGTCGCCAACCGTTCGATCAACAGCACCCTGGTCCGTTCCATCAACACCACGGTGGTCGCTCTGCTGCCGGTGGCGGGCCTGCTGTTCATCGGTGGCGGTTTCCTCGGCGCCGGCATGCTCAACGACATCTCGCTGTCGCTGTTCGTCGGCCTCGCGGCCGGCGCGTACTCCTCGATCTTCATCGCCACGCCGCTCGTCGCCGACCTCAAGGAGCTCGAGCCGCAGATGAAGGCCCTGCGGAAGCGCGTGCTCGCCAAGCGCGCCCAGGCCGCCGCTCAGGTCGAGTCCTCGGAGGTCCCGGACGGCGACGAGGCGCTCGGCGACGAGCCGGAGGACGCCGCCCCCGCGGTCGTCGGCCCGCGCAACCAGCCCGCGTCCCGTGGCCGGGGCCGTGGCCGACCCTCCGGGAAGCGCCGATGACCGACATCAAGGAACTCCTGCTGAGCCGTATCCGCGACGTCGCGGACTACCCGGAGCCGGGCGTGATGTTCAAGGACATCACCCCGCTCCTGGCGGACCCGGCGGCGTTCACGGCGCTCACCGACGCGCTGGCCGAGATCGCCGGTAACACCGGCGCCACGAAGATCGTCGGCCTGGAGGCCCGGGGCTTCATCCTCGGAGCGCCGGTCGCGGTCCGCGCGGGCATCGGCTTCATCCCCGTACGCAAGGCGGGCAAGCTCCCAGGGGCGACGCTCAGCCAGGCGTACGACCTGGAGTACGGCTCCGCCGAAATCGAGGTGCACGCCGAGGACCTCAGCGTCGGCGACCGCGTCCTGGTCATCGACGACGTCCTGGCGACGGGCGGCACCGCGGAGGCCTCGATCCAGCTGATCCGCAGGGCCGGCGCCGAGGTGGCCGGCCTGGCCGTCCTGATGGAACTCGGCTTCCTCGCCGGCCGGGCCCGCCTGGAGCCGGCCCTGGACGGAGCCCCGCTGGAGTCGCTGCTCACCGTCTGAGCCCGGCCGCTCCGCGCGAATCCCGCATCCCGCGCAGGGCAGCCCCACCGCAGCACCCGATGCCGCGCACCTGCACGTCAGGCGCGCGGCATCGCTGCGTCAGAGGGTCGGCATCGGTGCATCAGGGGGTCGGCTCGGTGCGTCAGGAGGGCGCAAGGCGGCGAGACGCATGGTTCCACCGGGCGACAAGGGCGCCCAGCTGCCCACACACATGCGCCCGGCGCGCTCCCTCCCCGGACACATGCCTCGCGCGCCCCCAAAAAGTTCCGGCCACCCCGAGGCACCACATCCCACCCCGCTCCCAGCCCGTACATGAGAGCCGTACGCCAGCCCGATGACAGCCACAGGAAACGCTCAGGCCACCCTCAGGACACGGCAATCACGGCACAGCGGAATCCCGCTGCAGCCCCTTGCGTTTCTCCGGTAGACGGCCCTCACATCGGCCTGAAGGCGATCCTGCGGCGCAGGATCGCTACCATGGGGTCTCCGGAACCTGACCGGGGGACCCGGATCGCGCACGAGGAGCCCTCTTGCCAGACGAGGCCCAGCACCTGACCGCCGCCAAGCCCGAGTCCGCCTCGGCAGCCTCGGCGAAGCCCGCGCCGAACGCGTCGCACGCGAAGAACGACCCGCGCGGGACGGTCGAGCATGCCCAGTCCGCGCCCGTCGACAAGCCGGCCGAGCAGACGCGACCCAAGCCTTCCCCCACTCTCGACTCCGCTCGAGCGGAGGGACCCCCATCGCCGGAACGCCCCGTGAACCAGCCCGCGGCGCGCCCGTCCGCCGGTCAGCCCGCCCGCTCAGGCTCCTCCAACCGCGTCCGCGCCCGCCTCGCCCGTCTCGGCGTCCAGCGCTCCAACCCGTACAACCCGGTGCTGGAGCCGTTGCTGCGCATAGTCCGCAGCAACGACCCGAAGATCGAGACCGCCACGCTCCGCCAGATCGAGAAGGCCTACCAGGTCGCCGAGCGCTGGCACCGTGGCCAGAAGCGCAAGAGCGGCGACCCGTACATCACACACCCGCTCGCGGTGACCACGATCCTCGCCGAGCTGGGTATGGATCCGGCCACCCTGATGGCGGGCCTGCTGCACGACACCGTCGAGGACACCGAGTACGGCCTCGACCAGCTGCGCCGTGACTTCGGCGACTCGGTCGCCCTGCTCGTGGACGGCGTCACCAAGCTGGACAAGGTCAAGTTCGGCGAGGCGGCGCAGGCCGAGACCGTGCGCAAGATGGTCGTAGCCATGGCCAAGGACCCCCGCGTCCTGGTCATCAAGCTCGCCGACCGCCTGCACAACATGCGCACCATGCGCTATCTCAAGCGCGAGAAGCAGGAGAAGAAGGCGCGCGAGACGCTCGAGATCTACGCGCCGCTCGCCCATCGCCTCGGCATGAACACCATCAAGTGGGAGCTGGAGGACCTCGCCTTCGCGATCCTCTACCCCAAGATGTACGACGAGATCGTACGGCTGGTGGCCGAGAGGGCGCCGAAGCGTGACGAGTACCTGGCCATAGTGACCGACGAGGTCCAGCAGGACCTGCGCGCCGCCCGCATCAAGGCGACCGTCACCGGCCGCCCCAAGCACTACTACAGCGTCTACCAGAAGATGATCGTCCGAGGTCGCGACTTCGCGGAGATCTACGACCTGGTGGGTATTCGTGTCCTTGTCGACACGGTCCGCGACTGTTACGCCGCCCTCGGCACCGTGCACGCGCGATGGAACCCGGTCCCCGGCCGGTTCAAGGACTACATCGCGATGCCCAAGTTCAACATGTACCAGTCGCTGCACACGACGGTCATCGGTCCCAACGGCAAGCCGGTCGAACTCCAGATCCGTACGTTCGACATGCACCGCCGCGCCGAGTACGGCATCGCCGCGCACTGGAAGTACAAGCAGGAGGCCGTCGCCGGCGCCTCCAAGGTGCGTTCGGACGCGCCGAAGAGCACCGGCAAGGACGACCACCTCAACGACATGGCGTGGCTGCGCCAGCTTCTCGACTGGCAGAAGGAGACCGAGGACCCCGGCGAGTTCCTGGAGTCCCTGCGCTTCGACCTCTCCCGCAACGAGGTCTTCGTCTTCACGCCCAAGGGCGACGTCATAGCACTGCCGGCCGGCGCCACACCCGTGGACTTCTCGTACGCGGTGCACACCGAGGTGGGCCACCGCACCATAGGAGCCCGCGTCAACGGACGCCTCGTACCGCTGGAATCGACCCTGGACAACGGTGACCTGGTGGAGGTCTTCACGTCCAAGGCGTCCGGAGCCGGACCGTCCCGGGACTGGCTGAACTTCGTGAAGTCGCCGCGCGCCCGCAACAAGATCCGGGCCTGGTTCTCCAAGGAGCGCCGCGACGAGGCGATCGAGCAGGGCAAGGACGCCATCGTCCGTGCCATGCGCAAGCAGAACCTGCCGATCCAGCGCATCCTCACCGGCGACTCGCTGGTCACGCTCGCGCACGAGATGCGCTACCCGGACATCTCCGCGCTGTACGCGGCGATCGGCGAGGGACACGTCTCCGCTCAGAGCGTCGTACAGAAGCTCGTCTCCGCGCTCGGCGGCGAGGAGGCCGCCACCGAGGAGATCGACGAGGCGGTCCCGCCGACCCGCACCCGCGGCCGCAAGCGCCGCTCCAGCGCGGACCCGGGCGTCATCGTCAAGGGCGTCGAGGATGTGTGGGTCAAGCTGGCCCGCTGTTGTACGCCGGTACCGGGCGACCCGATCATCGGCTTCGTCACGCGCGGTAGTGGCGTATCGGTTCACCGCAGCGACTGCGTGAACGTGGAGTCACTGTCCCGCGAGCCCGAGCGCATCCTCGAAGTCGAGTGGGCGCCCACCCAGTCCTCGGTCTTCCTGGTCGCCATCCAGGTCGAGGCCCTCGACCGCTCCCGGCTGCTGTCGGACGTCACCCGCGTCCTGTCCGACCAGCACGTCAACATCCTCTCCGCGGCCGTCCAGACCTCCCGCGACCGCGTCGCCACCTCCCGCTTCACCTTCGAGATGGGCGACCCGAAGCACCTCGGGCACGTCCTGAAGGCCGTCAGGGGCGTCGAGGGCGTCTACGACGTGTACCGGGTGACGTCGGCGCGCAGCCGGTCGTAGAACAGCCGGAACAGCCGTACGGCATACGAGAAGGGCCCCGTACCGCTCGGTACGGGGCCCTTCTCGTATGCCGGCGTCAGCCGCCGAACTCCTGAAGACCCTTCAGGGCCTGGTCCAGCAGCGCCTTGCGGCCCTCCAGCTCACGCTCCAGCTTGTCGGCCTTGGCGTTGTTGCCCTGGGCGCGCGCCTGCTCGATCTGGCCCGTCAGCTTGTCCACGGCGGCCTGGAGCTGACCGGTCAGCCCCTCGGCACGCGCGCGTGCCTCCGGGTTGGTGCGGCGCCACTCGGACTCCTCGGCCTCCTGGATGGCCCGCTCGACGGCGTGCATCCGGCCCTCGACCTTCGGGCGGGCGTCGCGCGGCACATGGCCGATGGCCTCCCAGCGCTCGTTGATCGAGCGGAAGGCGGCACGCGCGCCCTTCAGGTCGCCGATCGGCAGGAGCTTCTCGGCCTCCTCGGCCAGCCCCTCCTTCAGCTTCAGGTTCTCGCCCTGCTCGGCGTCCCGCTCGGCGAAGACCGAGCTGCGGGCGGCGAAGAAGATGTCCTGGGCGCCGCGGAAGCGGTTCCACAGGTCATCCTCGTGCTCACGCTGGGCGCGGCCGGCGGCCTTCCACTCCGCCATCAGCTCGCGGTAGCGGGCCGCAGTCGGGCCCCAGTCGGTCGAACCGGACAGCGACTCGGCGTCGGCGACCAGCCGCTCCTTGGTCTTGCGGGCCTCCTCGCGCTGCGCGTCCAGCTGCGCGAAGTGCGCCTTGCGGCGCTTGGAGAACGCCGACCGGGCGTGCGAGAAGCGGTGCCACAGTTCGTCGTCCGACTTGCGGTCCAGCCGCGGCAGGCCCTTCCAGGTGTCCACCAGGGCCCGCAGCCGCTCACCGGCGGCCCGCCACTGGTCGGACCGGGCCAGCTCCTCCGCCTCGGTGACCAGCGCCTCCTTGGCGTGCCGGGCCTCGTCGGACTGCTTCGCCCGCTGCTGCTTGCGCTCCTCGCGGCGCTTGCCGACGGTTTCGACCAGCTTGTCCAGGCGGGTCCGCAGGGCGTCCAGGTCACCGACCGCGTGGTGGGCGTCGACCTGCTCACGGATGTGGTCGATCGCGGTCTGCGCGTCCTTCGCCGACAGGTCGGTGGTCTTCACTCGCTTCTCGAGGAGGCCGATTTCGACGACCAGGCCCTCGTACTTGCGCTCGAAGTAGGCCAACGCCTCCTCAGGGGAGCCGGCCTGCCAGGAACCGACGACCTGCTCGCCGTCGGCCGTACGCACGTACACGGTCCCCGTCTCGTCGACGCGGCCCCACGGGTCGCTGCTCACAGCGCCTCCTCCACATGATGCCTGCGTGGGGCTGTGTTCCCCCGGGCATCGTCCACAGTTTCGTCACGGCCAACATAGGCGACCGGCGGGTTGCCTGTCCGCATCCCGCGCGACCGAAATTTCCCAGCTGGAGGTCAGGATTTCGTGACCGTCGCCTTGTTGATGACGACCGTCGCGTTGGGGGCGGTGTTCCCTGTCGTGGGATCGGCGGGCTGGGCTCCGGCCGCCGCGATCTTCTTCAGGACCTTCATGCCCGCCTCGGACACAGTGCCGAACGGTGTGTAGTCGGGCGGCAGCTGACTGTCCTGGTAGACGAGGAAGAACTGACTGCCCCCGCTGTCGCGCCCCTCCTTCGTCTGGGCGTTGTACTGGTTGGCCATCGCGACCGTGCCCGCCGGGTACACATTGTCCTTGAGGCTCGTGTCCTTGAGGTTCTCGTCGGGAATCGTGTACCCGGGGCCGCCCATGCCGGTGCCCTGCGGATCGCCGCACTGCAGCACGTAGATGCTGCTGTCGACAAGCCGGTGGCACTTGCTGTGGTCGAAGAAGCCCTTGCCGGCGAGGAAGGCGAACGAGTTCACGGTGTGCGGCGCGGCCGAAGCCTTGAGCGCGATGTCTATGTCACCGCACGTCGTCGCGAGCTTCATCGCGTACTTCGCCGACTTGTCGATGGTCAGCTCCGGCTCCTTCTTCCAGGTCGCCGTCTTGACCTTGCCCGCGGCGGGCTTCTCGCACGGGTCGGGGGCCTTGCTCGTCGCGCTCGGCGTGACCTCCGCGTTCGCGTTGCTCTTGCTGTCGTCGTCGCCCTTGAGGACGCCGGTCGTGTACAGCGCGAGGCTGCCGATGATGACCACCGCGAGCGCCGACGCGATCGCCGCGTTGCGCGTGCGCGTCTTGCGCCGGGCGACCGTACGTCGCTGCTGCTGCCGCAAGAACTTCTCCCGGGCGAGCTGACGCCGCCGCTGCTCCTGGCTGACCACCGGGTTCTCTCCTCATGCGTCGTGTGTGTCGACCGCCACGCGTGCGTTCATTGAGCCGATCGCCTGCGTGTGCCCCGTACCGTATATGGGTTCGCTGAGGGATCGGCAGCGCCGGTAGGCTCTGACGTCAGGCGGAGCCCGCCGACAAATCACCTGTGTCGACACAAACGAAGGACGATCGTGCTCATTGCCGGGTTCCCCGCCGGGGCCTGGGGGACGAACTGTTATCTCGTCGCCCCCGCCGCCGGCGAGGAGTGCGTGATCATCGACCCGGGCCACGAAGCGGCCCCCGGAGTCGAGGAAGCGCTGAAGAAGCATCGGCTCAAGCCCGTCGCCGTCGTCCTCACCCACGGCCACCTCGACCACGTGGCCTCGGTCGTCCCCGTCTGCGGCGCGCACGACGTACCGGCCTGGATCCACCCCGAGGACCGGTACATGATGAGCGACCCCGAGAAGGCGCTCGGCCGCTCCATCGGCATGCAGCTGATGGGCGAGCTGACCATCGGGGAGCCGGACGACGTCAAGGAGCTGACCGACGGCGCCAAGCTGGAACTGGCCGGCCTGGAGCTGACCGTCGCGCACGCGCCGGGCCATACCAAGGGGTCGGTGACCTTCGGCATGCCCGAGGCGGCGGACATCCCGCCGATCCTCTTCTCGGGCGACCTGCTGTTCGCCGGCTCCATCGGACGCACCGACCTGCCCGGCGGTGACATGGCCGAGATCCTCGACTCGCTGGCCCGCGTGTGCCTGCCGCTCGACGACTCGACCGTGGTGCTGTCCGGCCACGGCCCCCAGACGACCATCGGCCAGGAGCGCGCCACCAACCCGTACTTGCGGCAGGTGGCCGCCGGCCCGGGAGCGAATGTCGACGCTCCCCGACGAGGAATGTGACGAGACCTTCCGTGAGCACCTTTCAGGCCCCCAAGGGCACCTACGACCTGATCCCGCCGGAGTCCGCCAAGTACCTGGCGGTCCGTGAGGCGATCGCGGCCCCGCTGCGCAACTCCGGGTACGGCTACATCGAGACGCCCGGCTTCGAGAGCGTCGAGCTGTTCGCACGCGGCGTGGGCGAGTCCACCGACATCGTGACCAAGGAGATGTACGCCTTCGAGACCAAGGGCGGCGACAAGCTCGCCCTGCGCCCCGAGGGCACGGCCTCGGTCCTGCGCGCGGCCCTGGAGGCCAACCTGCACAAGGCGGGCAACCTCCCGGTCAAGCTCTGGTACTCGGGCTCCTACTACCGCTACGAGCGCCCCCAGAAGGGCCGTTACAGGCACTTCTCTCAGGTGGGCGCGGAGGCGATCGGCGCCGAGGACCCGGCGCTGGACGCCGAGTTGATCATCCTGGCCGACCAGGCGTACCGCTCGCTCGGCCTGAGCGACTTCCGGATCCTGCTCAACAGCCTGGGCGACAAGGAGTGCCGCCCGGTCTACCGAGCGGCCCTGCAGGACTTCCTGCGCGCCCTGGACCTGGACGAGGACACCCGTCGCCGCGTCGACATCAACCCGCTGCGGGTGCTGGACGACAAGCGCGAGTCGGTCCAGAAGCAGCTCACCGGCGCCCCGCTCCTGCGTGACTACCTCTGCGACGCCTGCAAGGCGTACCACGAGGAGGTCCGCGAACTGATCACGGCGGCGGGCGTCTCCTTCGAGGACGACCCGAGGCTGGTGCGCGGCCTGGACTACTACACGCGTACGACCTTCGAGTTCGTCCACGACGGTCTGGGTTCCCAGTCCGCGGTGGGCGGCGGCGGCCGCTACGACGGGCTGTCCGAGATGATCGGCGGCCCCGCGCTGCCGTCCGTCGGCTGGGCACTCGGCGTCGACCGCACGGTGCTCGCCCTGGAGGCCGAGGGCGTGGAGCTCCAACTCCCGTCGTCCACCAGCGTGTTCGCGGTGCCGCTCGGCGAGGAGGCCCGAAGGGTGCTGTTCGCCAAGGTCACCGAGTTGCGCAAGGTCGGCATCGCGGCGGACTTCTCCTACGGTGCCAAGGGCCTCAAGGGCGCCATGAAGAGCGCCAACCGCAGCGGCGCCCGCTACACGATCGTGGCCGGTGAACGCGACCTCGCCGAGGGCGTCGTACAGCTCAAGGACATGGAGTCCGGCGAGCAGTCGGCCGTCGGCGTCAACGAGATCGTGGCGGAGCTGGAAGCCCGGCTGGGTTGATTTCCGGAGCCCGGACTTCCGGAGCCCGGACTTCCGGAGCGTTGATTTCCGAGCGTTGATTTCTAGGGGCGGGGACCGCGTGGTCCCCGCCCCTATCCCGTCTCGTCGGTGTCCTGAACCGAACGCCTTTGCACAGTCGCGGGCCTTTGCTTATGTCCCGTGAACGGCGGGCACGCGTGCGTGTACGGCACAATGTGCCGTGCCCGGAGAAGGTCCAACTCTCAAGTGACGGAATCGGCGTGATGAGCAAGACGACAGTCAAAGACGTCTCCACCGAGCCCGAGCCGGAGCGTGCCGAGACGGCGCCGCAGTCGGTGGGCGGCAGCCGTGCCTTCGCCCTGATGCTGGTGATCACCGGCGCTGCGGGACTGCTTGCCGCTTGGGTCATCACGATCGACAAGTTCAAGCTGCTCGAGGCCAAGGTCGAGGGCAAGACGTTCACGCCGGGCTGCAGCCTGAACCCCATCGTCTCGTGCGGCAGCGTCATGGAGAGCAAGCAGGCCGCCGCCTTCGGGTTCCCCAACCCGATGCTCGGCCTCGTCGCCTACGGCATCGTCATCTGCGTCGGTATGAGCCTGCTCGGCCGCGCCCGCTTCCCGCGCTGGTACTGGCTGACCTTCAACGCCGGCACCCTCTTCGGCGTGGGCTTCTGCGCCTGGCTGATGTTCCAGTCGCTGTACCGGATCAACGCGCTGTGCCTGTGGTGCTCGCTGGCCTGGGTCGCGACGATCATCATGTTCTGGTATGTGACGTCGTTCAACATCCGCAACGGCTTCCTGCCCGCCCCGAACTGGCTGAAGAGCTTCTTCGGCGAGTTCACCTGGGTCCTGCCCGTGCTGCACATCGGCATCATCGGCATGCTGATCCTGACCCGCTGGTGGGACTTCTGGACCGGCTGAGCCCGGCATCCAGGGGCCCGGCGGGATTGTCAGTGCGGTGATTTAGGGTTTCCAGCGTGGAGCCCGACCTGTTCACAGCCGCCGCAGAAGAACGCCAGGAGAAAGACCCCGCGGGGAGTCCCCTGGCGGTGCGCATGCGCCCGCGCACCCTGGACGAGGTGGTGGGCCAGCAGCATCTGCTGAAACCGGGCTCACCGCTGCGCAGGCTCGTCGGCGAGTCCGGTGGCGGCCCCGCCGGACCGTCCTCGGTGATCCTGTGGGGCCCGCCCGGCACCGGCAAGACCACTCTGGCGTACGTCGTCTCCAAGGCCACCAACAAGCGCTTCGTCGAGCTGTCCGCCATCACCGCCGGGGTCAAGGAGGTCCGCGCGGTCATCGAGGGCGCCCGCCGCGCCACCGGCGGCTACGGCAAGGAGACCGTCCTCTTCCTCGACGAGATCCACCGCTTCAGCAAGGCCCAGCAGGACTCCCTCCTCCCGGCCGTCGAGAACCGCTGGGTGACCCTGATCGCGGCGACCACCGAGAACCCGTACTTCTCGGTCATCTCCCCCCTGCTCTCCCGCTCCCTCCTGCTCACCCTCGAACCCCTCACCGACGACGACCTGCGCGGCCTGCTCACGCGCGCACTCACCGACGAACGGGGCCTCAAGAGCGCCGTCACCCTCCCGGAGGACACCGAGGCCCACCTGCTGCGCATCGCCGGCGGTGACGCCCGCCGTGCTCTGACCGCCCTGGAGGCCGCCGCAGGGGCCGCGCTCGACAAGGGCGAGACGGAGATCGGTCTCCAGACGCTGGAGGAGACGGTCGACCGGGCCGCAGTGAAGTACGACCGCGACGGCGACCAGCACTACGACGTCGCCAGCGCCCTCATCAAGTCCATCCGCGGCTCCGATGTCGACGCCGCCCTGCACTACCTGGCCCGGATGATCGAGGCCGGTGAGGACCCCCGCTTCATCGCCCGCCGCCTGATGATCTCCGCCAGCGAGGACATCGGCCTCGCCGACCCGAACGCCCTGCCGATCGCGGTCGCCGCCGCCCAGGCCGTCGCCATGATCGGCTTCCCCGAGGCCGCCCTCACCCTCAGCCACGCCACGATCGCCCTCGCCCTGGCCCCCAAGTCCAACGCCGCCACCACCGCGATCGGCGCCGCCCTGGAGGACGTACGCAAGGGACTGGCCGGCCCCGTCCCGCCCCACCTGCGCGACGGGCACTACAAGGGCGCCGCCAAGCTCGGGCACGCACAGGGGTACGTGTATCCGCACGACCTGTCCGAGGGCATCGCCGCCCAGCAGTACGCACCGGACGCCCTCAAGGACCGCGAGTACTACAGCCCGACCCGGCACGGCGCGGAGGCGCGGTACGCGGACGCCGTGGAGTGGACCAGAAAGAACCTCGGTCGCAAGCG
Source organism: Streptomyces sp. NPDC051738 (assembly GCF_044453205.1). NCBI lineage: Bacteria > Bacillati > Actinomycetota > Actinomycetes > Kitasatosporales > Streptomycetaceae > Streptomyces > Streptomyces sp. NPDC051738. Next base: position 41,271 of record NZ_JBITCM010000033.1, on the reverse strand, counting down.
CTCCTGAGCAGCCTGTAGACTCGCTCGCAGTGCTGAGTCCCGTGTCCGGCTCCGGTCGGCGCCTCAGGCGGGACAACCAGCCGGATCTGTTGATCCAGGAGCGTCGCGCACCGTTGTAGGTGTCGCGGGCAGCCCACCACCACCCGGAGTTCCGGGACCCGGTCGGTGGGCCGTTCGTGTGCTGCACGTATGTGCCCAGACCAGGGGAGCGGCTACCGGACAAGTCCCTCGTGGACCTGTCGGGATTCCCCGGCTGCGGATGCGACCTCCCGTAACCCCTGAGGCAGCCGAAACAGGAAAAGGAAAAGAAGTGGCGAACCAGTCCCGCCCCAAGGTCAAGAAGTCGCGTGCCCTCGGCATCGCGCTGACCCCGAAGGCCGTCAAGTACTTCGAGGCCCGTCCCTACCCGCCGGGTGAGCACGGTCGTGGCCGCAAGCAGAACTCGGACTACAAGGTCCGTCTGCTGGAGAAGCAGCGTCTGCGCGCGCAGTACGACGTGTCCGAGCGTCAGCTCGTTCGCGCCTACGAGCGTGCCTCCAAGGTTCAGGGCAAGACCGGTGAGGCCCTGATCATCGAGCTCGAGCGTCGTCTCGACGCCCTGGTCCTGCGTTCGGGCATCGCCCGCACCATCTACCAGGCCCGTCAGATGGTCGTGCACGGCCACATCGAGGTCAACGGTGGCAAGGTCGACAAGCCGTCGTTCCGCGTCCGTCCCGACGACGTCGTGATGGTCCGCGAGCGCAGCCGCGAGAAGACCCTCTTCTCCATCGCCCGCGAGGGCGGCTTCGCCCCCGACGGTGAGACCCCGCGCTACCTCCAGGTGAACCTCAAGGCCCTGGCGTTCCGCCTGGACCGTGAGCCGAACCGCAAGGAGATCCCGGTGATCTGCGACGAGCAGCTCGTCGTCGAGTACTACGCCCGTTGATCCTTCAGCGGTCGTAGGACTTCTGCGCCTGAGCCCGCCGTTCTCCCCGCCCTTCCGGGTGGGGGAGCGGCGGGCTTTCGCTTGGCCGCGACAACTCGGCTCCGTACGCGTGCTAATCCGGTGCGGAGCGGCATCCCCGGCGCGATAGGCTCGGTGCACGACTTTTTCGATGTAGACCGATGTAGAGGCACGTTTCAGGGAGCGGGTGCACACAGTGTCCGGTGGAGAGGTTGCCGGGATCCTGGTGGCGGTCTTCTGGGCGATCCTGGTCTCCTTCCTCGCCGTCGCGCTGGCGAGGCTGGCCCAGACGCTCAAGGCGACCACCAAGCTTGTCGCGGACGTGACCGACCAGGCCGTCCCGCTCCTGGCAGAGGCCTCCACGGCGGTGCGCTCCGCGCAGACCCAGATCGACCGGGTCGACGCGATCGCCTCCGACGTCCAGGAGGTCACCTCGAACGCCTCCGCCCTGTCGACCACCGTCGCCTCCACCTTCGGCGGCCCCTTGGTCAAGGTCGCGGCCTTCGGCTACGGCGTGCGCCGGGCCCTCGGCGGTGGCCGCAAGGAGGACGTGCCCGCCAAGGAGTCCCGGCGTACCGTGATCGTGGGCCGCACGGTCCCGGCCGCGCGACGGGACAAGCGAAACCTCCGCGGAAAGAGGGACTGAGACCCAGCATGTTCCGCCGTACGTTCTGGTTCACCACGGGCGTCGCCGCCGGTGTGTGGGCCACCACCAAGGTCAACCGGAAGCTGAAGCAGCTGACCCCCGAGAGCCTCGCCGCGACCGCGGCGAACAAGGCGATCGAGGCCGGTCACCGGCTCAAGGACCGCGCGGTGGACTTCGCGCTCGACGTCCGCGACAACATGGCCAAGCGGGAGGAGGAACTGGGCGACGCGCTCGGGCTCAACGCCTCCGTCGACCAGGAACTCCCCGCACCCCGGCGGTTCGCCGCCATCGAGAACCGCAACAACCCGAAGTACGTCGACAGGACGACGTACTCGTACAACCGAAACGAGGACCACTGATGGAGTCGGCCGAGATTCGCCGCCGCTGGCTGAGCTTCTTCGAGGAGCGCGGGCACACCGTCGTCCCTTCGGCGTCGCTCATCGCGGACGACCCGACTCTGCTCCTCGTCCCGGCCGGCATGGTGCCCTTCAAGCCCTACTTCCTGGGTGAGGTCAAGCCGCCCTACGCGCGCGCCACCAGCGTCCAGAAGTGCGTGCGCACGCCGGACATCGAAGAGGTCGGCAAGACCACCCGGCACGGCACGTTCTTCCAGATGTGCGGCAACTTCTCCTTCGGCGACTACTTCAAGGAAGGCGCCATCAAGCACGCCTGGGAGCTGCTCACCAGCCCCCAGGACAAGGGCGGTTACGGCCTGGAGCCGGAGAAGCTCTGGATCACCGTCTACAAGGACGACGACGAGGCCGAGCGCATCTGGCACGAGGTCGTCGGAGTGCCGAAGGAGCGCATCCAGCGCCTCGGCATGAAGGACAACTACTGGTCCATGGGCGTCCCCGGCCCCTGCGGCCCCTGTTCCGAGATCAACTACGACCGCGGCCCCGAGTTCGGCGTCGAGGGCGGCCCCGCCGTCAACGACGAGCGGTACGTGGAGATCTGGAACCTCGTCTTCATGCAGTACGAGCGCGGCGAGGGCATCGGCAAGGACAACTTCGAGATCCTCGGCGAACTGCCCAGCAAGAACATCGACACGGGCCTCGGCCTGGAACGACTCGCCATGATTCTGCAGGGCGTGCAGAACATGTACGAGATCGACACCTCCATGGCCGTCATCAAGAAGGCCACCGAGCTGACCGGTGTGGCCTACGGCGACGCCCACGCCTCAGACGTCTCCCTGCGCGTGGTCACCGACCACATGCGTACGTCCGTGATGCTCATCGGCGACGGTGTCACCCCCGGCAACGAGGGCCGCGGCTACGTCCTGCGCCGCATCATGCGCCGCGCCATCCGCAACATGCGTCTGCTCGGCGCGACCGGTCCGGTCGTCAAGGACCTGGTCGACGTCGTCATCGGCATGATGGGCCAGCAGTACCCCGAGCTGGTCACCGACCGCGAGCGCATCGAGAAGGTCGCCCTCGCCGAGGAGAACGCCTTCCTCAAGACGCTGAAGGCCGGCACCAACATCCTCGACACGGCCGTCTCCGAGACGAAGGCCGCCGGGTCGGCCGTCCTGCCCGGCGACAAGGCGTTCCTGCTCCACGACACCTGGGGCTTCCCGATTGACCTCACCCTGGAAATGGCCGCCGAGCAGGGCCTTTCCGTGGACGAGGACGGCTTCCGCCGCCTGATGAAGGAGCAGCGGGAGCGCGCCAAGGCCGACGCCCAGGCCAAGAAGACCGGCCATGCCGGCGCCGGTGCCTACCGTGAGATCGCCGACAAGGTCGGCGAGACCGACTTCATCGGGTACTCGGACACCGAGGGCGAGTCCACCATCGTCGGCATCCTCGTCGACGGCTCCTCCTCCCCGGCCGCCACCGAGGGCGACGAGGTCGAGATCGTCCTCGACCGGACCCCGTTCTACGCCGAGGGCGGCGGCCAGATCGGCGACACCGGCCGCATCAAGGTCGACACCGGTGCCGTCATCGAGATCCGCGACTGCCAGAAGCCGGTCCCGGGTGTGTACGTCCACAAGGGCGTCGTCCAGGTCGGCGAGGTCACCGTCGGCTCCAAGGCCCACGCCTCGATCGACGACCGTCGCCGCAAGGCCATCGCCCGCGCCCACTCGGCCACCCACCTCACCCACCAGGCCCTGCGTGACGCCCTCGGCCCGACGGCCGCGCAGGCCGGTTCCGAGAACCAGCCGGGCCGCTTCCGCTTCGACTTCGGTTCGCCGTCCGCCGTTCCCACGGCCGTGATGACCGACGTCGAGCAGAAGATCAACGAGGTGCTCTCCCGCGACCTCGACGTGCACGCCGAGGTCATGGGCATCGACGACGCCAAGAAGCAGGGCGCCATCGCCGAGTTCGGCGAGAAGTACGGCGACCGGGTGCGCGTCGTGACCATCGGCGACTTCTCCAAGGAGCTGTGTGGCGGCACGCACGTCCACAACACCGCCCAGCTCGGCCTGGTGAAGCTGCTCGGCGAGTCGTCGATCGGCTCGGGTGTCCGCCGTATCGAGGCCCTGGTCGGCGTGGACGCGTACAACTTCCTCGCCCGTGAGCACACGGTCGTCAACCAGCTGACCGAACTGCTCAAGGGCCGCTCGGAGGAACTGCCCGAGAAGGTCTCCGCCATGCTCGGCAAGTTGAAGGACGCCGAGAAGGAGATCGAGAAGTTCCGCGCCGAGAAGGTGCTGCAGGCCGCCGCGGGTCTCGCAGAGTCGGCCAAGGACGTGCAGGGCATCGCCGTCGTCACCGGCCAGGTCCCGGACGGCACCACCGCCGACGACCTGCGCAAGCTGGTCCTCGACGTGCGCGGACGTATCCAGGGCGGACGCGCCGCCGTGGTCGCGCTGTTCACGGTCAACAACGGCAAGCCGCTCACGGTCATCGCCACCAACGAGGCCGCCCGCGAGCGTGGCCTCAAGGCCGGTGACCTGGTGCGTACGGCGGCCAAGACCCTCGGCGGCGGCGGTGGCGGCAAGCCGGACGTCGCGCAGGGCGGCGGCCAGAACCCGGCCGCCATCGGCGACGCCGTCGACGCCGTCGAGCGGCTCGTGGCGGAAACGGCCAAGTGAGCGACGACACACACGCGGGTGGTGACGGCCGGGGCATGCGCCGCGGCCGTCGCCTGGCGATCGACGTCGGGGACGCCCGTATCGGCGTCGCCTCGTGCGACCCCGACGGGATCCTCGCCACCCCGGTGGAGACGGTCCCGGGCCGGGACGTTCCGGCAGCTCACCGCCGCCTCAGGCAACTCGTCGAGGAGTACGAGCCGATCGAGGTCGTCGTCGGCCTGCCTCGTTCCCTCAAGGGGGGCGAGGGGCCGGCCGCGGTCAAGGTAAGGGGGTTCGCGCAGGAACTGGCCCGCATGATCGCGCCCGTTCCGGTCAGGCTCGTCGACGAGCGGATGACCACCGTGACGGCCAGTCAGGGACTGCGTGCCTCGGGCGTGAAGTCGAAGAAGGGCCGGTCGGTGATCGACCAGGCGGCCGCTGTGATCATCTTGCAGCAGGCGCTCGAATCCGAACGGGTGTCAGGTAAAGCTCCGGGCGAGAGCGTCGAAGTGGTTATCTGATCGCGATACGGTAACGTTCCGCGCGATGCGCCGGTTTTCGAACAGCCGACGCACAAAGAGAGGCGGGACGGGAGCCGGATCTTCCACAGCCGCGTGACCGCCGCCTCGCGGCTCTAGGGGATCGATGACTGAGTATGGCCGGGGCCCAGGCTCCGAACCGTGGCATCCCGAGGACCCGTTGTTCGGGGACGAGGGGTGGGAAGGGCAGCAGGCTCACCCGGGCCAGCAGGCTGCCTACGGCGGCCAGCCGCAGCACTATCCGCAGCAGCCGCAGCACTACGGCGACTGGGGCAACGGCCAGCAGGCCGCATACGGTCAGGCGCAGCAGCAGTACCAGCAGCAGGGGCACGGTCAGCAGTACCAGTCGCAGGGCCAAGGTGAGCAGTACCAACAACAGGGTCAGGCCCAGCAGTACCAGCAGCAGTACGACCAGCAGATGTACGCGGGTCAGGGGCAGCAGCCGTACGACAACAACGGCTGGGGGACCGGCACCCACAACCAGGTCCAGTACCCCGGCCCGGCGGACCCCTATGGGCAGCAGGCCGGTGCGTACGGCGGTCAGCAGCCCGACTACTACGGGACACCCGAGGCTTACCCGCCCCCGGAGCCGCCGAGTCGGCGGCAGGCCGAACCGGAGCCACCCCAGACCGACTGGGATCCAGGCCCTGACCAGGGCGAACACGCATTCTTTGCCGGTGGCGGCGACGATGACGACGACTCCGACGACGAGTCGGCCGACGGCCGAGGGCGCGGCGAGCGGCGGGGCCGGGGCGGTGGTAAGCCCAAGAAGCGCCGCAGCGGGTTCGCCTGTCTGGTGGTCGTGCTGATCCTCGGCGGAGGCGTGGCCGGAGTGGGATATTTCGGTCACAAGTTTTACCAGGATCGTTTCGGCGATGCGCCGGACTTCGCGGGTGAAGGCACGAGCGCCACGGTGTCCGTCGAGATCCCCAAGGGTGCCCCCGGCTCCGAGATCGGTCAGCGGCTGAAGGCGGCCGGTGTCGTGAAGAGCGTCGACGCGTTCGTCGCCGCCCAGGCGGACAATCCGGACGGGGACAAGATCCAGGCGGGTGCTTATCTGCTGAAGAAGCAGATGTCCGCCGCGAGCGCCGTCGAGATGATGCTCGACCCCAAGAGCCAGAACAACGTTCTGGTCAGGCCGGGCGAGCGCAATCTGGACGTCTACGAGGCGATCGACAAAAAGCTCGAATTGTCGTCCGGCGCCACCAAGAAGGCCGCCGAGCAGAAATACAAGAGCCTCGGACTTCCGAGCTGGGCGAACGACAACAGCGAGATCAAGGACCCGCTGGAGGGCTTCCTCTACCCGGGCACCTATCCCGCCGCGAAGGGCATGAAGCCCGAGGCGGTGCTGAAGGAGATGGTGACCCAGGCCGCGAACAAGTACGACGCGCTGGGTCTGGAGTCCAAGGCCAAGGCGCTCAAGCTGGATAACCCGCTGCAGGTCATCACGGTCGCGAGCCTCGTCCAGGCAGAGGGCAAGACCAACAACGACTACCGCAGGATGGCGGAGGTGGTCTACAACCGCCTCGATCTCGCGAACCCCGAGACCTACGGCTTCCTGCAGTTCGACTCGACCTTCAATTACCTGCAGGGCGAGAGCAACATCAACATCAGCGAGTCGGAGATCAACAGCAACCCGGACCCGTACAACACGTACACGAACAAGGGTCTGCCGCCCGGGCCGATCGGCAACCCGGGCGAAGGTGCGATCAAGGGGACGTTGAATCCGACCGATGAGGGCTGGTACTACTTCGTCGCGACCGACGGCGTGAGCAAGACCGAATTCGCCAAGACGCACGATGCATTCCAAAAGCTCAAGGACAAGTTCAATGAGAGCACGGGCAACTGACGCCCGCCGGGCCGCCGTCCTCGGCAAGCCCATCGCACATTCCCTCTCCCCGGTGCTGCACCGCGCCGCGTACGAGGAGTTGAAGCTCACGAGCTGGTCCTACGACCGGTTCGAGATCGACGAGGACGCTCTGCCCGGGTTCTTCGCGGAACTGGGGCCTCAGTGGGCCGGGTTGTCGCTGACCATGCCGCTCAAGCGGGCCGTCATCCCGCTGCTCGACGAGATCAGCGAGACGGCGGCCTCGGTCGAGGCGGTCAACACGGTCCTCTTCACCGAGGACGGCCGTCGCGTCGGTGACAACACCGACATCCCCGGGATGGTCGCCGCACTGCGCGAGCGCGGCATCGAACAGGTCGACTCGGCGGCGATCCTCGGCGCCGGCGCCACCGCGTCCTCCGCGCTGGCCGCGCTCGCGCGGATCTGCACCGGTGAGGTCGTGGCCTACGTGCGCAGTGAGGCGCGCGCCGCCGAGATGCGGCAGTGGGGCGAGCGACTCGACATCGAGGTACGGACGGCCGACTGGGCGGACGCGGACCGGGCGTTGCGCGCGCCGCTCGTGATCGCGACCACCCCGGCCGGTACGACAGACGCCCTCGCCGCGGCCGTACCGGAGCGCCCCGCCACCCTGTTCGACGTGCTCTACGACCCCTGGCCGACCGCTCTCGCCGCCCGCTGGTCCATGTACGGCGGAGCCGTCGTCAGCGGGCTCGACCTGCTGGTGCACCAGGCGGTGCTGCAGGTGGAGCAGATGACCGGCCGTGTTCCGGCACCCCTGGACGCCATGCGAAAGGCGGGAGAGCGCGCTCTCGCGGCTCGCTAGGATCCGTTGGGTTCCGCAAGCGCGAGATCGCCCGGCGGCGCGCCAGGGGCCAGGGACAGGCCGTACAGGTGGCGGCGCAGCCCCAGGGCAACCGCCCCGCTTGATCCTCGTCGGCGTGCGGCGCCGTCCGCCTTCCGTCCGCCTTCCGTCCGTCTGGTGGACCGGCGGCCGGGCCCCGGCCCGGGACGTGGGAGGATCGGAGGTGGCGGGCCGGGGCCGCGCACCTGGTCACGCCGTCGCCGTACGCGAGGACGCGCGTACGCAGGCAGTACCAGGGCGCGAGCATCGAGGAGCACCGTTGAGCAGGTTGCGCTGGCTGACCGCGGGGGAGTCCCATGGCCCCGCACTCGTCGCGACGCTGGAGGGCCTTCCCGCCGGCGTGCCGATCACCACGCAGATGGTGGCGGACCACCTGGCCAGGCGGCGGCTCGGCTATGGCCGCGGTGCGCGTATGAAGTTCGAGCAGGACGAGGTCACCTTCATCGGCGGCGTTCGGCACGGACTCACCCTGGGCTCGCCGGTCGCGATCATGGTGGGCAACACCGAGTGGCCGAAGTGGGAGCAGGTCATGGCGGCCGACCCGATCGACCCGGAGATCCTGGCCGGGCTCGCCCGCAACGCCCCGCTGACCCGTCCGCGTCCCGGCCACGCCGACCTCGCCGGCATGCAGAAGTACGGCTTCGACGAGGCCCGGCCGATCCTGGAGCGCGCCTCCGCCCGTGAGACGGCGGCCCGTGTGGCGCTGGGCGCGGTGGCCCGGTCGTACATCAAGGAGACGGCCGGCATCGAGATCGTCAGCCACGTCGTGGAGCTGGCCTCGGCGAAGGCGCCGCAGGGCGTGTACCCGACGCCGGCCGATGTCGAGAAGCTGGACGCGGACCCCGTGCGCTGCCTGGACGCCGACGCGTCGAAGGCGATGGTCGCGGAGATCGACCAGGCCCACAAGGACGGCGACACCCTCGGTGGCGTGGTCGAGATCCTGGCGTACGGCGTGCCCGTGGGCCTCGGCTCTCACGTGCACTGGGACCGCAAGCTGGACGCCCGCCTCGCCGGTGCCCTCATGGGCATCCAGGCGATCAAGGGCGTCGAGCTCGGTGACGGCTTCGAGTTGGCGCGGGTGCCCGGCTCCAAGGCGCACGACGAGATCGTGAAGACCGACGAGGGCATCCGCCGCGTCTCCGGCCGCTCCGGTGGCACCGAGGGCGGCCTGACCACCGGTGAGCTGCTGCGGGTCCGTGCCGCGATGAAGCCGATCGCGACCGTGCCGCGCGCTCTGCAGACGGTGGACGTGACGACCGGTGAGGCGACGCAGGCCCACCACCAGCGCTCCGACGTCTCCGCGGTCCCGGCCGCCGGCATCGTCGCCGAAGCCATGGTGGCGCTCGTCCTCGCGGACGCGGTGGCGGAGAAGTTCGGCGGCGACAGCGTGGCCGAGACGCGCCGCAACGTGACCTCGTACCTCGACAACCTGGCCATCCGATGAGCGCAGCGCCTGTGGTGGTGCTCGTCGGGCCGATGGGCGTGGGCAAGTCCACCGTCGGACAGTTGCTGGCCGAGCGGCTCGGCGTCGGCTACCGGGACACCGACGACGACATCGTCGCCGAGCAGGGCCGCACCATCGCGGAGATCTTCGTCGACGAGGGCGAGCCCGTGTTCAGGGCGATCGAGAAGCAGGCCGTCCACAGGGCGCTCGCCACGTACGACGGTGTCCTGGCGCTGGGCGGCGGTTCGATCCTGGACGCCGACACGCGCGCGCTGCTCGCCGGACAGCGGGTCGTCTATCTCTCGATGGACGTCGAGGAGGCCGTCAAGCGCACCGGCCTCAACGCCGCCCGCCCGCTGCTCGCGGTCAACCCGCGCAAGCAGTGGCGCGAGCTGATGGAGGCCCGCCGGCACCTGTACGAGGAGGTCGCCACGGCGGTCGTCGCCACCGACGGCCGTACTCCCGAAGAAGTGACCCAAGCCGCCCTGGACGCACTGGAGTTGAAGGACGCATGACTGAGGCAGTGACGCGGATCCAGGTCGGCGGCACCGCGGGGAACGACCCGTACGAGGTCCTGGTGGGCCGTCAGCTCCTGGGCGAGCTGGGCGGGTTGATCGGCGGCCGGGTCAAGCGGGTCGCCGTCATCCACCCCGAGGCGCTGGCCGAGACCGGCGAGGCGCTCTGTGCCGACCTGGCCGAGCAGGGCTACGAGGCGGTCGCCATCCAGGTGCCGAACGCCGAGGAGGCCAAGACCGCAGAGGTGGCCGCCTACTGCTGGAAGGCGCTCGGCCAGTCCGGCTTCACCCGCTCCGACGTCATCGTCGGCGTCGGCGGCGGCGCGACCACCGACCTGGCCGGCTTCGTGGCGGCGACCTGGCTGCGCGGGGTGCGCTGGATCGCGATCCCGACCACCGTGCTGGCCATGGTGGACGCGGCGGTGGGCGGCAAGACCGGCATCAACACCGCCGAGGGCAAGAACCTCGTCGGCGCCTTCCACCCGCCGGCCGGAGTGCTGTGCGACCTGGCCGCGCTGGAGTCCCTGCCGGTCAACGACTACGTGTCCGGGCTCGCGGAGATCATCAAGGCCGGCTTCATCGCCGACCCGGCGATCCTGGAGCTGATCGAGGCCGACCCGCAGGCCGCGCGCACCCCGGCGGGCCCGCACACCGCCGAGCTGATCGAGCGGTCGATCCGGGTCAAGGCCGAGGTCGTCTCGTCGGACCTGAAGGAGTCGGGGCTGCGGGAGATCCTCAACTACGGCCACACCCTCGGCCATGCCATCGAGAAGAACGAGCGCTACAAGTGGCGGCACGGCGCGGCGGTCTCCGTCGGCATGCACTTCGCCGCCGAACTCGGGCGTCTCGCCGGGCGGTTGGACGACGCGACGGCCGATCGCCACCGCACCGTCCTCGAATCGGTCGGCCTGCCGCTGCACTACCGCTACGACCAGTGGCCCAAGCTGCTGGAGAACATGAAGGTGGACAAGAAGTCCCGCGGCGATCTGCTGCGTTTCATCGTCCTGGACGGCCTGGCCAAGCCCACCGTCCTGGAGGGCCCGGACCCGGCCGTCCTCCTCGCCGCGTACGGCGAAGTCGGCCAGTAAGTCCGGCGAACCACCCTTCCGTCCGATTCACCTGTGGCGATGGGCACTTCAGACCGCCTCCGGCCGTTCACCAATCGGCGGCCGGGGGCGGTACCGTTCGGTAGCAGGCGGGGTTCGTGCCCTGCTGCCAGCGCCCATGGCCATGGAAGACGAGATGGAGTGGCACCGGATGCAGCACGCAGTGGGTTCTCCGCTGCCGCCGCCCCACCAGTCGGGGGACGGCTGGTCGCCGGCCGCGCAACACCCTGGTCCGCACCACCCGGGCGCGCACCAAGGACCGGCACCGCATCAGGGACCCGCACCACATCCGGGACCTGCCCCGCACCTGGGCCCCGCTCCGGTGCCTCCGCCACCCCAGGCGCCGGGCTTCACACCCCCCGGCCCGGTCCCACCCGCGCCGCACCACGCCCCGGTTCCGCCGACCCCGCCCGCTCCGCCGACCCCGGAGACCACCGGCCACGTACAGCTGCCGCCGGGCGGCCCCGTCGCCATGCCGAGCGCCCACCTCGCCACGGCGTCCCCCGACCCGACGACCACGACCCTCGCGGTGCTGCTCATCGGGCCCGCCGGGGCCGGTAAGACGAGCGTCGCCAAGTACTGGGCGGACCACCGCAGGGTCCCCACGGCCCACATCAGCCTCGACGACGTACGCGAATGGGTCCGCTCGGGCTTCGCCGACCCCCAGTCCGGGTGGAACGACAACTCCGAGGCCCAGTACCGACTCGCCCGCCGCACCTGCGGCTTCGCCGCGCGCAACTTCCTCGCCAACGGCATCTCGTGCATCCTCGACGACGCGGTCTTCCCCGACCGCCCGGTGGTCGGCCTCGGCGGCTGGAAGCGTCACGTGGGCCCCGGCCTGCTCCCGGTCGTCCTGCTCCCGGGCCTGGAGATAGTCCTGGAGCGCAACGCCGAACGCACGGGCAACCGCCGCCTCACCGACGAGGAGGTCGCCCGCATCCACGGCCGCATGGCGGGCTGGTACGGCTCCGGCCTCCCGATCATCGACAACTCCCAGCTCGACGTCCCCCAGACGGCCCAGGTCCTGAACGACGTACTGACAAGATCAATCGCCAGCCCCCCGAGCTGGTAGCCAAGAGGGACTGGACCCACCTAGCGGGGCGCGACAAGCCCCCGAGCTGGTAATCGGCGTGTCTGCAGTGCCCCAAGGGGCGCGGGGAACTGCGCGACAAGCCCCCACGAACCCGCAGACGGCACACAACCCTCCGCGGCACCCCGTCCCCCGGAACGGCACCCACCCCAACCCGCACAATCCACGCACCGCCCACTCAGACGCCCTCAACCAGCGCCAACCCAGCGAAGCTCTTACGCTCGGGTCATGTCAGAGGTGTACGCCACCCGCCGATCCCGGCTGAGGGACCGCTGCCAAGCCAGCGGCAGCGCCACCGCGCTGATCTCCCGCCCCGCCAACGTCCGCTACCTCGCGGGCGCCGCCCCCCAGGGCTCCGCGCTGCTCCTCGGCAAGACCGAAGACCTGCTCGTATGCGTCGGCCCGCCCGACGACCGTTCCGCCGAGGGCCGCCCCGACGAGGCACTGCGGATCCACTGCCTCCCCGGCGCCGAGGGCGACCCCGCCGTCGCCGCGGCCGACCTCGCGGCAGCGCAGGGCGGGGAGACCTTGGCCGTGGAGGAACACCACCTCACGGTGGCCCGCCACAGAGCCATCCGCTCGGTCGTCCCGCGGCTGCGCCTCGGCGATCTCGGCGGAGCCGTGGAGCAGCTCAGGGTCGTCAAGGACGAGGAGGAGATCTCCTGCCTCAGAATCGGGGCCGAGATCGCCGACCAGGCACTCGGGGAGCTCCTCGAATCCATCCTCGTCGGCCGCACCGAACGCCACCTCGCCCTCGAACTCGAACGACGCCTGGTCGATCACGGCGCCGACGGCCCGGCCTTCCGCACCTCCGTCGCCACCGGCCCGAACGCCGGCCGACGCTGCCACCGGCCCACCGACCGCCGGGTCGAGGAGGGCGACTTCCTCTCCGTCTGCCTGGGGGCCACGTACCGCGGCTACCGGTGCGAGATCGGCCGTACCTTCGTCATCGGTACGTCTCCCGCCGACTGGCAGATCGAGTTGTACGACGTCGTCTTCGCCGCTCAGCGGGCCGGGCGGGAGTCCCTGGCACCCGGTGCGGCCTACCGTGACGTGGACCGCGCCGCACGTCAGGTGCTGGATTCCGCGGGGTACCACGAGGGCCTGCCGACCCTCACCGGCCACGGGGTCGGGCTCGAAATCGACGAGGACCCGCAGTTGGCTCCCGCGGCCATGGGTAAACTGGACGCTTGCGTGCCGGTCACCGTCGAACCGGGGGTCCACCTCCCGGGCCGGGGCGGCGTCCGGATCGATGACACGCTCGTCGTCCGCCCCGAGGCGGACGGCGGACCCGAGCTACTCACCATCACGACCAAGGAGCTGCTCGCCCTCTAGGCAGTGGCGTGCACCGGGGTCGTCCACGTCAGTCCAGGAGATTCCGCAACCGTGGCTTCCACGAACGACCTCAAGAACGGCATGGTGCTCAAGCTCGATGGCGGCCAGCTGTGGTCCGTCGTCGAGTTCCAGCACGTCAAGCCCGGCAAGGGCCCGGCCTTCGTGCGCACCAAGCTCAAGAACGTGCTCTCCGGGAAGGTCGTCGACAAGACCTTCAACGCCGGCGTGAAGGTCGAGACGGCCACCGTCGACAAGCGGGACATGCAGTTCTCCTACATGGACGGCGAGTACTTCGTCTTCATGGACATGGAGACCTACGACCAGCTCATGGTCGACCGCAAGGCCGTCGGTGACGCCGCCAACTTCCTCATCGAGGGCTTCATGGCCACCGTCGCCCAGCACGAGGGCGAGGTGCTCTTCGTCGAGCTGCCGGCCGCCGTCGAACTCGTCATCCAGGAGACCGAGCCGGGTGTCCAGGGCGACCGCTCCACCGGCGGCACCAAGCCCGCCACCCTGGAGACCGGTCACCAGATCCAGGTCCCGCTCTTCATCACCACCGGTGAGAAGATCAAGGTCGACACCCGTACCAGCGACTACCTCGGCCGGGTGAACAGCTAACCGTGGCTGCCCGCAACACGGCCCGCAAGCGCGCCTTCCAGATCCTCTTCGAGGGCGACCAGCGCGGCGCCGACGTCCTGACGGTCCTCGCGGACTGGATCCGGCTCTCCCGGGCCGACACCCGGCAGCCGCCGGTGAGCGAGTACACGATGCAGCTGGTCGAGGGCTACGCGGCGTATGCGAAGCGGATCGACGAGCTGATCGCCCAGTACTCCGTCGGCTGGACGCTCGACCGGATGCCGGTCGTGGACCGCAACATCCTGCGTCTCGGTGCGTACGAACTGATCTGGGTCGACGAGACCCCGGACGCGGTCGTGCTCGACGAGATGGTGCAGCTGGCGAAGGAGTTCTCCACGGACGAGTCGCCCTCGTTCGTGAACGGTCTCCTCGGTCGGCTCAAGGACCTGAAGTCCTCGCTGCGCCGAGAGGAAGCGTAAGAGACTTCGAAAGACGCCGGAGGGCCCGCAGCATCGCCGCTGCGGGCCCTCCGGCGTCCTGTGCCACGGGGAACCCCTCAGGCCCGCAGAACGCCGCCGGGGTGGGCGGGACCCCCAAGTTTCCGCCCCCCCCGCCGCCCCGTTGTGGGAAAAGGGGGGAACCCCGGGGGGGCGCCCACCGCGCCGCGGCGGGGGTGTCCCCGCGGGGCGCCCCCCCCCCCCCCCCCCCCCCCCCCCCCGCGCCGCCCGCGGCCCCCCCCCCCCCCCCCCCCCCCCCCCCCCCCCCCCGGGGGGGGGCCCCCCCCCCCCCCCCCCCCCCCCCCCCGGGCGCCACGTTTCTGCTAACTGGGTCGAACCCGGGTGGAGCGCTCAGCTCTCCTCGGCGTGAGTGACCGCGCGGCGCGCGTCCGCGTCCAGCACACCCCAGCTGATCAGCTGCTCGGTCAGGACCGAGGGCGACTGGTCATAGATGACGGCGAGTGTGCGCAGGTCGTCCTGGCGGATCGAGAGCACCTTGCCGTTGTAGTCACCGCGCTGCGACTGGATCGTCGCGGCGTACCGCTGCAGCGGACCCGCCTTCTCGGCCGGCACGTGGGCCAGCCGCTCCAGGTCAAGGACCAGCTTCGGCGGCGGCTCGGCGGCCCCGCCGGGCGTGGTGCCGGGCAGCAGTTCCTGCACCGGAACGCCGTAGAAATCCGCCAACTCGGCGAGGCGCTGCACGGTCACGGCGCGGTCGCCGCGCTCGTACGAACCGACCACGACGGCCTTCCAGCGTCCCTGGGACTTCTCCTCGACACCGTGAAGAGAAAGGCCCTGCTGGGTGCGGATGGCCCGGAGCTTGGCCCCGAGCTGTTTGGCGTATTCGCTGGACATATAGCTCCCCGGCACTGGGTCGACGCGACGTGGCTTGGGTTCCATGCCGCGCGGTTGGTAACTCACTGTGAGGTTACGCAGCGTTACTCTGGCGCGTCAAGCCGAATGGTCCACACCGACGCTTCCGTGCTATCGGTGGCCGATTAGGCCAAGGGGGTGAACGAGGTCGCGTCACCGGCCTGCTACCGTGGATGGCGCAAACCAGACGTCCTTTAAGGTCCGTCCCGTGAGGCGGAGAAGGAGGTCCCTTTCGTATGGACAGGCACCAGGACACGCAAGCGTCCGACGCCAGGCCCGTGCTCGAAGGCCCTGACATCGCGCGGGTGTTGACCCGCATCGCCCACGAGATCGTCGAACGCGCCAAGGGCGCCGACGACGTGGTGCTCCTCGGCATTCCCACCCGAGGCGTCTTCCTCGCCCAGCGGCTCGCCGCCAAGCTGGAGGAGATCACCGACCGCAAGATCCCGGTCGGCTCGCTCGACATCACCATGTACCGCGACGACCTGCGCATGCACCCACCGCGTGCGCTGGCCCGCACCGAGATCCCCGGTGACGGCCTCGACGGCCGCCTCGTCGTCCTCGTCGACGACGTGCTCTTCTCCGGCCGCACCATCCGCGCCGCCCTCGACGCCCTGAACGACCTCGGTCGTCCGCGCGCGGTCCAGCTCGCGGTCCTCGTCGACCGTGGCCACCGCGAACTGCCCATCCGCGCCGACTACGTCGGCAAGAACATCCCCACGTCGCTGCGGGAGACGGTCAAGGTCCAGCTCGCCGAGGAGGACGGTCGCGACACCGTGCTGCTCGGAGCCAAGCAGACCTCCCAGTAGCGCCCTAGGCGTACGGCGGCTGCCGTACGCCCGCTCAGCGCGCCCTCGCGCGCACCCGTCTGCCCCATTCGTCCGAATGAACTGCCTTACGGAGCCTGACAGATGCAGCGTCATCTCATCTCGGCCGCCGACCTCTCCCGCGACGACGCCGTCCTGATCCTCGACACCGCCGAGGAGATGGCCCGGGTCGCCGACCGGCCGATCAAGAAGTTGCCGACCCTGCGCGGCCGCACCGTCGTGAACCTCTTCTTCGAGGACTCCACGCGCACGCGTATCTCCTTCGAGGCCGCCGAGAAGCGCCTGTCGGCGGACGTCATCAACTTCTCCGCCAAGGGGTCGAGCGTCTCCAAGGGCGAGTCCCTGAAGGACACCGCCCAGACTCTGGAGGCCATGGGCGTCGACGCCGTGGTCATCCGGCACGGCGCCTCCGGAGCGCCGTACCGCCTCGCCAACTCCGGCTGGATCGACGCGGCCGTCATCAATGCCGGCGACGGCACCCACCAGCACCCCACCCAGGCCCTGTTGGACGCCTTCACCATGCGCCGCCGGCTCGTCGGCCGGGACGCCGGGATAAGGCAGGACCTCGACGGCCGGCGCATCACGATCGTCGGCGACGTCCTGCACAGCCGGGTCGCCCGCTCCAACGTGGACCTGCTGCACACGCTCGGCGCCGAGGTCACCCTCGTCGCGCCGCCCACCCTGGTGCCGGTCGGCGTCGAGACCTGGCCCTGCGAGGTGTCCTACGACCTCGACAGCACCCTTCCCAAGTCCGACGCGGTGATGATGCTGCGCGTGCAGCGCGAGCGGATGAACGCCGCGTTCTTCCCGACCGAGCGCGAGTACTCACGGCGCTACGGCCTCGACGGCGACCGCATGGCCAAGATGCCCGAGCACGCCATCGTGATGCACCCCGGTCCGATGGTGCGCGGCATGGAGATCACCGCCGGGGTCGCCGACTCTGAGCGCTGCACCGCCATCGAGCAGGTCGCAAACGGAGTCTCCATCCGGATGGCCGTCCTCTACCTGCTTCTGGGCGGCAACGAGCCCGCCGTCACCAGCCCCCGTACCGAGGAGAAGTAAGACAGATGAGCAAGATCCTTATCCGTGGTGCGAAGGTGCTCGGCGGCGAGCCGCAGGACGTGCTGATCGACGGCGGGACCATCGCCGAGGTGGGTACCGGTCTGAGCGCCGAGGGCGCCCAGGTCGTCGAGGCGGCAGGCAAGGTGCTGCTGCCGGGCCTGGTCGACCTGCACACCCACCTGCGTGAGCCCGGGCGCGAGGACTCCGAGACGGTGCTGACCGGCACGCGCGCGGCGGCCTCCGGCGGTTTCACGGCCGTGTTCGCCATGGCCAACACCTTCCCGGTGGCCGACACCGCCGGTGTGGTCGAGCAGGTCTACCGGCTCGGCCAGGAGCACGGCTACTGCGATGTGCAGCCCATCGGCGCCGTCACCGTCGGCCTGGAGGGCAAGAAGCTCGCCGAGCTGGGGGCCATGCACGAGTCGGCGGCCGGTGTCACCGTGTTCTCCGACGACGGCAAGTGCGTCGACGACGCCGTGATGATGCGACGGGCGCTGGAGTACGTGAAGGCCTTCGGCGGTGTCGTCGCCCAGCACGCGCAGGAGCCGCGGCTGACCGAGGGCGCCCAGATGAACGAGGGGATCGTCTCCGCCGAGCTGGGGCTCGGGGGCTGGCCCGCGGTGGCCGAAGAATCGATCATCGCCCGGGATGTCCTGCTCGCCGAGCACGTCGGGTCCCGGGTGCACATCTGCCATCTGTCGACCGCCGGCTCCGTCGAGCTCGTGCGCTGGGCGAAGTCCCGCGGCATCGACGTCACCGCCGAGGTCACCCCGCACCACCTCCTCCTCACCGACGAGCTGGTGCGCACGTACAACCCGGTCTACAAGGTGAACCCGCCGCTGCGTACCGAACGGGACGTGCTCGTGCTGCGCGAGGCGCTCGCCGACGGCACGATCGACATCGTCGCCACCGACCACGCCCCGCACCCGCACGAGGACAAGGACTGCGAGTGGGCCGCGGCCGCCATGGGCATGGTCGGCCTGGAGACCGCGTTGTCAGTGGTGCAGGAGACCATGGTGGACACCGGGCTCCTCACCTGGGCCGGGGTCGCCGAGCGCATGTCCTTCAAGCCTGCCGAGATCGGGCAGGCGAAGGGCCACGGCCGTCCCGTCTCGGCTGGTGAGCCCGCCAACCTCACGCTCGTCGACACGGAATACCGTGGGTCCGTGGACCCCGCGGGCTTCGCCTCGCGCAGCCGCAACACCCCGTACGAGGGGCGTGAGCTGCCGGGCCGTGTGACGCACACGTGGCTCCGGGGCAAGGCCACGCTCGTCGACGGGAAGCTCACGTGACACCTGCAACACTGCTCGCAGCCGGCACCGGACTCGCGGCCGAACAGAAGTCGGCCGAAGTGACCGACTGGGCCGCCCGCGTCGGCTGGGTCGTCGGACTCGCCCTCTTCATCGCGCTCGTCTACTGGCTGATGCGCGAGGGCTGGAAGTGGCGCGGCACGCTCCAGGGCGACCTGCCCGACCTGCCCAGCGCGCCGGACGACCCCGGCCCGGCGAGACTGAGCATGAGCGGCCGCTACCACGGCTCCACCACCGCGGGTCAGTGGCTGGACCGCATCGTGGCGCACGGCCTCGGCACCCGCAGCCGGGTCGAGCTCACCCTGACGGACGCGGGACTGGACGTCGTACGCCCCGGCGCGACCGACTTCTTCGTCCCGGCCGACCGGCTGCGCGAGGCCCGGCTCGACAAGGGCATCGCCGGCAAGGTCCTGACCGAGGGCGGACTGCTCGTGGTGACCTGGGCGCACGGCGAGCGGCTGATCGACTCCGGGTTCCGCTCCGACCACGCGGCGGAGCACAACGAGTGGGTCGACGTCATTAACTCCATGATCAACACCAACAGCACGGAAGGCGCCGAACGATGACGACCTCCACAAGGGGAGCCGCCAAGGCTCCCGCGGTACTCGTCCTGGAGGACGGCCGGATCTTCCGCGGCCGCGCCTACGGGGCCGTGGGGGTGACCTTCGGCGAGGCCGTGTTCTCCACCGGCATGACCGGCTACCAGGAGACCCTCACCGACCCGTCGTACCACCGCCAGGTCGTCGTGATGACCGCCCCGCACGTCGGCAATACCGGCGTCAACGACGAGGACCCCGAGTCCAAGCAGATCTGGGTCGCCGGGTACGTCGTGCGCGACCCCGCGCGCGTGCCGTCCAACTGGCGCGCCAAGCGGTCGCTGGACGAGGAGCTGCGCCACCAGGGCGTCGTGGGGATCTCCGGCATCGACACGCGCGCGTTGACGCGTCATCTGCGTGAGCGCGGCGCCATGCGCGTCGGCATCTTCTCCGGCAACGCGCTGCCCGACGATGGCACCATGCTCGCCGAGGTGCGCCAGGCCCCCGAGATGAAGGGCGCCGACCTCTCCGCCGAGGTCGCCACCAAGGAGACGTACGTCGTCCCGGCGATCGGTGAGAAGAAGTTCACGGTCGCCGCCGTCGACCTCGGCATCAAGGGCATGACCCCGCACCGCATGGCCGAGCGCGGCATCGAGGTGCACGTGCTCCCGGCCATGGCCACCGCCGAGGACGTGTACGCCGTTCAGCCCGACGGCGTGTTCTTCTCCAACGGCCCCGGCGACCCGGCCACCGCCGACCACCCGGTCTCCGTCATGCAGGCGGTCCTGGAGCGCGGCACCCCGCTCTTCGGCATCTGCTTCGGCAACCAGATCCTGGGCCGCGCCCTCGGCTTCGGCACCTACAAGCTGAAGTACGGCCACCGCGGCATCAACCAGCCGGTGCAGGACCGTACGACTGGCAAGGTCGAGGTCACCGCGCACAACCACGGCTTCGCCGTCGACGCCCCGACGGACAAGGTCTCCGAGACCCCCTACGGCCGCGCCGAGGTCTCCCACGTCTGCCTCAACGACAACGTGGTGGAGGGCCTCCAGCTCCTCGACAAGCCGGCCTTCAGCGTCCAGTACCACCCCGAAGCGGCAGCGGGCCCGCACGACGCCGCCTACCTGTTCGACCGCTTCGTATCCCTGATGGAGGGCCAGCGTGCCTAAGCGCACCGATATCCAGTCCGTCCTGGTCATCGGCTCCGGCCCGATCGTCATCGGCCAGGCCGCCGAGTTCGACTACTCCGGCACCCAGGCGTGCCGCATCCTGCGCGCCGAGGGCCTGCGGGTCATCCTCGTCAACTCCAACCCGGCGACGATCATGACCGACCCGGAGATCGCCGACGCCACCTACGTCGAGCCGATCACCCCGGAGTTCGTCGAGAAGATCATCGCCAAGGAGCGGCCGGACGCCCTGCTGCCCACCCTGGGCGGCCAGACGGCCCTCAACACGGCGATCTCGCTGAGCGAGGCCGGCACCCTGGAGAAGTATGGCGTCGAGCTGATCGGCGCCAACGTCGAGGCCATCAACAAGGGCGAGGACCGCGAGCTCTTCAAGGAGGTCGTCGAGGCCGTCCGCCAGAAGATCGGGCACGGCGAGTCCGCCCGCTCGGTCATCTGCCACTCCATGGAGGACGTTCTCGCGGGTGTCGAGACGCTCGGCGGCTACCCGGTCGTCGTCCGCCCGTCCTTCACCATGGGCGGCGCCGGCTCCGGCTTCGCGCACGACGAGGAGGAACTGCGCCGCATCGCCGGCCAGGGCCTGACCCTGTCCCCCACCACCGAGGTGCTCCTGGAGGAGTCCATCCTCGGCTGGAAGGAGTACGAGCTGGAGCTGATGCGCGACAAGCACGACAACGTCGTGGTCGTCTGCTCCATCGAGAACTTCGACCCCATGGGCGTGCACACCGGTGACTCGATCACCGTCGCGCCCGCCATGACGCTGACCGACCGCGAGTACCAGACCCTGCGCGACATCGGCATCGCCGTTATCCGCGAGGTCGGCGTCGACACCGGCGGCTGCAACATCCAGTTCGCGGTGAACCCCGAAGACGGTCGCGTGATCGTCATCGAGATGAACCCGCGCGTGTCGCGCTCCTCGGCCCTCGCCTCCAAGGCTACCGGCTTCCCGATCGCGAAGATCGCCGCCAAGCTCGCCGTTGGCTACACCCTCGACGAGATCCCGAACGACATCACGCAGGAGACCCCGGCCTCCTTCGAGCCGACGCTCGACTACGTGGTCGTGAAGGCGCCGCGCTTCGCATTCGAGAAGTTCCCGCAGGCCGACTCCACGCTGACCACGACCATGAAGTCGGTCGGCGAGGCCATGGCCATCGGCCGCAACTTCACCGAGGCCTTCCAGAAGGCGCTGCGCTCGCTGGAGAAGAAGGGCAGCCAGTTCACGTTCGTCGGCGAGCCCGGCGCGAAGGACGAGCTGCTGCGCGAGGCCGTACGGCCCACCGACGGCCGTATCAACGCCGTCATGCAGGCCATCCGCGCGGGCGCCACGCAGGAAGAGGTCTTCGAGTACACGAAGATCGACCCCTGGTTCGTCGACCAGCTCTTCCTCATCAAGGAGATCGCCGACGAGCTCGCCGAGGCGCCGGAACTGACGAAGGAACTGATCGCCGAGGCCAAGCGGCACGGCTTCTCCGACCAGCAGATCGGCGAGATCCGGGGCCTGCGCGAGGACGTCGTCCGCGAGGTCCGGCACGCGCTCGGCATCCGCCCGGTCTACAAGACGGTCGACACCTGCGCCGCCGAGTTCGCCGCGAAGACGCCGTACTTCTACTCCTCCTACGACGAGGAGACGGAGGTCGCGCAGCGCGAGAAGCCCGCGGTGATCATCCTGGGCTCCGGCCCCAACCGCATCGGCCAGGGCATCGAGTTCGACTACTCCTGTGTGCACGCCTCCTTCGCGCTGAGCGACGCCGGGTACGAGACCGTGATGGTCAACTGCAACCCGGAGACCGTCTCCACGGACTACGACACCTCCGACCGCCTGTACTTCGAGCCGCTGACGCTGGAAGACGTGCTGGAGATCGTCCACGCGGAGTCGCTGGCCGGCCCGATCGCGGGTGTCGTGGTGCAACTGGGCGGGCAGACGCCGCTGGGCCTGTCGCAGGCCCTGAAGGACAACGGCGTGCCGATCGTGGGCACTTCTCCGGAGGCGATCCACGCGGCCGAGGACCGTGGCGCGTTCGGCCGCGTCCTCGCGGAGGCCGGCCTCCCGGCCCCCAAGCACGGCACCGCAACCACGTTCGCCGAGGCCAAGGCCATCGCCGACGAGATCGGCTACCCGGTCCTGGTGCGGCCGTCGTACGTCCTCGGCGGGCGCGGCATGGAGATCGTGTACGACGAGACGCGGCTGTCGTCCTACATCGCCGAGTCGACCGAGATCAGCCCCTCCCGGCCGGTGCTCGTCGACCGCTTCCTCGACGACGCGATCGAGATCGACGTCGACGCGCTCTACGACGGCCAGGAGCTCTACCTCGGCGGCGTCATGGAGCACATCGAGGAGGCCGGCATCCACTCCGGCGACTCGGCGTGCGCGCTGCCGCCGATCACGCTGGGCGGGTTCGACATCAAGCGCCTGCGCGCTTCGACCGAGGCCATCGCCAAGGGCGTCGGGGTGCGCGGCCTGATCAACATCCAGTTCGCGATGGCCGGCGACATCCTGTACGTCCTGGAGGCCAACCCGCGCGCGTCCCGTACGGTCCCCTTCACCTCGAAGGCGACCGCGGTGCCGCTGGCGAAGGCCGCCGCCCGGATCTCGCTGGGCGCGACCATCGCCGAACTGCGGGTCGAGGGACTGCTTCCGGCGACCGGCGACGGCGGTGAGCTGCCGCTGGACGCGCCGATCTCCGTCAAGGAGGCCGTCATGCCGTGGTCGCGCTTCCGCGACGTCCACGGCCGCGGCGTCGACACGATCCTGGGCCCGGAGATGCGCTCCACCGGCGAGGTCATGGGCATCGACTCCGTCTTCGGCACGGCGTACGCCAAGTCGCAGGCGGGCGCCTACGGGCCGCTGCCGACCAAGGGCCGCGCCTTCATCTCGGTCGCCAACCGCGACAAGCGCTCGATGATCTTCCCGGCGCGCGAACTGGTCGCCCACGGCTTCGAGCTCCTCGCCACGTCCGGCACGGCCGAGGTGCTCAAGCGCAACGGCATCAACGCCACGGTCGTTCGCAAGCAGTCCGAGGGCACCGGCCCGAACGGCGAGCGCACCATCGTGCAGCTCATCCACGACGGCGAGGTCGACCTCATCGTCAACACCCCGTACGGCACCGGCGGTCGCCTCGACGGCTACGACATCCGTACGGCGGCCGTGGCGCGGTCGGTCCCGTGCCTGACGACGGTTCAGGCGCTCGCCGCCGCCGTCCAGGGCATCGACGCCCTCAACCACGGTGATGTGGGCGTCCGTTCGCTCCAGGAACACGCGGAACACCTGACCGCGGCCCGCGACTAGCAGCCGATGAGGGGGACACCGGAAACGGTGTCCCCCTCTTCATGAGGACACCATGTACAAGATCTTCTTCAACCTCGTCTTCAAGCGAATGGACCCCGAGAAGGCCCACTACCTGGCCTTCCGCTGGATCCGCCTCGCCGTCCGCATCCCCGTACTGCGCACGTTCGTCGCCGCCGCACTCGCGCCCCGCTACAAGGAGCTGCGCACCGAGGCCTTCGGTCTGCGCATGCACGGCCCCTTCGGGCTCGCAGCCGGCTTCGACAAGAACGCGGTCGCGATCGACGGCATGTCGATGCTCGGCTTCGACCACGTCGAGATCGGCACGGTCACGGGGGAGGCGCAGCCGGGCAACCCCAAGAAGCGGCTGTTCCGGCTCGTGAAGGACCGGGCGCTGATCAACCGCATGGGCTTCAACAACGAGGGCTCGCTGGCCGTGGCGGCCCGTCTGGCGTCCCGTGAGCCGGTCTTCCGGACCGTCGTGGGCGTCAACATCGGCAAGACCAAGGTCGCCCCGGAGGACGAAGCCGTCGGCGACTACGTGAAGTCGACCGAGCGGCTCGCGCCGTACGCCGACTACCTGGTCGTGAACGTCTCCTCGCCCAACACGCCCGGCCTGCGCAACTTGCAGGCCACAGAGGCCCTACGGCCCCTCCTGAGCGCCGTCCGCGAGGCCGCCGACCGTACGGTGACCAGCGGTCGCGTCCCGCTCCTGGTGAAGATCGCGCCCGACCTCGCCGACGAGGACGTGGACGCCGTCGCGGACCTGGCCGTGGAGCTGGGCCTGGACGGGATCATCGCCACGAACACCACCATCGCGCGCGAGGGACTCGGTTTGAAATCCGAACCCTCGCTGGTGAAGGAGGCCGGCGGGCTCTCCGGCGCACCCCTGAAGGCGCGCTCCCTGGAGGTGCTGAGGCGCCTCTACGCGCGCGTGGGTGACCGGATCACCCTCGTGGGCGTCGGCGGCGTCGAGAACGCGGAGGACGCCTGGCAGCGGATCCTGGCGGGCGCCACGCTGGTCCAGGGCTACAGCGCCTTCATCTACGAGGGTCCCTTCTGGGGTCGCGCCATCCACAAGGGCCTCGCCGCCCGCCTGCGCACCAGCCCGTACGCCACCCTCGCCGACGCGGTCGGCGCCGACGTCAGGAAGGCAAGGAAGACCGCATGACTGCTCTGGAACCCTTCGGCGCACGCCTGCGCCGTGCCATGGACGAGCGCGGCCCGCTGTGCGTCGGCATCGACCCGCACGCGTCCCTGCTCGCCGAGTGGGGCCTGAACGACGACGTGGCCGGCCTGGAGCGGTTCAGCCGCACGGTCGTCGAGGCGATGGCCGACCGGATCGCCGTGCTCAAGCCGCAGAGCGCCTTCTTCGAGCGCTTCGGGTCACGCGGTGTCGCGGTCCTGGAGAGGTCGGTCTCGGAGGCGCGGGCGGCCGGGGCCCTGGTGGTGATGGACGCCAAGCGCGGTGACATCGGCTCGACCATGGCCGCGTACGCCGAGTCCTTCCTCCACAAGGACTCCCCGCTCTTCTCGGACGCGCTGACCGTCTCGCCGTATCTCGGCTACGGCTCGCTGTCCCCGGCCGTCGCCCTGGCCCGGGAGAGCGGCACCGGCCTGTTCGTGCTCGCGCTGACCTCCAACCCGGAGGGCGGCGAGGTCCAGCACGCGGTCCGCGCGGACGGCCGCAACGTCGGCGCGACGATGCTGGCGCACCTGGCCGCCGAGAACACGGGGGAGGAGCCCATGGGTTCCTTCGGGGCGGTCGTCGGCGCCACGCTCGGTGATCTGTCGACCTACGACCTCGACATCAACGGTCCCCTCCTCGCGCCCGGCATCGGCGCGCAGGGTGCCACCCCGTCCGATCTTCCCCGGGTCTTCGGAGCGGCGGCGCGCAATGTCGTGCCGAATGTCAGCCGGGGTGTTCTACGTCACGGTCCCGATGTCGTCGCTCTGCGTGAGGCCGCGTCACGCTTCGCCGAGGAGATCAGGGCGGCTGTGACGGTCGACTGACCGTCGTCAGGGACTTTCGAGCTCCGCGCGAGACCTCCGATGAGTGGCTCGGAGTCCACTTGAGTCTGAATACATCCTCAAATCCGGGGCATTATGTCCTAAATGTCCGGCCTGACGGAGGCTGACCAGGACTTTTCCGCTGTTCTCGCTGACTCTGGCGGACTTGCCCGCTAGTCTCCGACGAGTGGGGGCACCTCCCACCACCCATTAGGTAGTGGGGGAGAACGGGCAAGCGTGTTGCTCGTGGCTCCCCAGGTGTGGGGCGACTAGGTTCCTCACCGGTCCGTATCCGACAGTTCGACATCCGAGGTGACGTAGGCGTGGCTCTTCCGCCCCTTACCCCTGAACAGCGCGCAGCCGCGCTCGAAAAGGCCGCCGCGGCTCGCCGGGAGCGGGCCGAGGTCAAGAATCGACTCAAGCACTCCGGCGCCTCCCTGCACGAGGTCATCAAGCAGGGCCAGGAGAACGACGTCATCGGCAAGATGAAGGTCTCCGCGCTGCTTGAGTCCCTGCCGGGCGTGGGCAAGGTCCGCGCCAAGCAGATCATGGAGCGACTCGGCATCTCCGAGAGCCGCCGCGTGCGCGGTCTCGGCTCCAACCAGATCGCTTCCCTGGAGCGTGAGTTCGGCAGCACCGGCTCCTGAGTCCGGATCCTCCGGACGGGGAGTCCCGGGCACTCCGGGATTGCTGGAATAATCGCTGCATGAGTGAACGTCCGCGACTGACCGTGCTCTCCGGCCCCTCCGGGGTCGGCAAGAGCACGGTCGTCGCCCATATGCGCAAGGAACACCCCGAGGTCTGGCTCTCGGTGTCGGCGACGACCCGTAAGCCCCGCCCCGGCGAACGGCACGGAGTCCACTACTTCTTCGTCACCGACGACGAGATGGACAAGCTGATCGCCAACGGCGAGCTGCTGGAGTGGGCCGAGTTCGCCGGCAACCGCTACGGCACTCCGCGTGCGGCTGTGCTGGAGCGGCTGGAGGCGGGTGAGCCCGTCCTGCTGGAGATCGACCTCCAGGGCGCGCGGCAGGTCCGCGAGTCCATGGCGGAGGCTCAGCTGGTGTTCCTGGCTCCTCCCTCCTGGGAGGAGCTCGTGCGCAGACTCACCGGACGTGGCACCGAGCCGCCCGAGGTGATCGAGCGGCGTCTGGACGCGGCGAAGGTCGAACTGGCGGCAGAGCCGGAGTTCGACGTGACCTTGGTCAACACCTCCGTCGAGGACGTGGCGCGCGAGCTGCTAGCCTTGATGGACGTTGTGTGATCGTGGCTGATCGTTGAGGTTTGATCATTTAGTTCAGGCCTGATCACTCACACTGATTCTTTCCCATCCATCGGAAGGTAGAGCGTGTCCTCTTCCATCTCCGCGCCCGAGGGCATCATCAACCCGCCGATCGACGAGCTCCTCGAGGCCACCGACTCGAAGTACAGCCTCGTGATCTACGCGGCCAAGCGGGCCCGCCAGATCAACGCGTACTACTCGCAGCTCGGCGAGGGCCTCCTCGAGTACGTCGGTCCACTCGTCGACACCCACGTCCACGAGAAGCCGCTCTCGATCGCCCTGCGCGAGATCAACGCGGGTCTGCTGACGTCCGAGGCCGTCGAGGGCCCCGCGCAGTAACCGTTCGTTTTCGCATGACAGGCCCGGCGGCGCGACCGCCGGGCCTGTGGTGTGCTCGGGGGGCGCGGGGGTCGTCCCCCGCTGTGATGCAGCATGGAGCCATGGTTCGACGAGGAGGAGACCTGGTGGACAAGCCGAAGGTCGTTCTGGGCGTCAGTGGCGGCATCGCCGCTTACAAGGCCTGTGAGCTGCTGCGCAGACTGACGGAGTCCGGGCATGACGTCCGGGTCGTGCCCACCGCCTCAGCGCTGCACTTCGTCGGCGCCGCCACCTGGTCCGCCCTGTCCGGCAACCCCGTCTCCACGGAGGTCTGGGACGAAGTCCACGAGGTCCCGCACGTCCGTATCGGCCAGCAGGCCGACCTGGTCGTCGTCGCCCCCGCCACGGCCGACATGCTCGCCAAGGCCGCGCACGGCCTCGCCGACGACCTGCTGACCAACACCCTGCTCACGGCCCGCTGTCCGGTGGTCTTCGCCCCGGCCATGCACACCGAGATGTGGGAGCACCCGGCCACCCAGGAGAACGTGGCGACGCTGCGCCGGCGTGGCGCGGTCGTCATCGAACCCGCCGTCGGCCGCCTCACCGGCGTCGACACGGGCAAGGGCCGGCTGCCCGAGCCGGGCGAGATCTTCGAGGTCTGCCGTCGGGTCCTGGCCCGGGGCGTCACCGAGCCGGACCTCAAGGGCCGGCACGTCGTCGTGAGCGCCGGCGGCACACGCGAACCCCTCGACCCGGTCCGCTTCCTCGGCAACCGCTCCTCCGGCAAGCAGGGCTACGCCCTTGCCCGCACCGCCGCCGCCCGGGGCGCCCGGGTCACGCTGATCGCGGCCAACACCGGGCTGCCCGACCCGGCGGGCGTGGACGTCGTACAGGTCGGCACGGCCCTACAGCTGCGGGAGGCGGTCCTCAAGGCGGTCCCGGACGCCGACGCGGTGGTCATGGCGGCGGCGGTCGCGGACTTCCGCCCGGCGACGTATGCCGCCGGAAAGATCAAGAAAAAGGACGACCAGGAGCCGGAGCCCATAGTCCTGGTGCGGAATCCGGACATCCTCGCGGAGATCTCGACCGAGCGGGCCCGCCCCGCCCAGGTGATCGTCGGCTTCGCCGCCGAGACGGACGAGGTCCTGGCCAACGGCCGTAAGAAGCTGGAGCGCAAGGGGTGCGACCTGCTCGTGGTGAACGAGGTGGGCGAGCGCAAGACCTTCGGCTCCGAGGAGAACGAGGCGGTCGTCCTGGGCGCCGACGGCACCGAGACACCCGTACCGCACGGGCCCAAGGAAGCCTTGGCCGAAACCGTGTGGGACCTGGTGACGCGGCGGTGGGAGTGAATGTTTGATGCCCCGCGGGCTTCGGTCGACCCCGCTCGATTCGGGTGTGGCGACCCTGGCCAAGGGCGCATGGCATTGGGCAGAATGCCCGTGCCGCAGGTCACAGCGCTCCCGAGAGGCGAGACAGGGGGTCCGTGGCCGAGCGCGACAGATAAACTGTCCTCGGACGACGCCGGGCGCAGCCCCCGTCCCGTCCGCCAATGATCAGCCAGCAGCCGCTGCAACCCCAGGGAGCGTTGTGTCCCGTCGCCTGTTCACCTCGGAGTCCGTGACCGAAGGTCACCCCGACAAGATCGCTGACCAGATCAGCGACACCATTCTCGACGCGCTTCTGCGCGAGGACCCGACCTCTCGGGTCGCCGTTGAAACCCTGATCACGACCGGCCTCGTGCACGTGGCCGGCGAGGTCACGACCAAGACGTACGCGGACATCGCGACGCTGGTCCGCAACACGATCCTGGAGATCGGCTACGACTCCTCGAAGAAGGGCTTCGACGGCGCCTCCTGCGGCGTCTCCGTCTCGATCGGCTCGCAGTCGCCGGACATCGCGCAGGGTGTCGACACGGCGTACGAGTCCCGCGTCGAGGGCGACGAGGACGAGCTGGACCGCCAGGGTGCCGGTGACCAGGGCCTGATGTTCGGCTACGCGACGGACGAGACGCCGACGCTGATGCCGCTGCCGATCTTCCTGGCGCACCGCCTGTCCAAGCGCCTCTCCGAGGTCCGCAAGAACGGCACCATCCCCTACCTCCGCCCGGACGGCAAGACCCAGGTCACCATCGAGTACGACGGCGACAAGGCGGTCCGCCTGGACACGGTGGTCGTCTCCTCGCAGCACGCGAGCGACATCGACCTGGACTCGCTCCTGGCGCCCGACATCCGGGAGTTCGTGGTCGAGCCGGAGCTGAAGGCCCTGCTGGACGAGGGCATCAAGCTGGACACCGACGGCTACCGCCTGCTGGTGAACCCGACCGGGCGGTTCGAGATCGGCGGCCCGATGGGTGACGCCGGCCTGACCGGCCGCAAGATCATCATCGACACCTACGGCGGCATGGCCAGGCACGGCGGTGGCGCGTTCTCCGGCAAGGACCCGTCCAAGGTGGACCGTTCGGCGGCGTACGCGATGCGCTGGGTCGCCAAGAACGTCGTCGCGGCGGGTCTGGCCTCGCGCTGCGAGGTCCAGGTCGCCTACGCGATCGGCAAGGCCGAGCCGGTCGGCCTCTTCGTCGAGACCTTCGGCACGGCCAAGGTCGACACCGAGAAGATCGAGAAGGCCATCGACGAGGTCTTCGACCTCCGCCCGGCCGCGATCATCCGCGACCTGGATCTGCTCCGCCCGATCTACGCCCAGACCGCGGCGTACGGTCACTTCGGCCGTGAGCTGCCGGAGTTCACGTGGGAGCGGACGGATCGGGTCGAGGAGCTGCGGAAGGCTGTGGGACAGTAAGCCGTCTCGGTTTGTGAGGGGCCCGGTTTCCCTGAGGGAGGCCGGGCCTCCGCCTGTCTCGGCGATCCTAGGCACCTTCGGTGTCCTGCTCCGATGCGGAGGCCGGTCCGTTGCCGTTCGTGTGGGGTGGCACCGTCCGGATCCCGAAGCGACGGCGCATCTCTTCCGCGGTCACCCCGTCCCGCGAGGCGATGGCGAGCGCGACCTGATCGGCGACGAGGGCGCTCTCGTCTTCGCCGGGACGGAAACCGACCAGACGGAAGAACTCGGAGAACACATCCGCGGGGCTGGGCGCGGGCAGTTCGCCGAGCGGTTCCTCCGGTCCCGGAGCCGGTCCCTGCCATTCCGGTTCGGCAGGGGGAGGAAAAGCTTCCGGGACGAGATACCGGAAGGGCTCGTCGACTTCGCGGTCATTCGCCGCCGATGACAGACGAGCCAGCAGGCCGATGTCTTTGACCGTGTTCTCGACCTGGTCGTCGTTCTTGGCCAGCCACCACACGACGGCGCTGCCCGTGCTGGTCAGGACGTCGTTGCCGAGGTACTCCCGCTTGTTCTGCTCGTACTTGCGCTGGTGTTCCCACAGGGCCTCGTCCTTGCGGATCGCCGCCAACCGGTCCAGGCGCTCCTGGTCCTCGTCCGTGAGCGCGAGCTCGACCTCCAGGGCCATGGCATGGACGTACTCGTGCCGATCCGGCTCCATGACCCCGAGCACGGCGTGCAACTGGTGCTGGGCCAGGGAGCTTCTGAAGGGCTTCAGGTCCGCGGTCACCGCACGGGCGCGCGCGAGTACGCACTCCACTGCCAACGCGCCCGGGTTGATCAACTGGTCGTTCGATTCCGGGTCGACGGGGTACCAGCGCACCCGTGCCGAGAAGAGGAAGTCGTAGTCGGGGAAGGCGCTCGGCAGAGGGACGCGGCTCACGTAGAGCTCTCGGCGTTCCACGGGCGGCGGGGCGGGCTGTTCGATGAGGGATCCGGGTGGGAACGGATCGCGTCGGCGGGCACGGATCACGCTGTACGTGGCGGCGGTCCACACGGTGACCAGCAGCGCGAACACACCGAGCCACATCCCCAGTGCCCAGTGCAGGGACAGGCCCAGGATGACGGCGAGCAGCACGCTGACCAGGCTGAGGAAGACCGAGACCGTCTTCTGACCGGAACTCATGACTCAGGCACCTCCGGATCGGGGGACTGCGGAGCGAGGCGGGCGCGCTGCGCGAGGGTGATCGACTCCAGCAGCCGCGAGGCGAGCCGGGGTGAAACGGTTCGGCGGGCATCCGCGTAGACCCGGCTGAGCACCGGGTAGCTGAGCTCGGACGCGGCGACCAGGATGTTGAGTGCCGCGTCCACGAGCGCGACGTCGTCCACCGCGTCCGCGGTGGACAGCCAGGTGGTCGCGCAGGGCAGCCAGCGGCGGGGCTCCAGCAGGCCGAAGGCCATGCGCCAGCATGTGGTCAGCCACTCCCGCGTCGTTGCCGTCAGGAGGAAGTCGTCCGGCAGTGCCGTCAGGTTCAGGAACAGGTCGGCATCGGCACGGTGGTGCTGCGAGGCGGCCGTGGCCAGCCGGGCCAGTAGTCGACGCTGGAGCCGGCTGTCCTGGTTGACGTAGCGGAACAGCGATTCCCGGGCGAAGCCGCGGTGCGGTTCACCGCGGGCGAGGTGGTGGAGGCGTACGAGCGCGGCTTCCGGGTGATGGATGGACATGACCTTTTCGCAGACCTCGGCCAGTACCACGCGACGGTTCTTCGTCGGCCGATTCGTGCTCCAGCCGTAGATCCTCGCGCGGAACTCGCTGTTGGACTGCTCGTTCTCGACACCGCGTTTGAGGAGGTGGGCCGCCGCCCGGACCTCGGTCGTGCGAGGCGCCCCTTCGCGGGTCCAGTCATCGACCAGGGCGGCGAGCCGCTCGAAGTCGCGTGTGAACACGCAGAGATCCGTGAAGTTCTCCACGAGCCTCGCCAGGTCGGTCGGATCGAGCAGTGCGATGGCCTTGCCCAGCCACCGGTTCAGCGGGTCACGGACATCGGGCAGATCGACCCAGAAGTGCCGACGCGCCGCCTCCGCGAAGTCGGGGCTGCTGAAGCACACCCGGGAGTCCGGATCCAGCTCGGCCCCGACGGCCTTGAGCCGCGTAGACAGGCCCTTGTGCTCCAGGAGGGGGCGCTCGTCGTGGGCCGAACCCGCCTCCTCCACCAGAAGGTTCGTGGCACGGTGCACTGTTTCCGCCTGTGCGCCGTGCAGCATGGCCGCGGCGAGGAGCAGTGCGCGCTGCCGCCCCTTGCGCAGTTGTGCCACCGTCTCGGCGGCGTCGTGGGCGCGATTCCTCTGAGCCTTGATGGCGGTCTCGCACCAAGTTGCGAAGTTGCCGGGCCCGCGGGCGCCCGCGATGCGGCGGGCCAGCAGGGCCAGTTCACGCATGGGCGGTTTGGTCTCGAGGTGCTCGAGCAGCGGGGGCCGAGCGATCCGCCGCACGTCCTCGTCGACTCCGGCCAGCCGCAGATGGCGTACGAGCGCTTCCAGGCCGTCGGGGCGCTCGATACCTCTGCTGAACTTGGTGAACTGAGAGGAGAGCTGATGCTGGTGCCGTTCCGGCAGCACCAGCGCAAGGTACGCGCTCTTGGCCAGTACCGCATGGCGAAAGTCCGACAGCTCCTCGTGCACGGCCTGCCACATGCGCTCGTCCACTTCGGAAAGATCGAGGAGCATCCGGTCCCGCTCCCCGACGAGGTCGGGGGACAACCACCGTCCGGAGCCGGACTCGGGCTCCTCCGGGGTGAGCTCGTGATAGGTGCCGTCCCGCGGGAGCTCGCACAGCAAGACGCGCCCCGCCGAGCTCCGTCCGCTGCCCCGGGCCCCGTGGACGATGACGGTGTGCTCGGCCGCCAGCACGTCGTACGCCGCGTTGATTCCGGGCGGGCGCGCGAACTCCCGTTGCAGCTGCATGAGTTGGTCCTCCGCCACGTGGCGGGGTGTGGCGACCGGGGCGGTCAGGAACGCCTCAGAGGCACTGAGGTGGACGTTGTAGACATCCCGTATGTGGTAGCTCACCGGTCGTCGTCCTTGTCCCGGTGTGAGCGGCCGAAGGTCTGGTGGATGCCGCCGTTGTTGTCGCCCTCGAAGTAGTTTCCGCCGTCGCCCAGGCGCACATTGCGGGTGCTGGGACCGATGTGTACCGGGCCCTGGACATCCTTGACGCTGTTGATGTCGCCGTTGACCGTACCCGCCTGCACGGACGTACCGCTCACGCCGCCGGCAGTGTTGTGCGTTCCGCCGGCGGGAGGCTTCGGTGCCGACGCGCGGTCGGCCGCCGCGAGTTCCGGTACGAGCCTGGCCAGCGTGTCGCCGATCTGCTTCAGGTCGTACTCGTTGTTGTGGTCGTCGTAGCGCAAGCTCTGGCAGTCGGCGAGCTTCTGGAGCTGCCTGGGCAGGGCTTCCTTGCCCGGGCGTTCGGTCCTGCGCCCGATCAGCACCGGGATGACCCGTATATCGCACAGGAACGCCTCCTGGATCTCCCGGCGCACCCAGTCGCCGTCCTCACGTAGTGCGGGGTGCTGCACCCAGCCGGGTCCGATCAGCGCCAGCAGCACACCGCTTCGGCGCACGCCTTGGATGAGGTGCGAGTCGAAGGGTGTGCCGGGCGGAATCGACTTACTGGCGCGGTAGATCCGGTCCGTGCCGAACCGTGTCGACAGCGCGCCCTCGATGGTGGCTGCGGCTTGGGCGCCGTCGCCGGAGCGGTAGTTGATGAATACGTCGGGCATGGCGAATCGGCCTTTCGGTACGCAGGGATGTGGACGGAAAGGTGGTCTTGGTCCGCTAGGGAGCGGGGGTGAGAGCCGCCGTCAGTCGAGGGGCGACGGACAGGTACGACCGGTTGCGGGGGTGGCGGGCCAGCGTGCGCGCGAGGCGGCGCAGATCGGTGGTGACAGTCGCCGAGGACACGCTCGCCGTCAGGGGAAGCAACTCCTCGGTCAGTGCGCAGGCGTGATCGATCTCGCCCGCCATCGCGTGCGCCAGGGCGCGTCGGACGCCGTAGCGGGCCTGAGCGCGCCAAGCGGTGACGGGCAGCCGGGCGCACTCACGGTCCAGGACTTCGGCAGCGGCACGTGGCCTGCCCAGATCGAGAAGGCACCAACCCGTGATCATCGACACGGGATCGCCGAGGTGCGTGCTCCCCAGGACGGGCGCACCGGAGGACTCGGAAGCCTGCCCCAGGAGCAGACGGGCCCGTTCCAGGCCACGCATGCAGGCGTCGTGGTCGCCCGCGAGCGCGTGTCCCTGCGCCTCCCGCTGGGCGGCCAGGCCGCGGATGCGAGGCGGCAGCCGAGGAGAGCGGGCGCCTTCGGCCAGGGCGACCGTCTCGGTGGCCTCTCCTCGGTAGTACGTGATCAGGGCGCGGCGCACGAGAGCATACGAGGCCAGGTCGCGATCGCCTGAGGCGTCGGCGAGGTCCACGGCGTGGGCGGTCCAGTGCAGAGCAGACTCCTCATTGCCCGCCTCTTGGCCCAGCCAGCCCGTGAACACTGCGAAATGCGAGGCCAGGGCAAGCAGACGTCCGCCGCTTCGGGAGCCTGACCTGGCGGCGAGCCGGCGCAGCGCATGCGTCTGCTCGGCCAGGACGGGCAACAGCGTGTCCGGAGGCGACATCTGGCCGAGACGGCGGTACTGGTCCAGCAGTGCCCGGTATGCGCCCTCCATCGACCCCGAGTGGGCCACGGACGGCCCGCGCGGCGGCTGCTCGGCAGCTCCGACGGCAAGGACCGAGGCGGCTCCGACGGCGATCACCTGCCGACGGGAGGGCGGCGTGGGGGATCCAGAATCCGGAAGCGCGTGCTCCACGCCGGGCAGGGTTCCTTCAGCGACACGGTGGCTGTAGGGCCGGACAGCCTCGGCCTGCGGGGGCCGTACCGGCACGAGGGCGGCGAGCGCGCCCTGCGCGTCGAGCGCGGCATCGCACAGGCGGGCCAGCTCGGGGGAGGCACGCTTCCGGCCCGTCTCGATCTTGCTTAGCTGCCCCTTGCTGTAGTGCACCGAGGACGCGAGCTGCGTCAGCGTCAGTCCGGCCGCGATGCGCAGGCGCCGTAACTCCGCGCCGAACACAGGTGGCTGCTTGAGCACCAAATCCCCCCTTGGGCCGCCGTCCCTGGTCGCTCGGGCCGTCCGGTCGCATCAGCGTCTGCCTGGCGGACGGCTCGAGCAAGGCGGGCGGCGGAGTTTCCCGTTTCCAGTTCTGATACCGGGTCGGAGGGCAGCGGAAAGCGTGGCGCGAAGTCGGCGGCTGAAACGATCACGGAAATGGCCGGTGAGTCGTGCTTGCGGATTCGTACGCTGACGATCTCCCGGTGTGATGGCGCCGGGGGGGGCAACGCAGGTGCGGCCGGCACAGGTGGGGAACTCGGGCGTCGTCGGTTGTCAGTGGCGTTTGGTAAGAATGCAAGCGTGAGCAGCGAGAACGGGCAGACGGGTGGTGGGGCCGAGGGGGCGCCGCCCGAGCAGCTTGCGTTCATTCGGGAGAGTGTGCGCAAGGCCAAGGTGCCCAAGGCCAAGCCGCGGACGTGGCGGGGGGCCGTGCTGGCCAAAGCGCTGCCCGTGGCGCGGGTGCTGGTCGACAAGGGTGTGCTGCACCTTGATCGGTACTTCGACTATGCCGTTCCGGAGGAGCTGGACGCCGACGCACAGCCCGGCGTGCGGGTGCGGGTGCGGTTCGGGGCCGGGCGGCATCGGGTGCGGGAGGGGCGACGCGAGGGTGGGGGGCTCATCGACGGGTTCCTCGTCGAGCGGGTCGCGGAGTCCGACTACTCCGGGCCGCTGGCGGCTCTCGCGCAGGTCGTCTCTCCCGAGCGGGTGTTGAGCGAGGAGCTGTTGGGGCTCGCTCGGGCCGTTGCCGACCGGTATGCCGGAGGGCTCGCCGATGTGCTGCAGCTGGCCGTGCCGCCGCGCAGCGCCAGGGCCGAGCAGCGGCCTTCGCCGGAGCCGCTTCCGGCGCCCGGTGCGCCAGAGGTGGGGTCATGGGGGCGGTATGAACGGGGGGCTGCTTTTCTGGAGTCGCTGGCTTCCGGGGGTACGCCGCGTGCCGTGTGGAACGCCTTGCCCGGGCCCGAGTGGAGTGAGGAGTTGGCTCGGGCCGTTGTCGCGACGCTGGCCTCCGGGCGCGGGGCGCTCGTCGTTGTGCCCGATGGGAGAGCCGTCGCGCGGGTTGACGCTGCGCTGACCTCGCTGATGGGGGAGGGACGGCATGCGGTGCTGACCGCGGACGCCGGGCCCGAGAAGCGGTATCGGGAGTGGCTCGCGGTACGGCGGGGGAGCGTGCGGGCGGTGGTGGGGACCCGGGCCGCCATGTTCGCGCCCGTCCAGGACCTTGGGCTGGTCGCCCTCTGGGACGACGGCGACGACAGCCACAGCGAGCAGCATGCTCCGCAGCCCCATGCGCGGGAAGTGCTGTTGCTACGGTCCGCGCAGGACAAGTGCGGCTTTCTGCTGGGGAGTTGGAGCTGCACCGTCGAGGCCGCCCAGCTCGTGGAGAGCGGTTGGGCCCGACCCTTGGTCGCCGCGCGGGAACAGGTGCGGGGCGCGGCTCCTCTCGTTCGGACCGTGGGGGACGGGGATCTCGCGCGGGACGAGGCCGCTCGGGCCGCCCGGTTGCCGACTCTCGCCTGGCAGGCGGTGCGGGAGGGGCTGCGGCAGGGGCCGGTGCTCGTGCAGGTGCCCCGGCGTGGGTATGTGCCGCGGATGGCCTGCGCCAACTGCCGGGCGCCGGCTCGGTGCCGGCACTGCTCCGGGCCCCTGGAGGCGCAGGGCTCCGGGGCCGAACTGCGGTGCGGCTGGTGTGGGCGCGACGAGGGCTCCTGGCACTGTCCGGAGTGCGGCGGGTTCCGGCTGCGGGCCCAGGTGGTGGGGGCGCGGCGGACCGCCGAGGAGCTGGGGCGGGCCTTTCCCGCCGTTCCGGTGCGGACGTCCGGGCGTGAGCATGTGCTGGACACCGTGCCGGGTACGCCCTCGCTGGTCGTGAGTACCCCTGGGGCCGAGCCCGTGGCCGAGGGCGGGTATGCGGCGGCCCTGCTGTTGGACGGCTGGGCCATGCTCGGGCGGCCCGATCTGCGGGCGGGGGAGGACGCGTTGCGGCGGTGGATCGGGGCCGCGTCGCTGGTACGGCCGCAGCGGGCCGGAGGGACGGTGGTGGTCGTCGCCGAGCCCACCTTGCGGCCCGTGCAGGCGCTGGTGCGGTGGGATCCGGTCGGGCATGCGGTACGGGAGCTGGCCGAGCGGGCCGAGCTGGGTTTTCCACCGGTGTCCCGGATGGCTGCCGTGGCCGGGCCGGGGGAGACCATCGCCGAGTTCCTCCGTGCGGTCGAACTGCCGTCGGAGGCCGAGGTCTTGGGGCCTGTTCCGTTGCCCGTCACGCCGGTGGGGCGGCCGAGGCGCGCGGGGGCGCCGCCGCCCGGGGAGCACTGGGAGCGGGCACTGATCCGGGTGCCGCCGGGGCGGGGTGCCGCGTTGGCGTCCGCGTTGAAGGCCGCGCAGGCGGCGCGGATGGCTCGGGGGAACGGGGGCGGTAGCGGCAGCGGAAGCGGGGGCGGGGGTGGCGAGGCCGCGGTGCGGGTGTGGATTCGGGTTGATCCGCCGGATATTGGGTGACCGTGGTCCCCGTGGGTGCCCTTGGTGCCTTGGCGGGCGGTGAGCCTGTACCGGCATGGCTCTGCCCTCCCGGGTGCGCTCCGGGAGGGCAGAGTTAGGGGGCGTCAGCCGTTGCGAGGGCCGGGGAAGGCCGTGGGCCTGGCCTCGTCGCGCAGGCCCGGGCTGCCTGCCGTCGGCTGCGTCGGCATGGAGCGGGCCGCAGGGACCGTCGGCACGCTGGGGATGGCGGTGGTGACGTTGACCGCACGGGATCCCGTGGGCTCCGTCGTACGCTCGGCCTCGGCTGCCGCCTGGGTGGCGGCACGGCGGGCGCCGTAGCGGCGGTGTACCGCCTGTTTGGTGACGCCGAGGGCGGAACCAACCGCGTCCCAGGAGAAGCCGAGTGAGCGGTCGAAGTCCACGGCTGCCGTGACCAGGGTCTCGACACTGTCCCGCAGCTCCTGGGCGAGACGGACCGTCGGGGCGGGGGCGCGTCCGTAGACGACGAAGCCCGTGGCGGGACCGGAGCGGCGCGGGCGGTAGACGTTGCCCAGTTGCGCGGTGAGCGTGCGCAGTGCGTCCACCTGCCGGCGGACCCGCTCGATGTCCCGCACCAGCAAGTGCAGGCTGGCCCGAGCCTGGGCGTCGTGGGTTGCGTGGTCGGCCATGAACAAGCCTCTCGAACCGGCGTTGAAGGAGTGGGCCGCGGATAAGGATGCGGCGGATGCGGCCCGTTGTGGTCAACTCTTTCTTGACCAACGCGGGAGCGCTCCGCGGGTCACGGTGTGGGGGCGTGTGGGCATATGCCTACGCCCCTGCGCGGGGGGTGTGCGCCGCGGTCTTCGGCCTTGGGTGATTGCCCGCCCGCGCACCACCCGTTTCCAGTTGGCCAAGAGGTTGGACTCTCCTGTGGGGGTTGCTCGCCGTCGGCGGCTTTCCGCTCGTGGGGAGGGGGGCGGCGTGCCGTGGGGGCACGTGCGCAATCGTCCGCTGGCCGGTGGCTTGGGCGTTGCGGGTTGCGAGGCTGTCGTTCTTGGGGCCGCCGACGTGAGCCGCTGTGGTGCGCACCCATAGACTTGTGTGTTGCCCAAGCCCATCCCGCCCGAGAGGCCCGTGCCCACCCATGAAGCTTGTCTTCGCCGGTACCCCCGAGGTCGCCGTTCCCGCTCTGGACGCTCTGATCGCCTCTGGGCGGCACGAGGTGGCCGCTGTCGTCACGCGGCCCGACGCGCCGGCCGGGCGTGGGCGCAGGCTGGTGGCCAGCCCGGTGGCCGAGCGGGCCGAGGAGGCCGGCATCGAGGTGCTCAAGCCGGCCAGGCCGCGGGACCCCGAGTTCCTGGAGCGGCTCAGGGAGATCGCCCCCGACTGCTGTCCCGTCGTCGCCTACGGCGCCTTGTTGCCGCGCGTCGCCCTCGACATCCCGGCCCAGGGCTGGGTCAACCTGCACTTCTCGCTGTTGCCCGCCTGGCGTGGGGCCGCGCCCGTGCAGCACGCCATCATGGCCGGTGACGAGATCACCGGGGCCTCCACCTTCCTCATCGAGGAGGGGCTCGACTCCGGGCCCGTCTACGGCACCGTCACCGAGGAGGTCCGGGCCACCGACACCAGCGGCGACCTGCTGACCCGGCTCGCCTTCGCGGGCGCAGGGTTGCTCGCCGCGACCATGGACGGGATCGCTGACGGCACGTTGAAAGCCGTACCGCAGCCGTCCGAAGGGATCACCCTCGCTCCCAAGGTCAACGTCGAGGACGCCCACATCGACTGGAGCGCGCCCTCCCTGCGCGTCGACCGCGTCGTGCGCGGGTGCACCCCCGCGCCGGGGGCCTGGACCGTCTTCCGTGGTGAGCGACTCAAGCTCATCCAGGTGCAGCCGGTGCCCGGGCGGGACGATCTCGCGCCCGGTGCTCTCTCCGTCGGGAAGAACAATGTGTACGTCGGGACCGGGTCGTACGCCGTCGAGCTGCTCTGGGTGCAGGCTCAGGGGAAGAAGCCGATGCGGGCGGCGGACTGGGCTCGGGGGGTCAGGATCGGGGACGGGGAGATCCTCGGGGTGTGACGGGGAGACTCCCGGGTCCGGCGGGGAGACTCTCGGTGCCGAGTGATCGCACGACCTTCCTGCGCGACGGGTGATCGGCCGACCTTCCTGCGCGCCAGGTGCCTGGTGCGACGTACGCTGTGTGCGTATCTCATCCAGCAATCCGGAGCACCTTTTTCGTGAGCGACACCTCCCGTCGGCCAGGCAAACCCGGCAAGCCCTACCGACGGCCCAAGAAGGACCCCGTCCGCATGATCGCCTTCGAGGCGTTGCGTGCCGTGGACGAGCGGGACGCGTACGCCAACCTCGTGCTGCCGCCGCTGTTGCGGAAGGCGCGGGACAAGGGTGACTTCGACGGGCGGGACGCCGCGCTCGCGACCGAGTTGGTGTACGGGACGCTGCGGCGGCAGGGGACGTATGACGCGGTCATAGCCTCTTGTGTGGATCGGCCGTTGCGTGAGGTCGATCCGCCGGTGCTCGATGTGCTCAGCCTCGGTGTGCATCAGCTGCTCGGCACGCGGATTCCCTCGCATGCCGCGGTGTCCGCATCCGTGGAGCTCGCCCGGGTCGTGCTCGGGGACGGGCGGGCCAAGTTCGTCAACGCCGTGCTGCGGAAGGTCGCGCAGGACGATCTCGACGGGTGGGTCCAGAAGGTCGCGCCGCCGTACGACGAGGATCCCGAGGACCATCTCGCCGTGGTGCACTCGCATCCGCGGTGGGTCGTCTCGGCGCTGTGGGACTCGCTCGGTGGAGGACGGGCCGGGATCGAGCGGTTGCTGGAGGCCGACAACGAGCGGCCCGAGGTGACGTTGGTCGCGCGGCCAGGGCGGGCCACTCCCGAGGAGTTGCTCGGCGAGGAGGCGGCGGTGCCGGGGCGCTGGTCGCCCTACGCCGTGCGGCTCGCCGAAGGCGGGGAGCCGGGGGCGATCGAGGCCGTGCGGGAAGGGCGGGCGGGGGTGCAGGACGAGGGGAGTCAGCTGGTTGCCCTCGCTCTCGCCCACGCTCCGCTGGACGGGCCCGATGAGCGGTGGCTCGACGGGTGTGCCGGGCCCGGGGGCAAGGCTGCCTTGCTCGGGGCGTTGGCCGCTGAGCGGGGGGCCGTGTTGGTCGCCTCCGAGAAGCAGCCGCATCGGGCGGGGCTGGTGGCCAAGGCGTTGGCGGGGAATCCGGGGCCGTATCAGGTCATCGCCGCGGATGGGACGCGGCCGGCGTGGCGGGCCGGGAGCTTTGACCGGGTGCTCGTGGATGTTCCGTGTACCGGGTTGGGGGCGTTGCGGCGGCGGCCGGAGGCGCGGTGGCGGCGGCGGCCGGAGGATCTGGAGGGGTTCTCTACGTTGCAGCGGGGGTTGTTGCGGGCTGCGCTCGACTCTGTGCGGGTGGGTGGGGTGGTGGGGTACGCCACTTGTTCGCCGCATCTTGCTGAGACGCGGGTGGTTGTCGAGGACGTGTTGAAGCATCGGGGTGGTGGGGAGCTGATCGATGCTCGGGGGTTGTTCCCTGGGGTGCCGGACTTGGGGGAGGGGCCTGATGTGCAGTTGTGGCCTCATCTGCATGGGACCGATGCGATGTATTTGGCGTTGATTCGGCGGGTGGGCTGAGCGGGAGGTAGCGGGGGTGCCGGTGCGGGGTCGGGTGTTTCTCGCCCCCGCCGCCCCTACCCGTCCCATCCCCAGGGGCTCCGCCCCTTCGACCCCGCTGGGGCTGCCGCCCCAGACCCCGCTTCGGCCCTGAA
>NZ_JBITCM010000032.1:0-77764 GCF_044453205.1 Streptomyces sp. NPDC051738 | reverse complement strand
AGCCGGTGGCCGTTCATCTATGCGGGCATCATCCCGACGCCGGAGCAAACCCCCGGATCAGGTCGAACCCGTACACCATCTCCATGGACGCAACCCAGACACCCAGAGCGTCAAGGCCGACGTCCTGCTCAGGGCTGAGCATAACTGCGGCAACCAGCTCGCCCGGGGATCCACCCTCGCTCGCTCCGGACTCCAGCTCACGCATCATGACCCTCGCACTGTCTCCGGCCGCCATAATGGAGTCATGCCCTCCAGCTCACAGCACCCCGCACCCGCGCCGAGGAACCTCTCGGGCGCGGAAGCCGAGGATCTCGCGCTGTACCGGGAGAAATTCCGGCGGCGTCTGCCGGAGTCCCTCGACGAGTTGCACGGCCCGACACACGGGGTCGTGGAGCTGCCACTGCACGTGGCCTGGTCCGGGATGACCTCGTACGACATGGGCAATCCTCGCCAGCGCATGGGCCTGTACCGAACCGTCCTGCACGAGGGCCTGCGCGACGACCTGCCCCGCTTCCTCGACCAGGACCTGCTCCTCCAGATGTGGCCGGTACTGCGGACCCTTGTCGGTCGCACCGTGCGCACCGTATGGGAAGACGCCTTCCCCCGGCTCGCCTCCCGCACCCGGGCAGCTGCGTGACGGACATGCCGGAGCTGCATGCACGGCTCCTGACGGATGTGATCGCCCTCGGCGCCCCGTATCCACTGGTCCTCACCGGCGGATACGCCGTGCGGGCGCACCGCCTCGTGAACCGTCCCAGCCAGGACCTCGATGTCGCCACCGAGAACCCGGCACCGATGGCCGACATCGCGGCGACGCTCCGTACCGGCCTGGAAGCACGGGGCTGGCAGGTAGAGGCACTGGAGACGGCCCCGCTGTCCGCCCGTTTCACCGTGTCCGACCCGGCCACTGGGCAGGACTGCGAAGTCGACATCCTGAAGGAAATCTTCTGGCGGCCGGTCACCCAGAGTCCGTACGGGCCCGTGCTCGCGGAGGAGGACGTGATCGGGACCAAGGTTCGCGCCTTGG
This sequence comes from Streptomyces sp. NPDC051738, assembly GCF_044453205.1. NCBI lineage: Bacteria > Bacillati > Actinomycetota > Actinomycetes > Kitasatosporales > Streptomycetaceae > Streptomyces > Streptomyces sp. NPDC051738. Next base: position 76,737 of record NZ_JBITCM010000032.1, on the reverse strand, counting down.
CCGACCGTGGAGCGCCCCGCGACCTGATCGACGTGTTCGCAGCCTCCCGCCGCTGGACCAATGCCGAGCTCGAGGAGTTCGGCCGCCGCCACGCCCGTGGCCGCTTCGAGCGCGAGGATCTGCAGTCGAACCTCACGGGCGCCGAGTGGACCGATGACGAAGCCTTCGCCGCCTACGGCCTCGACAATGGCGTCATTGCCGCTCTCCGCACCTGGGCCGTGGAGTGGGCCGACGACCTTGCCGCCCGCCTCCTCGAAGAGTCCGATGATCCCGACATCGACTGAACGCGGTCAGGCGGGACCGGTTCTCCAAGCTGCCCACGATGCCGACCAGGATAGGAGCCAAGAAATCAGTAGGTAAGAAGGAGGTCAGCAACGGGGTGTAGGGCGGACTCCAGCACTGTCGGAATGCGGCGCCGGCCACCCCGACGGCCAGGACCGTCGCGGCCTGCCGATGCCGGGTTCGTTCTCCCCACCAACGGTGCCCGAAGGGGCCGGGTGCTCGGCGCCAGCTGGCCACATCCTCACACCGCACGCCCCCTCAGCCACGCTGACGCCCCGGGATCCCCGTCAGCCCTTCGTCGCGGGCTCCACCACGAACTGTCCGTTCACCGTAGGCCGCACCGCAAAGCCGAGTCGTTTTACTAGGTGTCACTGAGCGATGCGCCGCCGCGCAGTTGCCGATAGCTCTCCTTCCCGAGGATGTCCGTGAGGGCCTTGCCCACCTGGAAGGAGGTGACATCCAGTCCGCCGGTCTCGGCAGGCAACAGGTGGCCGATGACGAACCGGCTTGCCTCCTCCGGGCCGTCGGCATTCGCCAGCCGACGGGCCTCCTGGCGAATCTCCAGCGTCTCCACCGCGGGCCTAGGACGTGGCGCCTGTGAGGGTGAGAGCACTCGCACCGCGGAACCCTGCCCTTGCCGGAAACCTCATCCGGCCTGGTCACGCAGCATGCTGATACTCGTGAAGGAGGCCGCCGAGTCGGTCGGTTCGATGTATGTCGAGGCGGGCGATTTCGTCCGGATCGGTGATCGGTTCAAGGGCGGCCGTTCTCAGGGCGCGGGCGGCGAGCCGCCGTGCTCCGGGTCGCGGGGCGGTGCGGCGTGCTCCAGGCCGTGCAGCCGGGCCGCCGCGCGCCGGAAGCGTTCGGCCAGGTCGGGGTCGGTGCCGCGTAGCCGTCGCAGATCGGTGTCGGCAGTGCGCAGCGCGGCGGTCAGGAGGCGGGCCCTGCCGCGTTCGAGGCGCAGGACCGCCCGCGCGGGGGCGCCTGCCGCCGCGTGGGCGTGCGCGGCCTCCGCGGCCACCTCGGTCGCCCGCGCCAGCCAGATCTCCGCGGCGGGGCGGGTCAGTTGTGTCCGGACGAGCAGGTCGACGGCGTCCACCGCGTGGTCGAACGCCTCCGCGGCCTCCTCGTGGGCCTCCCGGCGCGTCGCCCAGGCGCCCCAGGCGCGGCCCGCCACCAGCCGCACCGGTACGTTGTCCGGGTCGGCGAGTCGGCAGCCCTCCCGGTAGGCGCGCACGGCCTCCGCGGCGTCCCCCGACTGTTCGCGGTCGGCGAGGGCGTGACCCAAATCGCTGAGCCTGCCAGCCCGTTCGGGAGCGTCGGGTGCAGTGGCGCGGACGGCACGGCGCAGTGTCCCGATCGCCTCGTCGAGCGGCGCGCGCTGCCCGGTCCGCCGCGCCGAGGCACGCAGTGCCGCGGCGCGGTTGGTCAACATCGCGGCCGTGTACGGCGACTCCTCTCCGACCGTCCGCCGGACCTGTTCGTGGACCTCCACCGACCGCTCCAAGGAGGCGCGGTCCCCGGCCAGTTCGGCGTGCAGCCGCAGCGCCGCGGCGAGGTTGCCCCGGCGCAGGGGCAGATCGGGCGAGCCGTCGCCGGTCAGGGCGACGGCCCGCTCGTGCAGCCCGACCGCCCGGTGCGCCTCGGCCGCGTCGTCGAGACGGCGGGCGCTCAGCCGCAGACTCGTCCCCCACTGATCCAGGTACAGCGCCTCGTCGTCCCGTTCGGGGCCCGGCGCGGTCGCCGCCCGCTCGTGGGCGCGCATCGCCTCCCGCAGCCCCAGCTGGTCACCTCCCGCCGTCCCCTTCCTGAGATCCCTGCGACCACGTACGCCGGGAAGCGGCTGTACCTGCTTCGTCACGGCGGCAAGGAGTGGCTGGACGAAGATCGTCACAGTCGCATCGCCGTGGAGACCCGCATGGGCCACGAGGTCGCCGGCGTGGAAGGCCTCTACTCGCACGTCACCCTGACCACGGAGCAGGAGATTGCCGATTCGCTGCAAACCAGGTGGCTGCGCTTCGTGGCCGGCGAGGGAGAGCACTGGAAAGTGCCATCTCCCACTGCTCTCGCATTCGATCTTGAAGAGTGGTGGAAAACAGCAGGTCAAAGCCGCTCAGGTCATCTCCGCTTGAACTCGTTCATGAAGTACATCTCGACCAAGAGCTTCATGCCGTTCGTCTGGTACCGCATCGCGCTCGGCATCGTCATCATCGTGCTGGTCAGCGTGGGTGTGCTCTCTCCTCACGCGGCCGAGTCCGGGGGCTGAGAGGCTGTCGCCCACTCTCCCGGTCGGGAGACCGCGAAAGGCCCCCGCGTTCAAGACGCGGGGGCCTTTCGCGTGGCGGCGTTGCCTTGGGACCAGGGCAAGGGGGCGCCGCCTGAGGGGAGTTCCCTGCCGCATGCGATTGCGCGAACCTCGCTGACCCACCGGTCAGTAACAGCACCCCTCCGCCCCACCCCCGAAATCCGTGACCAATCACATACGTTGTGCGTAGCCGTTCGGTAGCGCACTGTCAGTTCTTACCCCTAGGCTTGTCCGCATGTCCCCGTATTCCTTAGGCCCTGGTTCCGTGCGGTCTGCTGCCGCTGTGAACGAGGAGATACGTGCCCTGTGGCTCCGCGCGGGCGGTTCGCTGTCGCCTCAGGAGCGCGCGGAGTACGAGCTGTTGGTGGTCGAGTGGGCGGCCGCCATCCGCGGCGAGGTCATCGAGGCTGCCTGAGGTTCGGGTGCCGCCATAGGGACGACAGACGCACCGTGCCCGTCAGGCGTCGAAGCGGCTGCGCGCGTCCTCGATGTGACCGAGGTACTGGTGGGTCCAGCCGCACATCGCGTCGACCGTAGCGCGCAGGCCCTGGCCCGGCTCGGTGAGGGTGTACTCGACCCTCGGCGGCACCGTGGGGTGCACCTTCCGGCCGACCAAACCGTTGCGCTCCAGCATGCGCAGGTTCTGGGTGAGCATCTTGTGGCTGACGCCCTCGACCTCGTTCCGCAACTCACTGAAGCGCAGGGTGCGCTCGCCGAGCGCCTCGATGATCAGGAGCGCCCACTTGTTGGCGACGTCCGAGAAGATCTCCCGCGCCAGCGAGTCCGCGCGCCTCAGGTCGGCGTCCTCGGGCAGGCCCTTGAGTAGTTGCTTGGTCACCATCTGGTTCCCCAGTCACCGAAAAGTGCGTTCTTCCAGGTCAGCCATCACTCTCCTACAGTTTCCGAGTAACCACAAGAGAGCACTTCAGGAGGGCGAACACCATGGTCACCATCGATGCCTTCAACCACGACGTGCCGGCCGAGAGCGACTTCGGCTACTCGCAGGCGATCAAATCCGGCGAGCTGATCCACGTCTCCGGACAGCTCGCGCTCGACGAGGCGGGCGAGTTCCTCCACCCGGAGGACTTCACGGCCCAGCTCAAGCAGACCCACGCCAACCTGGACAAGGTCCTGGACCACTACGGAGTCACCCGCAACCAAGTCGTCTCGCAGACCCTGTACGTGGTGGACCTACGGCACAACGCCACGGCGACGGCCGAGGGCAACCTGGCGTACTTCGGCGACCACCGCCCGGCCGCCACGGTCCTGGGCGTCACCGAACTCACCTTCCCCGGCCAGGTCGTCGAGATCAGTTTCGTCGTCGACACAAGGCTGCCCGCCTGAACTCACTCCCGGCTATGGGCCCACGGCGCCTTGCACGAATCGCCGAAGGTGCATGCGGACAGCGTCGGGCTGCTCCAACCAGGGCTCGTGCCCTGCGTCCTCGATCCGGGTCAGCGGGATAGCGAGCCGGAGCGCGAGTGATTCAAGCGCCGACGCCGGACGGGGATCGTCGGCCCCACACAGGAGTTCCGCCCGTGCGGGCAGGCGTGCACGCAGATCGGCAAGGTGGTCGTCGAGCGGATCCGCGCGTCCCTCCTTGCCGAGTTCGCCGTTCATGGACCAGTTGACCGGGCGACGCCGCCGGGCATCCTGGGCCGCCCAGTGCCACCCGCGTTCGGGATCGGCGTGGTCGGTGAACCAGGCCAGCGTGAGCAGCTCGACTTCCTGCTCCTCCGTGCGGTGCGGCAGCTCCCCCAACGCGCGGAGCCGCTCCTGCTGAACTGCGGACATGCGGCGGCCTCGCTCCGCTCGATACCCGGTCCGCCAATCACCGGTGAACGGCCCGCACATCAGCAGCATGGCGGCAACCCGGTCGGCGTGCCTCAGGCAGAACCGGCTCGCCAGGTCGGTGCCGTAGGAGTGCCCGATCAGCACGGCCTCGGGCACCTCCCATGCGTCGAGCAACTCGGCGAGATCGTCGACATGCCGGGCGAAGGAATGGGGTCCCCGCCACGGGGATCGGCCCGTGCCGCGCTGGTCGTACCGGTACACAGGCGCGAGGTCCGCGATCATGGGGGCCACCGCGCCCAGGTAGTCCGGCAGGCCCGGACCGCCATGGAGCAGGACCACGGCCGGCCGCCGGGTCGTGTCCCCCAGCGCCGTCCAGCGCAACTGCGCCTCGTCGGTCATCGACGCGAGACCCCGCGTCTCCATCAAAGTCACCGCGAAGAACCTACCGGTGGCACTGAGGCTCCGCCACAGGTCGACGAACAGGCCCATCCGTCACCGGTTCGCGGTCACGCGTCCCAGGTGACCGGGAGGCTCTTCACCCCGTAGATGTCCGCTGTCTCCGGGCGCAGGCCGACTTCTTCGGCCGGTACGGCCAGGCGCAGCGTGGGGAAGCGGTCGAGCAGCGCGGAGAACGCGACCCGCATCTCGATGCGGGCCAGTTGCTGGCCCAGGCACAGGTGTACGCCGTGACCGAAGGCCAGGTGACCGCCGTCCTGCCGGTGGAGGTCGAGCACATGGGGATCGGTGAAGCGCTCGGGGTCGCGGTTGGCGGTGTTGTACGACAGGACGACCGTCGTGCCGGCCTCGATGGTCTGACCGCCCACCTCGACGTCCACCAGCGCCGTCCTCATGAACGACTTGGCGACGCTCAGATACCGCAGCAGTTCCTCGACGGCACGGTCGGCGAGCGCCGGATCAGCGCGCAGTGCGGCCAGCTGCTCGGGGTTCTGCAAGAGCGCGAAGGTGCCGAGGGACAGCATGTTCGCGGTGGTGTCGAACCCCGCCGCCAGCAGGATCAGGCTGATCCCCTTCAGTTCCTCATCGGTCAGATCGCTGTCGGTGAGCTCGCTGAGTACGTCGTCGGTAGGGTTCGCGCGCTTGGCGGCCACCAGCTCCGCGAGGTACTCCTGGGTCGCGGTGTAGGCGGCTATCAGCTCCTCATCGCTCGGCTCGCCGTTCATGAACGAGTCGACCTGCTCCTGGAAGGAGGCCCGCTCCTCGTACGGCACTCCCAGCAGCTCACAGATGATGATGGTGGGGATGGGCTTGGCGAACGCGGTCACCAGGTCCGTCGGCGGGCCGGCCTTCTCCATGGCGTCAAGGCAGTTGGTGGTGATCTGCTCGATGCGCTCGGTGAGCAGTCGCATCCGCCGTGCGGTGAACTTGCCGACCAGGGGTTTGCGGTAGCGCCCGTGCTGGGGGTCGTCCATGAGGAGGAACTCGCCGGGCGGCGCCGGAGGGAGCTCGAAGTCGACCACGTTCAGGAGGTCCTTGCGCGAGCTGAACCGTGGGTCGGCCAGGACGGACCTGACCAGGTCGTACCCGGTGATCAGCCAGCCGGGTTTTCCGCCGGGGTGAGTGTAGCGGCTGATGGGGCCGTGCCGACGGGCGTCGATCAGCTCTGTCGGCGGGTCGAAGGGGCAGCCGGTTCGGCGAGCCGTCGGCAGCGTCGTGACGGTGTGGAGCGATTCACCCATGGCCATTCCTCATCTCGCGACAGTACGTGTTTGACACATGCCGAAAGCTACGTTGCGTTCACAGATTTGGCAATCTATTGAGGGCCATAACACCAGCTGAATAGCGGTAAATTGATGCAATGACGCTGCGAGCGAATGCAACGGTCCGTTGCATTGAATGAGGGCGAAGGCAATGCCGGCGGGGACGCTCGTCGGTCATCGGTCGCTATGGAGCCGGTCGCTATGGGCTCGCAGATGCGCGAGGACGTCATCGTCCAGCGGATAGGGCCTCTCCTGCGGCAACAGCCGCGCCGCACGCTCCAGTTCACCCGCCCGCACGCGCGCGTGGATCTCCTTGGCAAGCGGAGTCACGTCTTCGATGCCGACGGTCCACTCGTCCGCGTACCGGGCGGTCGCCTCGCCGGAGAGCCCCAGCTGCAGGGACCGGTACGGCAAGGGGTTGAGGTGCAGATCGCGCTCCGGATCCCACTGCACGCGCGCGGGCGCCGCCTTCAACTGCCGCTTCCAGGTGGCCTGGTCACCGTGCAGGACGGGGACGTAGTGCGAGAGACACGCATGGCGCAGCGCCCAGACGAAGCCCTCCCGGCTGATCTCGACGGCGAGGACGGTCTCCTGGTTCTCCTTGGCGGCCCAGCCGCAGCGGTACATCATCCAGAGGAACGACGGCTTGATCCACGTCATCCGTTCCCGGCTCCAGGAAGCCGGAAAGCGGCCGTCGCGGGCCGCGGCGCGGCCGATCCCGGGGCTGTAGGCCTGGTAGACGGTGACCGTGGACTCGGTGTGGTGGGCGCGTATGCGGAATCCGGGTTCCTGCCGGAGCAGTGGGACGGGACGGTCTTTCTGATCATTCACGGAGACAGCCTCGCCGCCACCCCCGCCGACATCCACCGAATATCCTGCACGCCCTCTTGGCTCAACCCACCTCATGCCCAACACTGAGCCGATGACGCAGCGTGTGGAACTCGCCACCCTGAGGGACCGGCTCGCGGTCGACGAGCTGATCACCGACTATGCCGTGGCCGTGGACGACGGCGACTGGGCGGCGTACCGGAGCCTGTTCGCCGCCGACGGGCGCGCGGACTACCGCTCGGCCGGTGGCATCGAGGGGGATGCCGGGCAGGTCGCCGTGTGGCTGGCGGAGAGCATGCGGCTGTTCTCGATGCGGCAGCACCTCATCGTCAACCGCCGGGTGCGGTTCGGAGTTCTGGATCAGGACACCGGCGACACGGCCCGGGTCCAGGCCGACTACGTCAACCCGATGCGGTTCGCCGAGAACGGCGAGGGCTCCGCCGCCCCCGACTTCGTGTGCGGCGGACGGTACTCGTTCGGGCTGCTGCGGACGTACGACGGCTGGCGGCTGCGCGAGGTGGTCGTACAGGAGAAGTGGCGTCGGCTGCCCGAGCGGACCGCGCCGGCGGTGATCGACTGAGCGGACGCCCACTGTCCCACTGTCAGTGCCTGCGAGCACACTGGAAGGACCACGGGGTAGGGAGACGCCGCATGAAGACGATCGGCCACTGGCTGGACTCGCCGTGGCGGCGCTCGACCGCCGCCGCGCTGGCCGGTGCGCTGCCCGTGCTCGCCTTCCCGGAGCCGTCGCTGTGGTGGTTCGCGTACGTCGCCCTGGTCCCGTGGATCGCGCTGCTCCGGTCCGCGCCAACCGGTAGGCGGGCGTTGCGCGACGGCTGGTGGGGCGGGTTCGGCTTCATGCTGGCGATGCACCACTGGCTGCTGCCGAATCTCCATGTGTTCACGCTCGTCATCGCCGCCCTGCTCGGCGCGCTGTGGGCCCCCTGGGGCTGGCTGGTGCGCCGCTTCCTCGCCGGGAGACCGTCCGCGGGCCGGGTCGCGGCGGCCCTCGCCGTCCTGCCGTCGGGCTGGCTGCTGATCGAGCTGGTCCGCTCCTGGCAGGGGCTCGGCGGGCCGTGGGGCGTGCTGGGCTCCAGTCAGTGGGAGGTGGAGTCGGCGCTGCGGCTCGCCTCGGTGGGCGGGGTGTGGCTGATCAGCTTCCTGGTGGTGGCCGTCAATGTGGCGGTCGCGGTGCTGGTGGCGGTGCGGAGGGCCTGGGTACCCGCGGTGGCGGGGCTTCTCACCGCGGCCGTCGGCACCTCGGCCGTCTGGGTGTGGTCCCCGCGGCCCGACGTCGAGGACCGGGTGCGGATCGCCGTCGTCCAGCCGGGTGTCATCCCGGGCGTCGTCCCGGGCGTCGGCAAGGCCGACCGCCGTTTCGACCGGGAGGAGCAGCTCACCCGCGAGCTGGCCGGCCAGGACGTCGACCTGGTCGTCTGGGGCGAGAGCAGCGTCGGCTACGACCTCGGCGACCGGCCCGACTTCGCGCGGCGGCTCGCCGCACTGTCCCGCGAGACGGGGGCGAACATCCTGGTCAACGTGGACGCACGACGCTCCGACAAGCCCGGCATCTACAAGAGCTCGATCCTGGTCGGCCCGGACGGCCCGACCGGCGCCCGCTACGACAAGATGCGGCTGGTCCCCTTCGGGGAGTACATACCGCTGCGCTCGATGCTGGGCTGGGCGACCTCCGTGGGCAAGGCGGCCGCCGAGGACCGCAGGCGCGGCACGCAGCAGGTCGTGATGGACGCCGGGCACGGGCTGCGCATCGGCCCGATGGTCTGCTTCGAGTCCGCGTTCTCCGACATGAGCCGCAATCTCGCCGACGACGGCGCCCAGGTGCTGATCGCCCAGTCGGCGACCTCGACGTTCCAGCAGAGCTGGGCCCCCGAGCAGCATGCCTCGCTCGCCGCGCTGCGTGCCGCCGAGACCGGCCGCCCGATGGTGCACGCGACGCTGACCGGCGTCTCCGCCGTGTACGCCCCGAGCGGGGAGCGCATCGGTTCCTGGCTGGGCACGAGCGCGAGCGCCGGCGCGGTCTACGAGGTGCCGCTGGCCGACGGTGTCACGCCGTACGTCCGCTTCGGCGAGTGGCCGGTGTATGCGGCGCTGCTGATCATCGCCGCCTGGGGCGCGAGCGAGGCAGCCCGGACCCTGCGGCCTCGGCTCAGGCGGCCGCGGACCGATCCTGAACCGCCCGCACGACCCGCTCGCACAACTCATGGGTCGCCAGCGCGTCCCGGGCGCTGAGCACCTTGCCGGCGCGCACGGCGTCGAGGAAGGTCAGCACCGCCTGCTCGATGCCGCGCTGGCGGGCGACCGGCACCCAGTCCCCGCGCCGCCGCACGGTCGGCTGGCCCTTGTGGTCGACGACCTCGGCGAGGTTGAGGACCTGACGTTTGGTGTCCTGCCCGGACACCTCGAGGATCTCCTCGGCCGAGCCGCTGAGCCGGTTCATCACACCGAGCGCGGTGAAGCCGTCCCCGGCGAGCTGGAGCACGACATGGTGCAGCAGCCCGCCCTCGACGCGGGCACGCACGGTCACGTCGTCGACAGGGCCGGGCGCCAGGAAGCGCAGCGTGTCCACGACATGGATGAAGTCGTCCAGGATCATCGAGCGCGGCTCTTCCGGCAGCCCGATCCGGTTCTTCTGCATCAGGATCAGCTCGCGCGGATGGTCGGCGCACTGCACATAGCCGGGCGCGTAACGCCGGTTGAAGCCGACGGCGAGGCTCACCTCGCGCTGCTCGGCGAGTGCCACCAGCCGCTCTGACTCGTCGAGTCGGTAGGCCAGCGGCTTGTCGACGTACGTCGGCACGCCCGCCTCCAGCAGCCGGGTCACGATCTCCGGATGGGCGACGGTGGGCGCGTGCACGAAAGCTGCGTCGAGGCCCTGGGCGAGCAGCGAGTCGAGGTCCTCGTGCCGCTGCTCCGGCGGAAGGTGGAGACCGTCGGCGACCCGGGCGAGCGTCGCGGGCGTACGGGTCTGCAGATGCAGTTCGACCCCGGGCCGGCCGCCGAGCACCGGCAGGTAGGCCTTCTGCGCGATGTCACCGAGTCCGATGCAGCCGACCTTCACGGGGCGGTCTCCTCTAGCGGTTGCCTGCCGGGGTTTGCCTGGAAGCATACGGCCGCTGCGGTGGCCGCCAGTCGGCGATGCCCTCGAAGCCCCGCAGGAACAGGTGCGGCGCCGCCTTGGACAGCGCGAACAGCAGGGTGTTCCGTACGGCGATCCCCGTACGGGCGGTCATCATGTTGAGGGCTCCGACCCGCACGGCCTGGCGGGCGACGGCGGTCGTGCGCGGGAGGCGTGCCGCCGTGTACGCGGCGAGGTCGTCGGCATGGTGCGCCAGCACCACGGCGTCCTCGACGGCCTGGTTCCCGCCCTGCCCCAACGTCGGCGGCATGGCGTGGGCGGCGTCCCCGACCAGGGCGACCCGGCCGCGATGGTAGGCGGGCAGCGGTTCGGCGATGTGGTGGACGTCGTGCCGCAGGACGTCCTCGGGGCGGGCGGCGGCGAGGATCGCGGGGATCGGGTCATGCCAGTCGCCGTACCGGCGCAGCAGTTCGGCCTTCTCGTCGTCGACCGCGTGCTCTCCGGCGGGCGTGCGGGCCGCGGCGTACGCGTAGATCCGGCCGTCCTTGAGTGGATGCGAGCCCCAGATGCGGCCCCGGCCCCAGGTCTCGTGCGACGCGAACCGCGCTCCCGGCACCGGGATGACGACCCGCCAGGTGGTGAAGCCGGAGTAGACGGTCCCGGGGTGGTCCGGGAACAGCGCCCGGCGTACGACGGACCGGACGCCGTCGGCGGCCACCACCAGGTCGGCCTCCAGATCGCCGTCCGGGGTGCTCACGCGCGCGGGCCGGTCGGTGTCGCCCGGGTCGGAGACGGTCGCGGCGGCTCCGGTACGGACGGCCCCGGCGGGGAGTCGTGCGGCGAGGCTGTTGACGAGGGTGCTCCGGTGCAGCAGGACGAGGGGGCCGCCGAAGCGTTCGGCCACGGCGTCGGCGTCCGTGCGGGAGAGCCAGCGCCCGGACGGGGTGCGCAGTCCCCCGTCGCCCTGCCAGGCCGCGAGGTCACGGATCTCGTCGCCGAGCCCGATGACGTCCAGGGCGCGCAGGGAGTTGGGTGCGAGGGAGATGGCCGCGCCGACCGGCTCCAGGGACGGGGCCCGTTCCAGCACGGTGACGCCCCAGCCGCCTCGGTGCAGTGCGACCGCCGCGGTCAGCCCGCCGATTCCGCCACCGATCACGACAGCCCGCCTCGCCTGTGCCATGGCTCCTCCTCGCATCAGATGCAGCTATGGACCCCAAGGTCAACTACAGATGTAGTGACCCCGCACACCGACTCTACTACAGGCGTAGTGCGAGGGGTAGGTTGATCTCCATGCCCGAACGCACCACCGGCGGCTCCCGCGCCGATCTCGTCGCCGACACCGCCCTCGCACTGCTCGCCGAGCGCGGGATGCGCGGGCTCACGCACCGGGCGGTCGACGAGGCGGCCGGGCTGCCCCAGGGCTCCACGTCGAACCTCGCCCGCACCCGGCAGGCGCTGCTGGAGCTGGCGGTGCGGCGGCTCGCCCACCGCGAGGCGCGCGTCCTGTCGCTGGAGGAGATGCCGGATGCGCGGGGCGGTCTCGACTCGCTCGCGGGCGGACTGGCCCTGGCGACGCACCGCGCCCTGACGCACGGCCGCGAACTGACCCTCGCCCGCTACGAACTGGCCCTGGAGGCCACGCGCCGCCCCGAGCTGCGCGCCTACTTCGACGCCACGGGCGCCCGCTTCCGCGACCAGCTCACCGCCCTGATGACCGCGATGGGGTCGACCGACCCAACCCGGCACGTGCTGTCCCTGGTGGCCTGGGCGGACGGGCTCATGTTCAGCTGCGTGGCGGGCTCCTACAGCACGGAGGTGCCGAGCCTGGTGGAGGTTCGGACGGGGCTGCGGGAGCTGCTCGGCGGGATGTTCGCCGGTGAGCCCGGCGACCGTGAAAACTCCTCGTGATCCGGGCCGAGTTGAGCAAGGATGCGAGCATGACGACCGAACGCCGTGAGCCTGCCACCACCGCCGACGAGCGCACGATGCTGGAGGGCTGGCTGGAGTACCACCGGCAGACCCTCGCCTGGAAGTGCGAGGGCCTGACCGACGCCCAGCTGAGGACCGCCTCGGTGGAGCCGTCCGAGCTGTCCCTGATGGGGTTGGTGCGGCACATGGCGGAGGTGGAGCGGGGCTGGTTCCGCAAGGTGCTCGCGGCCGAGGACGCCGGCCCGATCTACTACACCGAGGAGGACCCGGACGGCGAGTTCCACCTCTCCGAGACGGACACCTGGGAGGAGGCGTACGCCACCTGGCAGGCCGAGATCGAATGCGCCCGGCGCAACGCGGCCCGCTTCGGCCTCGACGACATCTCCGAGGGCAAGCACCGGCGGACCGGCGAGCGGTTCAACCTGCGCTGGATCTACACCCACATGATCGAGGAGTACGCCCGCCACAACGGCCACGCCGACCTGCTCCGCGAGCGCGTCGACGGCGCCACGGGCGACTGACGTCAGCCGGGACGAGAGCGCGCCGCCCGTACGGGGTCAGAGATCACCCGTGTGGATCAACCTCTGCTGGTCCGGTGTCCGGGCGGCCGCCCGACCCACCAGAGTTGCGCGCGTGCATCGAACGACGACCACCGCAACGCTCCTGGTCACCGTGGCCGTCTCGGCCCTCTCCGGCTGTACGACGGTCCAGCGCCCGGCGACGCCCGCCCCGTCGGCGCCGACACCGTCCCAGCCGCCGGCGCCCAGGCCGAACAAGCCGACGGAACGGCCGGTCGTGCAGTCACCGGCACGCGAGGCCCTGACCCTGATCGAACCGTCCCGTCGCCCGGACCCCACGCCGTCGACCGCACACTCCGCGTCCCCCACCACCCCGCCCCCGGCGCACGCCCCCTCAGCCCCTCGCCCGCACCCGCACAACCCCAGTCCCGGGCACCACGAACCCGGTCGCCCCGCCGCCGACGCCCCCAAGCGACCGCCGGTCAAGATCCCCGTCGTGCCGGAGCCGATCCGCCCGGAGGCTCCGAAGAACGGGGACGTCTGCGCGCTGGGCAGGAAGTACGGCGGCTGGCCGGCGGACAGCCCGGAGTCGAGGATCTGCGATCAGACGTACGGCCGCTGAGGGGTTCGGGACGCTCGGCCCACCGGGAGGTTCAACTCCCCCCAATACCCCTGCGGGCCTGCTCCCCCTCCCTTCCCCAACCACCCACTGCGGGCCCGCTACTCCTCCCCCAACCACCCCTCCAACCGCCGAATCTCCGCCCTCACCCCGTCCCCGTACCTGTCGTCTCCCAGCACCACCGCCGCCCCGCGCGCCCGGCGCAGATGCACGAGCGCGGCCTCCGCGCGGCCGAGCTTCACATAGTCGGCGGCCAGATTCAGATGCAGCGACGGATACAGGGCCCGCGCTGCGGGCGCACCGCCGGCCCCCTCCGCCTCGGTCAACGCCCGCAGATCCCACGCCAGCTCGTCCGAAGGGTCGTCCTGCGTGTCCGCCAGGTAGTGCGCCAGGGTGCACCGGTGCAGTGGGTCGCCGTCCTCGCCGAGCTCCGTCCACAGGTCCAGCAACCGGCGCCGGGCCTCCTCCCGGTCCCCCGCGTGATGGAGCATGACGACCTGCCCGATCCGCGTCGGCAACGCGTCCGGCGTCGCCTGCTCCCGTTGCTCCGCCACCGCGTCCTCCGGACCCTCGTCGGATGATCCCTCCGACGCTAACGGCCCCCACCGACGATCCGGGGCAGGCGGCTCCGTAGGGAACGGGCCGGTCCGGCGCGGCACCGGCCCGGCGACGGGTCAGCCCAGGTCCGGGATCCGCCAGTCGATCGGCTCGTGCCCCTGCTGGGCCACCGCCTCGTCGATCTGCGTGAACGGGCGGGAGCCGAAGAACTTCTTCGCCGACAGCGGGGAGGGATGCGCCCCCTTGACCACCACGTGCCGTGTCTCGTCGATGAGCGGGAGCTTCTTCTGGGCGTAGTTGCCCCACAGCACGAACACCGCGGGGTCGGGCCGGTCGGCCACGGCCCGGATCACGGCGTCGGTGAACTTCTCCCAGCCCTTGCCCTTGTGCGAGTTCGCCTCGCCGCTGCGGACCGTCAGAACCGCGTTGAGCAGCAGGACGCCCTGCTCGGCCCACGGCATGAGATAGCCGTTGTCCGGGACGGGGTGGCCGAGCTCCTCCTTCATCTCCTTGTAGATGTTGCGCAGCGAGGGCGGCGTCTTCACTCCGGGACGGACCGAGAAGCACAGGCCGTGGCCCTGGCCCTCGCCGTGATACGGGTCCTGACCAAGGATGAGGACCTTCACCCGGTCGTACGGCGTCGCCTCCAGCGCGGCGAAGACCTCCTCGCGCGGAGGAAAGACGGGACCCTTCGCCCGCTCCTCCTCGACGAACTCCGTCAGCTCCTTGAAGTAGGGCTGCTGCAGTTCGTCGCCCAGAACCCCGCGCCAGGACTCGGGCAGCATGGCGATGTCGGTCACGTCAACTTCCTCCGGTGTGCGCTCACTTCAGGGCCGCACCGTGTGCGCCCCGCGGACGGCCGCGCCGGAGCGCGGCCCCCTTTCGAGCACAGAACCTACAGGCGCCCACTGACAATCGCGCTACCAGCTGGTCTTCCGGGACAGCGTCCACATCGTCATCATCGTCGCGGGGTCGATGGACTGTTCCGCGCCGGAGATCTCCTCGCTCGCGGCCACGAACTGCTTGCCCTGCCACAGCGGCAGAAGTCGTGCGTCCTCCACGACGATCTGCTGGGCTTCCTCGAACTCCTTGGCCACGGCGCCGCGGTCGCTCTTGCGGCGCGACTCGGGCAGCAGCGTCTCGGTGATCTTGGGCGCCACGTAGGGCGTGCCGAGTGCGTTGTCCTGACCCACGAAGGGCGCGACGAAGTTGTCGGCGTCGGCGAAGTCAGGGAACCAGCCACGCCCGAACACCGGGTATTCGCCGTTCTGGTAGCCCTGCACGTACGTCTTCCAGGGACGGCTCTTGAGGGTGACGGTGAACAGTCCGGACTCCTCCAGCTGCCGCTTCAGCTCCTCGAACGCGGGCTTGGTCTGCGAGCCGTAACGGTCGCTGGTGTACCAGAGCTGGAGCGGGACGGGATCGGTGATGCCCGCCTCGGTGAGGATCTTCTTGGCCTTGTCGGGGTTGGGGTTCCCGAAGCTGTCGAAGAAGCTCGTGGTGTGGCCGACCAGACCCCGGGGGATCATGGAGTACAGCGGTTCGACGGTGTCCTTGTAGACCTTGTGGGCGAGCGACGGTCGGTCGATGACCTGGGCGATCGCCTTGCGGACCTCGGGCCTCTTGGCCCACGGGTCCTTGGGGTTGAACACCAGGTAGCTGATCTCGGTCGTGGAGTTCTCGATGAGCTGGAGCCCCTCGTCCTTGCCGTTCGCCTGGATGTCCACGGTTTCGGAGGCGGGCAGTCCGCGGTAGATGACGTCGATCTGCTTGTCCTTCAGGGCGTCGACCATCTCGGACGACTGCTTGAAGTAGCGGATGGTGACGCCGTCGTTCTTGCGGTCCGCGATTCCCTTGTAGGTGTCGTTGCTGACGAGCTCGGCCTGCTCGCCGTCCTCGTAGGAGGAGAGGCTGTACGGCCCCGAGCCACTGATCTTGCCGTCCTCGCGGAGCTTGTCCGCGGCGTACTCGTCGGGGTTCACGATGGACATCGCGGGCGTGGACAGCACGAACGGGAAGGTGGCGTCGGGCTCGTTGAGGTGGAAGACGACCTCGCGGTCGCCCTTCACCTGGACCCGGGAGAGGCTCCCCAGCAGTCCCGCGGGGCCGCCATTGACCTTGATCTTCTTGATCCGGTCGATGGAGTACTTGACGGCCTGGGCGTCCAGCTCCCGTCCGTCGGAGAACGTCAGACCCTCGCGCAGCGTGCAGCTGTACACCATGGTCGAGGTGTCCGTGAACCTGCAGCTCTCGGCGGCGTCGGGCTCGGGCTCGGACGCGCCGGGGTTGTAGTTCAGCAGGGTCTGGAAGACATTGCGGAACAGCTCCCAGGAACCGTCCCAGGCGGCCGCCGGATCCAGCGTGCTCGGGGCACTGGTGGTCCCCACCACGATGGGACTCTCACTTTCGGACGAGTCCGAGGAGAAGACACCACATCCGGCGACCATGCCTATGGCCGAGACCGCCGCCAGCTGACGGAGGTATCTGTCCCGCTTGAACACGCGCACCATCCTCGATCGGGCATATCACAAGGGTGGCCAGACCATACCGCAGTGTTCGGCTGCTTGGACCTCCGCCCTGGCAAGCCCTTGATCAGCGCGTATGTCGGTGGCGGGAAACAACGGCGCTCCTCCTTCGCGCACCCCCGACGAGGTGGGCGCCCGCGCGTTCGTCGACTCGCCGCGCAGGCGCCCACCGCCGTCGTCAGCCGACGCCGGCGTTGAGGAAGATGCCGCCGTCGACGACGAGCGTCTGCCCCGTGACCCAGTCGGACTGGTCCGAGGTGAGGAACGCGGCGGCGCCGCCGATGTCGGAGGGCACGCCGAGCCGGGCCAGCGGATAGGCCGCGGCGGCCTCCGCCTCCCGGCCCTCGTACAGGGCCTGCGCGAACTTGGTCTTCACCACGGCCGGCGCGATGGCGTTGACCCGCACCTTGGGCGCGAACTCGTGCGCCATCTGCTGGGTGAGGTTGATCATCGCGGCTTTGCTGACGCCGTAGGCGGCGATGAACGGCGAGGGCGCGATGCCCGCGACGGAGGCGATGTTGACGATGGCGCCGCCGTTGTCCTTCTGCCAGGCGTGCCAGGTCTTCTGCGCGAAGCCGAGCGCCGAGATCACGTTGGTCTCGAAGACCTTGCGCGCGACACCCAGGTCGAGGTCGGCGAGCGGCCCGAAGACCGGGTTCGTGCCGGCGTTGTTGACCAGGAAGTCGACCCGGCCGAAGGCCTCCATGGCGCGCTCGACGGCGACGGCCTGGTGGGCCTCGTCGTGCGCCTTTCCGGCCACGTAGATCGCGCGCTCGGCGCCGAGCTGCTCGACGGCCTCCTTGAGGGCGTCCTCGCCCCGGCCGGTGATGACGACGCGGTCACCGCGCGCGACGAGCGCCTCGGCGACGCCGTAGCCGATACCGCGGCTGGCGCCCGTGACGAGGGCGACCTTGCCGGAGAGTTCAGGCAGTGCAGTCATGTCTGTCATTTCCGGGTATCCCTGATCCCTAGTCGAGCGGTCCGCCGGCGACGTACAGCACCTGGCCGGAGACGAACCCGGCCGCCTCGCCCGTGAAGAAGGCGATGGCGTTGGCGATGTCCTCCGGCTCGCCGACGCGCGCCACCGGGATCTGGGTGGCCGCGGCGGCCTTGAAGTCCTCGAAGCCCATGCCGACGCGGTCGGCGGTGGCCTTGGTCATCTCGGTGGCGATGAAGCCGGGGGCGACGGAGTTGGCGGTGACGCCGAACTTGCCGAGCTCCTTGGCGAGGGTCTTGGTGAAGCCCTGGAGGCCGGCCTTGGCGGCGGAGTAGTTGACCTGGCCGCGGTTGCCGAGCGCGGAGGACGAGGAGAGGTTGACGATGCGGCCGAAGCCCGCGTCCACCATGTGCTTCTGACACGCCTTGGACATCAGGAAGGCGCCGCGCAGGTGGACGTTCATGACGGTGTCCCAGTCGGAGACGCTCATCTTGAACAGCAGGTTGTCGCGCAGTACGCCCGCGTTGTTGACCAGGATGGTCGGGGCGCCGAGCTCCTCGGCGATCCGCGCGACGGCCGCCTCGACCTGTGCCTCGTCGGAGACGTCGCAGCCGACCGCGAGGGCCTTGCCGCCGGCCGCGGTGATCTTCTCGACGGTGTCCTTGCAGGCCGCCTCGTCGAGGTCGATCACGGCGACCGCGCGGCCCTCGGCGGCCAGTCGTACGGCGGTGGCGGCGCCGATGCCGCGCGCTCCGCCGGTGACCACGGCGACCCGCTGCTCAGTGGTGGACATGGATGGACTCTCCTCGGGTGAGCGACCGCTTAGTACCTTCGATGGACGTGACGCTAGAAGTCCTGGCACGCGGTGTCAACGGTGACCGCGCGCATGTGATCCATTACCTGATCCGTCACTTCACCAACCGGTCGAGCAGCCGCGCCGCCTCGGCCGCCGGATCGGACGTGAATCCGGTGTGCACGGGTCCCGGCTGGACGACCGTCGAGCGGGGCGCGATCAGCCAGCGGAAGCGCCGCCCGGCGTCGTCGCCGGCCGCCTGCCCCGCCGCCTCACCGCCCCCACAGACGCCCTCGACGGCCCCGAGCGCGGCCCTGACGCCGGCCACGTCCGCGTCGGGGTCGAGGGCGAGCAGCCGCGCCTCGTCGAGGTGGGTGCGGGCACCGACGTAGCCCCGGGCCCGGCAGTACACCAGGACGCCCGCGTTGATGCACTCGCCGCGTTCGACGCGGGGTACGACGCGCAGGAGGGCGTACTCGAAGACGTCCCGGTCGTTCGACTCGCCGCCCCGGATGATGTGGCGTTCGACCACATGGCCGGCCATATGGATGTGGCGCTCGCTCACTTGCTCTCCTCGATTCCGGTGACGCGCTCATGGACGCCGGCCGCGCGGGCGAGCAGAGGCCGCGCATACGCCCGCCGGAGCTCATCGGGTGTATCGAAGCCCGGTTCGCCGGCCAGCCAGGTGTCCGGGATCGCGGCGGTCACCTCGGCGAGCAGGTCCTCGGTGATCAGCGGCGCCAACTCGGCTGCGGCGCCCCGCACTTCGGGCGCGAAGGAGGCGAGGGCGTGGTCGGAGGCGTCGTACGGACGCGCCGCCGATGCCTCGGCCCCGGGCCAGTTGTGGTGCCAGATCATGGTCGCGCCGTGGTCGATGAGCCACAGCTCGCCCTGCCACATCAGCAGGTTGGGGTTGCGCCAGGAGCGGTCGACGTTGTTGACCAGGGCGTCGAACCAGACGATACGGCCGGCCTCTTCGGCGCTCACCTCGAAGGCCAGGGGATCGAAGCCGAGCGCGCCGGAGAGGAAGTCCATGCCGAGGTTGGTGCCGCCGCTGGACCTGAGCAACTCCTGTACCTGCTGGTCGGGTTCGCCCAGTCCCAGCACCGGGTCGAGCTCCACGGTCACCAGCCGGGGCACCCTGAGACCCAGCCTGCGGGCGAGTTCACCGCAGACGACCTCGGCGACCAGCGTCTTGCGGCCCTGTCCGGCGCCGGTGAACTTCATGACGTACGTACCGAGGTCGTCGGCCTCGACGAGTCCCGGCAGCGAGCCGCCCTCACGCAGGGGCGTGATGTAGCGGGTCGCGATGACTTCCTTGAGCATCGCCCCAGGTTACTGGCGCCCGGGCAGGGGCCGGGGTGGCCAGGGCGGGCGGCGATGAGTTCGGGCCGACAGGAAACCGACAGCTCTGGACAGTGAACCGACAGCTCCGCTTTACCCACCTCTTCGCCGGACCGAGTCAGGATTTCGACAGCGTCTGAACAGCCGGTCCGTACGGACCGTACCTCTCGGCAGATCACGAATTACCGGAAGGAACGTCAGCATGACCAGCGAATCAGTTCAGCCGGTGTCGAAACCCAGTCGCCGTACCGTCGTGGCGGCGGTCGGCGCCGCGGGGCTCGCCGTTGCGCTGACCGCGTGCGGGTCGGACGACGACGCGTCCGGCTCGTCCACCGAACAGGGCGCCGCCGGTGGCGGTGCGACAACGGAAGCGGGCGGCTCGTCGAGCGAGGCCGGCGCCGGCGGTGCGGCGCTCGCGCAGACCGCCGACATCCCGGAAGGCGGCGGCAAGGTCTTCAGCGACGAGAAGGTGGTGGTCTCCCAGCCGACGGCGGGCGACTACAAGGCCTTCTCGACGATCTGCACCCACCGGGACTGTCCGATGACGGACCTCCAAGGGGACACCCTCACCTGCGCCTGCCACAACAGCCAGTTCTCCGTCCTCGACGGCAGCGTGAAGAAGGGGCCCGCCACCGAACCACTGGCCGCCAAGGAGATCAGCGTGGCAGGCGACTCGATCACGCTCGCCTGACCCCGCGGGGACGCTTGAGGCAGCCCAGTACCTCGTCCGTGGTCGCGACCGTGGCGACCAATGCGAGGGTGTGGCGGATCATCGCCGGGGTGTAGTCGGAGGGCACCCCGGCGATGGCGTCCCGTGGCACGACCACGGCGTATCCCCGGTTCACGGCGTCGAAGACGGCGTTGGGTATCGCCACGTTGGCCGAGACGCCGGTGACGATCAGCGTGCGGCAGCCGAGGTTGCGCAGCAACGCGTCGACGTCGGTGCCCTGGATCGGGGACAGGCCGTGCAGCCGCCGTACGACGAAGTCCTCCTCGGCGACCTCGATCTGCGCCGCCACCCGCACCGCCGCGCTGCCGGACAGCTGCTGGACGGGGAGCCGTTCGGCGGCGCGGAACAGCCGCGCGTTGTGGTTGGCGCCGCGGCCGTCGGGACGGCGTTCGGCGATCGCGTGGATCACCTGGACGCCGCTCTCGTGGGCCGCCGCGACCAGCCGGGCGACGTGGGCGAGGGCACCCGAGGAGCGGGCCTCCGTGGCGAGTTCGGGCAACGCGCTGTCCGGTCCGACGACGCCCTGCTGGCACTCGACGGTGAGCAGGACGGTGGTCGCGGGGTCGAGGAGTTCGCTGAGTTCGGCGTGCGACGGCATGGTTCCCCCTGTGACCGACGGCGGTGTGGGCGGGCGAGCGTAGCCACCATTGCGTAAGGACGGAACCACCATTGCGTGTCGACGGAAGACGACCCATCCTTTTCTGACGTGATGTCAGAGGATCTCTCCTCTGACACGACGTGAGAGAAGAGGGGGCCGCATGACCGTGACTCAGCGCCGGGGCCGGAAGATCATGATGACGCCTGGCGAGCTGGACGAGTTCCTCACCACCCAGCGCACCTGTCGGGTCGCCACGGTGTCCACCGACGGCTTTCCGCATGTCAGCGCCCTGTGGTTCGCCTGGGACGGCATCTCACTGTGGCTGTACTCGGTCGTCCGCAGCAAGCGGTGGACCGATCTGCGGCGCGATCCGCGGGTGGCGATCGTGATCGACACGGGCGAGGAGTACGAGCAACTGCGCGGCGTCGAGCTGTCCGGCACCGTCGATTTCGTGGGCGAGATCCCGCGCGTCGGCGAGCTGCGGGCCGAACTCGACGTCCCCGAGACGCTGTTCGCCCGCAAGAACTTCGACATCGAGGAGATGCCGCACGACGGTCGGCACGCGTGGGTGCGGCTGACGCCCGAGAAGATCGTGTCGTGGGACTTCCGGAAGCTGGGGGCGCCGTAGGCGGCGTCAGGAGATGTTCGCCCCCGCGTCACGCAGTGCCCGTACCGCCGCCCGGATCGACGGGCGGCGGTCGGCGTCGGCTCGCCAGACGACGAAGACATGGCGCCGCACCCGCTGCCGCAGCGGCACGGTCACTACTCCGGCGGGCATCGGATGGCGCCCCAGCAGGGGCGCGATGCACACACCGAGCCCGGCGGCGACCAGCGCGAACTGGGTGTGTGACTCGGGGGCCCGGTGGCCGAGATGGGGCTCGATGCCCTGGGAGCGCAGCGTGAACATCAGCCACTCGTGACAGAACTCGCCCTCGCCCCAAGTGATCCACTCGTCCTCGGCGAACTCGGCGAGATCCACCTCGTCCCGATCGGCGAGCCGGTGCCCGGCGGGCATCGCCACGTCGGCAGGGTCGTCCACGATGTGCGCCTTGACCAGGCCCTCGGGCAGCGCCATCGGCTTGTTGTACCAGTCGAGCACGACGGCCAGGTCCAGGTCGCCGCGGATCACTCCGGCGATGCCGGCCTCCGGTTCAAGCTCGCAGGAGCGCAGACGCAGCGCGGGGTGCTCCGTGCGCAGGGTGGAGAGCGCGGACGGGAACAGCCCGCGTGCGGCGGTCGGGAACGCCGCGACTCTCAGCTCGCCGACGACCTGTCCGCGCTGTGCCTCCAGGTCGGACTGGGCCAGCTCGACCTGCGACAGGATGCGCGCGGCATGCTCGGCGAGCAGCCGGCCGGCATCGGTGAGCCGCACGCCGCGGCCGTTCTTGGCGAGGATCTGCTGGCCGACCTCGCGCTCCAGCTTGGACATCTGCTGGGACACGGCGGACGTCGTGATGTGGAGCCCTTCGGCGGCGCCACTGACCGAGCCGTGGCGGGCGAGGGCGTCCAGGGTGCGCAGGCGCTCCAGGTTCAACATGTAAGCGATTCTACGAGATACCCGGCGCGAGTTCTCGATTGTGCTACGAGGTTCTCTGCAGCATCGTTGCTGCCATGACCACCGCCTCCACCGCCACCACCGCCCCGCGCAACCCGGCCGCAGCGCCTGTCCGGCCTCGCCCCCGCGCCCGTCTCGACTGGCGGTTGCGCTTCGCCGCGCTCTCCCTGATCTGGGGCTTCAGCTTTCTGCTCATCAAGGTGGGGACCCATGGCTACGCGCCCTTCCAAGTCACGCTCGGGCGGCTGGTGTTCGGTACGGCGGTGCTGGCGGCGGCGATGCTGGTGAAGCGGGAGCGGCTGCCGCGCGGGGCGCGCACGTGGGGGCATCTGGCGGTCGCCGCGTTCCTGCTGAACGCGCTGCCGTTCTCCCTGTTCGCGTACTCCGAGCTGACCATCCCGTCCACGCTCGCGGGTATCTGCAACGCGACGTCGCCGCTGTGGGGCATGGCCCTGTCCCTGGTCGCGCTCTCGGAGGACCGGCCGACGCGGGTGAGGGTGGCCGGGCTCGGAATCGGGTTTCTCGGGGTGCTGACGGTGCTGGGGGCGTGGCAGGGGTTCACCGGGCTGGACGCCACGGGGACGGCGATGGCCTTGCTGGCCTCGTTGAGCTATCCGATCGGGTGGATATACGTGCGGCGGACGCTGGCCGGGTCGGGGGCGTCGCATCTGTCGCTGACCGGGGCGCAGTTGTTGTTGGCGTCGGTTCAACTGGCCGTTGTGACGCCCCTGTTCACGTCGGTTCCGGCTCACTGGGAGTTGGTGCCGTTGCTCGCGGTCGTGGCGTTGGGTGTGCTGGGCACCGGGCTCGCCGTGTTGATCCAGTACGGGCTGGTCGCGGAGGTCGGGCCGACGACGGCGCAGATGGTCACGTACTTCATTCCGGTCATCGCCACGGGGGCGGGGGTTGCCCTGTTGGGCGAGTCGTTGAGCTGGTCGACTCCGGTGGGGGCGGTGGTCGTGCTTGCGGGGGCCGCGCTTACTCAGGTGCGGCGCAAGAGCGCCTAGTGGGGTGGGTGAACGTCAATCGTTCGCGACTGCGGGCAGGTTGTGGCTGGTCGCGCAGTTCCCCGCGCCCCTTTGAGGTTGGCTGTCCTTCCCCGGCGTTACACATATCGCCTCGCCGGTGCCGGGGCCACCGCCGACGCCACCGCATCCGCCAGCGGGGCTACCTCCTCCGGGCCCAGGGTCGCGACCGTGACCCTGATCCCGGGCTGTGCGCCCATTCGGAAGCGGGCGCCGGGGGCCACCGCCCAGCCGGCGTGGAGGAGGCGGGCTACCGCGGTCGTCTCGTCGGGGACCGGGATCCAGACGTTGAGGCCGCTGCGGCCGTGGGCCTCGACGCCGCGTTCGGCCAGGGCCGTGAGGAGCAGGTCGCGGCGGCTGCGGTACGCCTTCGCCACCGCCGTCGGGTCCAGGGCGCCGTCGGTCCACAGCCGTACCACGGCCCGCTGTTGCAGGCGGCTGACCCAGCCGGGCCCCAGTCGCTGCCGGCCGCGGACCCGGTCGACCGTGACGGAGTCCCCGGTGAGGACGGCCAGGCGCAGGTCGGGGCCGTAGGCCTTGGCGACCGAGCGGACGAAGGCCCAGGTGCGGGTGGTGCCGGACAGGGAGTGCAGGGGCAGGTCGACGATGCCGTGGCCGTGGTCGTCCTCGATCAGCAGGATCTCCGGGTGCTCGCGGAGTACGGAACGCAGGGCACGCGCGCGCGTGGCGCTCACCGCGGCGCCGGTGGGGTTCTGGGCGCGGCAGGTGACGATCAGGGCACGGGCCCCGGCCTCCAGGGCTCGCCGTACGTCGTCCTCCCGCGGCCCTTCGTCGTCGACGGCGACCGGAGCGGTGCGCAGCCCGAGCGCGGGGATCATGTCGAGGAGGCTGCCCCATCCGGGGTCCTCGACGGCGACGGTGTCTCCCGGTTTGAGGTGGGCCGCGAGTACCCGCTCGATGGCGTCGAGCGAACCGGAGGCGACGGCCAGGGGGCCTTCCGGCACTCTCTCGGCGGCCAGTTCGGCCCGTGCCATCCGTGCCAGTTCCGGCTCCACGGGGTCAGCGCCGTACAGCACCGGTTCCCGGTCGCTCTGTTCGGCCGCGGCGGCGAAGGCCTTCGCGAGGGAGGGCAGCAGCGCCGGGTCCGGATTGCCGTTCGCCACGTCGCGTACGCCCTCGGGCGCGACCACCCGGGCACGCTCGCGCCCGGTCGTGGCCGGCCTGGGCCGCACCCGGCTGCCCCGGCGGCCCGCGGTCTCGATCACTCCACGCTCACGCAGGGTGCGGTACGCGGCGGCGACGGTGTTCGGATTCACTCCGAGCTCGACCGCCAACTCCCGCATGGGCGGGAGGAGTTGGCCGGGCTCCAGTTCACCTGCACCCACCGCACGCTCGACGCTCGCCGCAATCTCTGCTGCGCGTCGGCCTTCGATCCGATATCCTCCTAGCACAAACAAGATTATGCACTAGTGCAATGGAGAACGCAATGCAGGGGACCCCGCAGCCGACGTCGCCGCCCGCCGCCTACACGCCGACCGACCGCACCGTCCCCACGCGCTCGCCGAACCGGGCGTCGTACGACAAGGAACTGGTGCACGCGATACTCGACGAGGCCTACGTCTGCCATCTCGGATTCGTGCGCGACGGCGCTCCGGTCGTGCTGCCCACGCTGTTCGGCCGGGTCGGCGACACGCTCTACGTCCACGGTTCGACGGGCTCGCGCCCGCTGCGGATGACCGGCCAGGCCGACCCGGGGCTGCAGGTGTGCCTGACGGTCACGCACGTCGACGCGCTGATCCTGGCCCGCTCGGCCTTCCACCACTCGATCAACTACCGGTCGGTGGTGGTGCACGGGCTCGCGTACGACGTGACGGACCCCGAGGAGAAGCGGGTCGCCCTCGACGCCCTGGTCGACCATGTGGTGCCGGGCCGGGCGGCCGACTCCCGCCCCGCCAACAAGAAGGAGCTGGCCGCGACCGCCGTGATCCGCCTCGACCTGAACGAGGTCTCCGCCAAGCTGCGCACCGGCGGTGTGAACGACGAGCCGGAGGACCTCGCCCTCCCCCACTGGGCCGGCGTCGTCCCGCTGCGCAAGGGCTACGAGGCACCGGTCGGGGACCCGGACCTGGCCCCCGGCACCCGGCTCCCCGACTACCTCGGAGCCCTGTGATGCTGATCCACCCCTGGGACGCGCCCCACGACGACACCGAGTGGCAGCGGTGGCTGGCCGTCCACGACTTCGGGCAACTCGTCGTCAACGGCCTGGACGGGGAGCCGCCTCATGTCCAGCCGCTGCACTTCGTGTACGACGCCGAGCGCGGCGAGGTCGTCACGCACCTGGCCCGTCCGAACCCGATGTGGCCGGCCCTGTTGGCCGACCCCGAGGTCGTCCTGAGCGTGGTCGACGACTACGTGTACGTACCGGGTCCCTGGCAGGCGGCACCGGAGGAACCGCCCGAGCACGGCACTCCGACCAGCTTCTACGCGGCCGTCCAACTCCGGTGCCGGGCCCATGTCGTGGACGACCCGGCCGAGAAGGCCGAGATGCTCAACCGTCAGGTCGGCCACTTCCAGCCGGAGGGCGGTTCGGCGACGGTCGCGGTGGGCGAGGTGCCGTACGGCCGCCTGCTGTCCGGGCTCCGCGGGGTGCGGCTCGAAGTGACGGGCGTACGGGCCAAGTTCAAGTACGCGAATCACCGGACCGATCAGGTCAAGGACAGGGTCGCGGCCAGTCTGGCGCAGCGGAACGGTCCGCGGGACGCAGCCGCCCGCGACCACCTGCTCCGTCGGCGCACGGGCTGAAAGAGGGGCCCGTCACCCGTGCGGTGCGGGCCCCTCGGCGTCAGGCCGGCAGCGGCTTCCGCCGTGCGCCGCGCGTCTCCGCCGCCGCGAGACCCGCGACCGACCCGAGCATCAGCAGGGTGCCGACGAGGGTCGGTGCCGTCAGGTGTTCGCCGAGCAGGAAGACGGCGAGCACCGCCGCGCTGACCGGCTCCAGCAGCATGATCACGGACACCGTGGCGGACCGTACGGCCGCCGCGCCCGCGAAGTAGAGGGCGTACGCGAGGGCCGTGGGCACGGCCGCGATGTACGCCACCAGCCAGCCGAGCCGGACGGGGTCGACCGTGTGCGGCAGAAGCCCCTCGACGAAGGCGAACGGCAGCAGGCACAGGCTGGTGACCGCGAAGGCCCAGACGGACGTGGCGGCGGCGTCGGCCCCGCCGTCCCGGCCCCACTTGCGGGTCAGCAGGGTCATCACGGAGTACGCCGCCGCCGACACCAACGCGAGCAGCACGCCCCACGGCCGTACGGTCGCGCCCTCACCGCCGAGTGCGAGCACCGCGAGTCCGGTGAGCGCGCCGGCCACCGCCGCGACGCCCCCGCGGCCGAGCCGCTCCCCCAGCGTCAGCCGGGCGCCGAGGGTGATGAACACGGGACCGGCGCCGAGGGTGACGACGGTGCCCACGGCGAGTCCGGTGGCGTCCACGGCCGCGAAGTAGGCCGTCTGGAACACCGCGAGCCCGAGACCCGTGGCACCCGCCCGCCACGCCTTGCGACCGAGAGGCTCGGGGGTGACGGTCCGCGTGCGCGGACGCAGCGGCCGGACGGCGAGCAGCAGCACGAAACCGACGGCGCAGCGCCAGAAGGAGAGGGCGATCGGCCCCATGTCGCTGGTCCGGTAGACCAGCGAGGCGGCCGCGCCGGCGGTGCCCCAGGCGGCACCGGCGATGATCAGGTAGAGGAGGCCTCGCCCGATGGGCAGGCCGGAGACAGAGGTGTTCGACACGAGTTGTTCTCCGCAGACATGCAGAAGTTCTTGGAGGAGCCCGGCTCAGCGGGATCCGTGGACTTCGTCTGCGGGCAGCACCGTTCCGCCCGGCGAGTCGCCGGGCCGATGTTCCGGAGGGCCCGCCTCAGGCGGCCGGAGGCGGAAGAACGAGCGTCGAAGGCATGACGGCGAGCCTAGGCGACGTTTCCGCGGGCGGACAACTCGCGCTCGGGACCGCCGCTCGCCACCGGTTCGGCCGGGCTCTTGGCGGGCGCGGACGACTGCGCGATGAACGCCCCGAAGAGGACGACCGCCCCGCCGATGATCTGCGGCGCCGAGAGGTGCTCGCCGAGCAGGAACCAGGCGAGGACGGTCGCGATGACCGCTTCGAGGCAGGCCACGACTCCGGCGACCTGAGGCGAGAGCCGTCGTACCGAGACCACGCCGGTGACGTAAGCGATCACCGTCGCGACGAGCACGATCCAGGCGAGCAGCACGCCGGCCGCGACCGGGGTGCCGTTCATGTCGGCGGTGTCCGCGAGCAGCGACCAGTCCAGGTTCCAGGGGCGGGCGATGACGGTCAGGACGGCGGCGCCGATGAGCAGGCCGTACGCGATGACGCCGAGCGGGTCGGGGGCGGCGTCGCCGGAGTCGCTGCCCTGGTCGGACAGGACGAAGTAGCCGACCTGGCAGCAGGCGGCGCCGAGCGCGAGGAGCAGTCCGAGGGCGTCGAAGCTCAGGCCAGACCAGACCTCGACAACACAGGCGAGGCCGCCGACCGCGAGGACCACGCCGACGGCGGCGGCGCGTGTCACCGGCCGCCGCTGCACGAACCACACCCAGCCGAGGACGAGGGCGGGCGCCAGGTACTCGACGAGCAGCGCGACGCCGACCGGGATCCGGGATATCGAGGCGAAGTAGAACGCCTGCACGCCGGCCACACCGAGCAGCCCGAACCCGGCGAGCAGCGCGGGACGGCTGCGCAGCAGGTCGCGGTGGCGCACGGCGAGCGGCAGCATCACCAGGGCGGCGCCGGCCACCCGCAGCCACACCACGTGCAGCGGGTCGAGCCCCGCCTCGATCAGCGGCTTGGCCGCGACTCCGGATCCGCCGAAGGCGACCGCGGAACCGATCGCCAGACCGAGCCCGACGCCCTTGCCACGGCCGGCCTGACTGCTCTCATACGTACGCACGGGCACATGATGACAGGCGATGACAGGAGCGTCATCCCCGGTGACACCTGTCTCACCGAGTGGACGGGCGGGGTTCGGCGCCTAACGGGCGGTGTCGCCGGCCACGTACTCGTCACGCCGCTCGTCGATCCGGGCGCGCAGCACGTTCGCGTCGATGCCGGCGCGGTCGAGCACCTCGACGGCTCGCGCCTGCCGGTCCAGCACGATCGCCGCGAGCAGGTCGATGCCGCGAGCCTGGGTGTCGCCGCGCCGGGCGGCGTGTCGACGGGCGTGCTCCATGGCGCTCGCGGCCAGCGGGGAGAAGCCCTCGCCGTCCATCACGACGGGTACGGCGCCGGAGTCCTCGACGGTGCCCTGCCAGCGCAGGCCGTAGCCGATGGTGCGCTGCACGAGGTAGCCGAGCAGGCGGGCGATCTGGGGGCCGTCACCGAAGACGGCGTAGACGCCCGGGTCGTGCTCCAGGAGCGAGTGCAGCAGATGGGCCGTGTCGATCTGCCGGTCCCCGTCCCTGACCGCCCGCCGACGGGCACCGGAGACCACCGCTGCCAGCTCGTCGCTGAGCCTGGCATCGTCCGCCGGGGCGTCCGGGCGCCGGCCGTCCGGCTCCTGGGCCGACTGCCGGGGAATACGGGGTTGCACATCCCCTACCCCATCAGCCCCTTCGCGCCAGGTCATCCCCGAGAGGAAGCATCTTCGCGTCCCACACAGAGTGGACTCCGCCGGCCGACATCTCCTCCTTACGGATGACATCACGCCGAAAGCCCCCGGAGGGGCGCGCGCCCCTTTGCCATGCGCCTCTTACGCAACCAAGGCGCTCCGTCGCACGTCCCTCAGGAACATGGAGAGCAGGTGCTGGCTCGTGGCGCTGCCTGCCGTTGACGGCAGACAGTACGTCTACCGGGTGTACGCGCCGGAGGACGCCCTGCTCGCCGATTTGTTCTGGGATGCGTGGCACTGCCACGACGAGAGCGCGTTGCCTCGGGCGTGGGATGTGTTCGACGCGGCGGTGATACGGCGGGTGGGCTGAGTCCGCGGGGCGGGTCCGCGTCTCCACACTTTCTGACGGTTCATCAGTATTGAATGTTCCACGCCCCACGGCTACGTTCCGCGACACCGTAGCCCGAGACGAAGGGGTGGTCGCATGGCCGAAGTCAGCGCGGAGGCACGCATCGAGGCACCGGCCGAGAAGGTATGGGCGCAACTGACGGACTGGCCGGCGTACGGACAGTGGAACGCCACCCACACCAGTTTCCCGGGCGGCGGCCCCGCGGCCCTCGAAGTGGGCGGGACCTTCGAGGAGAACATGAAGCTGATGGGGTTCCCGGCCGAGGTCGAGTGGACCATCGAGGAACTGGAGCCGGCGCGGGTGCTGGCCATTCGCGGCAAGGGCCCCATGGCCGTGACCGTGGCCACGCGCTACACGCTCACCCCCGATGGCGACGGCGCCGCCACGACCGTACGCATCGACGGGGAGTTCACCGGGGCGGCGGTGTCACTGATGGCGGGCAAGCTCAAGGACTCGGCCACCGCGGCGCTGAACGAGTCGCTGCGCAAGCTGGCGGGGTTGGTGACCTGACCGGCCGCGCGACACCCACGAAGGCGCCCCGTGGAGCGTTCCACGGGGCGCCTTCACTTACGGCGGGGAGGCCGCCGGCGCCGCTCAGTCCTCGTCGGCGAGGATCAGGTACAGCTTCTTGCGGGCGTCGTTGATGACGGCCAGCGCCTTGTCGCGCTGGTCCTTGCTGCCCGTCTTCCAGACCTGCCCGAAGGCCTCCATCAGACCGAAGCCGGCCTGGCGGATCTCACCCAGAGCCTCCCAGTCGACACCGCGGGAGGCTTCCTCCCAGGGCGCCTCGGGCCCGCCTTCGGCCGCCTCGCGGCCCGCCTCCGTGAGCGAGAAGAGCTTCTTGCCTCCCTCGCTCTCACTGGCGATCAGGCCCTCGTCCTCCAGCAGCTGGAGGGTGGGGTACACCGAGCCGGGGCTGGGCTTCCACGCCCCGCCGCTGCGCTCGGCGATCTCCTGGATCATCTCGTAGCCGTGCATGGGGCGGTCCTTCAGCAGGGCGAGGATCGATGCCCGTACGTCACCACGCCGCGCCCTCCCTCGCGGTCCGCCCCGCCCCCTGGGCCCCCAAGGGCCGGGCCCGCCGAAACCAGGCCCACCGAAGCCGGGGCCGCCGCCCGGGCCGAAGGGCCCGAAGGCACCGCGAAGGCTCTCGAAGCCGCCTCGGCCGTGCTGACCGTGTCCACCGTGTCCACGCTCGTATCCATGGGAACGCATCGCAATCACTCCATTCCATCGTTGATCTGTCGCGATGCGTCAACGATATATCGGAACAGTTCGAATGGCAAGGGTCGGATTGAGATGGGCGGGTGGGTCGGCGAGGTGTGCCATGACCTGGCACGGAGGGGCACGGGGCGTACGGCACGGCGCTCGGGCGTGGGATACGGCGAGGCCGACGACTGGCGGTCCGGCCTGGAGGATCAGGGGCGCCTACCGGATGTGCGGGGCCCGGGAGGAAAGTGCGTACAGCTGCCGGTTGCTCCGAGCCATCGGACGGCCGCCGGTCCAGTCAGAGGACCAGGCAAACCGTTCGCGCAGCCCCGGCTCCGCATGAGTCCCACCGGTCGCCACGCCCAATCCCCGCTCCGCAAAAGTGCCTCAGGCCACCACCCCTACTCCACACCGGCGCCGCAAGCCGTCACCCCTCGTCCCGCGCACCGATATCCGCAGCCACTCTCCATGCGCCACCGGCTCCACGCCCCTATGCCACCCCAACACCTCACCGCATGACCAACCGTGTCGGCTCGTCCCCGCCCATGCACCCACCTCACCCGGAAAGGCCCTTGCCCCGCCTCCTGCTTCCTCCCCGACCCCACCCCGAAATCGGTCCAGCACCCCCGAATTGGCCTTGGCCACCCCCTCCCCGCACCCCCTAGCGTCAGCGCCATGCGGATTCGAATCGTCGATGCCTTCACCGACCGTCCCTTCTCCGGCAACCCGGCCGGGGTCCTGCTGCTCGACGGCTTCCCGGAGGACGACTGGCTCCAGAACGTGGCCATGGAGGTCAATCACGCCGAGACGGCGTTCGCGCATCGGCTGGCCGAGGGCGGGGAGGCCGACTGGGCGTTGCGGTGGTTCACTCCGGTCGCCGAGGTGGCGATGTGCGGGCACGCCACGCTCGCCACGGCCCATGTGCTGCACAGCACCGGCACCCACGAGGGACCCGTACGGTTCGCCACCCGCAGTGGCGTGCTCGTGGCCACGCCCCGCGAGGACGGCTCCGTCACGCTCGACTTCCCGACCGCCCCGCTCACGCCGGTCGAGGTCCCGGACGGGCTCGCGCAGGCATTGGGCGCCGAGCCGCTCACCACCGTCGACACCGGTCCGAACGTCGGCGACCTGCTCCTCGAACTCGCCGACGAGAAGGCCGTCCACGCCCTCGCCCCGGACCTCAAG
Organism: Streptomyces sp. NPDC051738; assembly: GCF_044453205.1. Taxonomy (NCBI): domain Bacteria; kingdom Bacillati; phylum Actinomycetota; class Actinomycetes; order Kitasatosporales; family Streptomycetaceae; genus Streptomyces; species Streptomyces sp. NPDC051738. Next base: position 45,199 of record NZ_JBITCM010000032.1, on the reverse strand, counting down.
GCGCTCGGCGCCCACTCCCGGCGCGGCATCATCGCCACCGCCCGCGCGCAGGACCCCACCCGGGGCTACGACTTCGTCTCCCGCTGCTTCTTCCCGAACGTCGGCATCGACGAGGACCCGGTCACCGGCAGCGCCCACACGGCCCTCGCCCCGTTCTGGTCCGACCGCCTCGGCCGGACCGAACTCACCGGCCTGCAGGCCTCCCGCCGCTCCGGCCGAGTCCACACGGAACTGCGCGGCGACCGCACGCTGCTGAGCGGCCGTGCGGTCACCGTCATCGAAGGGGAGTTGATCGCCTAGGAAGGCAGCTACGGAGGACGCCGGAGGGCACCCGAGCATGACGAAGGGGGCGTACGAGACCGTCGTACGCCCCCTCGAAGACGCTCACGCCGTCGGCAGCCACCCCACCTTCCCGGCCAGCAGCGCATACCCCACGAACGCCCCGATATCGAGCAGGGAATGCGCCACCACCAGCGGGCCCACCCGCCCCCAGCGCCGGTACAGGTACACGAACACCACGCCCATGGCCATGTTGCCGATGAAGCCGCCGATGCCCTGGTAGAGGTGGTAGGAGCCGCGCAGTACGGAACTGGCCACCAGCGCGGTGCCGGGTGTCCAGCCCAACTGGCCGAGGCGGCGCAGCAGATAGCCGACGACGATGACCTCTTCGAGGATCGCGTTCTGCATCGCCGAGAGGATCAGCACCGGGTACTTCCACCACACCTCTGGCAGCGCCTCGGGCACCACGGTGAGGTTGAAGCCGAGCCCGCGAGCGGCCAGGTAGAAGGCGATTCCGGTGCTGCCGATCACCGCCGCGATCGCCGCACCGCGGCCGAGGTCGGGCCAGGGCCGGGTGCGGTCGAAGCCGAGGGTGCGCAGGCTCTGCCCCTCGCGCAGCAGGAAGTGCGCGACGAGCGCTACGGGCACCAGGGCGGTGGTGATCCCGAAGAGCTGCCAGGCGAGATCCAGCCAGGGACGGCCCGGCGCGGCCGAGGCGTTGAGGGTGGCCGCCTGGTCCTTGAGCCCTCCGGGTTTGGTGACCGACCCGACAAAACTGATCAGGGCGGACACACCGCTCGCACCGAGCGAGAGCGCCAGAACGAGCAGCGTCTCGTCACGGAAGATCCGTCGGGTCGGCCGCTCGTGCGGAAATGAATCGGCCAGGGGGCCTGCCTCGCCCTGCACACGTGCCTCCAGTCGCACCACCGTCATGGGACGCCACAGCTTGCCCGATCAGTATGGAGCGGGCATCGGCGACCCCCATCGAGGCGACCCCGTGCGACCGGCCCTCACCCCAACGGCACCGGCTCCAGCAACCCCACCGGCCAGGTGTGCACCGGATCCCCGCGATGCATCAGCTCCCGGTACCGCCGCGTCGTCGCCGCCAGTGCCGCCTCCCGGGTCATCCCGGTCTCCCGTGCCCGGTGGAAGGTGGCCGCCTGCCAGGACGCGCCGTTCATGCGCCGTCGGCACCGCTCCTCGATGACGCCCAGGTAGAGATCCCGGTCGGCCGGCTCGACTCCCCACGCGTCCAGGCCGACCTCGGCCAGCGGCAGCAGTTCGTCGCGTACGAGGCTCACCGCGTCGACCTCGGTCGTCCCGCCGTACCGCCCCCGCCGGGGCCAGCGCAGCCGGGCGTCGATGCCGTGCTCGCAGGCCGCGTCGAAGTTGGCGGCCGCCGCCTCGAAGGGCAGCCGGGTCCACACCGGCCGCGACTCCTCGGCGAGGGCGCGGACGACGCCGTAGTAGAAGGCCGCGTTGGCGATGACGTCGGTGACGGTTGGCCCGGCGGGCAGCACGCGGTTCTCCACGCGCAGGTGCGGGACGCCGTCGGCGATGCCGTAGACCGGGCGGTTCCAGCGGTACACGGTGCCGTTGTGCAGCACGAGTTCGGCGAGCGTGGGCGTGCCGCCCGCGTCGAGGACTTCCAGCGGGTCCTCGTCGTCGCAGATCGGCAGCAGGGCGGGGTAGTAGCGCAGGTTCTCCTCGAAGAGGTCGTACGCCGAGGTGACCCACCGCTCCCCGAACCAGGTGCGCGGCCGCACGCCCTGTGCCTGGAGCTCGGGCGGGCGGGTGTCGGTGGACTGCTGGAACAGCGGTGGGCGGGACTCCCGCCACAGCTCACGCCCGAAGAGGAAGGGCGAGTTGGCGCCCACGGCGACCTGGGCGGCGGCGACCGCCTGCGCCGCGTTCCACACGTCGGCGAAGCGGCCCGGGGTGACCTGGAGGTGCAGTTGGACGGAGGTGCAGGCGGCCTCGGGGGCTATGGACTTCGAGGTGCAGGTCAGACGCTCCACGCCGTCGATGTCGAGCAGGAAGTCCTCGCCGCGGGCGGCCACGATCTGCTCGTTGAGCAAAGCGTAGCGATCGACGGCGGAGAGGTTCGAGGAGACCAGGTCGTCCCGGTCGAGGGTCGGCAGAATGCCGATCATCACGATTCCCGCGTCGAGCTCGCCCGCTTTTCGGTCGGCATATGCCAGTGACGTACGGAGTTCCTCGGCGAGCCGGTCGAATACCCGCTCCTGCAACCGGTGTGGGGCTATGTTCACTTCCAGATTGAACATGGCGAGTTCTGTTTGGAAATCACGGCTCGCGATCCGCTCCAGCACCTGCGCATTCAGCATTTTCGGCATGCCGTCGGCGCCGGCGAGGTTCAATTCGATCTCCAGCCCCATGAGGTTCTTGGGGCGGTCGAACCGCTTCTCCTCCAGCAGCCGCTCCAGGCCCGTCAGACACTGCCGCAGCTTCTCGCGGTAGCGCTGGCGATCGGACAGATCGAACCGACCTGCCACGACCTTCTCCCCCATCGAAGCTTCCCTCCTCGGACGGGTGGGCCCCGGGGGCCCACCCAGCGGGTCCTGGATCCGACCGCCGGTCTCCCGGGTCAGGTGGGATGATGCCCAGCCGAAGCGATCGATAACGTCCCGCGTCCGCCCGGCGCCCGCTAGGCTGTCGGAGTCACCGGCGGCACATTCACCGGGCATGCGGCACCGTGCAGTTTCGGACGGCTCACGAACTCGTGAAAAACGCCGACGAGAATTGGCCGACCGCACCGGGGCGTTTTTCGAGGTCATCGCCGTCTGATCGGCCGGGAATCGGGATGATTCCCGCATATCTCCGACCGAATGAACCCTTGCCGGGTGCACCGAAATCGGTTAGACGAAACACTGTCTGAACACCCGTCGTATAAACTCCGCAATCAAGGCAGAGGGTTGGCGCCCGCGGTCCCAGGACCTGTCGTCAGGTGAACGTACGGCAGGCCCCACACCCCCCTCGCGCTCCCTGACCCCGGCCCCCGCCTCTCTGACCTCCGTGAGCAGACAGCGCCGTCCGCCCCCGCCCCGCCCTCGCGCCACCGTGCCTGCCAAATGAGAGGCGACCCATCATGCCGCTGCATGTTCCCCCGGCTCCCGCGCCCGCACTTCGCTCCGTCCTCACCGCACTCGGTTCGCCCACCGCGGTCCGCGAGGCCCGAACACCCTCCCTGCGCGCAGCCCAGGGACCCACCACACCCGAACTCCCGCTGCCCGTACACGTGGTGGACGAGATCACCCCGGCGGGCGTGTCCGCGACTCGGCTGGCGGGCTGGCGCTTTCTGATCCACTGCGGGGAACGCGCGGTGGCCGCGGCCGAGACCCGCCTGACCCCCGACGGCTGGGCCTTCTCGCACTTCTTCGAGGGCCCGTACATCGCCTCCACGGAGCGCGCCCTGCGCCAGGCGGAGAAGATCCAACAGCCCTTCCAGCCGCGCCTGCTGTCGTTCCCCGGCCTCTACATGCTCACCCTCTGGCTGCACGGCGACTGCACCGCGGACGGCGCCGCCGGCCACCCCGACGCCGCCGACATCCTCATCCCGCTGGCCCCGGCCCCGCCCGGCATCGCGTCGCACCTGCCGCACCGGGTCGCCGAGCTGCTCCCGGTGCTCACCCACCGGGCGACCCCGACCCCGGCCCCGGCTCCACTGCCGCCGCTGCCGCCACTGCTCGGCTCACCCGCCTGACCGCGCGCCCCGCGAGCATCTCCGTACCCCGTCGCCCTCTTCCGGGTCGCGGGGTACGCGGCTGAACGGGGGCGGGACTACGCTCGTATCGGACAACGGGAAACACACGCGAACCGCAATCGGCTCGCACGAGCGAGAATGCGCTCGAATGAGCCTCCCAGGGCCTTCGGATCACCCGGACTAGCCCTATCCGACCACGGCGAACCATCCGAAGTGACCGTCGAGTTGGAATGAACCGCCGGCGTTCGGGATGCGTCATCAACCTGTAAGAAAGCGGTGCTGCGAAATCCCTGCGGATTGACGCCCGTGGGGCAACACTGGGTTCCGACCGACCTAAACAACGGGGGGCGGCCATGAACGAGTCTTCACGCCGCGAAACAGACACCACAGCCATCTCACACATCACGCCAGAGCGAAAGATCCCATCCATGTGCCAGCACCAGCCATCGTGCCCGTCAGCCAGCTCCGCCGACCGGGAGTCCGCCCGTCTCGTGGCGCACCACCCGGAGCAGGGATGGAGCCTGCTGTGCAACGGTGTTCTGCTCTTCGAGGACACCGGTGAGCTCCTGCCGGACGGCCAGATCATCGCCCCGCACCGTCCGCATGGCACCGGCAAGGTGGTAACCGCCGCGTAATGCCCGCCGGCGGATCACGCCGGAGAGGCCCGCACCACCGGGCGGCGCGACGGACGCCCGGCGTTCTTCCAGGGGCCGGTCGCAGACCCTGACTGCGAGCCGGCCCCCACGTGCGTTCAGGGGCGGTCACTCAACGTAACTCCTCGGTCGCCCTCCCCCTCGGCCTACTTCAGCGCCTCCCGTATCGCGAAGTACGCCGGCTTCGGCCGCAGCTCCTCGTCCCACGGCAGCGCGGCGCCCTGGCCCTCGAAGAACGCCGGGATCCAGCTGTACTTGTCCGTGTAGTCCCAGAGCGTGATGCCGACGCATCGGCGCACCGCGAGGCAGGCGTCGGTCAGATCCGCGTACCACTCGGCCTGCTGGGCCAGCTTCTCCTCGGTCGCGGGCAGGATCATCCGGATGTCGACCTCGGTGAGCGCGGTGTCCAGGCCCAGCCTGGCGAAGCGGCGGAGGTTGTCCTCCAGGGTGGTCGGATAGCCGTACTGAAGGGCCAGATGGGCCTGGAGACCGATGCCGTCGAGCGGGACACCCTGGGCCTTCAGCTCCTTGGCCAGGTTGTAGTAGGCGTCGCTCTTCGGGCCGATCCCCTCGATGTTGTAGTCGTTGAGGTAGAGCTTGACCTTGGGGTCGGCCTGACGGGCCCAGCGCAGGGCGTCGGCGATGTAACCGGGGCCGAGCGTCTTGTAGAAGATCGTCTCGCGGTACGTGCCGTCCTCGTTGAACGCCTCGTTGACGACGTCCCAGGCGAACACCTTGCCCCGGTAGTGCCGTACCTCCTTCTGGATGTGGTTCTTCAGTACGGCCCGCAGCTCGTCCGCCGTCCACTCCTTGCCGGTGAGCCAGCCGGGCAGTTGGCTGTGCCAGACGAGCGTGTGGCCGCGTACCTTCTGGTGGTTGGCGCGGGCGAGGTTCACGATCTCGTCGCCCTTGGTCCAGTCGAAGACGCCCTGCTGGGGCTCGGTGGCGTACCACTTCATGCCGTTGCCCGGCGTGACCTGGTCGAACTCGCTGCCCAGGACGGCCTTGTACGGCTCGTCGACGAGCTCGGGGTTGTCGGTGGCGCTGCCGAAGTAGCGGCCGTGGCGCTGGGCGAGGTCGGCGAGCGTGGTCGGCTTCTCGTGCGCCTGGGCGGGCGCACTCGTGCCGACTCCGGCGGCCATCAGGGCGGCGGCGAGGACGCCGACGAGTCTCAGACGGTTCTTGCGCATGGTGCGACTCCTCACGTGCGGATGTGTGGGCGAGCCGTACGGACCCCCGGCGCGGGTCATCCCTTGGTGGCGCCGGCGGTGAGGCCGCCGACGAGCTGGCGCTCGGCGACCGAGTAGAAGGCGAGGGCGGGGACCATGGCCAGCACCAGGTAGGCGAAGACGCGGGCGAAGTCGCCGGAGTACTGGCCCTGGAACTGCTGGACGCCGAGAGGCAGGGTCCACCAGGTGGAGTCGGTGAAGACGAGCAGCGGCAGGAAGAAGTTGTTCCAGCTGGTGACGACGGCGAGGACCGACACCGTGCCGAGCGCCGGCCGTGCCATGGGCAGCAGGACCCGCCAGAAGAACCCGAGCGGACCGCACCCGTCGAGCGTGGCCGCCTCCTCCAACTCGCCCGGGATCTGCCGGAAGAAGCCGCGCAGGATGATGATCGTCATCGGCAGCCCGAAAGCGGCCTGCGGCAGGATCACGCCCAGCGGGTTGTCGAGCAGGCCCATGGAGCGCAGCAGCAGGAACAGCGGCAGGGCCGCCACCGCGAAGGGGAACATCAGCCCCATCGTGAACAGGGTGAACAGCAACTCCCGCCCGCGGAAGGCGAACCGGGCGAAGGAGTACGCGGAGAGTGCGGACAGCGCGACGACGATGACGGTCGTCGTCACGGCGATCAGCGTGCTGTTGCCGAGCAGCCGCCAGAAGTCGCCGGAGCCGAGGATGCCGGTGTAGTTGCCGGTGACCCAGGGGGCGGGCAGTCCGACCGGGTTGGTGGAGAGCTGGTCGGTGGACTTGAAGCCGGAGAACAGGGCGTAGAGCAGGGGTACGGCCATCACCGCGCCGACCGCGACGAGGACCACGTGCAGGGGCAGATTCCTCAGGTTCCTCAGGCTCTTGCGGCTCACTTGCCGTCCCCCCTCATGGTGGTCGTGGCCCCTTCGAGGTCGCGGCGGAGCACGAACCGCTGGTAGGCGAGGGCGAAGACGAGGCTGATGCCGAACATGGCCACGCTGATCGCGCTGGCGTAGCCGACCTGGTAGCGCTTGAAGCCGTACTGGAACATGGTCACGGCCATGGTCTCGGAGTGGTGGTCGGGGCCGCCCTGGGTGACCACCCACACCAGGTCGAACAGCTGGATCGCCCCGATGACCGAGAGGAAGACGCTGATGCGCAGGGTGGGCGCGAGCAGCGGCAGGGTGACGTTGCGGAAGCGCTGCCAGGGTCCGGCGCCGTCGATGAGCGCCGCCTCGGTCAACTCCCTGGGGATGGACTGGAGTCCGGCCAGGTAGAGCATCATGTGGAAGCCGAAGTACTTCCACGTCATGACCAGGAACAGGGTGGCCATGACCATGGACGGGTCGGCGAACCACTCCCCGCCGATGCCGTCCAGGCCGATCCCGCCGAGGATCCGGTCGGCGAGCCCGTCGTCGGGGGCGAAGATCATGCCGAACAGGACGCCGGTGATGGCCTCGGACAGGACGTAGGGCGCGAAGAACAGCATCCGGTAGACGGCCCGGCCGCGGATCTTCTGGTTGAGCGCGACGGCCAGGGCCAGCGCGAACGGCAGTTGGAGTACGAGGGACAGGGCCACCAGGACGAAGCAGCGCCACAGGTCGCCCAGGAAGACCGGGTCGTCGAAGAGCCGGGTGAAGTTGTCGGCGCCGATGTAGTCGGACGGCATCCCGAAGCCGCCCCAGCGGAAGAAGGCGGCGTACAGCGCGAACAGGATCGGCAGCAGCACCAGGATGAGGAAGAGCACGAGTGCGGGCACCTGGAAGCCGACCGCGGTGAGCCAGTGCAGCGCACGCCGCCGGGCCCGCCCCCGGGCCGCGCCGGCGGACGGGGGCGGGGTGTCGGCGTCGGGGCCGCCGGGGCCGGTCCGCTTGTCCGGCAGGAACGTGGAGGCCATTGTCGGCTACTGCTCTTCCTTCGTGACCTGCGTGATCGACTCGGTGACCTGCTGGGGCGACTTGGACCCCGCGATGAGCGCGCCGACGCTGTCGTTGACCTCCTGGCCGACGGCGGGCGCGTAGGCCTGGTCGAGATAGAGCTGGAAGCCGGTGGCGGCCTTCAACTGGGCTTGTACGGCCTTGATGTTGGGGTCGACGATGGCGCTCTCGGCCGCCGGGAGCACCGGGAGGATGCCGGTCTTCTTGACCAGTTCCAGGTCCGTCGCCTCCGAGGCGAAGAACTTCAGGAAGTCGACGGCCGCTTGCGGGGCCCCGCTGCGCAGGGCGTGTCCGCCGCCCCCGCCGAACACCTCGGTGATCGCGCCCTTGCCGCCCTCGACCGCGGGGAACGGGAAGAAGCCGAGGTCGTCCCCGAGGCCCTTGCCGGCGTCCGCCTGGACGACCGGGGCCCACTGGCCCATCAGCTCCATCGCCGCCTTGCCGTTGCCGACGGCCGCGGCCTGGCCGGTGGGGGTGGAGTAGGCGGCGCCGAGGAAGCCCTTCTGGAAGGGCTGGAGGTCGACGAGTTCCTGGAGGTGCTGCCCGGCCTGCACGAAGGCGTCGCCGGTGAAGTCCTTGTCGTCGTAGGCCTTCTGGAGGGCGGAGGCGCCCGCGGTGCGCATGGCGAGGTAGGCCCAGTAGTACATGCCGGGCCACTTCTCCTTGCCCGCGAGGGCGAGCGGGGTGGTGCCCTTGGCCTTCAACTTCCGTACGGCGTCGAGGAATCCGCTCCAGGTCGTCGGTGGACCGCTGACGCCCGCGTCCTTGAACAGCGCCTTGTTGTACCAGAAGCCGATCATGCCGATGTCGAACGGGATGCCGTACACCTTCTCGTCGAGGAGATACGGCTCTTTCGCGACCGGCAGCAGACCGTCGGCGAAATCTTTCGTCCGGTCGGTGAGGTCCTCGACGAGCCCGGCGTCGACCTGTTGCTTCAGCACACCGCCGCCCCAGGTGTGGAAGATGTCGGGCAGCTTCCCTGAGGCGGTCAGGGCCGTCATCTTGGACTTGTAGGCGTCGTTCTCAAACTGGACGATCTTTATCTTCACCTTGGGGTTCTGGGCCTCGAACTTCTTGGCCAGCGCCGCCCAGACGCCCTTCGTCGGCTCGGTCGTGGAGATGTTCCACCACTCGATGGTGGTCGTGCCGTCCGACGACCCTCCGTTCGAGCCGCCGCCGCAACCGCTCAGTGCCGTCATGCCCACACCGGCCGCGGCGGAGGCCGCCAGGAAGCCGCGGCGGGACAGTCCCGGGTCGCCCATCATGCGCTCCTTGGGTACGGGACGGCCCGTCCTGGCCGTCCACTGGACCGAAAGTTTCGATTGAGATCCAGAAAGCTGCGTTGCTGCCGCACCCTAGAGACAGCTGCCAAACGGTGGCAACCCCTTGTACGCGGTGAATCTGCCGCCAACCGTCACGGCGTGGGCGGCTCTTGAGGACGCACTCGAACCAGTCGAGGGCCGCGCTCGCCCTCGGTGACGTACATACACCGGCTGCCGCGCGAGGCGCTGGCATACCGGACCGATGCGGGCGATCACGCTCGCCCCTCTCCCGCCGACCTCGATGGCGTAGAGGTGGGCCTCGTCACGCGAACGGACGGTCCGGCATGGCCCGTCGGCAGACCAGATCGAAACATTCGACCCCGATGGCGAACATTACGAGGCAGGCTGTACGAGGATGCCCGGGCCGGGACCAGACCGGCCCGGACCCGGGGTCGGTGGCCCGGGCAGGCCGGCCGGCATGAGTGAGGGAAGGCCGGCCCGCCCGGGGGTTTCTGGAGGAGGGGAAGTGGCGCGTCCGCGACAGCCGTGGGCTAGAGGCCCACGTCGCGGCTGCGGATGTCCTCCAGGGACTCGCGGCGGATCAGGAGGCGGGCCCGACCGTCGTCCACGGCGACCACCGGCGGGCGGCCGACCATGTTGTAGCCGGAGGCCATGGACAGGTGGTAGGCGCCGGCGACCGGGACGGCGAGGAGGTCTCCGGGACGGATGTCCTCGGGGAGTTCGACGTCGGCGGCGACGATGTCGCCCGCCTCGCAGTGCCGGCCCACCACGGTGACCGGGGCCGGGGCGGCGGTGCTGTGCCGGCCGACCAGGCGGGGCGCGTACCGGACGCCGTAGAGGGCGGGCCGGGGGTTGTCGCTCATGCCGCCGTCGACGGCGACGTACGTGTGCGTGCCGGTGCGCTTGACGGCGAGGACGTGGTACAGCGCGATCCCCGCCGGGCCGGCGATCGCCCGCCCGGGTTCGATGATGAGCCGGGGCACGGTGAGCCCCGCCGCCGCGCACGCCCCGACCAGCTCCGAGCGCACCTTGCGGGCCAACGTGGTGAGGTCCAGGGCGGGTTCGCCCGGGCGGTAGGCGATGCCGTGGCCGCCTCCGAGGTCGAGCTCGGGCAGGACCAGGCCGTGCTGTTCGTTCAGCCGGGCCATGAGGCCGACGATGCGCCGTACGGCGGACAGATAGGGCTTGACACTGGTGATCTGCGAGCCCAAGTGGCAGTGCAGGCCGGTCAGTTCGAGCTGCGGCTGGTCCAGTATCCGGGCGATGGCGTACTGCGCGTAGCCGTCGGAGATGGACAGGCCGAACTTCTGGTCCTCGGTGCCGGTGCGGATCTTCTCGTGGCCGCCGGCGCTGATGCCGGGCACGACCCGCACCATCACCTTCTGGTGGCCGTCGGGTCCGACCGCCGCGGCCAGCCGGGCGATCTCGGACGGGCTGTCGATGACGATCCGGCCGACCCCGAGGCGCAGCGCGGTGTCCAGGTCGCGGGGCGACTTGGCGTTGCCGTGCAGCACGATCTTCTCCGGCGGGAAGCCGGTGGTGACGGCGAGCTCCAGCTCACCGGCCGAGCAGACGTCCAGGCCGAGGCCCTCCTCGTCCACCCAGTGGACCATCGCCCGGCACAGGAACGCCTTGGCCGCGTACAGGATGTCGGCGTCGGGGAAGACCTGCCGGTAGGTGCGGCAGCGTTCGCGGACCTCGTCCTCGTCGATGACGTAGACGGGCGTTCCGAAACGGTCGGCGACCTCGGCGAGCGGTACGCCGCCCACGGTGATCTCGCCCTCGCGGGGCTCCACGGCCGAGGCCGGCCACACCGAGAGCGCGTCGGCCGAGGTGGTCACCGCGGGTTCGTGAATGGTGGTCATCGTGCGGTTCCCCCTCAGCCGATCCACAGGGCAAGTGCCGAGACGAGCGAGTGCTGCGGGGCGGGCTCCGCGGCGGACGGCGTGGTCACGGCCGGGGCGGGCGCGCAGAACTGGGGGTCCACCGTGACGGCGGTGACGCCGAGCGGTGCGGTCAGGGAGCGCAGGGCGGGCTCGGCGAGCCGGATCCAGGGCTGGTCCGGGCCGAGGGTGGCGGTCAGTTTCCGCTGCGAGGTGAACCCTACGGCGGTGCGGTCACCGATCGGTGTACGGAAGAGGCGGGCCGCGCAAGCGGCCTGTCCCGGCCGGACCGGAACGTACAGAGGGCCGGCCGGGAACCGATCAGAGGGCTCCGGGTCTTCGTCGGACAGGATGTCTGCCATGGGATTCCTCCGGGAGGATCCGAGGTGGGTCGGGCGGGTTGCTTGGGTCGGGCGAGTTGCTTGATGGCCCCGTACGCGGGGAGGCGGACCGGGGCTTGCCACTGACGCTATGCCCGATGACCCGGGGGTTCCGACGGCTCATGACGCGATGCTGACGGCGATGCCCCGGACGCTGACGGGATGCTGACACGGGGCACGGCCGCCCGGGGAGAACGCCGTCAGCGGTGCGCCAAGAAGAGCCGCGAGAGCTGGCGGCGGTGCAACGCGTGGCGGTGACGGTTGGACACCAGGCACCCGGCCCAGGGCCTGTTCGGCGGATCATCCCGGCGTCGCGGGACGGCGGATCATCCCGGCGTCGCGGGGTAGATCGAGCGGCTACGAACCCACCGCGGCCGGCACCTCCGGCTCCCCCGGCCGCCGCCCCTGCGCCATCCGCAGGCTCAGCACCATGGTGAGGCCGCCGCCAGGCGTGTCCTCCGCATTGATCGTGCCGCCCATTGCCTCGGCGAAGCCGCGCGCGACCGCGAGGCCGAGGCCCACTCCGGCGCCGCGCGGGGAGTCGCCGTAGCGCTGGAAGGGCTCGAAGACGCGGTCCTTGGCCTCGTCCGGGACGCCGCGCCCGCGGTCGACCACCCGTACCTCGACGCGGTCCCGGATGGCGCTGGCGGAGACCAGCACCGCCTTGTCCTGCGGGCTGTACTTGACGGCGTTCTCGACGACGTTGGCGACGACCCGCTCCAGCAGGCCCTTGTCCACGGTGACCATGGGCAGCGTCTCCGGGATGTCCAGCTCCACGCTGCCCTCCGGCACCCCGCCGAGCGCCATCGGAACGACCTCGTCGAGGTCGATCTCCCTGATCAGCGGTGTCACCGTGCCCGTCTGCAGGCGCGACATGTCCAGCAGGTTGCCGACGAGGAGGTCGAGCCGGTCGGCGCCCTCCTCGATCGCCTGGAGGAGTTCGGCCTCGTCCTCCTCGGACCAGGCCACGTCGTCGGACCGCAGGGAGGACACCGAGGCCTTGATACCGGCGAGGGGCGTCCGCAGGTCGTGGCTGACGGCGGCCAGCAGGGCCGTGCGGATGCGGTTGCCCTCGGCCAGCTCCTTGGCCTGGTCAGCCTCGCGCCTCAGCCGCTGGCGGTCCAGGACGACGGCCGACTGCGCGGCGAATGCGGCCAGCACCCGGCGGTCCTCCGCGGGCAGCACCCGGCCGGTCAGCGCCAGCGCCATGTGTTCGCCGACCGGTACGTCCACGTCCGCTTCGTCAGGGTCCTGGCAGGGCTGCGGGCCCACGCTGCCCGCGCAGGTCCACGGGTCGACGTCGCTCTCCCGCTCCAGCAGCGCCACCGAGTCCATGCCGAACGTCTCACGGACGCGTTCCAGCAGCGATTCCAGGCTGGTCTCGCCGCGCAGGACGTTACCGGCGAGGAAGGACAGGATCTCCGACTCGGCGCGCAGGCGGTTCGCCTGGTGGGTGCGGCGGGCCGCCAGGTCCACCACGGAGGCCACCGACACCGCCACGCCTATGAAGATGGCGATGGCGACGATGTTCTTCGGGTCGGCGATGGTCAGCGTGTGGACGGGCGGGGTGAAGAACCAGTTCAGCAGCAGGGAGCCGACCACCGCCGAGGCAAGAGCCGGCAGCAGCCCGCCGAGGAGCGCCGCGGCGACCGTCAGCGACAGGTACAGCAGCATGTCGTTGGCGAGGCCGACTTCGGGCGCGATGTGCGTCAGCAGCACGCTGAGGACGGCCGGGCCGAGTACGGCCACGAGCCAGCCCCAGATGATTCGCGACCGGCCGAGGCGGGCGCTGCGGGGCACGGGCAGTCCGCGTCCCTTGCCCGCCTCGTCGTGGGTGATCAGGTGGACGTCCAAGTCGGGGCCCGAGTCGCGGGCGACCGTGGCGCCGACGCCGGGCCCGAAGACGTACTGCCAGCTCTTGCGGCGGGAGACGCCGAGCACGATCTGGGTGGCGTTCACCCCGCGCGCGAAGTCCAGCAGAGCCACGGGGATGTCGTCGCCGACGACGTGGTGGAAGGTGCCGCCGAGGTCCTCGACCAGGCCGCGCTGGACGGCCAGTTCCTTGGGCGACGAGGACGTCAGCCCGTCGCTGCTGGCGATGTAGACGGCCAGCACCTCACCGCCGGCGCCCTTCTCCGCCAGCCGGGCGGCCCGGCGGATCAGCGTCCGCCCCTCAGGGCCGCCGGTCAGGCCGACGACGATGCGCTCCCGCGAACCCCAGATCGTCGAGACCTCGTGCTCACTGCGGTACGCGTTCAGATACTCGTCGACCCGGTCGGCCACCCACAGCAGAGCCAGCTCGCGCAGGGCGGTGAGGTTGCCCGGACGGAAGTAGTTCGACAGCGCCGCGTCGACCTTGTCCGGCTTGTAGATGTTGCCGTGCGCCATCCGCCGCCGTAGCGCCTGTGGCGACATATCGACAAGCTCGACCTGGTCGGCCCGGCGCACCACCTCGTCCGGCACGGTCTCCTGCTGGCGCACGCCGGTGATCGACTCGACGACGTCGCCCAGCGACTCCAAGTGCTGGATGTTGACGGTCGATATCACGTCGACGCCGGCCGCCAGCAGTTCCTCCACGTCCTGCCAGCGCTTGGCGTTGCGCGAGCCGGGGATGTTGGTGTGGGCCAGCTCGTCCACCATCGCCACCTTGGGCCGGCGGGCCAGGACGGCGTCGATGTCCATCTCGGTGAAGGAAGTGCCCCGGTACTCCAGCTCCTTGCGCTGGATCTGTTCCAGACCGTGCAGCATCACCTCGGTGCGCGGCCGGCCGTGGTGCTCCACGAACGCGACCACGCAGTCGGTGCCGCGTTCCACCCGCCGGTGCGCCTCGGAAAGCATCGCGTACGTCTTCCCGACGCCGGGTGCCGCACCGAGGTAGATCCGAAGTTTGCCGCGTGCCATGTTCACCCTTCGAAGCGGTAACCCATGCCGGGTTCGGTGATGAGATAGCGGGGGTGTGCGGGATCCGCTTCCAGTTTGCGGCGCAGCTGGGCCATGTAAACCCGCAGGTAGTTGGTGTTGCCGCTGCGGGACATGCCCCAGACCTCCCTCAGGAGGTGCTGCTGGGTGACGAGGCGCCCGGGGTTGGTCACCAGGATCTCCAGCAGATGCCATTCGGTCGGGGTCAGGCGTACGTCGCGGCCACCCCGTACGACCTTCTTGGCCAGCAGGTCGATGGTGAACTCGGTCGTCTCCACCTGGGTCGTCCCGGAGGCCGCCAAAGACTCTTCGGTACGGCGGACGGCGGCCCGCAGCCGGGCCATCAACTCGTCCATGCTGAAGGGCTTGGTGACGTAGTCGTCGGCGCCGGCGTCGAGTGCGGCCACCTTCTCGTCGGAGGCCTGACGGGCCGACAGCACCACGATCGGCATACGGGACCAGCCGCGCAGAGCCTTGATGACGTCGACCCCGTCCATGTCGGGCAGGCCGAGATCGAGCATCACCACATCCGGCTGACGCGCGGCCGCCAGCCGGAGGGCCGTGGCGCCGTCGGGCGCCGCGTCCACTCCGTACCGGCGGGCCTGCATGTTGATCACGAGTGCGCGCACCAGCTGTGGGTCGTCTTCCACGACCAGCACTCGGGTCATCGGTCAGTTGCCCTCGATCAGTTCCTTGAGGGCGATGTTCAGCTCAAGGACGTTCACGCGCGGCTCGCCCATGAAGCCGAGGGTTCGGCCCTCGGTGTGCTCGTCGACCAGCTTCCGTACCTGGGCGACGGACAGGTCGTTCTTCTCGGCGACCCGGTGGACCTGGAGGTCCGCGTACTGCGGGGAGATGTCCGAGTCCAGGCCGGAGCCGGAGGAGGTGACCGCGTCGGCGGGCACCTGCGAGGGCTTGACCTTGTAGTCGGCGGTGGAGTTCTCCTTGACGACCTTGGCCTTGGCCTCCTTCACCCACTTGATCAGCTCGGGGTTGTCACCGGAGCGGTTGGTGGCGCCGGACAGGATCAGCTTGTACTGCGTGTTGACCGAGTTCTCGCCCAGTCCGTTGGCCGGTCGGGGCTGGAAGTAGTCGAGGCTGTAGCCCTGTTGGCCGATCAGCGAGGAACCGACGACCTTGCCGTCCGACTTGACCTCGGAGCCGTTCGCCTTGTCGTTGAACAGCCCCTGCGCGATGCCGGTGACGACCAGCGGGTAGATGACACCGGTCACCAGGGTCAGTACGAGGAGGGCACGCAGGCCCGCCCCGAGCAACCGGGCCGTGTTGGATACGGAGTTGTTCATCGCGATCAACCGATTCCGGGAATGAGGGAGATGAGCAGGTCGATGATCTTGATGCCGATGAACGGCGCGACCAGCCCGCCGAGACCGTAGATGGTCAGGTTGCGGCGCAGCATCTTGTCGGCGCTGACCGGCCGGTACTGCACGCCCTTCAGGGACAGCGGCACCAGCGCGATGATGATCAGCGCGTTGAAGATGACCGCGGACAGGATCGCGGAGTCCGGCGAGGACAGGCCCATGACGTTGAGCTTGTCCAGGCCCGGGTAGACGGCCGCGAACAGCGCCGGGATGATCGCGAAGTACTTCGCGACGTCGTTGGCGATGGAGAACGTGGTCAACGCGCCCCGGGTGATCAGCAGTTGCTTGCCGATCTCGACGATCTCGATGAGCTTCGTCGGGTTCGAGTCGAGGTCGACCATGTTGCCGGCCTCCTTGGCGGCCGACGTACCGGTGTTCATGGCCACGCCGACGTCCGCCTGCGCGAGCGCGGGGGCATCGTTCGTACCGTCACCGGTCATCGCGACCAGCTTGCCGCCCGCCTGCTCCCGCTTGATCAGCGCCATCTTGTCCTCGGGAGTCGCCTCCGCGAGGAAGTCGTCGACACCCGCCTCCTCGGCGATCGCCTTGGCGGTCAGCGGGTTGTCACCCGTGATCATGACGGTCTTGATGCCCATGCGGCGCAGTTCCTCGAACCGCTCGCGCATGCCGTCCTTGACGACGTCCTTGAGGTGGATGACGCCCAGGATCCGGGCGCCGTCGGCATCGTCCACGGCGACCAGCAGCGGCGTGCCGCCGGCCTCGGAGATGCGGTTGGCGGCGGTGTCCGCGTCGTCGGCGACCGTGCCGCCCCGCTCCTGCACCCAGGCCATGACCGAACCCGCGGCGCCCTTGCGGACCTTGCGGGACACGCCGTCCTCGGTGAGGTCGACGCCGGACATCCGGGTCTGCGCGGTGAACGTGATCCACTCGGCGCCGACCAGCTCGCCCTGGTGGCGCTCGCGCAGGCCGTACTTCTCCTTCGCCAGGACGACGATGGAGCGGCCCTCGGGCGTCTCGTCGGCCAGCGACGACAGCTGGGCGGCGTCCGCGACCTCGGCCTCGGTGGCGCCCGCGACCGGGACGAACTCGGCAGCCTGGCGGTTGCCGAGCGTGATGGTGCCGGTCTTGTCGAGCAGCAGCGTTGAGACGTCACCGGCGGCCTCGACCGCGCGGCCCGACATCGCCAGGACGTTGCGCTGGACCAGACGGTCCATGCCCGCGATACCGATCGCGGAGAGCAGGGCGCCGATGGTGGTCGGGATCAGACAGACCAGCAGGGCGACCAGCACGACCATCGTCAGGTGCGTGCCCGCGTAGTCCGCGAACGGCGGCAGCGTGGCGCAGGCCAGCAGGAAGACGATCGTCAGCGAGGCCAGCAGGATGTTCAGCGCGATCTCGTTCGGCGTCTTCTGCCGCGCGGCGCCCTCGACCAGGTTGATCATCCGGTCGATGAAGGTCTCGCCAGGCTTCGTCGTGATCTTGATGACGATGCGGTCGGAGAGGACCTTGGTACCGCCGGTGACCGCGCAGCGGTCGCCGCCGGACTCCCGGATGACCGGGGCCGACTCGCCGGTGATCGCCGACTCGTCGACGGACGCGACACCCTCGATGACGTCACCGTCACCCGGGATGATGTCGCCGGCCTCGCACACAACGAGGTCGCCGATCTTCAACTCGGTACCCGGCACACGCTCTTCGACAGAACCGTCGAGCCGACGCGCCACCGTGTCGGTCTTGGCCTTGCGCAGGGTGTCGGCCTGGGCCTTGCCGCGGCCCTCGGCGACGGCCTCCGCCAGGTTGGCGAAGATCACGGTCAGCCACAGCCAAGCGCTGATGGTCCACCCGAACCAGTCGCCCGGGTCCTTGAAGGAGAAGACGGTGGTCAGGACGGAGCCGATCCACACCACGAACATCACAGGGGACTTGACCAGCACCCGCGGATCGAGCTTGCGGAAGGCGTCCGGCAGCGACTTGACCAGCTGCTTCGGGTCGAAGAGGCCCGCGCCGACACGGCCCTCGGGGGACTTGTGCCCCGTCGGCGCGTCCTGGTGCGGCGCAAGGGTGGGTGTGGACATGGAGTCCTGCTTCTTTACGTCGGTCTTCGTTACGTCGGTGGTCATGAGGCCAGCCCCTCGGCCAGCGGCCCCAGCGCCAGGGCCGGGAAGTACGTCAGACCGGTGATGATGAGAATCGCGCCCACCAACAAGCCGGTGAACAGCGGCTTTTCCGTGCGCAGCGTGCCCGCCGTGGCCGGGACCGGCTTCTGCTCGGCGAGCGAGCCGGCCAGCGCCAGCACGAACACCATCGGCACGAAGCGGCCGAGCAGCATGCACAGGCCCAGCGTGGTGTTGAACCACTGCGTGTCCGCGTTCAGACCGGCGAAGGCCGAGCCGTTGTTGTTGGAGGCGGACGTGTAGGCGTACAGGATCTCGGAGAACCCGTGCGCCCCGCTGTTGGTCATGGAGTTGGCCGGGGTCGGCAGCGCCATGGCGAAGGCGGTGAAGACGAGCACCAGCGCCGGGGTGACAAGGATGTAGCAGGCCGCCAGCTTGATCTCACGGGTGCCGATCTTCTTGCCCAGGTACTCGGGCGTACGGCCGACCATCAGACCGGCGATGAACACCGCGATGATCGCCATGATCAGCATGCCGTAGAGGCCGGAGCCGGTACCACCGGGCGCGATCTCGCCCAGCATCATGCCGAGCATGGTGATGCCGCCGCCGAGGCCGGTGAAGGACGAGTGGAAGGAGTTCACGGCACCGGTCGAGGTGAGCGTGGTCGCCGTGGCGAAGATCGAGGACGCGCCGACGCCGAACCGGGTCTCCTTGCCCTCGTACGCCCCGCCGGCGATGTCGAACGCCGGGCCGTGGTGGGCGAACTCGGTCCACATCATCAGGGCCGTGAAGCCGAGCCAGATGGTGGCCATCGTCGCGAGGATCGCGTAGCCCTGCTTGACCGAGCCGACCATCAGGCCGAAGGTGCGGGTCAGCGAGAACGGGATGACGAGGATCAGGAAGATCTCGAAGAGGTTCGAGAACGGGGTGGGGTTCTCGAAGGGGTGGGCGCTGTTGGCGTTGAAGTAACCGCCGCCGTTGGTGCCCAGCTCCTTGATGGCCTCCTGCGAGGCGACCGCGCCGCCGTTCCACTGCTGCGAGCCGCCCGTGAACTGACCGACCCCGTGGATGCCGGAGAAGTTCTGAATGGCACCGCACGCCACCAGGACGACCGCGGCAATCGCGGCCAGCGGCACCAGGATGCGTACGACACCACGCACCAGGTCGGCCCAGAAGTTGCCCAGCTCACCGGTGCGCGAGCGCGAGAAGCCGCGTACGAGGGCGACCGCGACGGCGATACCCACGGCAGCGGAGACGAAGTTCTGCACGGCCAGACCGGCGGTCTGCACGACGTGGCCCATGGCCTGCTCGCCGTAGTACGACTGCCAGTTGGTGTTGGTCACGAAGGACACGGCGGTGTTGAACGCCTGGTCCGGGTCGATGGCCGCGAAGCCGAGCGAACCGGGCAGCACGCCCTGCAGCCGCTGCAGGGCGTAGAGGAAGAGGACGCCGGCGGCGGAGAAGGCGAGGACGCCGCGCAGGTACGCGGTCCAGCGCATCTCGGTGTCAGGGTTGGCGCCGATGCCCTTGTAGATCCACTTCTCGACACGCCAGTGCTTGTCGGAGGAGTAGACCTTGGCCATGTAGTCGCCAAGCGGTTTGTAGGCGAGCGCCAGGGCCGCGATCAGCGCGAGCAGTTGTGGCAGACCGGCAAGTACGGGACCCATACCTTGTCTCAGAACCTCTCCGGGAAGATCAGGGCGAGGACGAGATAGCCCAGCAGGGCGACTGCCACGACGAGGCCGACGATGTTCTCGGCGGTCACAGCTTGGTCACCCCCTTGGCGACGAAGGCCACCAGCGCGAAGGCCGCGATCGTGGTGACGACGAAGGCCAGATCGGCCATCGTGAGCTCCTGGAGTGAGGTTCGGTCGGACAGGGACGGTTAGAGGAAACAGCCTTCGTGGCCGGAATCGAGCGCCGTTGACGGCTCCCATACGGCCCACTGCGCGCCCTTGACGGAACTCATACGGCAGTGCGATCACCGCAGGTCGCAGCCGCGCCCCGGTCAGAACAAGCGGAACCTCAACCTGCAGATCACCGCGTCGGTCTCCCTGCGCACGGCGTGCGCGACGATCGCGCCCCGCTGGTTCTGCAGCAGCCGCTGCCACATGCGCTCGGGCTCCGCCTCCGGGATGAGCACGGTGACCTGGGTGGCCGGCTCCGCGGCCATGACGTCACGGACGTACGCGGCGATGGGGCGGCCCAGAGAGCGGCGCTCGCTGGTCAGCCGGACCAGGGGCACGCCGGGGTCCCACTCGGTCCAGGAGCGCTCCAGGGCGTGCAGCGCGGCCCGGTCCTCGGGGTCGGGGTGGCAGACGGTGACCACACGGACCTCGTCGCCCAGGGAGGAGGCGGCGGTGAGGGCCTCGGAGGTGAGCCGGGTGAGCGAGGAGACGGGCACGACCACGACCGAGTGGTCGCGATGCGGATGCTCGGGGATGCGGCCGAGGCCGAGGCGGTCGCCGATCCGGGTGTAGGCGCGGTGCACGGTCTCGAAGGCCATGACCAGCAGGGGCAGGGCGATCACGATCAGCCAGGCGCCCTCCTCGAACTTGGTCGCTGTTACGACGACGGCGGAGACGCCGGTGAGCAGCCCACCGAAGCCGTTGAGCAGGGCTTTGCCGCGCCACCCCGGGCCCTTCTGGAGACGCCAGTGCAGGACCATGCCCACCTGGGCGATCGTGAAGCCGACGAAGACGCCGATGGCGAAGAGCGGCACGAGGGTGTTGGTGTCGCCGCCCGAGAAGACGATCAGCCCGGTGGAGACGGCCGCCAGCGCGAGCACGCCGTGCCGGTGCACCTGCCGGTCGGCCTTCAGCGCGAACACGTGCGGCAGGTAATTGTCGCGGGCGAGCAGCTTCAGCAGCACCGGAAGGCCGCCGAAGGAGGTGTTGGCGGACAGGGCCAGCAGGATCATCGTCCCGAACTGGACGACGTAGAACGCCCAGTTGTGGCCGAAGGAGGCGTCCGCGAGCTGGGCGAGGACGGTGACGCCCTCGACCGGCTGGAGATGGAAGCGGGAGATCAGCACCGACAGGCCGATCAGCATCACGCCGAGCACGGCGCCGAGGGCGATCTCCGCGCTCTGGGCGCGCTTGACGCGCGGGACGCGGAAGGAGGGGACGGCGTTGGCGATGGCCTCGACGCCGGTGAGGGCGGAGCACCCGGAGGCGAAGGCCTTCAGCAGGAGCAAGGCGCCCACGGTGGTGGAGTTGTCGGAGAGGACCGAGGCGTGCCCCGCGGCGGCCTCGGTGCTGACCGGCGCGGACCGGAACAACCCGACGACGATCAGCACCAGGATGGAGCCGACGAAGATGACGGTCGGCGCGATGAACGCCTTCGCCGACTCGACGATGCCGCGCAGGTTCACCGCCGTGATCAGCGCGAGCACGGCCAGGCACAGCCACAGCCGGTCGTCGTAGAGCGCCGGGAAGGCGGAGGTCAGGGCGGCCACACCGGCCGTGACGGCGACGGCGACGTTGAGGACGTAGTCCAGGCCGAGCGAGCCCGCCGCGACCAGGCTTGTGCGCCTGCCCAGGTGCGCCTTGGCCACGGCGTAGGAGCCGCCGCCGTCCGGGAAGGCGGCGATCACCTGCCGGTACGAGGCGACCAGCACCGCCAGCAGAGCGGCGATGGCGAGCGTGACCGGGAGCGTGAAGCCGAGGCCGTGGGCGCCGGCCGCGGCCAGCACCAGCACGATCGCCTCGGGCCCGTACGCCACCGACGCCATGGCGTCGAGGGACAGGGCGGCGAGGCCTGTGACGGCGGTGAGCCGGTGCCGTTCGCCGGTATCCGGCGGTTCCTCGTCGGCGGGGGTCGCCCCGGGCGTGGCGGTCAGGACGGACATGGAATGCGTGCTCCTTCGTACGTCGAGCAGTCACGCGCGAGGTGCCGCGCGTGACTGACCAAGGTTCTGTCCGCACCACGCCGTTCCCGACCGCTCCTTGCGCGTTCTTCGCGCCCAACGGCCCGTCCTTGACGGCACTTTGACGCGTGTGTGACGCGCACAACGGACGTGTTGTCGCTGCGGCGGCGTCAAGAACGGCCGGGCGCTCGTCAGAGGACCGTCAAGGTGCGCTGCTCCGGCTCGCGCGCTCCCTACCATCGGCCGTATGGGACACCGCAACGACGCGCGCGACGACGACCTGATCGGAGAACCGGCCAGGCCCCTGGAGGAGACGGCGACCGACCGCCGCTGGGCACGCGATCTGCTCGACTCGTTCCGCTGCGCGGCCGTCCTGCTGTGTCTGCTGTTCCTGATCGACTGGGGCGCCGACACCCTCGTCGACGCCCGCGCCGCGCTGTGGTTCACGCTGGCGGTCCTGCTGTTCGTGGTGCTCTGCCCGGCGCGGGTCTCGGCCGGCGCAGGCTGGCTGGCCTCCCGTCGGGCGACGGTTTTCAAGGCCTCCGGCCTGGACTGACACCGCGCACGACCACGCCCTCAGCCACGCGGGATGGTCCGGACGCACACCGGGCACGACCACGCCCTCAGGGGCACAGGAGAGTCCGGAAGCACGCCGAGCACGACAACACCCTCAGGGGCGCGGGGAACTGCGCGACCAGCCGCAACGAACCCGCACCCGCCGCGCCACAGACACCCCTACGGCGATCCCACCCCCACCGCATCCCCCACCAGCGGCAACGAAACAACCATCGTCAGCCCACCCCCCGGCGTGTCCTCCGGAAGCACCGTTCCGCTCATCGCCTCGGTCAGCCCCCGCGCCAAGGCGAGCCCCAGCCCCAGCCCGGCCGTGTTGTCAGTGTCCCCCAGCCGCTGAAACGGCTCGAAAATCCGCTCCCGCCCCGTCACCGGAAGCCCCGGCCCCCGGTCGACGACCCGGAGTTCGGCCCACCCCGCCAACGCACTTGCGGTGACCAGCACTTTGGTTCCCGGCGGACTGTGCCGGGCCGCGTTGGCGACCAGGTTGGCGATCACCCGTTCCAGCAGCGGCGGATCGACGAGCACCGACGGCAGATCCTCCACATCCCCGACCTCGACGCCAGGGATGTCCACCAGCGCGGCCGGCAGGACCTCCTCCAGCGCGGTGGGCCGCAGGTTCAGCTTCAGCACGCCCGCCTCCAGCCGGCTGAGATCGAGGAGGTTCTCCACCAGACGGTTCAGCTTGGCCATGGACTCGTCGGCGGTGGCGAGGAGTTCGTCCCGGTCCTCGGCGGAGAACTCGACGTCCCGGCTGCGCAGTGACGTCACTGCGGCCCAGCCCGCGGCGAGCGGCGTGCGCAGGTCGTGGCCGACGGCGCGCAGCAGTGCCGTACGCATACGGTCGGCGGCCTTCACCGGCTCGACCTCGGCGGCGGCCTCGGCGAGCCGGGCCCGCTCCACGGCGGACCCCACGTGCGCGGCGAAGGCGGCCAGCACACGCCGCTCGGACGGGGACAGGTCGCGCCCGTGGAGCGCGAGGTAGGCACCCGGGCCCGCCGGTACCGCGGTCACTCCCGCGGTGTCGGGCGGCTCGTCGACCAGTTCGGCCGACTCCATGCCGAAGGTCTCCCCGGCTCGTTCCAGCAGGGCCGGGATCGTCTGGCCGCCGCGCACGATGCTGCCCGCGAGGGAGGACATGGTCTCCGCCTCGGCGGTGGCCCGGGCGGCTCTGCGGGACAGGCGCAGGGAGCGGTCGACGACCACGGCGACGGTGGCGGCGACCACGGCGAACACCGCCAGCGCGATCAGGGCGTTCGGATCGTCGAGCGTGAAGGCACCGATGGGCGGGATGAACCAGTAGTTGAGCAGCAGGGACGCGGTGACGGAGGCGACCACCGCGGACGCCACACCGCCTATGCGGGCCACGCCCACCACCGCGAGCAGGAACAGCAACGCCTCGCTGGTCAGGTTCAGGGTGCCGCGCAACTGCGCGAGGACGAGGGTGAGCAGCACCGGCAACACGAGTCCGGCGACCGGTCCCGCGATCAGCCGGGACGTGGAGAGCGTACGGCGGCGGGACGGCAACAGGGTGCCGCGGCCGGCCCGTTCGTGGGTGACCCGATGGACGTCGATGTCGCCCGAGAGCGCGACGACGCTCTCCCCCGTCCCGAGGCCCGTCACGAACCGTTCCAGGCGCCCGCGCCGACTGGCGCCGAGGACGAGCTGGGTGGCGTTCTCGGCGCGGGCGAACTCCACGAGCGTGGTCGCAACGTCGTCGCCGACGACCGAGTGGTAGCTGCCGCCGAGGTCCTCCACGAGCCGGCGCTGACGGGCGAGCGAGGCGTGCGAGGCACCCGCTGTCAGGCCGTCGCTGCGGGTCACGTGCACGGCGAGCAGGTCCCCGCCGGCCGACCGGGCGGCGATGCGGGCGGCCCGCCGGATGATCGTGTCGCCCTCCGGGCCGCCGGTCAGCGCGACCACGACCCGCTCCCGGGTCTCCCACACCCCGCCGATCGCGTGCTCGGCGCGGTAGGTGTTGAGGGCCTCGTCGACCCGGTCGGCCACCCACAGCAGCGCCAACTGCCGCAGCGCGGTCAGATTGCCGGGCCGGAAGTAGTTGGCGAGGGCCGCGTCGATCTTCTCCGGCGCGTAGATGTTGCCGTGCGCCATGCGACGCCGCAGCCCCTCGGGCGGGATGTCGACGAGCTCGACCTGCTGGGCGCGGCGTACGACCTCGTCGGGCATCGTCTCGTGCTGGGGCACCCTGGTGATCTTCTCGACCACGTCCTTGAGGGACTCCAGGTGCTGGACGTTGACGGCCGTGATGACATCGATGCCCGCGGCCAGCAGTTCCTCGATGTCCTGCCACCGCTTGGGGTGACGTCCGCTGCCGGGGATGTTGCTGTGGGCGAACTCGTCGACGATCGCAACCCGCGGCCGGCGGTCGAGCACCGCGGCGAGGTCCATCTCCTCGAACCGGCCGCCCCGGTAGCCGCACGGGAGCCGTGGCACGACCTCCAGACCGTCGAGCATGGCCTCGGTCCGTGGCCGCCCGTGGCATTCGGCGAACGCCACCACCACATCGGCCCCGCGGCCGGCGCGACGCCGCCCCTCATCGAGCATGCGGTACGTCTTGCCCACCCCCGGGGCCGCCCCGAGGTAGACCTTCAGCCGTCCGCGCGGTACTTCGTTCATCAGGTCTCAGCGAACCGCTCCGCGAGCCCCCGGGCAGACATCTTGACGCATCCCTGGCGCCTCTCACGTGGACGTTGACACTGTCTTGACAAGGCAAGGGCCGATAGGTGAAGGCGGTGTGCCGGGAAGTCTGGTCGGCTCGAAGCCATGGTGGCTTCGCTCAGGGCCCCCAGGGGGAAGTCGGCATGCGCGGCGTGGGTACGGTTCCCGCACTCGTGGTACTGACCACGTTGGTGGCGACCTTCGCACGCCGCCGCGGATACCCGCCCCCTCTCCTCGTGGTCGCCGGGCTGACCGTGGCGCTGCTGCCGGGCACCCCGCAGATCGAGATCAGCCCGGAGGTCATCGGCCTCGTCGTTCTGCCGCCGCTGCTGTACGCGAGTGCGGAGGAACTCTCCTGGCGTGAGCTGCGGCTGGTGTGGAAGCCCGTCGGCGTCCTCGCGGTGGGCCTGGTGCTGGCGTCGGCGGCGGCGGTCGGCGCGGTCGCGTCGGCGATCACGCCGCTGTCCTGGCAGCTGGCCCTGGTGTTCGGTGCGGTCCTGGCCAGCACCGACCCCGTGGCGGTCACAGCACTGGGCCGTCGGCTGGCACTGCCGCCCAAGGTGCAGGTCCTGGTGCAGGCGGAGAGCCTGTTCAACGACGCGACCTCGCTGGTGCTGTTCCGTGTCGCCGTAGGTGTGGCCGTGGCGTCGGCGGCCGCCGACTGGAGTGCGGCGGGCTCGGAGTTCGCCGTCCTCGCGGGCGGCGGCACGGTCATCGGCGCGGCGGTCGCGGCCGTGGTCGCGCTGATCCGGCGGCGCACCGAGGACCCGGTCCTGGAGACGGTGATCGCGCTGGTGACGCCGTACGCGGCCTACGTTCTCGCGGAGGCGGCCCACACCTCCGGCGTCACCTCGGTCGTGGTCGCGATCCAGCCATGAACGGCCTCCGTTGACGTGCTTCTGACGTGCGCTCAGGCCGGTTTGACGCGGATTGACGCGACACACCACCAGGCCGTATGAGTCCCACAAATACCTTGCTGAGCAGGGCCGTCCGGGCACGGAGCGCGACTGGATTCCCTATCGGCCGCCGAGAAGGCCACGGGCGTCAGTGACCTCACGGGACCGTGCCGCCGTCCCACCGCCGACGTCCGTGCGCCAGCGTGCGGGGCCGGGGCCGGGGCCAGCGCATGAGCCCTGACGCTGCGTGTCCGCCCCCACTCCACCCCCTGGCACCCCCACATACAGCCCAACCCCCGCCCTACGAGTCCGTGAGCTGAACTCTTGATGCACGCCCACCGCGGACAGAGCCAGTCTTAACGGAAGCTTGACGCCGCCCTGCCGATCATCCGTGGGCCCGGGCGTCACTCTCCGCATACGCTGGTGCCGCCGTCCGCGTGATGGCCGGAATCCGACGCCGTCCCGCAACCGCACATGGTGGCGTCCGCACATCAGGAGCACGCCGATGGCCACGACCGAACACCCTCCGCCCAGTCGCCTGCGCGCCTGGATGCTGGAGGGCCTGTCCGACATGGGCAAGGGCCATGGCCGCCAGGCGGAGCCGACCGAGTCCAAGCTGGAGCACAAGGGCCAGCCCTGGTACCGCGTCATGTGCCTCACCGGCGTCGACTACTTCTCGACCCTCGGTTACCAGCCGGGCATCGCGGCCCTCGCGGCCGGCCTGCTGTCCCCCATCGCCACCATCGTGCTGGTGATCGTCACCCTGGCCGGCGCCCTGCCCGTGTACCGGCGGGTGGCCGAGGAGAGCCCGCACGGCCAGGGCTCGATCGCGATGCTGGAGCGACTCCTGACGTTCTGGAAGGGCAAGCTCTTCGTCCTGACGCTGCTCGGCTTCGCGGCCACGGACTTCCTGATCACCATCACCCTGTCGGCGGCGGACGCCTCGACCCACCTGGTCGAGAACCCGCACCTGGAAAGCGCCCTGCACGACAAGCAGTTGGTGATCACCCTGATCCTGGTGGCACTGCTGGGCGCCGTGTTCCTCAAGGGCTTCCTGGAGGCGATCGGCGTCGCCGTCGCCCTGGTCGCGGGCTATCTCGCGCTGAACGCGGTCGTCGTGGCCGTCGGCCTGTACCACGTCGCCACCGAGGGACACGTGGTCACCGACTGGTCCAACGCCCTCACCGCCGAGCACGGCAACGTCTTCGTCATGATCGGCGTCGCCCTCATCGTCTTCCCCAAGCTCGCGCTCGGCCTCTCCGGCTTCGAGACCGGCGTCGCCGTGATGCCCCACGTCAAGGGCGACCCGGGCGAGACCGAGGAGGACCCCAAGGGCCGCATCCGGGACACCAAGAAGCTCCTCACCACCGCCGCCCTGATCATGAGCTGCTTCCTGATCGCGACGAGCTTCATCACCACCCTGCTGATCCCGGAGAAGGAGTTCGAGTCGGGCGGCGAGGCCAACGGCCGCGCACTCGCGTTCCTCGCCCACGAGTACCTCGGCAACGTCTTCGGCACGGTCTACGACGCCTCGACAATCGCCATCCTGTGGTTCGCCGGCGCCTCCGCCATGGCCGGCCTGCTCAACCTGATGCCGCGCTATCTGCCCCGCTACGGCATGGCCCCGCACTGGGCGCGCGCGGTGCGCCCCATGGTCATCGTCTTCACGCTGGTCGCCTTCCTGGTGACCTGGATCTTCGACGCCGATGTCGACGCCCAGGGCGGCGCCTACGCCACGGGCGTGCTGGTCCTGATCAGCTCCGCCGCGATCGCCGTGACCATCGCCGCCCGCGAGGCCGGCCAGCGCAAGTGGTTCATCGGCTTCGCGGTCATCTCGGCGGTGTTCCTCTACACGACCGTCGTGAACGTCATCGAGCGCCCCGACGGTGTGAAGATCGGCGCCTGCTTCATCGCGGGCATCATCCTCATCTCCCTCCTCTCGCGGCTGCTGCGCGCCTTCGAGCTCCGCGTGACCAGCGTGACGCTCGACCCCATGGCGGAACGTTTCGTCCGGGACATAGCCAGCCGCAAGATCCGGTTCATCGCCAACGAGCCGGACCGTCGGGACAAGGCCGAGTACCGCGACAAGGTCGAGCAGATCCGCACCGACAACGACATCCCGGGCCAGGAGGACTTCGTCTTCGTCGAGGTGACGGTCACCGACCCGTCGGAGTTCGAGGCGGGCCTGACGGTACGCGGCGAGGTCATGCACAACCGCTACCGCGTCCTCACTCTGGAGTCCGCCTCCATCCCCAACGCCCTGGCCGCGCTGCTCCTGCACGTCCGTGACACGACCGGTTGCATCCCGCACATGTACTTCGAGTGGACCGAGGGCAACCCCTTCACCAACTTCCTGCGCTTCTTCCTCTTCGGCCAGGGCGAGGTCGCCCCGGTCACCCGCGAGGTGCTGCGCGAGGCCGAGCCCGAGCCGGCCCGGCGACCACGGGTGCACACCGGCTGAAACGCCTGCGGCCATCAGGATCGCGTCAACGATGACTCGTAAGGCGTCAGAACACCGTCACGGGCGGTCACTCGGGCGCCCCGGCCACCTACCGTCGATCGTGTGCATGGCAGACGACCGCGTCCGGCCCCGACCGGCGACCGCCACTGGCCAGGCAGCGTGCGGTTCGCCATGGGCTGCACCCTGACCTTCTTCGCCATGACCCTGTTGGTCGACTGGGACGCGGACACCCTGACACCCTCCCGCACCCTGCTCTGGCTGGCGATGACGGCCGCGCTCTTCACGATCCTGCTCCCTCAACGCGTCACCGCCGGCCCGGGATGGCTGGCGGTCCAGGGGCTCGTACGACGGCAGCGGGTACGGACGGACGCCCTGGTGGCCCTACGGCAGTACGGCGATCTCTCCGCACACCTGATCCTGCGCGACACCGACGGCCGCCGCCTGGAACTCGACCCTCGCACCCTGATCGCCAACCCGCTGCTGTGGCACGAGCTCGACAACGGGATACGCCGCTCGCGGGAGCGCGGGACGCTACGGGAAGGCACGGACGTACTGGAGAAGCTGCGGCACCAGATCGACGACGCGACGGCTCGGGCGGTGCTCCGGGAGTCGGGGATCTACTGAGCCCGTCGAGCAGGGCATCGGGGATCTGCTGAGCCCGATACTCACGGCGCCCGGGACCCACTGAGCCCGAGACTCACGCCGTCCGAGATCCAAGGCATCCGAGATCCACTCAGCCCAACACCCACGCCGCCCGAGATCTGCTGAACGGCGTACGCCGAGCGGGCCCCACCACGACCCGCCCGTACGCCTTCCGCCCCGCGATCTCGACCCGCAGCACGACCGGCACACCGGCGTCACCGGCAGGACGCGCCTTGATCTTGGCGTATTCGACGGCCAAGGAGTCGGTGTCCACCACGACGCCAGGCCGGGTGACCAGCCTCAAGGTGCCGCCCTGCATGTCGAGGTCGATGCGCAAGGTCCCGTCGGCTATCACCGCGTGCGTGAAGTCGAGGGTCACGTCACCCCAGGACGACTTGATCTCCAGCCGCCGCGGCACCACCCACCCCTCACCCCGCACGAACGAGCCGCCCTGCTGCTCGATACGGACGACATCCTTGGCCTCGACTCCGCC
This sequence comes from Streptomyces sp. NPDC051738, assembly GCF_044453205.1. Lineage (NCBI taxonomy): Bacteria > Bacillati > Actinomycetota > Actinomycetes > Kitasatosporales > Streptomycetaceae > Streptomyces > Streptomyces sp. NPDC051738. The sequence continues at coordinate 15,889 of NZ_JBITCM010000032.1, read as the reverse complement.
CGGCACCGGCGACAGATCCGCCCTCAGCGCGGCCAACTCACCCAAGGTGCGGGCGGAAAGGGCGGCGGTCACCCGCTCGTCCAGCTCCTCCATGCTCAGCCGGCCGTCACCCGCCGCGGCGTTCAGCACGTCCACCACGCGGTCCCGGTCCACGTCCGAAGCCCGCAGCCCCGTCCGCGACGGCTCAGCCGACATACCCTCACCCCGATCACACGCCATCGACCCCACTAACGCCATATCGCGTTATACCCAACGGCCAACCCCCTGCCCAGGGTTCCCAGCGATGCCCCCTATCGTGACCGGCATGCACTCCTACACGATCGGCCAGGCGGCGCGACTGCTGGGCGTGAGCCCCGACACCGCCCGCCGCTGGGCGGACGCGGGCCGGGTGGCCACCCACCGCGACGAGGCCGGACGGCGCCTCATCGACGGCACGGACCTCGCCGCGTTCTCGGTCGAACTCGCCAAGTCCGGCAGTGGCGAGGAGGAGACGTCGTACACGTCCGTCCGCAACGCCTTCCCCGGCATCGTCACCGCGATCAAACTCGGCGACGTGGCGGCCCAGGTCGAGATCCAGGCCGGCCCGCACCGGCTGGTCTCCCTCCTCACCCGCGAGGCGGTCGAGGAGCTGGGCCTGGAGGTGGGCATGGAGGCCACCGCCCGCGTGAAGTCGACGAACGTCCACATCGACCGCACGTAACCGGACAACAGCGGGCACTACGGTAGGAATCGCTAGCCCAAGCCGCCACAAGCCCCTACCGTCTGCGAGGCGTCCCCCATGAGCCTGAGCATCCGCAATCAGCTCCCCGGCACCGTCACCGCCATCACCCCCGGCGAGGTCATGGCAACGGTCAAGGTCCGCCTCGCCGGCGGCCAGGACCTCACCGCGGCGGTCACCCTGGAGGCCGTCGAGGACCTCGGCCTGACCGCGGGCACCGCCGTGAACGCCCTCGTGAAGGCCACGGAGATCTCCCTCGCCACCGCCCCGGTCAAGGGCCTGTCCATCCGCAACCAGCTCCCCGGCACGATCACCGGCCTCGCCACGGGCGGCGCGATGGCCTCGGTCAAGATCGCCGTGGACGGCGCCGACCTGACCGCGGCCATCACCAAGGACGCCACCACCGACCTCGCCCTGTCCCCCGGCGTCCCCGTGGTCGCGCTGGTCAAGGCGACGGAGGTCGCACTGACGACGACGTGACGCACAAGGGCTCCGCCCCGGCCATGGACGGCCGGGGCGGAGCCCTAAGTTCAGCTGCGTCGGTACGGGTACGAACCCGTGAACGTCAGTCCTCGTACGCATCCAGCGGCGGGCAGGAGCAGACCAGGTTCCGGTCACCGAAGGCCTGGTCGATCCGGCGCACCGGCGGCCAGTACTTCTCGGTGGCCGACACCCCGGCCGGGAACACGGCCTCGTCACGGCCGTACGCGTGCTCCCACTCCCCGCCCAGCGCGCCCGCGGTGTGCGGGGCGTTGCGCAGCGGGTTGTCGTCGGCGGGCCACTCGCCCGACCCGACCTTCTCGATCTCCGCGCGGATGGCGATCATCGCCTCGCAGAACCGGTCGAGTTCGGCCAGGTCCTCGGACTCGGTCGGCTCGATCATCAGCGTCCCGGCCACCGGGAACGACATCGTCGGCGCGTGGAAGCCGTAGTCGATGAGCCGCTTGGCCACGTCGTCGACGCTCACCCCGGTCGCCTTGGTCAGCGGCCGCAGATCGATGATGCACTCGTGCGCGACCAGCCCGCCCGGCCCGTTGTAGAGCACCGGGTAGTGCGGCTCCAGCCGTTTGGCGACGTAGTTGGCGGACAGCACCGCCACCTGCGTGGCCCGCTTGAGTCCCTCGCCGCCCATGAGCCGGACGTACGCCCACGAGATCGGCAGGATCCCGGCGGAGCCCCAGGGCGCGGCCGAGATCGGCCCGACTCCCGTCTCGGGCCCGGCGGCGGGCTGCAGCGGGTGGTTCGGCAGATACGGCGCCAGGTGCGCCCGCACGGCGACGGGCCCGACGCCCGGACCGCCGCCACCGTGCGGAATGCAGAACGTCTTGTGCAGGTTCAGGTGGGACACGTCACCGCCGAAGTGCCCCGGCTTGGCAAGCCCCACAAGGGCGTTGAGGTTGGCGCCGTCGACGTACACCTGCCCGCCCGCGTCGTGCACCTGCGCGCAGATGTCGGCGACATGCTCCTCGAACACACCGTGCGTCGACGGGTACGTGATCATCAGCACCGACAGCTCGTCGCGGTACTGCTCGATCTTCGCCCGCAGGTCCTCGACGTCGATCTCGCCGTCCTCGGCGGTCTTCACGACGACGACCTTCATGCCGGCCATGACGGCACTGGCGGCATTGGTCCCATGCGCGGACGACGGAATCAGACACACGGTCCGCTGCTCGTCCCCGTTGGCCCGGTGGTACCCGCGTACGGCGAGCAGCCCGGCCAGCTCGCCCTGCGACCCGGCGTTGGGCTGGAGCGACACGTTGTCGTAGCCGGTGACCTCGGCGAGACGTTCCTCCAGCTCGCGGATGAGCGTCAGATAGCCCTGCGCCTGCTCGGCGGGCGCGAAGGGGTGCAGCTGCCCGAACTCCGGCCAGGTGACCGGTTCCATCTCGGTCGTCGCGTTGAGCTTCATCGTGCAGGAGCCCAGCGGGATCATGCCGCGGTCGAGCGCGTAGTCACGGTCGGCGAGCCGGCGCAGGTAGCGCAGCATGGCCGTCTCGGAGCGGTTCTGGTGGAAGACGGGGTGCGTGAGGTACTCGTCCCCGCGCAGCAGCCCACCCTGAAGACCGTCCTCGGCCGCCGCGTCCAGCGCCTCGATGTCCCCCTCGACCCCGAACGCCGTCCATACGGCGCCCAGTTGGGCCCGCGTGGTGGTCTCGTCGCAGGCGATGGACACCTGGTCGGCATCGACGAGACGCAGGTTGACGCCGTTCTGCCGGGCGGCGGCGACGACCTCGGCGGCCTTCGCGGGCACCCGCACGGTCAGCGTGTCGAAGTAGGCGCCATGCACCACCTCGACCCCACCCGCCGCGAGCCCCGCGGCGAGGACGGCGGCATACCGATGGGTCCGCAGAGCGATGCCCTTCAGCCCCTCGGGCCCGTGGTAGACGGCATACATCCCGGCCATCACGGCGAGCAGCACCTGAGCGGTACAGATGTTGCTGGTCGCCTTCTCCCGGCGAATGTGCTGCTCACGCGTCTGCAGGGCCAGCCGGTACGCCTTGTTCCCGTCGGCGTCCACGGACACGCCCACGAGCCGACCGGGCAGGCTGCGCGCGAACTTCTCGTGCACGGCCATGTAGCCGGCGTGCGGCCCACCGAAGCCCATCGGCACACCGAACCGCTGCGTCGTCCCGATCGCGATGTCCGCCCCGAGCTCACCAGGGGACTTCAGCAGGGTGAGCGCGAGCAGGTCGGCGGCGACGGAGACGAGGGCACCGAGCTCGTGAGCCTGCTCGATGACGGGCTTGATGTCCCGTACGACACCGGAGGCGCCCGGGTACTGGAGGAGCACGCCGTTGATCTCACGCCTGGCGATCTCGGCGGGGATTCCCTCGCTGAGGTCGGCGACCACGACCTCCACACCCGTCGGCTCGGCGCGGGTCTCGATCACGGCGATGGTCTGCGGAAGGACGTCCGCGTCGATCAGGAACAGACCCTTCTTGTTCTTTCCCATGCGCCGGGACAGGGCCATGGCCTCGGCGGCCGCCGTGCCCTCGTCGAGCAGCGAGGCGCCTGACGTCGGCAGCCCGGTGAGATCGGCGACCATGGTCTGGAAGTTCAGCAGGGCTTCGAGCCGCCCCTGCGAGATCTCGGGCTGGTACGGCGTATAGGCGGTGTACCAGGCGGGATTCTCCATGACATTCCGCAGAATGACCGGCGGAGTGAACGTCCCGTAGTACCCGAGCCCGATCATCGAGTCCAGCACCTGATTGCGGTCGGCGAGCGACCGCAGCTCGGCCAGCACCTCGGCCTCGGTACGCGCCCCCGGCAGATCGAGGGAGTCGGCGTTCTTGATCACATCCGGCACCGCGGCGGCGGTGAGCTCGTCCAGCGAGCCGTACCCGACATGGGCAAGCATCTTGGCCCGAGCCTCATGATCGGGACCGATGTGACGCTGCTCGAAGGGAATACCCTGCTCGAGCTCGGAGAGCGGAATGCGATGGGCGGTCATTGCGGAGGCCTCCTGGTCTGACACGACCTTCGAGGGGCACCACGGCACGGGTACCCGGACGGCCTCCCCCTCTGTCATCTCAACCTGAGAGCTTCACCGGGCCACCCGAGGGCTCCCGGCTTTCACCGTCGGTGAGAGCGGAGGCCATCGACACCCGCCCTGCTTTCCAGAGTGACCTCGTCCGTGCGGTACGTGTGCCTGAGAGATTCCGGGGAGGATTTGCTCCTTCGGCGCCTCCGATGGTGTCCGGAGGACTCTCCCGCACGGGGTCAGCAGCCGCTAGCAAGACTACCAGCGAGGTCAACGCACGAACCTTCGAGTGGCCGCACTCACCAATGTGCCCTTTCGTAGTGCTTACGGATGAGTTGCGACCAAGTGGAGGGCCCGTGCAGACCGACATCGATCCGCGCAATCTGATCGGCCGCAAGGCCTTCGACCGTGACGGCACCAAGATCGGCACCATCGACGAGGTCTACCTCGACGACGCGACCGGAGTGCCGGAATGGGCGGCGATACGCACCGGCCTGTTCTCCCGGGACGCCTTCGTCCCCCTGGAGCCCAGCGAACTCGTAGAGGGCACCCTCCACGTCCCCTTCGACCGAGCCCTGATCAAGGACGCCCCCGACTTCGGCGTAGGCCGCCACCTCTCCCCCGAACAGGAACTCCAGCTCTACCACCACTACGGCCTGAACGTGGCACCTCCGCCCCCCATCCCAGACCGAGACTTCGGCAAGCTGGCAGGCACAGAGGACACCTGACCCACCCCACATCAGCCCCGACGAAACGTCTGCTTCACCCCACAGCAGCCCCCACCAAACGCCTACCTCACCCCACAACCACCATCACGGCACTCCAGCCCCACCCCATAACAGCGCCTGCGGCGGCACGCCTGCTCACTCCACAACAGCGCCCACGACACACGTGCCCCACCCCCACGACACTCCGTTCCCTCCCCACAGCCGCTCTTACGGCATGCCTATCTCACCCTCCTACAACGCGCTCCATCCCCAACGACCCGCTGCAGTTCCTAAGCCCTTCCTCACGCACCTGAGGCCACACCCACCCCAGCCACCGGCCTGCCCCGCACAGCCCACGGGACCCAAGCCCACCCAGCCCGCGGACAGCCACGCCGCCAGGACGGAACCCACCCAACCTGCGGGCAGCCACACCGCCAGGGCGGAACCCACCCAAGCACGCACAGCCCCCGGGTCCCCGCCACCCAGCCTGCGGACAGCCATGCCGCTGGCACGGAACCCACCCAGCCTGCGGGCAGTCGTGCCGCTGGGGCGGCACGGGTGGGCGCAGGCGGCACCACGCAAGCGCGGACGAGCGTCCCCACCTCCAGCGCAACCACAACCCCGGCCCGGCTCGGCAGCCAAGCTCCCCAGGCCCTCCGCCACCCCACACCCCCAGCCAACCCGCCCCCTAGCCGCCCGGAACCGCAGACGCCACCCCCGAGTCCCCCTCCCCGCCCCCCGTTCCCGAACCCCCAGGTCTTCGCGCCACCAGCGGCAACGGCTCGGCCGACTCCAACCCCGGATCGTCCACCCGAAACGTCCGCACCCGCCCCGGCTCCGACCCAGGCGTCTCGAACCGCACAGTCACCCGCCCTAGCCCACTCCCCTGTACCCACCCATGCCCATACTCGACGTGCCGCACGTCATGCCCGGCAACCCACCGCCGCTCAACAGGCACGACTTCCCGCTCCTCCGCAGGCTCCCCCTGATCCCCCTCCTCCTCGGCGAGCTCCACCCGCTCCCCCGCCGCCTGCGCGAACAGATCCTCCTGCGTGTAGTCGGCCAACCCACTCACCCCGACCCCCAGCAGCCGCACACCCCCCGTCGTGTCCACGGCATCCAGCAACCGCGCCGCAGCCTCCCGCACCACCGCCGGATCATCCGTAGGCCCCCGCAACGTCTCGGACCGCGTCAGGGTGGAGAAGTCGTACCGCCGCACCTTCAGCACGATCGTCCGCCCGGACAACCCGGCCCCCCGCAACCGCCGCACACAACGGTCGGCCAGCCGCTGCACCTCAAGCCCGACCCGGACCCGATCATGGATGTCCACGTCATACGTGTCCTCGACGGAGACCGACTTGGCCTCCCGCTCCGCCACCACAGGCCGATCGTCATGCGCCAGCGCCATGGCATACAGGGCACGACCATGGGCGTTGCCCAGCAGCCGTACGAGCTCGTCCTCCCCCGCCTCGGCGATCTCGTCGACCGTGTGGATCCCGGCCCGCCGCAGATGGTCCCCCGTCGCCGGCCCCACCCCCGGCAACGTCCGCACGGACATCGGCCCGAGCAGCGCCCTCTCGGTCCCGGGCTCGATCAGCACCAGCCCATCGGGCTTGGCCTGCTCCGAGGCGATCTTCGCCAGCATCTTGGACCCGGCCAGCCCCACCGACCCCGCAAGCCCCGTGACCGCCCGTATGTCGCCGCGCAGCTTCGTCCCCACCAGCCGCGCCGACCGCTCGTCCCAGGCCACTCCCCCGGCGTCCAGGTCCACGAACGCCTCGTCCAGGCTCAGCGGCTCCACCAGCGGCGACAGCTCCCCCAGCAGTCCCATCACCAGCTCGCTGATCTCCCGGTAGACCGCGAAGCGCGGGACGAGATACGCGGCATTCGGCGCCAGCCGACGCGCCTGGGCCGTGGGCATCGCCGAGTGCACCCCGAAGACCCGAGCCTCATAGGACGCGGTGGCAACGACTCCACGCGGCCCGATCCCACCGACGATCACGGCCTTCCCGCGCAGGCTCGGCTTGGATGCCTGCTCCACCGAGGCGTAGAAGGCATCCATGTCGAGATGCAGGATCGTGGGCGCGTTTCTCACATCTCCGATGCTGCCTCACGCCACTGACAATGCCCCGCTACGACCGCGCTGCGACGGCCACTCAGACTGCTCAGACAGCCCGATTACGCCGCCGAGCCAGCTCATCGGCGGGGTTGTGCCCGACCAACGTCTCCCCGGTGTCGATGCGCTCCCCGTGCAACTGCGACAAGGCACTCTCGACGTCCCGCCACACCACACCCACGGCGATCCCGAAGATCCCCTGCCCACCCTGGAGCAGCGCATGAACCTCGTCCGGCGAGGTGCACTCGTACACCGTCGCACCGTCGCTCATCAGCGTCATGCGCTCCAGATCACGAAAGCCCCGCTCCCGCAGATGCTGCACGGCGGTCCGGATGTTCTGCAGCGACACACCGGTGTCGAGGAACCGCTTGACGATCTTCAGGACGACGACGTCCCGGAAGCTGTACAGCCGCTGTGTCCCCGACCCGTACGCGGGCCGCACGCTCGGCTCGACCAGGCCGGTGCGCGCCCAGTAGTCGAGCTGCCGGTAGGTGATACCGGCGGCCGCACACGCCGTCGGACCGCGGTAGCCGATCTCCTCGGACTCCATGGACGCCGCCCCTCCGCCGCTGCTCGGCACGGCCGTCGGTCGCTGCGGAGCGTGATCGGTCGCGCTGCCCTGAAGCGGGTACGGTCCGCTCGTCCTCGCCCCGAGACTGGGCCCGGAAGCGCCCCCACCCGCACCGTCGCCGCTGCTTCTCACGCCGACCTCCGTCCTTGACCTGCCTTCTCGACGGTAGGCAGTCACCAGGGGTGCGTCAACGATCGCCACACTCGGCACGCCGAGTGATAATCACCCTAGGAGTGGTTTCCCGCACCCCACCGCGGGGAAAGGCTAGCCGAATGCGCTCGAACGAGGCCGCGGGACGCTCTCACTCGCCGCAGGCAAATGCCGGCATTTGAGCCGCAACCGACTGCGGGCCACCCGTTCACGGACCACGAGCCGCAGACAGCCCACGCCGCCTCACTGACTGCTGGTGCCGAAGTCCTCGGGCGAGATCTGGTCGAGGAACTCGCGGAACTTCTCCACCTCGTCCTCCTGCTCGTCCGGAATCGCGATGCCGGCATCGTCGAGCACCCCGTCGCTGCCGTAGATCGGCGTTCCGGTGCGCAGGGCCAGCGCTATGGCATCCGATGGGCGGGCGCTCACCTCGACACCGCTGGCGAAGACCAGCTCGGCGTAGAAGACGCCCTCACGCAGATCCGTGATGCGTACTTCGGTGAGCTCCTGACCGACGGCCTCCAGCACGTCCTTGAACAGGTCGTGGGTCAGCGGTCGCGCGGGGGCCATGCCCTGCTGGGCGAAGGCGATCGCCGTCGCCTCCCCCGGCCCGATCCAGATGGGGAGGTAGCGGTCGCCTCCCACTTCGCGCAGGAGCACGATCGGTTGGTTGGAGGGCATTTCCACCCGGACACCTACGACATCGAGCTCGTTCACACAGCAACCCTAGGCCGTGCTCGGGACGTTTGGGTAGTCGGGCCGAGAACGGCTGGCCGATCCGGCCGATCCCGGGTATGCCCGGCTCAGGGCAGCTGCACCCCGAGCGCGGTCTGCACGAGCGCGGCATGCAGCTTCACCGTCAGCCCCGCCAGCTCCTTCGCACGGGCCTCCGCGTGTGCCCTGGTCTGCGGGTTGCGGTGGCGCCTGAGGGGTGCCACGACCTGGTCCACGAGCCCGGCCTCACGGTCGGCCGCCGCCTTCATCACCCGCAGATGCCTCGGCTCGATCCCGAACCGCCCCAGCTCGGCGACGAGGGAGGCCACGGTCACCGCCTCCGCCTTGTACGCCCCGCCCGGCAACGGAGCGATCAGGCCGTACGACTCCCACTCCTCAAGCTCCTGCTCACCGATCCCGGCAGCCACGAGCAGCTCGGCGCGCCCCACCCGGGCCACCGCGGGCCCCTCGACGGGCTCCAGCACGGTTTCGCCGTCCCGCTGGCGGCACAGTGCCGGCAGGGGGGCGGCTTCACCGCGCTCCATGGCGTCCAGATGCTCGCGGATCACCTTGAGCGGCAGATAGTGGTCCCGCTGCATCCGCAGGACATGGCCGAGGCGCTCGACGTCCTGCGCGCTGAACTTGCGGTACCCCGAGGGGGTCCGCTGCGGCTCGACAAGACCCTCCGACTCCAGAAAGCGGATCTTGGAGATGGTGATGTCAGGGAACTCCTCGCGCAGCACGTTCAGGACCGTGCCGATGCTCATCAGCCGACTGTCCGTGGCGGCGGCGCCGGGCCGGGCACCGCCGCTCGGTGTTTTCAGCATGGACCTTCCCTGGGTCTCCCCGGATGGACTCCGGGGGAGGGTCAGTAGCCCCGCTGGCTCGCGTAGAAGACCAGCCGATACTTGCCGATCTGCACCTCGTCGCCGTTGTTCAGAGCGACCTGGTCGATCCGCTCGCGGTTGACGTAGGTGCCGTTCAGGCTGCCGACATCGGCCACCGTGAACGAGCCGTCCTGGGCGCGACGGAACTCCACGTGGCGACGCGAGACCGTCACGTCGTCCAGGAAGATGTCGCTCTGCGGGTGCCGACCAGCCGTAGTCAAATCGCTGTCCAGGAGGAAACGGCTGCCCGAGTTCGGCCCGCGACGCACCACCAGCAGCGCGGAGCCCAGCGGCAGCGCGTCGACAGCCGCCTGTGCCTCGGGGGACAGCGCCGGGATCTGCGTCTGGCCGGTGACCTCGGCGTCGTAAGCCTCAAGGCCGGAGATGGAGATCGTGGAGGTCGTCTCGGACGGGCGCTCGGGCGTCGCACCGGCCCGCAGCGGAGCGCCGCAGTTGGAACAGAAGCGGCTGTTCTCCGCGTTGCGGTTACCGCACCTCGTACACACCAGGGCCGACATCGGGGAAAACCCTCCACCCGTACTTGAGGTTGACGGTTGCCCGAAACCTATGTCGCCGGACTGGCCAGGGTCAACTGACGGCGCGCTTTGACCTCCGGAAATGTCGCCGCCCGGACCAGGCACCTGGTCCCTGAAGAGGGGACGCTGCCCTTCCTCGTCCCCCTGTGCGCGATGACGAGCGGTCGCGTTGTCGTTACCCTCTCGCGCGCTCTTGCCGAACAACTTCGCAAACAACTTCACGGGCGATTCCCCTTGACCGAAACAGACCCGCCCGTGGGGCAGGACGAACCCTGACTGCTCACACTGGCCGACCCGGACATCTTCACAACGTCCGTCTCCACCAGACAGTTTCCACCACGCACCACCCATTCGGTGCGTCGACCCCCCGCAACCTCATGCCCTCGCCGGACGTCCGCCATGCACCGCCGGTTCACTGGGAGGACGACCGAGCGTAGTCAGGCCGCTTCGCAGCTCGCAAGGCGTCCACGACGATCTTGTCCGACCGCTCGATGGTCACGGTGGCCTGCTCCTTCTCGAGAGTCTGCACCACGCCTCCAGGGATGTTGAGCGCCGGTTCCAGGTCCTGCGGCTTGCCGATGACCTTGAAACGATAGGGAGCGTTGATCTTGTTCCCGTCGACGCTCACGCTGTTGCCGGAATCCGTCAGATAGGTTCCGGCGACAACGCGTACGCCGTTCACCTGGATCGCCTCAGCGCCGGCCGCGCGCAGCTCCTGGATCGCGTCGAGCAGCATGTCCGCTTCGACCGTCCCCTTCGTGTCGTCGATGGTCAACGTGATGCCTGGTCCCTGCGCGGCCACCGTGCCCGCCAGAATGCCGAGTTGCCTTTCCTTCTCGACCGTCTGCTTGCGGGCCTCCTCGGCCTGGTTCGAGCTGTTCTCCAGCTCGTCGCGCTGCTTTTCAAGACCTTGCTTCTCGTCCTCAAGACGCTGAGTACGGTCGTCCAGTTCATCGAGAATGCGAACGAGATCTTCCTGACGTGCGCCCCGCAGTGCGCTGTCACCGTCGCTGTTGGACGCGACCTGGACGGCCAGGCCGAAGCCGAGGCCGAACAGCAGCAGGGCGACGATGAGTTGGGCCCGGGTGACCCTCGGCGGCCACAGCCCCTGCACCAGCCGCTGCCGCCCGGTCAGCCCGCTCTGCTGCTCCTCGGGAGCCTCCGCGGCCTCGGCAGCGCCGACCGCAGGAACCTCCTCGGGCAGTTCCTTGCGCAGCCTGTTCTCGGGTGTCTCGTCGTGGTTGCTCATCGGCCTCACGCCCGGAACACGTGCCGGCGAATGGCCGCGGCGTTCGAGAAGATCCGGATGCCGAGCACCACGACGACACCCGTGGAAAGCTGGGCGCCCACACCCAACTTGTCGCCCAGGAACACGATCAGCGCGGCCACGACCACGTTGGACAGAAACGACACGACGAAGACCTTGTCGTCGAAGATGCCGTCGAGCATGGCCCGCAGACCCCCGAAGACGGCGTCCAGCGCCGCCACGACGGCGATCGGCAGATAAGGCTCGACGACCGCCGGAACCTCGGGCCGGACCAACAGGCCGGCCACGACTCCCACGACGAGGCCCAGTACGGCGATCACGATGTGCCCTTCTCGGTTTTCTCGGTGTTCGGCTGTGCGGTACGTACGGTCACGCTCGGTGCGGCGGGCAGTCGAAGGTCGTCCTGCACGGAAATACTGGTCCTGATCCCGAAGTTCTCCTGCAGGGCGTGCAGGTAGAGCCCGTCCGCGCTGTCCTGGAACCTGGTGCTGAGCCGCTTCCCGTCCCCCACCGCGAGCACCGTGTACGGCGGGACCAGCGGCTTGTTGTCGACCAGTATCGCGTCTCCCGCGGCCCTGATGGCCGACAGCGCCGTCAGCCGCTGCCCGTTGATGGAGATCGCCTCGGCGCCCGACTCCCACAGTCCGTTGACCACACGCTGCATGTCACGGTCGCGCACCCGCCCGGTGTCGGCGAACCCGGATGTCCCGCGCGGATTGCCGTCGCCATCGGTGGAGGCTTCCTTGGCGTCGTTCACGACGAGCCTCACGCCGGGCCCGTGCACTTCCACGGCGCCCGCCAGGATGCCCACCAGCTCGGCCTGGTCGCTGTCACCTGTCGTTTTCAGCGCCTCGCGCTGTCTCGCGCTCACGTCGTCACGCAGCTTGTCGACGGACTCCTCCAGCTGGTCGGCCGCCGCCGTCTCACGGTCGATGCGGTCGATCAGTTCCTCGCGCTCCTTGGCCATGACCGGCGCAGCCACCCGCGCCTGCGCCGCTCCCACAGTCACCACGAGCGCCGCGAGCACCAGACCAGCAGCCAGCCCCAGCTTCGCCCGCAGCGTCTTGGGCAGACCCCCGTCGCCCGCGGCCTTCTTCCGGGCAGCAGCCTCTGCGTACCCGTCGTCGAGGCTGTGATCCATGACGTTGGTGAGCAGCGACATGGACGCGTCGGGCCGCGTGGGGGGCGTAGGTGTGCTCCGAACGGGGGGCTGCGGCATGCCGCACATCGTCGCACGTTGCGACCACTACCTCCGAATGGCCCCACCGGCGTGCCGGACAGGCCCCGTTCGGGGACACCTGTCCGGCACGCGCGCGTGCTGCTTGCCTCAGCGGCCGGCGCTGTCCACGACAGCCGACCACTCGTCGAGCAGGGCCTGCGCGGACGCGTCGTCCGGCCCCTCGGCCCACAGATGGGTGACCGCTTCGGCCGGGTCGGGCAGCACCATCACCCAGCGCCCGTCGGTCTCCACCACTCGCACACCATCAGTGGTGTCGACAAAGCGATCGCCGGCGGCCTCGACGACCCGCCGCATGACTAGCCCCTTCACGGCCCAGGGAGTCGCAAGGTCCCGCTTGATGACATGCGCCCGCGGGATCCGCGCGTCGATCTGGCTGAGCGTGAGCTGCGTCCGCGCCACCAGCCCGATGAGCCGTACGAAGGCCGCCGTACCGTCGAAGACGCTGCTGAACTCCGGGACGATGAACCCGCCCCTGCCGTCACCACCGAAGATCGTCGTGTCGTCACGGCCCACCCGGGTCAGATCGTCCGGTGATGTGGTCGTCCACTCCACCTGAGTCCCGTGATAGGCCGCCACCTGCTCGGCGATCCGTGTGGTGGTCACCGGCAGCGCCACCCGTCCACTGCGCCGCTCAGCGGCCACGAGGTCGAGCATGACGAGCAGGGCCCGGTCGTCCTCGACGATCCGCCCCTTCTCGTCGACCAGCGACAGCCGCTCACCGACCGGGTCGAACCGCACCCCGAACGCGGCCCGCGCCGACGCCACGATCTCGCCCAGCCGCACCAACCCCGACCGTCGCGTATCCGCCGACTCCGTGGGCCTCGACTCGTCCAGACCCGGGTTGATGGTCAGCGAGTCCACACCGAGCTTGCCGAGCAGACTCGGCAGCACAAGCCCGGCACTCCCGTTCGACGCGTCGACCACGACCTTGAGCCCCGACTCCGAGATCCCGGTCGTATCGACGTTCCGCAGCAGCGACCCGGTGTACGAGTCGAAGACACTGGCCGGAAAATGCAGATCCCCGATCTCACCCGGGAACGCACGCCGGTACTCCTGCCGCGCGAAGACCCGGTCGAGCTTGCGCTGACTGGCCTGAGACAGGTCGGCACCCTGCCCGTCGAAGAACATTATGTCCACGGAATCCGGCACCCCGGGCGTCGTCCGGATCATGATCCCGCCGGCACTGCCCCGCGCGGTCTGCTGCCGCGCCACAGGCAGCGGTACGTTCTCGAGATCTCGTACGTCGATGGCGCTGGCCTGCAGAGCGGAAATGACCGCCCGCTTCAGCGCACGCGCACCACGGGAGTGGTCGCGAGCCGTCGTGACGGTGGAACCCTTCTTCAAGGTCGTCGCATAGGCGCCGGCGAGGCGCACGGCGAGCTCGGGCGTGATCTCCACGTTCAGGATTCCGGAGACACCACGAGCACCGAAGAGATGCGCCTGCCCCCTCGACTCCCAGATCACCGAGGTGTTGACGAAGGCGCCGGCCTCGATGGTCTTGAACGGATAGACGCGCACATTGCCCTGAACGATCGATTCCTCACCGATCAGGCACTCGTCACCGATGACCGCGCCGTCCTCGATCCGGGCGGCGCGCATGATGTCGGTGTTCTTACCGACGACGCAACCGCGCAGATTACTGTGCTGCCCGACGTACACGTTGTCGTGGACAACAGCCTTGTGCAGAAAGGCGCCGCTCTTCACGACGACGTTCGAGCCGACGACGGTGTGCTCCCGGATTTCCGCCCCGGCCTCGACCTTGGCGTAGTCCCCGATGTACAGCGGCCCGCGGAGAACGGCATCAGGATGCACCTCAGCGCCTTCCGCCACCCACACACCCGGGGAGATCTCGAAGCCGTCGATCTCGACGTCGACCTTGCCCTCCAGAATGTCGGCCTGCGCCTTCACGTAGCTCTCGTGAGTGCCGACGTCCTCCCAGTATCCCTCCGCGATATACCCATAGATCGGCTTGCCCTCCTTCATCAACTGCGGGAAGACATCGCCGGACCAGTCCACGGGGACGTCGGGCTCGACATAGTCGAAGACCTCGGGCTCCATGACATAGATGCCGGTGTTCACCGTGTCCGAGAAGACCTGACCCCAGGTCGGCTTCTCCAGGAAGCGCTCGACCCGGCCTTCCTCATCGACAATGGTGATGCCGAATTCCAGCGGATTGGGCACACGGGTCAGACAGACGGTGACCAGCGCGCCGTTTTCCTTGTGGAAATTGATCAGCTCGGTGAGGTCGAAGTCAGTCAGGGCATCACCGGAGATGACGAGGAAAGCATCGTCTTTCAACGCCTCTTCGGCGTTCTTGACGCTTCCGGCGGTACCGAGTGGCTTCTCCTCATTGGCATAGCTGAGCTCCATTCCGAGCTCTTCACCATCACCGAAGTAGTTCTTGACCAGCGAGGCCAGGAACTGAACGGTCACGACGGTTTCGGTCAGCCCATGCCTTTTGAGCAGCCGCAGAACGTGCTCCATGATCGGCCGGTTGACCACCGGCAGGAGCGGCTTGGGCATGCTTGAGGTCATGGGGCGCAGGCGTGTGCCTTCGCCCCCGGCCATCACGACGGCCTTCATGTCGGAAGCGTCCTCCTCGAAGAGACGACGGTCTAGCCGACTTCACCCGTCCAGATTGTCCCGCACTTTTCCGCCGCGGGCCATCGAGCAGCTACGCCCACTTCAATCCGCGAGTTCAATCGGCCATGGCGTCCGCACGAACCAGGCGGCGGACTTGTACCACGTAGAGGACTCCTGCCCACCAGTACAGCGTTGTACCCCATCCGGCGAACGCCCATCCGAAAATAGCAGCGAGTGACGGGAGCCAGCCACTCCCGTCACTGAGCAGCAACAACGGGAAGGCGTACATCAGGTTGAAGGTGGCCGCCTTACCCAGGAAGTTCACCTGCGGCGGCGGATAGCCATGACGCCTGAGGACGCCCACCATCACCAGCAGAACCAGCTCTCGGGCCAGAAGTGCAGCGGTCAACCAGATGGGCAGAATCTCGCGCCAGGTGAGACCGACCAGAGTCGAGAGAATGTAGAGCCGGTCAGCAGCGGGATCCAGCAGCCGGCCGAGACTGCTGATCTGGTTCCAGCGCCGCGCGAGCTTGCCGTCCAGATAGTCACTGACGCCGCTCAGAGCCAGCACCAGAAGCGCCCAGCCATCGCTCTTCGGCCCGCCGAACTCGGGCCTGAGAATCAGCCACAGGAACAGCGGCACGCCAACGAGCCGCGCCATGCTGAGGATGTTGGGGATGGTGAGGACCCGGTCCGTCTGGACGCGGGTCTCCTGGACCTCCACCCGGGAGCCTCCTGTGGGAAACGTACTTACGATGCCCCCTGACCCTACCCCAACGCAAAAAAGCTCTGGCTCTCGGGCTGCATGCCCAAGAGCCAGAGCTCTAAAAGGAGTTCGGCGGCGTCCTACTCTCCCACAGGGTCCCCCCTGCAGTACCATCGGCGCTGTAAGGCTTAGCTTCCGGGTTCGGAATGTAAC
>NZ_JBITCM010000031.1:0-81171 GCF_044453205.1 Streptomyces sp. NPDC051738 | reverse complement strand
CGGATCTTCCGCAAAGCCCGGTGCAGCCCCAACCGCATGTCGTCAATCGCCGCCGCCATCCTCACCCTGGAGCGACAACGCTGAAAAGGCTCAGTGCTCGTGGTCCTGGTCCTTCTGCATGAAGACGATGCCCTCGTCCTCGACACGAGGCACCATGTGGGGATTGCCTCTCCGCACGCCTCGCACGAGGCGGTGGAGGCGCTGTCGATCTCCCGGGCGAGCCGATATGCCATCTCGGACAGCGTCGGCTCGACTCCCACCAGGTCGCCCAACTCCTCGACATCGCTGGGGACGGCCTGTTCGACGGGTCCCATGAGGCCCCCTATGGGCTGTCCCGTAATGATCTCGGGCTCGCGTTGATGCGGTGTCCCGTTGTGGGGCATCGCCTGCCTATCCGGCGAGGGCGAGGTTGCGCAGGCGGGCGATGCCAGGCATGGCGTGGTGGACGCCGTCTCCTCTGAGTCGGCAGTCGCGCAGGATCTTCCAGCCTTTCATCCGGGCGAAGACATGCTCGACGCGGGCGCGGACCTGTTTGTGGGACTTGTTGTGTGCCTGCTTCCAGTCGGGCAGTTCCTCGCCTTTGCGTCGGCGATGTGGCATGACGAGTCCTGTGCCTGGATAGCCGCCGTTGGCGATCGTGGTGGTCTTGCCGACGGCGGCCTTGGCGCCGGATTCCTCCCATGCCTTGCAGTCGGCGCGGTTGCCGGGAAGTGGTCGTCCGACCATGACGATCAGGCGGGTGTCGGCGTCGATGACGACTTGGTGGTTGGTGGAGTACCGGTAGTTCTAATAGCTCATCGGTGAGCCCGAGCGCGAGAGTGCAAGGGCCCGCTGTGCGAGTGGAAGCCTGCCCCCGTTCCGGGACTGGATCCCCGTGGTCAGACCGGCTTCGCCTCGCCCCTTGCCCTGTCGGGCGGAGACCTTCGGTAGTTCCGGGACATCGATCTCTTGTCAAAGACCGGTCCCACCCGGCAGGAGCGCGGACATCACAGGTTTCATGTCGCCAGCCCGTCGGCAGGGGCCGACCTCTCAGCAGTTCGCGAGCCCGAGAGCTCTTCAGCAGACCAAGGTCCCTGCCGGTCGCTGGAGACACGAACGGCTCATGAGATGGCGTGCCTTGAGCACTTCTATAGAGCGCCGCGTGCTCCGCCTGCAAGTGAAACCCCACGTTGACACGGAGGCAGAGACATTGAGCACGATCTTCTGCGGCATCGCCTGGGCGGAAGGACACCACGACATAGCTCTGGTGGATGGGGACGGTGCCCAGCTGGCGAAGTTGCGGATCAGCGATGACAGCGCAGGATTCCACGCGCTGATGGAACTGCTGGCCCGACACGGTGATAGTGCAGAGGATCCAATCCCGGTCGCCATCGAGACCCCCCGTGGGCTGCTCGTCGCCTGCTTGCGGGGCACCGGCCGCAAAATCTACGCGATCAACCCACTGGCCGCCGCCCGTTACCGCGATCGCGCCAGCGTCTCCCGAGCCAAGTCCGACGCAGGGGACAACATCCTGCGGACCGACCGGCACGCTCACCGCCCTCTGCCTGACGACAGCGAAGCCGGGCAGGCCGTCGCAGTCCTGGCCCGCGCTCCCCAGGACGCGATCTGGGACCGGTAGCAGATGATCAACCGGCTCCGCTCACACCTGCGCGAGTACTACCCGGCCGCCCTCGCCGCCTTCCACGGCCCCGGAAAACCCGGACTCGACTCGCCTCGGGCCCGCGTGATCCTGACCGCCGCACCCATGCCTGCCGACGCCGCCAAACTCACCCGCAGCCAGCTGCGCGCGCTGCTCAAACGCGGCGAACGTCCACGCTGCGGAATCGAAGCCGAGGTCGAGCGACTTCGGGAGATCTTCCGCGCGGACTACCTCCGACAGCTGCCGCAGGTCGAACAGGCTCTGGGACACCAAGCCACAGCCCTCATCCGGCAGGTCGACGCCGCTTGCACCAGCGTCGCCCAGCTCGCGGCCGCGACGGAGGAGGCATTCCTCGCGCACCCAGATGCCGACATCATCACCAGCTTCCCGGGACTGTCCGTGCTCTCCGGAGCACGCGTCCTCGCAGAAATCGGAGACGATCGCAAACGCTTCGCGGACGCCCGAGCGATGAAGGCATACGCCGGCGCGGCCCCCGTTACGCGGGCCTCCGGCCGCAGCGACGTCGTTGTAGCCCGCACTGTCAAGAACCAACGACTGGCCTCAGCAGGCCATATGTGGGCCTTCGCAGCCCTCCGCACGCGGGCTCCCCGCGCCCACTACGACCGACGGCGTGCCGGCGGAGAACGCCACACCGCAGCTCTCAGGAACCTGTTCAACAAACTGCTCGGCTGCCTCTACTACTGCCTACAGCGCCGCACGCTATTCGACCCCGATCGTGCCTTCACGCCGCCCATGGACCTCGCCGCCTGAGCGCCTACTTGACCCACCAGCGACATGAGATGTCTGACCGTGGTCGGCGACTGCGTGGTCGCGGGTGGGTACCAGAGTGCCGTCCACGATGAGCGCGGTGTCCTTGCGGAATCGCTTGTGCGGCTGGAGTACGAGCATGGGGCCAAGGTGGTCGATGACGCGGCCAGCTGTGGACTTCGAGACGCCGAACAGCGGGGCGAGCTGTCGCATCGTCAAGTTCGTGCGCCAGTAGGCCGCCACGAGCAGTACACGGTCCTCCAGCGGAAGGCTCCGGGGCCGGCCCTTGCGGACTGCGTCCGCGCCCTCGCGCCGCAGTGCGGTCACCAACATGGTGAAGCAGCGTGGGCTCAGTCCAGTGAAGGGGCCTATCCAGGACGGCTCCGAAGCCGAGATCACACCAGCCATCGCAAGATCGTCTCACCCGCGATCCGGCGTTATGGCCAACCGTCAGGTGTACAGGATGCGCACGGCGAGCAGCGTCTGCCAGGTCCAGCCGATAGTGAGCGAGATCCGCTGGATGAGTCCGCCGAGGTCGACCCAGCGTTGATGCTGGTCGAACGCGGCACTGGCCAGCGCCATCGTCGCTGCGAAGAGCACACCGCTGGCGATCGAGTAGATGGCCCACCCAGGTGAGTTGGGCAGGGCGAATACGAAGCAGGCCACAGCGAGGGCGAGGAATCCGATGAGAGACAACAGGTCATGCAGAGCCCCTGCGCGGGTGTGACGCTGGAGCTGATCGGGCGTGCCGGGAGGGTAACCGCTCACCGGATCGGTCCGGAAGGCACCTGCGCCCAGCAGACCGACCGCCCATGCGCCGATCAGCAGGGCGCCCCAGCGTGAAGGCCCAACACGCCACAGGCCCGCGGCGAAGATCAGCGACAGCAAGCCCGCGAGCAGGAAGTTGGCGGTCTGCGCCCACCCGGCACGGCCGAGGGCGAGCGAACTGACGGGATGGCGGAACGGTCTGTAGCCCACACGACGGGCGCCTTCAAACAGATATGCGACGGTGAACAGAGGCCCAGCGGCCATCCCGCAGGCAAGCAGCACTTGATTCCCCATCTCGTCAACATAGGTTGACAGGATGAACAGTGTCAACCTCGGTTGACATGAAGGCGGAGCCCCTGGCTGTCGACGTCAAGTGATCATTTACGGGGCAGCCCTTACGGGCTCGTGCATGGTTGGCCGTGAGACGTCGAGGACTGCGGTGGGGCTCGGGGGTCACATCTGCCGTGCCAATTTCAGGTCCGTGATCTCTTGGTGGGACAGCAGGCCGGCGATGGCCTGGACGGTGTCGCTCATGTGCTCGCGGTGGCCGAGGTGGCGTGCGAGTGCCCGCCAGTTCTTCAGGTGGGCGATGCCGTGCTCGACGCGGATACGGCGTGAGGAGTGCGCTCTGCGCTGGCGCTCGTACATCTCCTCGTACCAGTCCGGGGCGTTCTTCTTGAACGTGCGGTGCGGTGGTGTCACCACGCGTCCGCCGGTCTGAGCACCCAGACCCTGATAGCCGGCATCGGCGAGGATCTCGACCGCGGGCCGTCGGCCAGGAGCTTGACCAGCCCCAGCTGGCGGGCGTGGGTGATGTCCGCGCAGCTTCCGGGCTTGGTCGGGCTGCAGAACGGCACCCGGCCGTCCTCGTCCGTGACCACCATGGATTTGACGGCGTTCTGCTTGTTCTTGCCGGAGATGAACTTGTCCCGGTCCTTGCGTCCTTGGGCCGGTTGGCGCACCCGGATCTCGGTGCCGTCGATGATGCCGGTCTTCCCGGTCGCGCCGAGATGGTCGACGACCTCGGCCAGGCTTCGCAGACGCACGTCGGGGCTGATGGTGCACCCCCGCTCAGCGAGCAGGGGCCGCACCGCGCCGACAGCCCGGGTGATGGTCGAGCGGTCCACCCCGAACCAGCAGGCCAGCACGTCGTGAGTGGCCCCGTGACGGAGATGGACCAGGGTGGCCAGCAGCCGTTCAGCGAACACCAGTTGGTGCCTCGCATCAGCGCCTACGGCCCGCTTCCGTTGCCGGGATACGAGCCTGGCCTGCTGGCGCTCGTGCCACAACGGGCCGATCTCAGCGACGAGTTCAGCGATCACATCGGCCGTCAGGCCCTTGATCCGCCGGTTGCTGATGATCACTGCACGAGTCGCGTTCCCCACCACATGACCATGATCAACGATCAAGAGCTCGACGTCTCACGGCCAGCCATGCACGAGCTCGTTAGATGATCAATTCCAAGGGATGCCTGCGGAGGGTGTGGGGTGGGCGGCGGCCGAAGCCACCGCGAGACGGTCAGGCGGCGGGCTGCCGGCCCTGGTTGTCGAGGTGGCAGCGGGCGGTCAGGCGTCAGGGTCGACTTCGGGGTGCGTGAACCGCACGGGCTTGCCCAGCGACCGGGCGTTGGCGATTTCGGCTCGGGTGCTGTCTCCGATGTAGTCGCCGACTACGAGCACCTCATCAGCGAGCCGGATCTTCGCCCGGTGCAGATCGTCGAGTCGAACCTTGAGCGCCTCGGCCTCGACAGGGTCGGACCAAAGTTCGTGCGGCGACTTCATGTCACAGCCCGGTTTGACGACAATCTTTCCGGCTTTGGTCTCCCGCAGATCGGCCTCGTTCATCTCGGTCATGAAGCGGGTGGAGCCGCAGATCACGACGATACGCGGGAGGCTCAACAGCTTCTTCGCCTCGGCGAGCTTCTCCTCGGGGGTGAGCAGTTGCGGGTATGACACTGGTTCCTCCTGGTGGGGTGGTCCAAGGGGTGCCTGCGGAGACGAGAACGAGGGTGTCCAAGATCGTTTTGTGACGAACGACGTGGACACCCTCGCGACAGGACTCTATGCGACGACCGACGACATGCTGAAGGAGCATCCCGACCTGGCGCCATGGCGCCCGCCGGTCGGCATTACGCCCCGCCTGAGCGATGCCGAACTGGTCACCCTCGCCACAATGCAGGCCATGCTCGGCTACACCTCCGAGGCCAAATGGCTCCGCCATGCCCGTGCCCACCTGCGCCACCTCTTCCCCTACCTGCCCCAGCAGCCCGGCTACAACAAGCGGCTGCGCAAGGCCGCCGGTCTGATGCGAAGCGTCAACCGGATCCTGGCCACCACCTCGGTGTGGAGCGACGACGTATGGGTCGTGGACTCCACCCCGGTGGAATGCGGCCGCTCCCGCGAGACCGTCAAACGCTCCGACCTGGCAGGTTGGGCCGAGTACGGCTACTTCGCCGGCCACAGCCGCTTCTTCTGGGGCCTGCGCCTGCACCTGGTCTGCACCCTTCAGGGCCTGCCCATCGCCTTCGCCCTGACCGGGGCCAAGGCCGACGAACGCGAGACCCTCCTTGACCTCCTGGCAGCCGAATGCGAGCTTCTGCGAGAGCGCCCCCGACAGACTCTCATCGGCGACAAGAACTACTTCGGCTGTGGTTTCGAACGCGAACTGTCCGAGCATGGAGTCCAGTTGCTGCGGCCTGCCCGTAAAGGTGAACGGGAACGGCCTGGCGCAGCCCTGTTCAAGCCGCTGCGACAGGTCATCGAATCGATCAACGAGATCTTCAAGGGACACCTTGACCTCGAACGGCACCGAGGGCGCACACTCGGCGGTGTCATAGCCCGCGTCATGCAACGCATCCTCGCGCTGACCGCCGCGATCTGGCACAACGACGCCACCGGACAAACCGTCCTACGCTCACTGATCGCCTACGATCACTGACCCCTTGGACTAGATCATCTAGGGGCAGACAAGGCCACGCTACTCACGCGCCGTCTCCACCGAGCACTCCTCGATCCATCGCGCGACGACCGAGAAGGTCGCCAGGTACTCCAGGGCCTCCTGCTGGGTCCAGGTGACCTGCTCCTCGTGCGCCGCCAGATTCCGGATGCCGAGGAACGCCCCGGCGGACAAGTACTTGGCTCCCTCCTGCCGCGCTTTCCAAGTGGGGGTGTCTCGGTCGCCGTCGAACCTCAGCCGGGGTTTGCCCGTTGTCGGCGACTTGGGATCGAAGGACTGCATGCACAGGTCCATCTCGCCGATGTCATGGCGGCCGAGTTTCTGTTGCAGTCGACGATTCACCTTCCGCGCAGCCGTCAGCACAGCGTCCTGGTGGGCCTGGGCGGCCCAAAGTGGTGCGGCCGGCTCCCAGACCCACGGGTGTAAAGCGTCGGCCGACAGACCTGGCCCTCGGGCCCGTCGGAAGGCATCGAACTCGTCTTGATATGCCGCCAGTTCACGCGCGTGTATTGCAGCCTCACGTGCGGGTCCCCACCGCTTCTGCTTTGAGCTGTTGAAGTGCACCGTGTAGTCGCCGAGTCCCTGCGTGTACTCGTTGGCGATCTGGCGTACGACGATCTCCTTGCGGACCAGAGCCTCTTCCTGGGAACGGAGTCGAACCCAGTCCCCAAGTTTGTCGATGCCCTCTATGAAGTCGTCGAGCTTCTCGATCGCCCAGGCGTGGTCCATGCTGGGAGGGTAGGGCGAATGCCTCGCCTGAGCGCGGCATTTACGGAGGACTGGTTGACTCCCGAGGAGCGCCAGGAGCCCTGCCTCCGGTGACGGGTGGGAAGTGGAAAATCAGCCCTAAATGGGATCCATCCGGCCAAGCATGGTGCGATGGGTCTCGCATCGTCGTGCTTCGGGAATCGCTTTCTTTGGATCAACCGCCTTCGGGCAGCGGGTTCCTCGACTCACGGACCGCACCGTAACTCCCCACAGATCTTCGCGTACGTCAGCCGGAGGAGCCCGTGAGCGACCGAGAGCCCAATCTTCGGCTTGCCGCGCTGCTTGCTGAGGCCGAGTGGAGCGCGGGGGAACTGGCCAGAGCCATCAATGCCCTGGGGACAGCCCAAGGTTTGCGGCTGCGCTACGACCGCAGTTCGGTCGCGCACTGGCTCGGCGGGACCCGGCCGCGCGGGCCGGTTCCCGAACTGATCGCCGCGGCTTTCACGCAGCGACTTCGCCGCCTCGTCACCCCTGCGGACACCGCGCTCGTCCCTCTCAGGGACCCCACGGTGCTGCTGGCCCGCACTCCACCGGGGGGCGGAGCTGTGCACCGACTGATCGACCTGTGTCACACGGCGGCAGACCCCAACCGCCGCACTTTCCTGATGCGGACCGCGTACACCCTGACCTCTGTCAGTGCGCCGGACTGGCTGGCCCCGCCACCCGTCGAACCGCAGGATCAGCGGCACGCCGGTGCGGCCGGTCCGCAGGACGTGGCGGCATTGGAGGAAGCAGCCGCATGCTTCGCCACCATCAGTCAACGCTACGGCGGCGGGCACATCCGTGGCGCGCTGACGGCCCATATCGCCGACCAGGCCAGTTACCAACTCGCCCGCCCCGCATCAGCCGGTCTCCACCGCGACCTGCTGACCGTCGTAGCACAACTCACGCACCTCCTGGCCGACATGACCGCGGACGACGTGCTGCCCGGGCTCGCGCAGCGTTACTCGCACCTCGCGCTGGCAGTCGCCCAGGAGGCCGGGAACCGCCGCCAGTACGCAGTCTCCCTGAGGGCGGCGGCGGCCCGGGCGCTGCGGCTGGGCCACCCCCTGTACGCACTGCGCCTCGCGGAGGCAGCAGTTGAGGCGGGCGGACCGGCTGCCGACTCCTCCGCCCTCGCCTTCCTCCTCACCCAGCGTGCCCTGGCCCATGCGTACGACGGCCGTAGCCGCCGAGCCCTCGACGACCTGCTCGCGGCCGAGCGTCATCACAGCCGCGCCACAAGCCCCGCGGGCCCCTTCACGGACTATCCCCGGGCGGCCCTGGAATTCGAGCGCGCCGAGGTACTACTGGCGCTGGGGCACCGTGCTCACGCAGGTGCCCACCTGCGGAGTTCCCTGCAACTGCGTGCCCCCGACCAGCACCGACCGCTCGCCCTCACGTATGCCCGTCATGCCGAACTCCTCGTTCACACGCCCGCCCACCCTCTCGACGACGCCCGCCCCTTCGTGCCCGAGCACGACCGGCGCGGCCGGCGGCAGGAGCCGATGCGCACCAACAGGTCCGTGTGACACACACCCGCGGCGACCAGACGTACGAGGACTTCGTCATCGCGAGGTTCGTCGATCTCGATCTCGATCTCGCAGAGCTCGAGCGAAGCCCGCACCTCACTCAGTACGGCCGCTGTGATCCGCATCCTGACCTCTCACCGGGCTCTGAGAAGCGAACGGGGCAAAGGCGCCGGGCAAAGGGAAACTCGATCTCTGATGCGTGGAGCAACGTGTCACGGAAAGGTCCTCTCAAGGGCCCCTTCGGCCTGTGGGGAACGCCATTACACGTGGCCGGCGTCGTTGTCAGGAAGTAGCCCGTGGGCCTGATGTGGGGCACGCGTTGACCGCTCGTGCGTTCGTGAACACGCGCCTTGCTCGGCTTGATCCACCGGACAGGCCCCCCACCAGTCGCCTTGGTGGCTACTCGCCCTTCGCGTTCACTTCCTCGGACGGGCAGGCGGTGTTTCCGTCCGGCAGCTGCCCCGTCACCAGATAGCGGTCCACGTGCTGCTTCACGCAGGCAGCGTGGGCGTAGCCCGTGTGGCCCTGGCCCTCGTAGTCGATGATCACGGGCGAGTCGAGCCGGGCGGCCGTCTCCTCGGTCCACAGATACGGGGTCGCGGGGTCGTTGCGGACGCCGATCAGGAGCATGGGCGGGGCTCCGGGGTGGTCGATGTTCGCGATGAAGCCGTCACTCGGGGGCTGGCCGTGGCAGAGCTCGATCTCGGAGAGTTCACCGCGGCCAAAGATCGGGGACGCCTTTTGGAACTCCGGCCGCAGGGAGTCGAGTTTGCGCTGGAGGGCCTGCACATTCCCGCGGACTCCACGGTCGGTGTAGTCGGTGCAGTTCACCACCGTCCAGGCCGCGCCTTCGTTGTCCTCCTCCGGCTCGGCGAGTTCCGCCAGAACCGTGAGGTCCTTGAGGCCCTTGTCCCGCTCCAGCCTGCCCAGGCCGTCCGCGAGCTCCGGCCAGGCACGCGTACCGTACAGCGAGTTCTCGATGGCGAAGGCCAGCGACTGACCGGTGAACTCCTTGCCGTCCTTGGTGGTCAGCGGGGACTCGTCCAGCTGGGCGACCAGCTTTTCGGCCTTCTCCACCGCCTTGTCCGGGTCCATGCCCGTGTACACGCAGCTCGGCTGCTTGGTGCACCAGTCGACGAAACCCTCGAAGGCGAGTTGCTGGCCCTTCACCACGTCCATGGCCTGTTCCGTCAGGGGTTTGGAGAGGGTGTCGACTCCGTCGAGGACCATCCGGCCGACGTGCTGCGGGAATTGGGCGGCGTAGACGGCGCCGATCCGGGTGCCATAGGAGAACCCCAGGTAGTTGAGTTTCGGCTCGTCCAGCGCCGCGCGCAGCACGTCCATGTCCCGGGTGACGTCGACCGTGCCGACGTGGCGCAGGATCGGGCCGGTATGGCTTTCGCAGGCGCGGGCCGCCTTCTCGGTGGCACGCAGCAGTTCGGCGGCGTCCAGGTATTCGGTGCCCATGAGCGGCAGGGCGCCGTCGCAACTGATGGGGGCACTCTCGGCGATGCCGCGGGGGTCGAAGCCGACCACGTCGTAGGACTTGGCGAGATCCCGCCAGCGGTCGAAGCGGGTGCTGGTGCCCTGGGTGCCGCTCTGCCCGGGACCGCCCAGATTGAGGACCAGTGAGCCAAGCCGGGTCGGCCCGGTGGCCGGGATCCGGGCCAGGGCCAGCTCGATGGTGCCCTGGTCGGGGTGCGCGTAGTCGAGCGGGACCTGGAGCTTCCCGCACTGCATGGACGCGGGGTAGGAGGCGGGGCACGGGCCCCAGCCGATCTTCTGCTGGTAGAACTCGGCGAGCTGCGGGTCGTCCGCGGCCGGGCGCGGAGTGGTGCCGCCAAGGGTCGCGGCGGTCAGAACCGCAGCGCAGAACAGTGTTGCGCATCGCATGGCACGCTCCGAGGATGTGCCCCTCTCTCACCATAAGCAGGCGTTGAAGAGGTGGCACTCGTTGGAGCGGAGGGCTGGCTCAATTGCCCATGCTGGCCATTGAGGCGAGCAACCATGAGAATGGCGAAGTAAGCAATCGCCCATACCTGAATCCCAGCGTCCCAACACGTGACCCCATCCACCGCGAACGCGCAGACACGACCGTCAGTATCGATGCCAACCTTTCTGGATCCGATGCATACACAATGTGTGACTTCATGAAGTACGTGTTTGAAGACGTGCATAGCGTCTGGACCGGGGTGTGGACCAGTGCCGGCTATCCGGATCCGGAAACTACTTATTCTTTCCCGGGACCTGGAGAGGTGGTCGACTGGGGCTGAGGTCAGCCGAATGACGCGACGGCAGCGTATTGCCCCATCGATGATCACCTGGTGATATCGCAAGTCGTGGCCACGGAGATATGGGAAGGCGTACACAGGACCAATCCGGATCCCGATTTCGGATTCCCGGCAGGAGACTTCTCAGTGCTCATGCGGTGGCCCATGAATACGCTCATCACCTTCAGGGCGAGCTGGGGCTCGTCCCCTCCAGCGAAACTGAGCCGAGGCGATTCCCGGTCTACAAGACGGAGCTCCATGCAGACTGCTGGGCGGGAGTATGGGCGAAAAGCTGAAGACGAGCAGTTCCACGGGACGCCGGAGCAGAGGCGAGACGCATTTCTCACGGGTTGGAACAGCGGTGTTCCGGTGGAATGCGACACATACTTGCTCGGCGACTACTAGCCGGATAGCCGGATACGCAAACACCCACTGGCCCTGGCAGGCTCGCTGCGGGCGCCGGGCGCGGCCGGCGCGGGATTCCCAGGGCGCACAGCGCGCCGCCGAACACCACCGCGACGCCGACCCACACCGCGGGCTGCAGGCCGTCGACGAACTGCTGCGGGCTTCGCGTGCTGCCGTGTGCCACGAACACGGTGCTGAGTACGGCGATGCCCAGCGCGCCGCCGATCTCGCGGACGGTGGTGTTCGCGCCGGAGGCCTTGCCCGCGTGCTCCTTGGCGACCGAGCCGAGGACGACCGCGGCCGTGGGTGCGAAGACGAAGCCCATGCCGATGCCGGCCACGATCATCGGGCCGACCAGGGAGGAGTAGGCCGTGTCCGTGTCGGTGACGAGGTTGATCCAGCCGAGGCCCACGCCCTGGAGGAACAGGCCGAGTGCCATCAGGCGTCCGCCGCCGACCTTGTCGGTGAGCAGGCCCGCGACGGGGGCGACGAACATCGGCATGAGGGTCCAGGCGAGGGTGCGGACGCCGGCCTCCAGCGGGGTGCGCGGGGGCACGATCTGGAGGTACTGGGCGAGCCGGAACAGGGAGCCGAACACGCCGAAGTACATCGTCGCGGAGACGATGTTGGTGAGGGTGAAGGCGCGGACCCGGTAGAAGGACAGGGGCAGCAGCGGCTCGCGGGTGCGGGCCTCCCAGGCGACGAACGCGGCCAGCAGCACGGCGCCCGCCGTGAACGCGCCGAGGACCTTCGCCGAGGTCCAGCCGTCGGGCTCACCGTGCACGATCGCCCACACCACGGCGCACAGCCCGGCCGCCGCCAGCACCATACCGACCAGGTCGAGACGGACGCCGGGCAACGAGCTCTCCCGCAGGGCGAACAGGACCAGAGGAATGGCGATCACACACACCGGCACGTTGATCCAGAAGATCCACCGCCAGTCCAGGCCGTCGACCACCGCGCCGCCCACGACCGGACCCATGGCTACGGCCAGGCCGCTCACCCCGGACCAGACGCCCAGCGCCATCCCGCGCAGCCGCTCGGGCACCGCCTGGGACAGCAGGGTCAGCGACATTGGCATGACGGCGGCAGCCCCGAAGCCCTGGATCGTGCGGAAGGTGATCAGCTGGGCGCTGGTGTCGGACAGGCCGCAGCCGATGGAGGCGAGCGTGAACACGGCGATGCCGGCGACGAAGACCAGGCGCCTGCCGAACCGGTCACCGAGCGCGGCCCCCGTCATCAACAGGCAGGCGAAGCTGAGGACGTAGGCGTTGACGAACCACTGGAGTTCCTGGGTGTTCGCCCGCAGGTCGACGGCGAGCGTGTGCAGGGCCGTGGAGACGACGAGGTTGTCGAGCGCGACCATGAACATGGGCACGCTGCACGCGACGATGGCGAGCCACAGGGGTATGCGGCGGGCCGCCGAGGGTGCGGCCGGGTCGGTGACGGGATCGTCGAGGACCGGGTTCTCTTCGGACAGCGTCATGGCGAGGGACTCTCCTAGCGGAATGGGTGTCCAAGGGGGGCGGGGGATCAGCTGCCGGTCTGTGCCTGCTCGGCGAGGCGGTGCTTGGCGTCCGTCCAGTCGATGGGCAGGTCGGTCGCGGGGACCTGCCAGAACGTGAAGACGGAGTCCTTCATCGTGGGCCGCAGGCCGTTCATGATCGACCGGTGCGGTTCGGTCTTCGCGTAGGTGTACAGCGCCTCCTTGTTCTCCCAGGCCGACAGGGTCCAGAAGGTGCGCTTCAGTGGTTGGGCGATCAGTGAGGCGCCGTAGGCGCCGGGTGCGCCGGTGACCTGTTTCCACGCGGTCAGTGACTGAAGGAAGAAGCGCGGAACGTCCTTGAGTGAGCGGACCTCCAGGCGGGACGCCATGACGAACGCCTCGGTGTCCGGTGCGGGGGTGTTGACGGTGGTCCAGCGCAGGGTGGGCATGGCTGTGGCCCTCTCCGGAGGAAATATTGGATACCTCTACTATCTATGTTAGACAGTAGAGGTATCCAGTTTCCAGAGCGGGGGCCGATCGATGCGTATATCCGAGTTGAGCCGCCGCAGTGGTGTGGCCGTCACGACGATCAAGTACTACCTCCGTGAGGGGCTGCTCCAGCCCGGTCAGCAGACGGCGGCGACGCAGGCCGAGTACGACGAACACCACCTGCGCCGACTGAAGCTGATCCGGGCGCTGACCGGTGTCCGCGGCCTGTCCGTGAGCACCACCCGGGAGGTGCTTGACGCCCTGGCCGAGCACACCGACGACACCCATCGCGTTCTCGGTCTCACGCTGGGCTCCCTCGCGCCGGCCGGAAAGCCTGCCGACCAGGCCGACGAGGCCGGTGAAGTCGACGCCCTGGTCGAGGAGTTGGGCTGGGATGTGCACCAGGCCGCCCCGGCCCGCGGCACGCTCGCCGACACTCTGTCCTCCCTGCGCTCGCTCGGCGTCCCGATCGACTGGCGCGTCCTCCTGCCGTACGCCCGACTCGCCGAGCGCACCGCCGTCCTCGACCTCGACCAACTGGGCGGAATCGAGGACCCGTTGGAGGTCGCCGAGCGGGCCCTGCTGCTGACCGTCCTCCTGGAACCCGCGCTGCTGGCGCTCAGGCGCATGGCCCAGGAGAACGAGTCGGCGCGGCGGCACACCGGCGACTAACCCCGGAGCTCGCGCAACAGCTGTGCCGCCGCCTCCTTCCCGGAGGAGAACGCGGCCTCGTGCGAGCCGATCTGGTCGTGGTACTGCTGCTTGGAGTGGAAGTACGAGCCGCACAGCTTCACCCGCGGCCCCTCGTTGACCGCGTAGATGGTCTGCTGCGCGGTGCGCATGGCCATGTCGATGACCGGGTGCTCGTAGCGGAAGGTCCGGATCACCGACTCCTCGGTGACCGGCAGGGGGTAGTCGAGCGTGACGAAGTAGTCGGTCCGCGCATCGAAGCCCTGCAGTTTGTTCATGTAGTAGGCGACGTACGTGCGCGGCTGCCCGTCCACCGTCACCTTGCCGTAGTTCCAGGCCTCCCAGCGCGCGCGGTCGGCGGGCATCACCGAGGGGTCGGTGTGCAGGACGACCGTGGAGGCGTTGTAGCGCAGGGGCGACAGCAGCTCGTGCTGGGCCGGGGTCGGGTTCTCCAGCAGAGCGCGGGTCACGTCGGCGTGTGTGGCGGCGACGGCGTGGTCGAAGCGCTCCTCGCCGGACGCCGTCCGCACGACGACGCCGTCCGGGTCCTGCCGGATCCCGGTGACCGGCTCGGACAGCCGGGTCTTCGGGTCGATCGCCGCGATCGCCTTCCGCACGTACGAGATCGAGCCCCCGACCACCGTCCGCCAGTCGCCCCGGCGGCCGCCGAGACCGCTCTCGTCGTGGGCCATGAAGAAGGCGATCACGGTCGTCGCGGGCATCTCCCAGATCAGTTCGGCGGGCACCGACCACACCGCGCTGCACAGCAGGATGAAGTAGCCGTACCGGAACTCCTGGCTGTAGCCGCCCCGGTCGAGGTACTCGCCCATCGGCATGTTGGTGCGCTTGCGGAAGAAGTCCCGACGGCCCTCCTCGTGGAACCGGCGTGCCTCCCGCCAGATGGTCCGGAAGGACTCGGGGTGGCGGGCGCGGACCTCCTCCTCCGGGAGGTCCATCTCCTCGCTGCCGTACTGGACACCGCCGTCGAGGCCTCACGCAGCCGTGCCTCGGCCCGGCTGCGTGAAGCAGGTGCAGCCGGGCCGAGGTTGAGCGGTTCCGCATGGGTGCCGCCTGTGCGGACGCGCCGTCCCCCTCGGCTGCCCGTGGTCCCCGTCGTTCAGTTCGTTCAGTGAGTGACCAGCAGGCCGCGGCTGCGCAGGACCCAGCGCTCCAGCGGGCTGAAGATGAGCAGGTCGATGGCGATGCCGACGAACAGGATGAGGAGGATGGCGAAGAAGACCATGGCCATGGAGCTGTTGGTGCGGCCGTTCTCCAGGAGTTGGCCCAGGCCCACGCCGAGGTCGGGGTGGGAGGCGATGATCTCGGCGGCCATGAGGGAGCGCCAGGAGAAGGCCCAGCCCTGCTTCAGGCCGGCGAGGTAGCCGGGCAGGGCGGCGGGCATGACGATGTGCCAGGTGCCCTTCAGGCCCGTGGCGCCCAGCGTGCGGCCCGCCCGCAGGATCAGCGGGGGTACCTGGTCGACGCCGGAGACCAGGCCGTTGGCGATGGAGGGGATGGCGCCGAGCAGGATGACGGCGTACATCATCTTGTCGTTGAGTCCGAGCCAGATGACGGCGGGCGGGACCCAGGCGACGGAGGGCAGGGACTGCAGGCCGGACAGGATCGGGCCGATCGCCGCGCGGACGAACTTCACGCGTGCCACGAGCAGGCCGAGCGGCGTGCCGATGGCGAGGGCCAGCAGGAAGCCGAGCATGCCGCGGGAGACGGATGTCCAGATGTAGTCGAGGAGGGTGCCCTGCAGCCAGGACTCGCGCAGTTCGCCCCAGACGTCGGCCGGTGGGGGCAGTTTGGAGGGGTCGTCGGCGATCCCGGAGGAGACCAGGAACTGCCAGACGGCCAGGACCAGGGCGATGGCGACGAGGGGCGGCAGGACCTTCTGGGTGAGGGTCTTGCGGAAGGGCGTGCGGGTGGTCTGGACGGTGTCCAGGGCGTCCAGGCCGGCTTCGAGTCCGGCGAGGTCGTTGCCGTCCTTGGCGGTGGTGGTCTCAGTGCTGGCCATGGCGGCGGATCTCCCCACGCAGTTCTTCGGTGATCTCGACGGACAGTTCGGCGACCGCGGCGTCCTCGATACGACGCGGATGCGGCAGGTCGACCGTCCACTCCCGGGCGATACGGCCCGGACGCGAGGACAGCAGGACGACGCGCTGGGCGAGCCGAACCGCCTCGCGCACGTTGTGCGTCACGAACAGCACCGACAGTCCCGTCTCGCGCCAGATGCGGGTCAGTTCGTCGTGCAGGACGTCCCGGGTGATCGCGTCCAGCGCCGCGAACGGCTCGTCCATCAGCAGCAGCCGCCTGTCCTGCGCCAGCGCCCGGGCGAGCGCGACGCGCTGGCGCATACCGCCGGACAGCTCGTGCACCCGCTTGCCGTGCGCGCCCTGCAGTCGGACGAGGTCCAGCAGCCGTTCCGCCTCCGGCCGGCGCTCCGCCTTGGCGACCCCGCGCAGTTTCAGGGCGAGTTCGATGTTCTTGCCCGCGGTCAGCCACGGGAACAGCGCGTGCTCCTGGAACATCAGGGCGGGCCGGCCGTCCGTGCCGATCGAACCGGCGGACGGCAGGTCCAGCCCCGCGACCAGGTTGAGCAGAGTGGACTTGCCGCACCCGGAGGCCCCCAGGAGGGTGACGAACTCGCCGGGTGCGACATCGAGCGTGATGTCGTCCAGCACGAGTTGCTGTCCGCCGGGTGTGCCCGGCGCCGGGAAGGACTTCGAGACATGCTCGATCCGGGCGGCGTACGGCACCGCCGTGGTGTCCTCCGCGACCTTGGCGGTCGTGGCCGTCGTAGTGGCCATCGTCGTCATCTCCTGGGGGACTCGTCGGATGCGGTGGTCGTTACTTGACGCCGAGACCGGCGTCGTCGACCTCGTCCTTGCCGTCGGCCTTGAGGACCTTGTTGAGCGGAGCGAGGTCGTAGATGCCCTTGAGGTCGGGCTTCTCCAGCAGACCGGCCTTGACGGCGTGCTCCGCCTCGGTGTCGAGGGTGGCGGCCAGCGGGTCGTCCAGGAAGGTGATCGACTTCCAGGCCGGGTCGATGACCTCGGCGGGCAGGGCCTTGCCGGTCTCCTCCTTCAGCGCCTCGTTGGCCGAGGCCTTGGCCTTGTCCGGGTTGGCGTTGATCCACGCGTTGGTCTTCACCGAACCGCGCAGCACGGCCTCGACGACATCCGGGTGCTTCTTCAGGAAGTCCTGCCGGACGATGATGTTCGTGATCACGAACTTCTTGTCGGGCCACAGGTCGCCCTCGTCGAGCAGCACCTTGCCGCCCTCGGCGACCAGCTTGGACGCGGTCGGCTCCGGCACCCAGGCGCCGTCGATCGAGCCCGACTTGTAGGCGTCCGGCGTGATCTTGTTGTCGGTGCGGACCACGGAGACGTCGCCCTTGCCGCTCTCGGCGTCGACCTTCCAGCCCTGCTCGGAGATCCAGTTGAGCAGCGCCACGTCCTGGGTGTTGCCGAGCTGCGGCGTGGCGATGTTCTTGCCCTTGACGTCCTTCAGGGACTTGATCTTGTCCGGGTTGACGACGAGCTTCACGCCGCCCGAGGCCGAACCGGAGATGATCCGCAGGTTCTTGCCCGCCGCCTTGGTGTAGCCGTTGATGGCGGGGGAGGGGCCGATCCAGCCGATGTCGAGGGAGCCGGAGTTCAGCGCCTCGATCTCCGAAGGACCGGCGTTGAAGGTCGAGGGCGTGATCTTGGTGCCGCCGAGCTCCTTCTGGAGCAGGCCCTCCTGGATGCCCACCAGGGCGGTGGCGTGCGTCAGGTTCGGGAAGTAGCCGATGTTCACCTCGTCGACGGAGAGCTTCTTGGCATCCGCCGCGACCTCGGTCTGCTTGTCGCTGTCGGTGGACTCGGCGCCGTAGCCGCAGGCGGTCAGCAGCAGGGGCAGCGCCGCTATGACGGCGAAGGTGCGCAGGGTGGTGAGCGGTCTTGCGGCAGACACAGAGGTGTCCTCTCGAGGAAAGGGTGTTCAGGGAGGTACGGCAAGGCAGGCAGGGGGCCTGGTGACGCGTACCGGCACACCACTCGCCCGCCATCCCGACGGGACAGCAGGGGCGCAGCGGTGTGTGGGGGGTGGGTGCGCGTCGCGGAGAGTCTCAGACGAGCCGACAGATGGCGCTGGACGTACGGCCGAAGTCGATGTGGCGACGCGAGGTCAGGAGGGCCGGGAACAGGTCCGTGCGGTCACGCATGCTCATGGCGTCCCCACCCCACAGATTCCTAGTTTTCCTACCTGGTTGATGGGGATCGTGGCAGAAGGTTGCGCCTATCCCAAGTGGTTGTTCATATAATGGACGCTTCCTTCTCTCCATGTGAGAAAGGCGAGGTCAGGCCCCCGGCGCCAAGGGCGCGCAAAAGCGCGCGCGCCACCGCGTCATTCTGGCGGAAGGCGGGCGCGTTGGTGCGGGGCCGGGCGAAAGCGGCGACGGCCCGGCTGTTGGTGGGGGCGCCGAGGGCGATGCGCCGGGGGTGCGTTCCGCCGAGCGATGGGTCGATGACATGGCCGTTCTCGGAGGAGACCGCGAGCAGGCCGGAGCGGTGGGTGTGGGTGGGGTCGGCGATGACCTCCTCGGTGAGGGCGCCGGTCCGGTGCAGGTCCCGCAGGAGGGGGTCCTCGGTGCGGTCGAGGGAGGGGCGCGGCAGGTATGCCTCGATGAGGGCGGTCGCGTGGACGGTGTGCCCGGGGACGGTGGGGCTGGTCGCGGTGAAGGTGCCGGCGCTCTCGTCGGTGCCGATCCGGACGTCGGCGCCCACGAAGTGGACGATCCCCGCCCGGGACAGGGCCAACAGCTCGCGCAGCCGGAAGCCGGGCGGGCCGGAGGCCAGGAAGCTGAAGAAGCCCTGCCACCAGCCGTCGAGCCGCTCGGCGACGGACCG
Organism: Streptomyces sp. NPDC051738; assembly: GCF_044453205.1. Taxonomy (NCBI): domain Bacteria; kingdom Bacillati; phylum Actinomycetota; class Actinomycetes; order Kitasatosporales; family Streptomycetaceae; genus Streptomyces; species Streptomyces sp. NPDC051738. The sequence continues at coordinate 62,527 of NZ_JBITCM010000031.1, read as the reverse complement.
CGCGGTCAGCCGTCCCGCGGCGACCAGGCGGGGCAGCTGGCCGTAGAGGGACAGCAGGGCGAGGAACGCCCCGAGATCGGCGCTGAACTCCGGGTCCTCGCGGCGGGCGACATCCTGGGCGATGTGCTCGCGCAGATGATCCTGGAAGGCGTCCGGTGCCGGGAAGGAGAGGCCGTCCAGCGGATGATCCAGGGCATCGAAGTCCAGGCGGTCCGCCGGGTCGGGTACGGCCGCGGCGACGAGGGCCGCCATGGCGTCGTCGTACCAGCCCAGGCGGTCGTACGCGGCGACGAAGTCCGGCCAGGGGAGTGCGGTGCGTTCGGGGTGGGCGTGGAAGAGCTCGTGGTAGTGGCCGAAGCCGATCTCCTTGGCCATCAGCGGCCACACATCGCGCCGCAGGTCCAGCGGGCGCCCCTCGGCGAGCAGCGCGTCCACCGCCTCGGGGCCGAAGTGCCGGGGCAGCGGCGGGCGGGGGCCTTGGAGGCGGTAGCGGGCCTTGGAGTGGTACGGCACCCCGCGCCGCGATCCGACGTGCAGGACGGGCTCGCGGCCGGACGGAAGGTAGGTGAGGGTGCCGTCGGCCTCGGTGCGGTATGTGCCGCCGCGGCCCTCGGTGAGCATGGCCATCAGGTCGATGAAGGCGAGCCCGAAGCCCCGCAGGATGACGTGTTCGCCGGGCCGCAGTGCGGACAGGTCGGCGTCGGCTGAGAACTCCGGGGGGAGATGGAAGCGGCCGTGGCGGCGGGCGAAGCCGGCGTGCTCGCGCTGCTCGGCGGCGGGCGTGGCGCCGATGTGCCCCTGGGCCAGGATCACCAGGTCGGCGGTGAGCGGGTCGGCGCGGTCGGCCAGGTGCACGTGCTGCGGGCCGTCCGGGGGACCGGTGACGGCGGTCGCGGTGGTGCGATGCCACTCGACGGTCACCGAGGGCGGCAGCTCGACCAGCGCCCTGCGGAACACCCAGTCCAGATAGGCGCTCTGCGCGCGGCGGGTGGGGAAGTCGGCCGCGTCGAGTGAGCGCAGTTCGGCGAGCACCTCCGGGTCGGCGGGTTCGGCGTACGGGGTGTGACGTGGGCCCCGGCCGGAGAACTGGGCGGCCCACTCGGCGAGCGAGGGACCGGGCCGTACCGGGCCGTCGATGGTGGAGGACTCGTCGGTGAACATGGTGACGTCCTCGGCCATGGAGTTCATCCGGAGCAGCGCGGACTGCTCGTGCCGCCAGACGCGACCTGGTCCGGGCGGATGCGGGTCCAGCAGGTGGATGCGCAACTCCCGTGTCCCGTCCCACAGTTCGGGAGCGTTGGCGGCGATCCGCTCCAGCAGTCCCGTGGCGCGCGGCCCCGCGCCGACGACGACCAGGACGGCCGTGGCGGGTGCGCCGCTCACCGGTCACCGCCGATCGCCGGGCGGGCGTCGGCGGCCGTCGCCGCGCTCAGCCGGTGGCGTACGGCGGTCAGGTGGCCGCGCGCCCGCTGCAGCGGAGTGGGCGGCAGAGCGCGGGAGTTGCCGCGGGCGTAGTACCGCTCGACGTAGAACTGGCCCGCGCTCAGCACCGTGGTCACCGCGATGTACCACAGCGTGGCGACCATCAGCAGCGGAATGACCTGGTAGGTCTGGTTGTAGATCAGCTGCACCGAGTACAGCAGGTCGTGCACGGCCAGCACGCTGACGATGCTCGTGCCCTTCAGGGTGCCGATCAGCATGTTCCCGGCGGTCGGCACGATGGAGCGCATCGCCTGCGGGACGACGATCCGGCGCAGGGTGCGGCGTCTGCTGAGCCCGAGCGCCTGGGCGGCCTCGTTCTGCCCGGAGTCCACCGAGAGGATGCCACCGCGCACCACCTCGGCGGCATAGGCGGACTCGTGCAGGGTCAGGCCGATGACGGCGGTGAGGGTCGGGCCGAACAGATTGACCGTCTTGACGGTGACGAACTCCGGGCCGAACGGGATCCCGAGCCCGAGCGTCGGATACAGCGCGCCGATGTTGAACCAGAACAGCAGCTGCACCAGCAGCGGAGTGGACCGGAAGATCCACACATAGCCCCAACTCAGCGTGCGCAGCACCGGGTTGGCGGACAGCCGCATCACCGCGAGCGCCGTGCCGAGCAGGAAGCCGAGCACCATCACCACCGCGGTCAGCCACAGGGAGAGCAGCAGCCCGTCCAGCACGGCTGTCGTGGTGAAGTACCGGCCCACCACGTCCCATTGGAAGGCCTCGTTGCGGACCACGGAGTTGAGCACCATCGCGAACAGCAGCAGGGCGAGGGCGCCGGTCAGCCAACGGCCGGCGTGCCGGCGCGGGACGACCCGCGGCAGGTCCGCGTCCGCGGCGCCTTGGCGGGCGGATCCTTCGGGTGTCTGGGGCGTCTTCGTGGCAGGGGTGGGCGTGACATGGGGCGGCGTGACCATGGGGAGGCTCTCTCCAGGGGAGGGAATCGCAGGCGTGGATGACCCCGGTGGCATCCGCAGGGCGGCGCACTTACGGGCGCTGCGCGGGTGCGGTGCGGCCGGGGCGCGGCGTCGTCACGCTGCCGCGTCCCTCAACGCGGCCGGAGAGGCTGCCACGCATCGCGGAGCCGGTCCGCCGTCGATCGTATGTGCCCATGGCATCGATGTGTCAACAGCGCCGCGGACGGCGCCGGTCGGGCCCGTCCGGCATCCGGGCTCTGCTTGACGAAGAGCGCGATGTACTGCTCAATTAGTCGCATGAATGCCCAGCAGCGCTTGGTCACGCGCGATCACATCGACTTCTGTCGGGTGTGCTCCGCGGCGTGTTGCGCCTGACTCGGCAGCGGGCCGTCTGACCGGCCCTTCCCTCCCTCGGTGACCCCGTCGCGGGCCGAGTTCTCCCTTCACGCGCGCTGCCGCCGCACCCTTTCCACCGACGCCCGGCGTCGTCACGCCCGTATCGACTCGTCCTTCCACTCGTCGCCGCCGTTCTGACGAGCCATCACCCACGCCTGCACGCCCGGCAGTTCCGCCATGCCCGCGTGCGTGCCGCCGTATCCCCTGAAAGGCCCACGCCCATGCCCGTGGAGTTCCTCGGCATCGCCGCCACCAACAACGGCTCCGAAACCACGCCGCGCTCCGGCGCCGCGTTCGACAAGGAGTACACGCTCCGGCTCGCCCGGGCACACGAGGACCACGGCTGGGACCGGGTGCTGTTCGCCTACGGCTCCGGATCACCGGACCCGGCACCGGCCGCCGCGTACATCGCGAGCCGGCTGGACCGCCTCCAGATCCTGCTCGCCCACCGCCCGAACGTCTCGTACCCCACCTTCGCCGCCAAGACCTTCGCCACCCTCGACCAGATCAGCGACGGTCGGCTGACCGTCCACTTCATCACCGGCGGCAACGACCACGAGCAGGGCCGCGAGGGCGACACCCTCACCAAGGACGAGCGCTACGCCCGCACCCGCGAGTACATCCGGATCGTCAAGAAGATCTGGACCACCCACGAGACCTTCGACCACGAGGGCGAGCACTACCGCTTCCACGACTTCGTCAGCGACGTCTTCCCCGTCCAACAGCCCCGCCCGAACGTGTCGTTCGGCGGCTCGTCCCCCGCCGCCTACGCCGCGGGCGGCGCCGAGGCCGACATCTACTGCCTGTGGGGCGAGCCCCTCGCGAAGACCGCCGAGCAGATCGAGCACGTGAAGGCCGCAGCGAAGGCCGCGGGCCGCACCGACGTGCCGCGCATCCAGGTCGCCTTCCGCCCGATCATCGCCCCGACCGAGGAACTGGCCTGGGAGAAGGCCCACCGCACGGTCGGCGCGATCAAGGCCCGCAGGGAGCGGGGCGAGGCGATCACCAAGCGCCACAACGGACACGCGCAGCCACAGAACACCGGCTCGCAGCGGCTCATCGCCATCGCCGAGGCGGGCGAGCGCTACGACCGCGCCCTGTGGACCCCGACCGCCGCCGCGACCGGAGGCGCGGGCAACTCCAACGCCCTGGTCGGCACCCCGGAGACGGTCGCCCAGGCACTGCTCGACTACTACGACCTCGGCGTCGACATCCTCTCCGCGCGCGGCTACGACCTGCTGGACGACGCCATCGACTTCGGCCGGTACGTGATCCCGATCGTCCGGGAGGAGGTCGCCAAGCGCGACGCCGAGCGTGCCGCCCGCGGCACGCAGGCCCTCACGGCGGTGAACGGATGACCTCCGTCGCCCAACCACCGGCTCGGTCAACCGAGTTGACGGTCCTCGAAGTGCCCGTGTCCGACCCCTTGGTGGAGCCACTCCTGCGGGAACTCGGAGACGAGTACTCCGCGCGGTACGGCGGGGACGCCCACGGCGAGATGGCCCGCTACCCCGACGAGGAGTTCACCGCGCCGTACGGCGGCGTCCTGCTCCTGCTCCTGGAGCACGGCGAGCCGGTCGCGGGCGGCGCCTTCCGCCGGTACGACGCGACCACGGCCGAGCTGAAGCGGATCTGGACACACTCCGCCCACCGCCGCCGCGGCCTCGCCCGGCGCGTCGTCGCCGAGCTGGAACGCGAGGCGGGCGCCCGCGGCTACCGGTGCGTCTACCTGACGACGGGACCGCGCCAGCCCGAGGCCCGCGGCCTGTATCTGGCCACCGGCTACACACCGCTGTTCGACACGGAGGCCGACCCGGAAACCATCGGTCCGCTGCCCTTCGAGAAGCACCTGACCGCCGAAGCACCCACAGGAAGGGCCGCCGAGCTGTGAACGTCCACGGCATCAGACCACGCCTGCGCGGCGCCGCCGCCCTCCTGTTGCTGCCCCTGCTCGCACTGAATGCCTGCGGCTCCGGCGCCGCCGACGGCACAGCGCCGGTGGGCGCCCAGGGGTCCCCCGCACCGACCGACGACCCGGTCACCGCCGTACGCAAGGTGGACTCCGCCGCCGCCCTGCTCCCCGCCGACGTACGCAAGTCGGGCACGCTCCGGGTCGGCAGCTCGGTCGGCTTCCCGCCCGGTGCGTACTACCCGAACGGCCCGGACAAGGCGCCCGCCGGCCAGGACATCGACCTCGCCGACGCCGTGGCCAAGGTGCTCGGCGTGAAGCTGGAACGCCAGGACGCCTCCTTCGAGACCATCCTGCCCGCCCTCGGCAGCGGCAAGTACGACGTCGGCACCGGCAACTTCGGCGTCACCGCGGAGCGCCTCAAGACCATCGACTTCGTCACCTACATCAACGACGGCCAGGGCTTCGGGGTGAAGAAGGGCAACACCACGCTCAAGTCGAAGGTCACCGACCTCACCCAGCTGTGCGGGCTGACCATCGGCACCGGCGCCGGCACCACCTTCGAGGCGACCCTCAACGCGCAGAAGGGGGTGTGCGCGAAGGCGGGCAAGAAGCCGTACGACGTGAAGGTCTACTCGGAGAACGCGGCGCCGCTCACCGCGCTCCAGCAGGGCCGTATCGACGTGATCATGTCGACCATCAACGGCCTGCGCCACCAGGCCGCACAGCCCACCTCGCAGACCGCGTTCCTCGGCGAGTTCCACCGCCTCGACGTCGGCTTCGCCTTCAAGAAGGGCTCCGCGCTCACCAAGGCGTTCCAGGCCGCCGTCAACGCGCTGATCAAGGACGGCACGTACGCCCGGATCCTCGCCAAGTGGGGCACCTCCGCCTCCGCGATCGACACATCGCGGATCAACCCGCCCGAGCACAGGTGACCCATGAGCAGCGACACCGTTACCCCACCCGTCACCCAACTCGCCGAAGAACCAGCCGAGTTGAAGGTCGTGCCCGCCCGCCACTACGCGCGCTGGGCCGCCGCCGTCGCCGTCGTCGTGCTGATCGCCCAGTTCGCGCACGGCCTGGCCACGAACCCCGTCTGGGAGTGGAACGTCTTCCGGGACTACGTCCTCTCCGAGACGATCGTCCAGGCCGTGTGGGTCACCCTCCAGCTCACGGCCTACGCCACCGTCCTGGGCTTCCTCCTCGGCACCGTCATCGCCTTCATGCGGCTCTCGCGCAGCCCGGTGCTCTCGACCGTCGCCTGGACCTACATCTGGGTCTTCCGGTCCATCCCGATGATCGTCCAGCTGGTGTTCTGGTTCAACCTGAGCGCGCTGTACAGGGAGTTGGGCGTCGGCATCCCCTTCGGCCCGGTGTTCTGGTCCGTCGACAGCAACACCCTCATCGGCACCATCGGCGCCGCCATCATCGGACTGACCCTGCACCAGGCGGCGTACGCCGCAGAGATCGTCCGAGGCGGCGTCCTCTCCATCGACCACGGACAGCTGGAGGCGGCCGCGGCGCTGGGCATCCCCCGGCTGCGGCAGATCCGCCGGATCGTGCTGCCGCAGGCGATGCGCGCCATCCTGCCCACGGCCGGCAACGAGATCATCGGCCTGCTCAAGGGCACCTCGGTGGTCTACGTGATGTCGATCGGCGAGCTGTTCTACCAGGTGCAGGTGATCTACGGCCGCAACGGCCGGGTGATCCCGCTGCTGCTGGTCGCCACCGCCTGGTACGTCGTCCTGACCTCGCTCCTGTCGATCGCCCAGTACTACGTCGAGCGGCGCTACGCCCGCGGCGCCAACCGCACCCTGCCGCCCACCCCGCTCCAGCGCGTCCGGCGCCACCTGACGAAGGAGAGTTCATGAGTGCCGTCATGGTCGACGTCCACGGCGTCCACAAGAGCTTCGGCCCGCTGGAGGTGCTGCGCGGCGTCGACCTACAGGTCCGGGCCGGCGGGGTCACGGTGATCCTCGGCCCGTCCGGCTCCGGGAAGTCCACGCTGCTGCGGACCATCAACCACCTGGAGAAGGTGAACCGCGGCTGGATCAGCATCGACGGCGAGCTCATCGGCTACCGCCGCGCCGGGAACAAGCTGCACGAGCTGAAGGAGAAGGACGTTCTGAAGCAGCGGACCAACATCGGGTTCGTCTTCCAGAACTTCAACCTCTTCCCGCACCTGACGGTTCTGGAGAACCTGATCGAGGCCCCGGTCTCCGCGCTGCGCCGCACACGCAAGGCGGCGGAGGAGACGGCCCGTCGGCTCCTCGACCGCGTCGGCCTCGCCGACAAGGTCGACGCCTACCCGCGCCAGCTCTCCGGCGGCCAGCAGCAGCGCGTGGCCATCGCCCGCGCGCTCGCCCTCGAACCGAAGGTACTGCTCTTCGACGAGCCCACCTCGGCGCTCGACCCGGAGCTGGTCGGTGAAGTCCTCGACGTCATCAAGGACTTGGCCAGTACCGGCACCACCATGATCGTCGTGACCCATGAGATCGGCTTCGCCCGTGAGGTCGCCGACACCGTGGTGTTCATGGACGGCGGAGTCGTCGTCGAGCAGGGGCCGCCCAAGGCCGTCCTCGAAAACCCGCGCCAGGAACGCACCCGCGCCTTCCTCTCCAAGGTCCTCTGAACCCACCCCCTTCACCCCCGTTCCGCACGCAAGGAGTACGACCGTGTCCACTCGCCTCGCCCGCCGCCGCACCGCCGCAGCCGCGCTCGGACTGGCCTCCGCCCTCGTCCTCGCCGCCTGCAGCAACCCCTCCGAGGGTGGTACGACCGAGGTCGCGGCCGCGTCGGGCGCCAAGACGAAGATCAACATCAGCCCCGACCAGAACCGCGTCACTACCGACAAGGTCGACTCCATAGCCGCCGAGGTCCCGGAGAAGATCCGCAAGAGAGGCACCCTGGAACTCGTCGCCTCGTCCGGCTCCGCCGCGCCGCTGACCTTCTACGCCACCGACAACAAGACGGTCATCGGCGTCGAGCCCGACCTCGCCTACCTGGTCGCCGACGTGCTCGGCCTCAAGCCGCACATCAACACGGTGTCCTGGGAGAACATCTTCGTCGGCCTCGACAGCGCCAAGTACGACGCCGGCTTCAGCAACATCACCGTCACCGAGGAACGCAAGGAGAAGTACGACTTCGCCACCTACCGCGAGGACAACCTGGGCTTCGGAGCGAAGAAGGGCAGTGGCCTGAAGGTCACCGGGCCCGCGGACGTGGCGGGCAAGACCGTCGCCGTGAGCAGCGGTACCAACCAGGAGAAGCTGCTGATCGAGTGGAGCAAGGAGAACGAGAAGGCCGGCCGCAAGCCGGTCGACATCAAGTACTACCAGAACGACAGCGACACCTATCTCGCCCTCCAGTCCGGCCGTATCGACCTCTACCTCGGCCCCAACCCCACCGCCGCCTACCACGCGGCCACGACCGGCAAGACCGAGGTCGTCGGCACCTACTCCGGCGCCGGAGCCACCCTCCAGGGCCTCATCGCGGCCACCACCAAGAAGGACAGCGGCCTGGCCAAGCCGCTCGCCGACGCCCTCAACCACGTCGTCGAGAACGGCACGTACGCGAAGGTGCTGAAGCGCTGGGGCCTGTCCGACGAGGCCGTGACCAAGTCGGAGATCAACCCGCCGGGCCTGCCCAGGACCAACAAGTAGCCGCCGCCCGGGCGTCCTCGGCGGGACCAGGCATGCTCATCGTCCTGTGCGGGCTGCCCGGCACCGGCAAGACGACACTGGCGCGGCTGCTGGCCGGCCGGATCGGCGCGGTCCACCTGCGGATCGACACCATCGAGCAGGCGATCGTCCGTTCCGGTCTGGCCCGGCACCCCGTCGGGCCGGCCGGTTACATCGTCGGCTACGCCCTGGCCGAGGAACATCTCCGACAGGGGCTGACCGTCATCGCCGAGTCGGTCAACCCGCTGGCCGTGACGCGGGACGCGTGGCGTGACGTCGGTTCGGCGGCCGGAGCCGTGACCGTTGAGGTGGAGGTGGTTTGTTCGGATGCCGCCGAGCACCGGCACCGCGTGACGGCGCGGTCCGTGGACATCCCCGGGCTGCCCCTGCCCGACTGGCACCAGGTGCTCGCCCGCGCGTACGAGCCGTGGGAGCGCGAGCACCTGGTGATCGACACCGCCGGACGGAGCCCTCACGAGTCGCTGGCCGGGCTCATGCGACAGCTCGACATACGCTGAGCGGCGTCCGAGTGCGCCCCAACCACCCGGCACGGATGGTCCGTTGACACCCTCGCGCCCCGCATGCTTGCATCGCGCCATGCCACCGCAGGAGCCTCTGATACGCCGCCGCACCGTGGACCTCGTCCGCGTGGCCGCCGCACTGTGTCGGTTCCCCGGCTGATCACCGCGCGCCACCTCGCCACCACCCCCTCCAACGGCCATACCCATCGGACCTGTTGGAATCGACGGCCCGGCCCGTAGGTGCTCCCAGAGTTCGGCCCGCGCCGTCCCCCCCCGCCATGTCCGGCCTCCACACTCACGACGAGGACCCGTCATGCCCGCATCCGCTGTGCCTCCGTCCCGTCCCGCGACCCGCCTCGACGAGTCCGCCTACGACCGCCGCAGGCTGCGTCAGTGGCTCGCCGGGGACGCCAGGGCCGACGGGGTCAGCCGCCGTCGGCTGCTCACCCTGCTCGCCGCCACGGCGGCCGCGACCGCGCTCCCCGCGCCCGGCCCCGCCCGCGCCGCCGACACCCCGATCGTCAAACCGCCACCAACGCCGAGACCCGCTGGGAGGCCCTGCGCGGCACCGGCCACCACACCCCGAACGAGCTGTTCTTCGTCCGCAACCACACCACCACTCCCGTCCTGGACGCCGCCGACTGGCGACTGCGGCTGTGGGGCAGCGGGCTGCGGGGCGCCCTCGGCGAGGACAGGCCGGTGGAGTTCGGATACGACGATCTGCGCGCCCTGCCCGCCGTCACCCGGACCGCGTTCGTCGAGTGCGCCGGAAACGGCCGCAGCCACTACACGACCCAGCAGGGCGAGACGGTCACCGGCACCGCTTGGACGTCGGGCGCGATCGGCGTCGCCCGCTGGCGCGGGGTGCGCCTCGCCGACGTCCTGCGCAGGGCGGGACTGTCCCCGTACGCCGTGGACGTGCAGCCGCGCGGCCTGGACGCCGAGTACGTCAGCGGCGGGGAGAACCTCGGCCGGGTGCGGCGTCCGCTGCCGCTGGCCAAGGCGGTGTACGACGTGCTGCTCGCGTACGAGATGAACGGCGAGCCGCTGCCGTACGACCACGGGTATCCGGTGCGGGTGCTGGTGCCCTCCTGGGTGGGGATCTCGTCGATCAAGTGGGTCGGCGACATCGAGGTGTCCGCGCAGCCGCTCTTCTCACCGTGGAACACCACCTTCTACCGGCTGTACGGCCCCTCCCACCCGCCGGAGGGCAGCGCGCCGCTGACCCGGCAGACGATCAAGAGTGCCTTCGAGCTGGCCAGTGGCGCCACGTTCCCGGTGGGGGAGGGCCAGGTGCTGCACGGCCGGTCCTGGTCGGGCGCCGGAGGGATCGCGCGGGTCGACGTGAGCACCGACGGCGGAACGAGCTGGCGCCCGGCCCGACTGCACGATCGGCCGCGTGCCGACACCTGGTCGCGCTGGTCCGTCCCCTGGAGGCCCGCGACACCCGGCGCGACCCACCTGCTCGCCCGCGCCACCGACACCGCGGGGCGCCGCCAGCCGGACGTCTCCGTGCCCAACACACAGGGCTATCTGTTCGACGCGGTGGTGCGGCATCCGGTGACCGTGGTCTGATCAGGCACCCTCACCGCGGGAAGGGGCGTCATACGCACGCGCGTTGCGCACGAACAGCTCGTGCAGGTCCCGTACCGCCCGGGGGACGGAGCCGGAGTCGCGGCGCTCAAGGACCAGCAGCACCTCGGTCGCGTCTCCGGCGAGCGGCCGTACGGTGATGACGCCCCGCCGCTCCAGCGGGTCGCCGAGGACACTGAAGTCGGGCAGCACCGTCGCCCCCAGCCCCTCGGCGACCATCAGCTTTCCCATCTCGGCGCCGTCGGTGGAGTACGAGAAGGACGGCGTACGGCCGCCCAGCAGCCGGTGCAGGAAACGGTGCATGACATAGCCGGAGCGCATCACGACCAGCGGTTCGGCCAGCAGGCTGTCCGCGTCCACCGTGTCCAGGGCCGCCAGCGGACTGTCCGGGCGCACGCACACGACCGGCCGGCCGCGCAGCAGCTCGGTCGTCTCGAAGCCGGGCGGCAGGTCGTCGCCCGCCAGGTAGTTCACCAGCCCCAGATCGAACGCGCCCTCCAGCAGCCCGCGATGGATCTCGGACTGCTGCGCTCCGACCAGCTCGACCTGGGTCACCGGGTGCGCGGCCCGGAACTCCCGCACGGTCGGGATGACCAGCGGCACGGTGGCCGTGTTGACCGTGCCGAGCCGGACCATACGGCTGATGCGGTGCTGGTCACCGGCCGCGCCCCGCAACCGGTCCACCGCGTCCAGCACACTCATGATGTGCGGCAGCAGCTCCCGGCCCTCGTCGCTGATCTTCGCCCCGGACCGCTTGCGCTCCAGCAGATCCACACCGAGCTCGCGCTCCAGGTTGCGCACGGTCTCGCTGAGCGCGGGCTGGGACACATGCAGTTCGTCGGCGGCCCGCCGCAGCGACCCCAACCGGGTGACGGCGGCGATGTATTCGAGCTGTTTGATACGCACGACAGGAGACTGCGGCCCGTCGAGCGCCGGGTTCAAGGGAATCCCTGTCACAACCTCGTGAATACCGACTCTCAGCATGTGGAATCCCCTCCGGGCATTCTTGACCGGTCGGACTCCCCGCTGCTTTGATCGAAGGCATGAAGCGACAGGACCTCACGCGGCGACGCCATGTCGACCTTGCGCGTGTCTCCAGCTCCTGCTGTCGCTGTCGGGTCTGAGCGCACCCGAGGGAAACCCTCGCACTCGCGCTGATCTCCCTGTGTGAATCCGTGTGAATTCCACCGCCGGCCGTTTCCCTCGGTGATTTCGACTTTCCCGGGAACGTCGTGCCCGCACGCCCGAATCCCGATCTCCGAACACGTTTCCCTGTGACCGCACGCGCCCTTTCGCGTGCGCATTCCCGCCAGGAGCCCTCCATGCCCGTCCCGCCCGGATCCGACCCCGCCCGCTTCGCCTACTGGGTGCCGAACGTCAGTGGCGGCCTGGTCACCAGCACCATCGAGCAGCGCACCGACTGGGGCTACGACTACAACCGCGAACTGGCCGTCCTCGCCGAGAACAACGGCTTCGACTACGCCCTCAGCCAGGTCCGCTACATGGCCAGCTACGGCGCCGAGTTCCAGCACGAGTCCACCAGCTTCAGCCTCGCCCTGCTGCTCGCCACCCAGCGGCTGAAGGTCATCGCCGCCGTCCACCCCGGCCTGTGGCACCCGGGCGTGCTCGCCAAACTCGGCGCCACCGCCGACCACCTGTCGAACGGCCGCTTCGCGGTCAACGTCGTCAGCGGCTGGTTCAAGGGCGAGTTCACCGCCCTCGGCGAGCCCTGGCTGGAGCACGACGAGCTCCCCCACTTCTCGGCTTCGCTCGAACCGGGGGGACCCCCATCCGCCGCTCGGAGGAGTTCATCCGCGCCCTGCGTCAGATCTGGACCGAGGATCACACCGAACTCGCCGGTGACTTCTACCGGTTGCGCGACTTCTCCCTCAAGCCCAAGCCGCTCAACACCCCCGAGCGCCCGCACCCGGAGATCTTCCAGGGCGGCAACTCCACCGCCGCCCGCGCGATGGCGGGCCGTGTCTCCGACTGGTACTTCAGCAACGGCAAGGACTTCGACGGCGTCACCGAGCAGATCGCCGACGTCCGCGCGTCCGCCGCCCAAGTGGGCCGCAGGGCACCGAAGTTCGGCCTCAACGGCTTCCTCATCGCCCGGGACACCGAGGCCGAGGCCCGCGACACGCTCCGAGAGATCGTCGCCAAGGCCGACACGCCGGCCGTCCACGGCTTCCGCGACGCCGTCCAGCAGGCCGGGCAGTCCACCGCCGACGGCAAGGGCATGTGGCAGGACTCCAGCTTCGACGACCTGGTCCAGTACAACGACGGCTTCCGCACCGGCCTCATCGGCACCCCCGAGCAGATCGCCGAGCGGATCGTCGCCTACAAGCGCCTCGGCGTGGACCTCTTCCTCCTCGGCTTCCTGCACTACCTGGAGGAGGTCGAGTACTTCGGCAAGCGGGTGCTGCCGCTCGTCCGTGAACTGGAGGCCCAGGAAGCCGAGTCCGAGTCCGAATCCGTCGCCGCCCGAGCCTGACCTGGGGCCCTGTCGTCACAGGGTCCAGCCGCCCGCATCCGACACGCCCCTGAGAGGTCCTCGCATGGCCACCGTCCTGTCCGTCTCCGGAAGCCCCTCCGCCACCTCCCGCACCGCCCGGCTGCTGCGCCACCTCGACGACCGGCTCGCCGCCCAGGGCCACGAGGTGATCCCCTTCGACGTCCGCACGCTCCCGTCCGAGGCCCTGCTCCACGCGGACTTCGGCCACCCCGCGATCGTCGAGGCCACCGCCCTGGTCGAGCGCGCCGACGGAATCGTGATCGGCACGCCCGTCTACAAGGCTGCCTACTCCGGCCTGCTGAAGTCGCTGCTCGACCTGCTCCCGCAGTACGCGCTCGCGGGCAAGACCGTCCTGCCGCTGGCCACCGGCGGCACCAACGCCCACGTCCTGGCCATCGACTACGCCCTGCGCCCAGTGCTGAACTCCATGGGTCCCGCCCACATCACGCCGGGCTGGTTCACCCTCGACAAGGACATCAGCGTGGGCGACGACGGCACCCTGACCGTCGCACCGGCCGCCGCCGAGGCCCTGGCCCATGTCACCGACCAGTTCTCGATCGCCCTCGGTGGCCGCCCGACCCTGCTGGCGGCCACCGGATGAGCGCCGCGACGGTGATCGCCGACGACGCCGAGGCCCTCGCCGTCGCCGCCGAACTGGCCGCCGACTTCCGCAAGGACGCCGCCGAGCGGGATGCCGTGCGCCGGCTGCCGCACCCGGAACTCCAGCGGCTGTCCGCCTCCGGGCTGCTCGGGGTGACGGTGCCGGCGGAATTCGGCGGCGCGGACGTCCCTGCGGAGACACTCGCCGAGATCTTCCGGCTGCTGGCCTCGGCCGACGCCAGCCTGGCCCAGATCCCGCAGAGCCACTTCGTGTACGTCAACGTGCTGCGCCGGCAGGGGACGCGGGAGCAGCAGGAGTTCTTCTTCGGCGAGGTGCTGGCGGGCAGGCGGTTCGGCAACGCCCAGTCCGAGGCGGGCACCAGCCACGTACAGGACATCCGTACGCGGCTGACCCGGCGGCCCGACGGGTCGTACGGCCTGAACGGCGTCAAGCACTACTCGACCGGCGCCCTGTTCGCCGACTGGATCCCCGTCCTCGCCCGCGCCGACGACGACAACCTGCACGTGGCGTACGTGCCGCGCGACGCGCCCGGCGTCACGGTCGTCGACGACTGGGACGGCATGGGACAGCGCACCACCGCCAGCGGAACCGTCCGCCTGGAGTCGGTGCCCGTGCCCGCCGACCGGGTGGTGCCGCACCACCTCACCTTCGAGGGTCCCCAACTCCACGGCGCAGTGGCCCAGTTGCTGCACGCCGCCATCGACGCCGGGATCGCCTCGGGGGCACTCGCCGAGGCCGTGGAGTTCGTCCGCACCAAGAGCCGCCCCTGGTTCGAGAGCGTCGGCGAAGGACACGCGACCGCCGCCGAGGACCCCCTCCTGACCCAGCGGTTCGGTGAGCTGGCGATCCGGGTACGGGCCGCCGACGCGCTGCTCGCCACCGCCGCCAGGTCCGTGGACGCCGCCCGTGCCGACCTGACCGACGACTCGGCTGCCGAGGCCTCCATCGCGGTCGCCGCCGCCAAGGTGACCGCGGCGGAGGCGGCCGTGGAGGTCGGCAGCGCGCTCTTCGAGGTCGCCGGCACCCGCGCGGCCCTCGACTCCCTGCGCCTGCACCGCCATTGGCGCGACGCCCGCACCCACACCCTGCACGACCCGGCGCGCTGGAAGGTCCAGCACATCGGCCGCTACGTGCTGCGCGGCATCAAGCCGCCCCGGCACGGGCTGCTGTGAACGAACGACCCGACGCGACGAACGACCCCGATGCGACGTACGCCCCCGACGCGATGAACGACCCCGATGCGACGTACGCCCCCGACGCGATGAACGACCCCGTCTAGATGAACACCCCCGATCGGAGACCCCCCATGTCCCTCACCTTCCACTGGTTCCTGCCCACCAACGGCGACAGTCGCCATGTCGTCGGCGGCGGCCACGGCACCCCCGCCACGGTGTCCGGCCGTGACCGGCCGCCGACGGTCGCCTACCTCAGCCAGATCGCCCGTGCCGCCGAGGACCTGGGCTTCGTGGGCGCGCTGACGCCCACCGGCGCCTGGTGCGAGGACGCGTGGCTGACCACGGCGATGGTCGCCCAGTACACCGAGCGGCTGAAGTTCCTGGTCGCCTTCCGGCCCGGCTTCGTCTCGCCGACCCTCGCCGCGCAGATGGCGTCCACCTTCCAGCGGCAGACCGGCGGACGGCTGCTGCTGAACGTGGTGACGGGCGGGGAGAGCCACGAGCAGCGTGCCTACGGCGACTTCCTGGACAAGGACGACCGTTACCGCCGTACCGGTGAATTCCTCCAGATCGTCCGGGGGTTGTGGGAGGGCGCGACCGTCGATCTGGTCGGCGAGCACCTCCAGGTCGAGGACGCGAAGCTGGCCCGGGTGCCCGACCCGGTGCCCGAGGTGTACTTCGGCGGCTCCTCGCCCATCGCGGGCGAGATCGCCGCCCGGCATGTCGACGTCTACCTCACCTGGGGCGAGCCGCCCGCCGCCGTCGCCGAGAAGATCGCCTGGATCCGGGCGCTGGCCGAGAAGGAGGGCCGCAGCGTCCGCTTCGGCATCCGGCTGCACGTCATCACCCGGGACACCGCCGAGCAGGCGTGGGCGGAGGCGCGGCGGCTGCTGGCCGGGTTCGACACGGAGACGGTACGGGCCGTACAGGCCGGCCTCGCGCGCAGTGAGTCCGAGGGGCAGCAGCGGATGCTCGCGCTGCACGGCGGCAGCTCCGACGAACTGGAGATCTACCCGAACCTGTGGGCGGGCATCGGGCTGGTCCGGGGCGGCGCGGGCACGGCGCTGGTCGGCAGTCACGACGAGGTCGCCGAGCGGATCGCCGAGTACCACCGGCTGGGCATCGACGAGTTCGTGCTCTCCGGCTATCCGCACCTGGAGGAGGCGTACTGGTTCGGCGAGGGCGTGCTGCCGAGGCTGGAGGCGCAGGGGCTGTGGTCGCACCCGTTCCGCGACGCGACGGTCGCCCGCACTGTGACTCAGGTCCCCTTCGTGGAGCGGGAATCAGCCAAGGTGACACGCATTCCCTAGATTTCCTATCGAATTACTAGGGAAGTGTTGACCCCCGTCGGTGGAGCGAGTGAGGATGACATGACCGGGTTGGCCGGGCAGACCGGGACCGCGTTGTCTTCTGTCTTGAAAGAAGTCCGTCATGACAACTGCACCACCGGCCGGCAAGACGGTCGCAGCGGTGACCGGGCGCTCCGACTGGCCGCACATCGCCCGTGAGTTCGCGGACGACCTGGCCACGGACGCGGTCGAACGCGAGCAGGCCGGCAAGCCTCCGCTCGACGAGGTCGCGCGGCTGCGTGAATCGGGGCTCCTGGCGCTGCTCGTGCCGGCCGCGCGAGGCGGCGGGGGAGCGGACTGGCGTACCGCCTACACGGTCGTGCGGACCGTCGCGGCGGCCGACGGTGCGGTGGGTCATCTGCTGGGCAGTCACTACTTCCTGTCCTACTGCGCCCGGTTCTTCGCCGCCCCCGACCGTGCCGCCCGTGTCGAGCGGGCGTTCACGGCGGGGCAGTGGTACTGGGGCGGCGGTATCGCCTCGAACGAACCGCCGCTCATGCTGACCCCGACGGTGGGCGGCTATCTGCTGGACGGCCATCAGCGGTACGGCTCCGGAGTCGGGGTCGCCGACCGGCTGGTGGTCCGGGCCGCCGTGCCCGGCACCGGTGAACCCCTCGCCGTCCTCGTCGACCCCGCCCACCCGGGCCTCGTGAGCGGCGCCGGCGGCGACACCTTCGGGCAGCGGCTGGCGGCCGCCGGCAGCGTGGGGTTCGACTCCGTGCCGGTCGCGGCCGACGACGTACTCGGGTCGCTCTCCCCGGACGACGGCGCCCTGTCGCCCTTCGCCGGACTCGCCGTGCCGACCGCGCGGCTGGTCTCCGCACAGTTCTGTCTCGGCGTGGTCGACGGCCTGCTCGGTGAAGTCCGGGAGCACGGAAGGGCGGTGCACAGCCCCTGGCAGCCCTTCTCGCCGCAGCTCTGGCCGGGTGGCCCGTCGCAGGACCCGTATGTGCTGACCGCGTTCGGCGAGCTGGCCGTCGCCGCACGTGCCGCGTCCGCCCTCGCCGACCAGGCGGTGACCGCCCTCACGCACGGCCTCGCACGGGGGCACGACCTTGACGACGAGGAGTGCGCGGAGATCGCCGTGCTGGCGAGCGCGGCCGAGGCCGCCGCCTCCCGGGCCGCGCAGGAGATCACCAGCCGGGCGCTGGACGCCGTCGGCGCGCACGCGGCCTTCGCCCGGAACGGCCTGGACCGCTTCTGGCGCGACACCCGCACCCACACCCTGCGCGATCCGGTCGCCCACCGGTTGCGCGAGGTCGGGGACTATTTCCTCAACGGCGCGCACCCTCCGTTCAGCCTTCCCGCCTGAGCGAGGGCCCGGCGGGTGAGTGCCGACACGGTGGTGATGGATAATCTCGCTATGCGGATCTCGGCGAGAGCGGACTATGCGGTGCGGGCGGCGTTGGAGCTGGCCGCGGCAGGGGACGACACCTCGCTCAAGGCGGAGGCGATCGCCGAGGCGCAGGGCATCCCGCACAAGTTCCTGGAGGGCATCCTCGGCGACCTGCGCCGGGGCGGCCTCGTGGTGAGCCAGCGGGGCGGCAAGGGCGGCTACCGGCTCGCCCGCCCGGCGGACTCGATCCCCATCGCGGACGTGATCCGCGTGGCGGACGGCCCCCTGGTCTCGGTGCGCGGCGTACGCCCGCCCGACCTCTCCTACGTCGGCCCCGCCGAGTCCCTGCTGCCGCTCTGGATCGCCGTACGCGCCAACGTCCGCAAGATCCTCGGCGAGGTCACGCTGGCGCATGTGGCCGCGGCCAAGCTTCCGGATGACGTCCTGAGCCTCGCGGACGACCCAGAGGCCTGGACGAACCCCTGACGGTCCCACCGGCCGACTCCGTACCCTCGTCCGCCCCGTACCCTCGGCCGACTCCCTACCGTCGGCCGATGCCCTGGCCGCCGCACCCGCTGCGGAATCCCCGACCGGCGTCTCATTGCTCGGCGGCCCTCTTGACGCGGCTCGGATCCGGCCCGAGACTCCAGTACGGGAATCCTAGTGAATTGGTAGGGAAATATGGGCCGCTCCGCGCTGGACCTCGGCAGTGACACGGTCCGTGTCGCCGTCCGGCCGCTGCCCCTTCTGCCCCTGCTGACGTCCCGTCGCCACATCGACCTCGAGCGTGTGTGCAGCGCGGCAAGTTCCCCGCACGGTGCGGGCATCGCGACCGCCCGCCCCTGAACCTCACCTCACGTACCGCATTCCGGCCGCGCCGAAGCCGCCGCGCGCCATCGCCGTCGTATGCCCGTGACCGAGCACCCAGGGAGACGTATGTCCGCCCCATCCCCGACCGCCGTGCCGTCCTTCCGGAGCAGGATCGGCTGTGACGCGCGCAGCGGGTACTACGCCGCGCCCCGTCGTTACCGCCTCCATCTGACCCTGTCGTGTCCGCGCTGTCTGCGCATCGCCGTCACCCACAGCCTGCTCGGCCTGGACGACACCCTCCCGGTGATGCTGCTGCCCGCCGTGCCCGATGCCCCGGACGGCGGACACCAGGAGCTGCGCCCGCTGTACGAGGCCAGTTCGCACCAGCACCCGGGAGCTGCCGTCGCGCCGGTGCTCAGCGACACCTGGTCCGGCACGATCGTGAGCACCCACGCCCCCGACATCCTGCGGGACCTGGCCCGCCGGTTCGGCGGTGACGGCCCGGACCTCTTCCCGCGCGGCGCCGAGGAGGCCGTCGAGGCCATAGCCCGGCTCTGCGAGCAGGACATCACCGCGTCCGCGCAGCGCGCCGGGGAGCCGGGCGTCGACCCGGCGGCGCGCGACACCGCGCTCGCCTCCCTGCTGCACGCCCTGGACACGCTGGAACGGCGGCTGGCCTCCCAGGAGTACGTGCTGGGCGGCGAACCGACCCTCGCCGACGTCGAGTTGTGGGTGACCCTGGTCCAACTGGACACCGTGCACCGCCACCACCTGGACGCCACCGCGGTGCACCACATCACCGGCCACCCACGCCTCTGGGCCTACGCCAAGCGCCTCGCGGCCCACCCCGCCTTCGGCACCCACCTCGACCTGGACGGCATCGCCCGCAGGCACCACGCCCACTGCCGGGGCATGGAGGCGGCGGGCGCGGCGGTGCAGATCGTGGACTGGGCGGCGTACGCAGGGGGATAGGTACGTTCGAGGACGAGACGTCGCCCCACAGCCGGCCGTGTGGAACGGTCAGTCGGCCGGCTTCTCCCACACCGACACATGCTTGCCGCTCTCGCTCGTGAACGGCGCGCGCGTCCAGTCCTCCCACCGGTCGCACAGCCGCAGACCGGCGAGCCGTGCCATCAGGTCCAGCTCGGCCGGCCAGACGTACCGGAACGGGATGGTCCAGTGCTCCGCGCGGCCGTCGACGATGGTCACGTAGTTCGAGCTCATCGCCTGCGTGGCGACGTCGTACCTGTCGAACGCCCAGCGGGTGTCGCTGATGTGGAACGGAACGGCGCTCTGCCCCGCGGGGAGTTTCCGCAGCTCCGGCACCATGACCTCGACGACGAAGCGGCCGCCGGGCGCCAGGTGCGCGGCGACGTTGCGGAAGCAGGCGACCTGGGCGTCCTGGGTCGTCAGATTCATGACCGTGTTGAAGACCAGGTACGCGAGGGAGAAGGTCTTCTCCACGCGCGCCGTCGCGAAGTCCCCGATCGTCACGTCGATCGCGTCGCCGCCGGGCTTCGCGCGCAGCCGGTCCACCATGGCGCGGGACAGGTCGATGCCGTGCACCGGGACGCCGCGGGCGGCCAGGGGCAGGGCGATGCGGCCGGTGCCGATGCCGAGTTCGAGTGCCGGGCCGTTGCCGGCCAGTTCGGCCAGCAGGTCGACCGTCGGATCCACCATGCCGGGGCGGAACATGTCCGCGGCCGACTCGTCGTAGTCGGCAGCGATGTTCTCTGGGAAGTAGCCGTCGTCTTCGATCACGCCGGGACGGTACTCCCCGCCGCGCCGCCGGAGCACCCGGTTTTCCGCGAGCGGTGGACGGTGGTGCCGGCACCACCGTGACGCGGGGGTTTGGGACGACTGCCCTCGATGCCTTCGCCACCTAGATTCGTGAACCGAAGGAAGCGGAGACCCGGAAGAAGGCACGAGGACCCGGCATGAGCGCTTTAAGCAGGAGGAACGTACTGCGCGGCGGCCTGGTCGCCACGACGGCGGGGGTCGTGGCGCCCGGGCTTGGGACGCCGGTCGCGGCGGCCGGCGACGGGGGTTCCTGCCCTCCGCCGCCCGGACCGGCCATGGTCGGGCCCGGCGATGCGCGGTTCCCGTCCCTGGCGACCCGGGGCTACAACCGCCGGTTCGTGGGCAGGCCGGAGCACGTCTGGGTGGTCGGCACGACCGCGCACGTCGTACGGGCCGTGCAGCAGGCGGTGGACGGCGGACGGCGGATCACGGTCCGCAGCGGCGGCCACGGCTTCGAGAACTTCGTCGCCGACCCGGCCGTGGAGGTGGTCGTCGACATGTCCGGCATGAACGGCGTCGCGTACGACCCGGGCCGCCGCGCCTTCGCCGTCGAGGCCGGTGCCCTGCTGGGCGAGGTGTACCGGCGGCTGTACCTGGGCTGGGGCGTGACGGTCCCGGCGGGCTGGTGCGCCGACGTCGGCGTCGGCGGGCATGTCCTGGGCGGTGGCTACGGTCCGCTGTCCCGGCTGATGGGCCTGTCCGTCGACCACCTGTACGCGGTCGAGGTGGTTGTCGTGGGCCGCGACGGCAGGGCACGCAGTGTGGTCGCCACCCGCGAACCCTCCGACCCCAACAGGGACTTGTGGTGGGCGCACACCGGCGGCGGAGGCGGCAGCTTCGGCATCGTCACCCGCTACTGGTTCCGCACCCCCGGCGCCGACGGCGACGACCCGTCCGCCCTGCTGCCCGCACCGCCGGCCGGTGTGCTGAGCTTCTCGGTCTCCTGGGACTGGCAGCAGCTCGACAAGACCTCCTTCGCCCGGCTCGTCCGCAACCACGGCGAGTGGGCCGAGAAGCACAGCGCCCCCGACTCGCCGTATCTCGCCCTCTACAGCGAACTCGCCCTCACCCGCCGCCTGTCGGGATCGGTCCTCATGATCGGCCAGGTGGCCGCCGACTCCGGCGCCGAGCGCATGCTGGACGAGCACATCGCCGCGATCAACCGGGGCGTCCCGGTCCAGCCGGTCCGCACGCTGCGGAACCAGCCCTGGCTGGCCGCTGCCCTGGCCGGCTCACCGGGCGACCCCGGCCCGGTCTACCGCCTGAAGGTCAAGTCGGGCTACCTCCGCCGACGCTTCACCGACCGGCAGATCGACGCCCTGCACCACCACCTCACCCGGTCCGACTACGACCACCCGGGCGGCGGCGTGAGCCTCTACACGCACGGCGGCAAGGTCAACACCGTGGCCCCGGACGCGACCGCCACGCCCCACCGCGACGCGAGCATCAAGATGTTCTACGTCAACGGCTGGGAGGACCCCCGCGACGACGCCCGGCACATCGGCTGGCTGCGCGAGCTCTACGAGGACCTGTACGCCGACACCGGCGGCGCCCCCGCCGCGGCCGACGGCGCGTTCATCAACTACCCGGACACCGACCTCGCAGACCCCGCCCGCAACACCGGAGCCCCCTGGCACGACCTGTACTTCGGCGACAACTACCGCCGCCTCCAAGGCATCAAGGCGAAGTGGGACCCCCGTAACGTCTTCCACCACGCCCTGTCGGTCAGGCGAGCGTGACCTCGACCGGCAGCTTCTTGATGCCGTTGACGAAGTTGGAGCGCACGCGCGTGACGGCGCCGGTCAGCCTGATGTCGGCGATCCGCGGGATCAGCTCCTCGAACATGATGCGGATCTCGGTACGGGCGAGCAGATTGCCCAGGCACAGGTGCGGGCTGCCCTTGCCGAAGGTGACGTGGTCGTTGTCGGCGCGGGCGACGTCGAAGTCGTACGGATTGCCGAAGACCTCCTCGTCGCGGTTGCCGGAGGCGAACCACATGACGACCTTGTCGCCCTCCTTGACCCGCTTGCCGCCGAGTTCGACATCACGCGTCGCCGTGCGGCGGAAGTGGTAGACGGGGGAGGCCCAGCGCAGGAACTCCTCGACCGCCGTGGGGATCAGGGACGGGTCCTCCTGGAGGCGGGCCAGCTGCTCGGGGTGCTGGAGCAGGGCCAGCATGGAGTGGGAGATGGTGTGCCGGGTGGTCTCGTTGCCGGCCACCACCAGGAGCAGGAAGTAGTTGTCGAAGTCCTGCGGGGAGAGCGGGACGCCGTCGCGCGGGGTCGTGTTGACCAGCCGCGAGACCAGGTCCGTACCGTCACCGCCGCGGCGCTGCCGGGCCAGCTCCCGCCCGTACTCGAACACTTCGATCGAGGCGGGGGAGCGGAACGGCAGGTCGCGGTACTTCTCGCTCTCCGCGCTGTGCAGCAGCACGTCCGCGTAGTCCGGGTCGGTGTTGCCGATGATGCGGTTGCCCCAGTCGATGAGCCGCTGGTTGTCCTCCGGCGGCACGTCGATCAGCCGGGCCAGGACGTTGATCGGGAAGTCCGCGGAGACGTCGGCGACGAAGTCGAAGGTGCCCTTGGTCAGGGCCGCGTCCAGGGTCTTGGCGGTCAGGCCGCGCAGGAAGTCGGCGTAGCTGTTGATGACGCTCGCGCCGAACTGCCGCTGGATCACGCTGCGCAGCGCACGGTGCCGTACGCCGTCCAGCTCCAGGATGGAGGCACGCTTCTTGATCTGGTCGTCGTCGACCTCTTCGAGGTTGACGAACCGCGTCGACGTGAAGGTCTCCGCGCCACGGTCGACCCGGGCGATGTCGGCGTGCCGGGTGACCGCCCAGAAACCGGAGTTGGGCGCCTCCTCGGGCTGCCAGTGCACCGGGTCCTCGTGGCGCAGGGTGTGGAACATCCGCCACGGGGTGACCCCGTCGGTGAAGTTGTCCAGGTCGGCGAGGTCGACGTCGGCCAGCGGCATGGGCTCGTTCACCGCGGCGGAGAGGGTCTCAGTCTGGGTCATCAGGGGCTCCAGGGCGTCACAGGTGGTAGGCGTACTCGGTGAACTCCCAGTCGGTGACGTGCCGTTGGAAGCGTTCGACCTCGTTGCGCTTGTAGGTCAGGAAGGATGTGGTGAAGCCCTTGCCGAGCAGGTCGGTCAGGGCGGTGTCCGCCTCCAGCGCGTCCAGCGCCGCGGACAGGTCCCTCGGCAGCACGGCCGCCCGGGCGGTGTCGTAGCCGTAGCCCTCCAGCGGCGCGGGCGGCTCCTCACCGGCCTGGATGCCGAGCAGCGCGGCGGCGATCGTGCCGGCGACGAGGAGATAGGGGTTGGCACTGGCGTCCCCGAGGCGCAGTTCGACGCGGGCACCCGAGCCGCGCTCCGGCGGGATGCGGACCATCGCGCTGCGGTTGTCCAGCCCCCAGTCGATCAGCCAGGGCGCGAGGGTGTCGGGCCCGAAGCGCTTGTACGAGTTGACGGTCGGGTTGGCCAGCGCGGCGAGCGCGGGAGCGTGGGCGACGATGCCGGCGACGGCGTGCCGGGCGATGGCCGAGAGGCCGTACGCGCCCGCGGGGTCGTCGAAGGCGTTGCCGCCGCCTTCCTCGTCGGCGGCGTCGCAGGACAGGTGCAGATGGAAGCCGGAGCCGCCCGCGTCCCCGTACGGCTTGGCCATGAACGTGGCGAGCCGCCCCTCCTTGCGGGCCAGCTCCTTCACCGCGGCCTTGAAGCGGAACGCGCGGTCGGCCGCGTCCAGCGCCTCGGAGTGGGTCAGGTTGATCTCGTACTGGCCGCCGTCGAACTCGTGGTTGCCGGTGATCACGCCGAGGTTCAGATCGCGCAGATGCCGCAGGGTGCGCAGCAGGTGGTTGTCGGGGTCGGCGCGCAGGCCCGCGGTGTAGATGGCGCCGGTGGTCTCCGGGGCGCGGCGCCAGCCGGTGGGCGTGCCGGGGGCGGGCTCCAGCAGGAAGTACTCCAGCTCCGGGCCGATGACGGGACGCAGGCCCTGCTCGGTACAGCGGGCCAGCACCGCGCGCAGCAGATCGCGCGGTGACTCCGGGGCGGGGGCTTTGGTCGCCGGGTCGGTGACCTCGCCGAGGCAGGTGGCGACGCCGGGCTCCCAGGGCAGCACGGCCAGGGTGGACAGGTCGGGGCGTACGGTCACGTCCGGCAGACCGGCGTCGAGGCCGCCCGCCACGGGGACCACGTCGCCCTGCGGGCTGGTGTGGTAGACGGCCCGGCAGAAGGCCAGACCGTGCTCGCGGGCCGACGGCAGATGGTCCACCAGGACGTCCCGGGCGCGGTCGGTGCCCATGAGATCGGGATAGATCACCCGGACCACGTCCACACCCTCGGCGGTGAGCCGCTCCATGTGTCGGCGGATGTCTGGGATGTCGTGAGCGCTCACCGATGTCTCCTCGGGCGGATGGGGAAGGTGGCGTGGGGACGACCTGAGCAGCGGGTGCGGGGCGACCCGGGCTCATCGTTTGAACCCGAACGGTATGGATGCGATTAGCCGTACCGCAAGAGGGCGGCGTCAAAAATTTATCCACCTGGACAGGTATTGACCAGGGTCGAGCGACTTCCTATGTTGTTTGAAGCCAAACGAGTCAGGGGTTCGGTTATCGCACCCCTTTGGCCAAGGGCCCGGCCACAGGCCGGCCGGGCCCCTCACTCCCAGGAGGACCGGCCATGAAGGTCGTCGTCGACATGAACAAGTGCCAGGACCACGGCCAGTGCGTCTTCGCGGCCCCCGACGTCTTCTCGATGGACGGCGACGGACACCTGGTGTACGTCTCCGACCCCGACGACGCGCTGCGCGACGAGGTCGAGGAAGCCGCCGACGTCTGCCCGTTGCAGGCCATCCGGATCGAGGGCTGAGCCCATGACCGGACGCATAGTCGTCGCCGGTGCCTCGATGGGCGGCCTGCGCGCGGCGGAGCAGCTGCGCGCGGCCGGCTGGACCGGCACGATCACGGTCGTGGGCGACGAGCCCCACATGCCCTACAACCGGCCCCCGCTCTCCAAGGAGGTCCTCGCGGGCAAGGCGCCCTTCGAGTCGCTGGCCTTCACCCCGAAGCGGGCCGCCGCCGACGTGGAGTGGCGGCTGGGCACGAAGGTCGTGGCGGCCCGCCTGGCCGAGCGCACGGTCGCTCTCGACGACGGTGCGGAGATCTCCTACGACGGCCTGGTCGTCGCCACCGGCATGCGCCCCCGGCGCCTGAGGTGCCCCGGCCCGCTCACCGGCCGCCACACCGTGCGCACCCTCGCCGACGCCCAGGGGCTGCGGGACGAACTGACCTGCCCCGACGCCCGCGTGGTCGTGGTCGGCGCCGGGTTCATCGGCTGCGAGGTCGCCGCCACCGCCGTAGGACTCGGCGGCCGCGAGGTGACCGTCGTCGATCCGCTGCCGCTGCCCATGGTCGGACCGCTCGGCGAACTGCTCGCCCGCGCGCTGCTGAAGCGGCACGAAGAACGCGGGGTGCGCTTCGCGCTCGGCACGGGAGTCGCCGCCTTCGAGGGCGAGGACCGCGTCACCGGTGTCGTCCTGGACGACGGGACCGTGCTGCCCGCCGACGTGGTCGTGGAGTCGGTCGGCTCCGTCGCCAACGTCGAGTGGCTTGAGGGCAACGACCTCGACCTCACCGACGGCGTGCTCACCTGTGAGCGGCTGCGGGTGGGCGGACGGCCGGAGGTCGTCGCCGTCGGCGATGTCGCCCGCTTTCCCAACGCCCGCTACGACGGCGTTCCCCGGCGCGTCGAGCACTGGTCGATCCCGACCGATTCCGCCAAGCATGCCGCGAAGGTGCTGGCCGCTCATCTCGCCGGTGCGGAGGGGGAGTTGGCTCCCTTCGCGCCCCTGCCCACCTTCTGGAGCGACCAGCACGACTTCCGGCTCCAGTCGTTCGGGGCGCCCGTCCTCGGCCTCGACGACGTACGAGTCCTGGACGGCGACCCCGACGGCGACGTCCTGGTGGGCTACCACGCCGACGACCGGCTGGTCGGCGTCGTCGCGCTCGGTGGCCACAGCGCCGCCATGGGTGCCGCCCGCTATCGCACCCAGCTGCTGAAGCAGCCCGCCCTCACCGCGTAAGGAACACCGTCATGTCCTCTGTTCGTGGTTACTTCCACCCCAAGACCGGCAGTGGTGTCGCGTCGCTGATTCCGTCGCCTCCGTGGCGTTACTCCGGTGACCTGCTGACTGTCGAGTACCGGACCGATCCGGCGCGGGTGCGGGAACTGCTGCCCGAGCCGCTGGAGTTGGCCGACGAGGATCCCGGTGCGGTCGCCTTGATCTGGGCCGACTGGCAGTCGTGCTCGGAGTCGGGGGCTGAGCTGCTCGATCCTGTGCTGGCGCAGTACAAGGAGGCCTTCGCGGTCGTCCGGTGCCAGTACCGGGGGCAGACGTACTCGCGGTGTGTCCACATCTGGGTGGACAAGGACTTCGCCATCGCGCGTGGGCTGCATCAGGGGTATCCGAAGAAGCTCGGGTCCATTCATCAGACTCGGCCGCATCCGTACGGGCCCGCTCCGCGGATCGAGGCGGGGGCGCGGTTCGGGGCGACGCTCGCTGCGACGGATCGGCGGTTGGCGCAGGCCGTCGTGACGTTGCGGGAGCCGTCGGAATCGAACGGGTTCGTCAATGGGCATCCCATGGCTCATCACCGGTGGTTGCCCTCGATCGAGAAGGGCAAGGGGTTGGCTCTCGATGAGCTGATCGAGTCCGGGGCTGCTTCGTTCGAGGGGGGTCAACCGTGGGTCGGGGACGCCGAGTTGGAGTTGTTCGAGGCGCCTACGGAGGAGCTTGCCCGGCTGGAGGTTCGTGAGCCGATTGCCGCGTATTACCGGCAGGTCGGGGTGGTTTGGGATGGGGGGCGGCTGCTGGAGGTCGGTACGTCGGAAGCGTCTGCCGGGTGAGGCGGGTGGTCGGGTGCAGGTTGCGTTGTGGCTGGTCGCGCCCACGCGGCGGAGCCGCACATCGATACAGCCCCGCGCCCCTGGGTTGGTCAGATCCCCTTCGTTTGAATGGAGCCCTTCTTATGACTGACAAGATCGTCGTCGGCGGTGTTTCCGTCGACACCCGGCACTGGATCGGTGGGCGGCGGGTCGCCTCCGGCGACACCTTCACCGATACCTCTCCCATTGACGGCAGCGTCCTCGGCGAGATCGCCCGCGGCGGCCCCGCCGAAGCCGGCGCCGCCGTTGCCGCCGCTCGCGATGCCTTCCCCGCCTGGGCCGCCACTCCCCGCGCCGAGCGCGCCCGCATCCTGCACGCCATCGCCGACGGTGTCGAGAAGCGGCTCGAAGAGCTGGCCATCGTCGAGACCACCGACAACGGTGCGCTGCTGCGCTCCCACCGCCGGGGTGTGATGCCTCGTGTGGCCCACAACTTCCGGTTCTTCGCCGACTGGCTGCTGGAGCTGGAGCACGAGGACTTCGAGACGCGCGGGCACACGAACCATGTCTCGTGGGACCCCGCCGGTCCGTGTGTCCTCATCACCCCGTGGAACGCGCCGCTGATGCTGGCCACCTGGAAGGTCGCCCCGGCGCTCGCGGCGGGTGACACCGTCGTCCTCAAGCCCGCCGAGTGGTCCCCGCTCACCGCATCCCTCCTCGCCGACATCGCGGCCGAGGCGGGACTGCCCGCCGGTGTCCTCAACGTCGTCCAGGGCTACGGCTCCGAGATCGGCGACGCCCTCACCTCGCACCCGGACGTGCGCCGGATCAGCTTCACCGGTTCGGTGCCGACCGCCCGGCGCATCGCCGCGTCCGCCGCCGCGAACCTGACCCCGCTCAGTCTCGAACTCGGCGGCAAGTCACCCCTGTTGGTGTTCGCCGACGCCGATCTCGACCTCGCCGTCGACCTCGCCGTGGAGCAGTACGACAACGCCGGGCAGGTGTGTCTCGCCGGGACGCGTCTCCTCGTCGAGGCGTCGGTTGCCGAGGAGTTCACGCGGCGGTTCGTCGAGAAGGCCGACGCCTTGAAGCAGGGTGATCCGCGGGACGAGGCCACCGACATCGGGCCGAACATCCATCCCCGCCAGCTGGAGAAGATCGACGGCTTCGTGCAGAGGGCCGTCGCGGCCGGGGCCCGTGCGGTGATCGGGGGGCATCCCAAGGACGGGCAGTACTACGCGCCGACCCTGCTCACCGATGTCGCCCAGGACTCGGAGATCGTGCAGGAGGAGGTCTTCGGGCCGGTCCTGACCCTCCAGACCTTCGGCAGCGAGGAAGAAGCCGTACGCCTCGCCAACGACACCCGCTTCGGGCTCGCCGCCACCCTCGCCACCGGCGACCCCGAGCGCGCCGAACGCGTCACCGCTCAGCTCGTCGCGGGCACCGTCTGGGTCAACTGCTTCTTCGTCCGTGACCTCCAGGCGCCCTTCGGCGGCTCCCGGCTCTCCGGCGTCGGCCGCGAGGGCGGCACCTGGAGCTTCGACTTCTACTGCGACCTGAAGAACACCGTGACCGCCCCGACGGGATGGAGCCGCAACCATGGGTGAGATCGTCGGGGCCGGGCTGCTCGCGCACGTCCCCACCATCGTGCTCCCGGAGGAGGACCGGCTGGAGCTGAACGAGGGCAGGGAGATCACCCTCGTCACCGGGCTTCGGCAGCTCCGCGGGGACGTCTTCGAGCGGGACGACTACGACACCGTCGTCGTCCTCGACTCCCACTGGGCGACCACCGTGGAGTTCGTCGTCACCGCCCAGCAGCGCCGCGCCGGGCTCTTCACGTCCGAGGAGCTGCCGCGCGGGATGTGCCGGATGCCGTACGACTTCCCGGGCGACCCCGAACTCGCCCGCAGCGTCGAGAAGTTCGCGGACAAGCACGGCACCTGGATCACCGCGATCGAGGACGAGTACCTGCCGATCTACTACGCCACCATCAACCTCTGGAAGTTCCTGGGGGAGGGGCTGCCGGACAAGCGGTGGGTGACCATCGGGGTCTGCCAGACCGGTGACATGGAGGATCACCTGCGGCTCGGGCGGGCGTTGGCCGACGGTATCGCCGCCACCCCCGGGCGACGGGTTCTGCTCATCGCCTCCGGGGCCCTCTCCCACACCTTCTGGCCGCTGCGCGAGCTGCGCGACCACGAGGCCAGCGACCCGGTGCACATCTTCACGCCCGAGGCCCGCGAGGCCGACCACGAGCGGATCGGCTGGTTCAAGGAAGGCCGCCACGACAAGGTCCTCGACACCATGGACGCGTTCTGGAAGTACAAGCCCGAGGCGAAGTTCTTCCACTACCTGATGATGGCCGGCGCCCTCGGCGAGCAGGCCTGCGGCGCCAAGGCACGCCAGTACGGCGAGTACGAGAACTCCATCGGCACGGGCCAGGTCCATCTGTGGTTCGACCGCCCGGCCGACGGCTGGACCGGCACCGGTCTGCCCGCCGCCGACCGTTCCCCGCACAACCCCCACCGCGCCTAGGAAGGCCCGCCATGCCCGAGTACCGCCGCATCCTCCTCGACGGCGCCGCCGTCCAGGTCACCGTCGACGGGGACGAACTCGTCGCCGGAGACGGCCGCCGAGTGAAGATCGAGGAGGCTCAGCACCTGCCCCCGGTCGTCCCCTCCAAGGTCATCGCCGTCCACCTCAACCACCGCAGCCGGGTCGACGAGTTCGGGATCGAGCTGCCGGACACACCCACCTACTTCCACAAGCCGACCTCCTCCCTCAACTCCCACAACGGCGCCATCGTCCGCCCCGAGGGCTGCAAG
Source organism: Streptomyces sp. NPDC051738 (assembly GCF_044453205.1). Classification (NCBI taxonomy): domain Bacteria; kingdom Bacillati; phylum Actinomycetota; class Actinomycetes; order Kitasatosporales; family Streptomycetaceae; genus Streptomyces; species Streptomyces sp. NPDC051738. The sequence continues at coordinate 32,706 of NZ_JBITCM010000031.1, read as the reverse complement.
TGGCTCAACTACGAGGGCGAGGTCGCCATCGTCATCGGGAGGACCGCGCGGAACATCTCCCCGGCCGAGGCGGGGGAGTACATCGCCGGGTACACGGTCGCCAACGACTACGGGTTGCACGACTTCCGCGACACCGACGCCGGTTCCATGCTGCGGGTGAAGGGGTCGGACACCCTGTGCCCGCTCGGGCCGGGCCTGGTCACCGACTGGGACTTCCACGGCAAGCGGCTGCGGACGTATGTCAACGGGGAGGTGGTGCAGGACGGTTCGACGGACGAGATGAAGTGGGACATGCACTATCTCGTCGCGGACATCGCCCGCACGATCACCCTGTATCCCGGGGACGTGCTGCTGTCCGGGACGCCCGCCAACTCCCGGCCCGTGCGGCCCGGCGACGTCGTCGAGGTCGAGGTGGAGGGCCTCGGGCGGCTCACCAACCACATCGTCACCGGTCCCACCCCGATCCGGGTCGACGTGGGCGCCCAGCCGACCGAGTCCGAGGAGGTGCTGTCCACCGCGCTCGGCGGTGACTGGGAGTTCCGCGGCATCCGGCCGCCGCAGCGGTGACCAGGGATACTGCGGTGGCCAAGCGTACGGCAGTGACCAGGCGTGCGGCGGTGGCCAGGCGTGCGGCGGTGGCCAGGCGTGCGGCGGTGACCGGGCCGACGGCGGTGTCCGAGGCGGCGGGTAAGGTCGCGAACATGACCGCACCCGCCGCAGGGCCCGAGGAAGGCAAGGGGCCCGAGGACCGCAAGCCGCGTCGGCGCATGAACTACGGCGAGGGCCGCGAAGCCCTGCTGAACGCCGCCGTGCGCGTCGTGGCACGGGGCGGGCTGCGCAAGCTCACCTACCGGGCGGTCGCGCAGGAGGCGGGCACCACACACGGACTGGTCGTCCACCACTTCGGCTCGCGCGACGCGCTGATCGAGGAAGCACTCGCCCACGCGATCCGCACCTCGCTCAGCACCAGCGCGCTCGAACCGGGCACCGGCAAAGTCGCCGACTTCTCGGTCGGCGTCTCCGACATGGTCACGGCCGATCCGGACATCCAGGCCTTCCAGTACGAGCTCCTGCTGGAGGCCCGGCGCCGCCCCGAGCTCCTCCCGCAGATCCGTGCCCTGTACGACGACTACTTCGACGCCACCGAGCGCGAGCTGTCCCGGATGCTGCCCGACGGTGCCGACCGCCCGCTGACCCGGCTGATCTTCGCCGCCCTGGACGGGCTCGTGCTGCACCAGCTCGTCTTCGGCGAGCCCGAGACCACCGACGCCGCGATCGAGGAGCTGCGGGGCCTGCTCCGGCTGCTGGCGGCCGACGGGGACGACGTCCCGGAGAACAAGGGCTGAGCAGCGCTTTTCGGTACCCCGGGCGCCTGTGGCCCGGGGTGCTCTTCGTCGTCGTGGCAATTCCTGTTCGTCGTCGTGCCAATTCTTGGCGGCACCCCTTGCCAAACGGATAGTTCCAGCCCACCATGAGGCAACTCGTTTGGCCTGAAACGAAGTCCTCTTCTCCCAGGCAGGTGATCCGAGTGGACAGTCAGACGGCGGTCAGGAACCAGACGCCCGACGCCTCCACCGCAGGCAAGCTCAAGCCCAACTCCCTCGGCGTGCTGGGCATCCTCTTCTTCGTCCTCTCCGCCCAGGCGCCGCTGACCGGCATCGCGGGCGCCGTCCCCATCGCCGTGGCCATCGGCAACGGCGCCGGGGCCCCCGCCGCCTATCTCGCGGCCGGTCTGATCACCCTGCTCTTCTCGGTCGGCTTCGTCGCCATGGGCCGGCATGTCGTGGACGCCGGGGCCTTCTACCGGTACATCGGCAAGGGGCTGGGCAAAGACCTCGGCAACGGCAGCGCGGGGATCGCCCTCTTCGCGTACTGCGCGATCCAGGCCGCCATGTACGGCCTGTACGGGGCGACCGTCAGCGGCCTGCTGGCGCACTACACCGGCGCGGACGTGCCCTGGTGGGTGTGTGCCCTGGTCACCATGGCGATCGTGCAGATCCTCGGGGCCCTGGGCATCGAGATGGGCGCGAAAGTGCTGGCGGTGTTCGTGCTGGCCGAGTTCAGCATCCTGAGCGCCTTCGCCGTCGTCACGCTGGTCAAAGGCGGCGGGCCCGAGGGGCTCGGGCTCGCGGACACCTTCTCGCCGGGCGCCGCCCTCGACGGCGCTCCGGGCGTGGCGCTGATGTTCGCCGTGGCGTCGATGATCGGCTTCGAGGCCACCGCCATCTACGGCGAGGAGGCGCGCGAACCGCGAAAGACCGTGCCCCGCGCCACCTACCTCGCCGTCGCCCTCGTCACCGGCTTCTTCGCCTTCGCCTCCTGGATGCTGATCTCCTCCTACGGAGCCTCGAAGGCGGCCGGGGCCGCGGGGGCGGCGCTGGAGAGCGGCGACTCGACGGCGTTCGTGTTCGCGCCGATCGCCGACCAGTTCGGCCCCTGGGTCAACGACGTCCTGCCCATCCTGCTGGCCACGTCCCTCTTCGCCGGCATCCTCGCCTTCCACAACTCGGCCAACCGCTACCTGTTCTCGCTCAGCCGCGAGGGGCTCCTGCCGCGCAGGCTGGCGGCCGTCAACCGACGGCACTCGCCCGGTGCCGCGGGCTTCGCGCAGACGTCGATCGCCGTCCTGCTGGTGATCCCGTTCGCGCTGGCCGACAAGGATCCGGTGCTCACGCTGTTCTCGTGGGGGAGCGGTATCGCCGTGCTCGCGATCATGCTCCTGTACTTCCTGACCTCGGCCTCGGTCGTCGCCTTCTTCCGGCGCGAGCGCCTCGACGCCCGGCCGTGGAACACGCTGATCGCGCCCGCGCTCGGGGCCGTGGGGATCGCCGGGGCCATCTGGCTGGTCGTCGAGAACTTCACGACCCTCATTGGCGGCGACCGGACGACCGCTGTGTGGCTGCAGGTGACCGTTCCGGCCGTGCTGGTGCTCGGGGTCGTCGCCGGTCGGCTGACGCGCTCGGCCCGTCCGTAGGGCACGCCCGTCGTCCGGCTGAGCGGTCGCCGGCCGGGCGACGGGTGGACGGTCCACCTCTGACCGTATTGTTTGAAATTTGTTTGCAATCAAACGTTATCTGGAGGTCCCGCATGCTGCACGCCACCCACGAGGAGTGGCTGCGTCGCGCCAAGTCCCCGGATCTGCCCGGCGCCCATCACATCGACGGCACCGACGAACCGGGCGGGGGAGGGACCTTCGCGGTCGTCTCGCCCCGCGACGGCCAGGTGCTGGCGCAGGTCGCCGACGGGGGTGCCGCCGAGGTGGACGCGGCCGTCGCCGCCGCGCGCCGGGCCTTCGACGCCGGGCCGTGGCCGCGCCTCGCGCCGGTCGAGCGCGGCCGGGTCCTGCTGCGGATCGCCGACCTGCTGGAGGAGCGGCGCGCGGAACTGGCGCTGACCGTCAGCCTGGAGATGGGCAAACCGATCACGGACGCGTACGACATCGAACTGCGCGCCGCCATCACCACCTTCCGCTGGTACGGCCAACTCGCCGACAAGCTCACCGACGAGTCGCCGCACACCGCCCCCGACGCGCTCGCCCTGGTCACCCGCGAACCGGCCGGTGTCGTCGGAGCGGTCGTCCCCTGGAACTTCCCGCTGACCCTGGCCGGTTGGAAGATCGCCCCAGCCCTCGCGGCCGGCTGCACCGTCGTACTGAAGCCGTCCGAGAACTCCCCGCTGTCCGCCCTCCTCCTCGGCCGCCTGGCCACGGAGGCCGGTCTGCCGCCCGGCGTGCTCAACGTGGTGAACGGCGAGGGCCCCGTCGCCGGACGCGCCCTCGGACTCCACCCCGACGTCGACGTCCTGGCCTTCACCGGCTCCACCGCCGTCGGCCGCCACTTCCTGCACTACGCGGCGGACTCCAACCTCAAGCGCGTCTGGCTCGAACTCGGCGGCAAGTCACCGAACATCGTCCTCCCCGACGCCCCCGACCTGGAGCGGGCCGCCGCCACCGCGGCCTGGGGCATCTTCTTCAACCAGGGCGAGATGTGCACGGCTCCCTCCCGGCTTCTTGTGCACTCCTCCGTCGCCGAACGCGTCACCGAGGCCGTCGTACGCCGCGCCCGCGAGCTGCGCGTCGGCGATCCCCTCGACCCGGCCACCGAGATGGGCGCCCTGGTCGGCGAGGCCCACCTCGGCCGCGTCCTCGACCACATCGGCACCGGCCGCGACGAGGGCGCCCGGCTGCGCACCGGCGGCGAGCGGGTGAACGCGGAATCGGGCGGCAGCTACCTGGCGCCGACCGTCTTCGACCGGGTCGACCCGGGCATGCGGCTCGCCCGTGAGGAGATCTTCGGCCCCGTCCTGTCGGTCCTCGCCTTCGACGACCTGGACGAGGCGGTACGGCTGGCCAACGCCACCGAGTACGGCCTCGCCGCCGGCCTGTGGACCTCCGACCTCTCCACCGCCCACCGCGTCTCCCGCGCGCTCAAGGCCGGCACGGTCTGGGTCAACTGCTACGAGGAGGGCGACCTGACCGTCCCCTTCGGCGGCATGAAGCAGTCCGGCAACGGCCGCGACAAGTCAGCGCACGCCCTGGAGAAGTACACCGAACTCAAGACGACCTGGATCCAGCTGTGACCCGCCCCCTGATCGCCGTACCCGCCCGCTTCTCCGCCACCACCTCGGCGCTGCGGTACGCCGCCGAGGTGAACGCCCGCGCCCTGATCGAGGCGGTGTGGCGAGCGGGCGGTGAACCGGCGAGCATCCATCCCGCCTCCGGGGACGTCGCCGCACGCCTCGCCCGCTTCGACGCCGTCCTGCTCCCCGGCGGCGGCGACCTCGCTCCGCGCCGCTACGGCGCCGCCGACATCCACGACAGCGTCTACGACGTCGACGACCTCCAGGACACCTTCGATCTCGAAGTCGCCCGGTACGCAGTGGAGTTGGGCGTACCCCTGCTGGCCGTCTGCCGCGGTCTGCAGGTCGTGAACGTCGCGCTCGGCGGCACGCTGGAGCAGGACATGGGCGGCCCCGAAGGTGAACACCGGCACGTCGTCCACCCGGTGGCGATCCGGCCCGGCACCCTGCTGGAGCAGGCCGCCGGCGCCGAGAAGGCGGAGGTCTCCTGCTACCACCACCAGCGGGTCGACCGCCTCGGCGAGGGCCTCACGGTCACCGCACGTGCCGACGACGGCACGGTGGAAGGGCTCGAACTCCCGGGCGCGAAGGGCTGGTTCACGGCCGTGCAGTGGCACCCCGAGGACACCGCCCACCGTGATCCGGCACAACAGGGGCTCTTCGACGCCCTGGTAGGGGCCGCTCGCGGGCGCCCGTGAGCCGCGGGGCGCGCTCCAGGTCCATCAGCGCGCCCCGCGCCCCCGTTGCGCAGCCGGGCGGCGTGTCACGCCTTCGGGCGGCGCCCACTGCGTCGCGGTGCCGGCTCGGCCCCGTCGAGCAGGGTGAGCCGGCGTTCCTCGCCCTGCTCCTCGACCTGGAGCACCACCCGGCGCAGCCCCTCCGCGACGCTCCGGCACTCCTCGCCGCTCAGCCGCCCGGCGACGAAGGCCTCCTCCTCGTTGAACGCCGGGAACAGGCGCCGCATCAGCGACTCGCCCTCCTCGGTCAGGCTGAGCAGCACCAGCCTGCCGTCGGTGGGGTGCCCGGCCCGCTTCAGCAGCCCGCGCCCCTCCAGCGTCCGCGACACCCCGGTGAGCGTCCCCTTGGAGATGCCGGCCTCCTCCGCGACATGCCGGGTCTCCGACTCGCCCCACACCCACACCACCCACAGCACCACGAACGCCGTCCAGGTCAGATCGGCCCCGCGCAGCACGGAGTTCTCCAGATGCTGCCGGACCGTCGAGGCGGCACGGTAGATGTTGGCGACGACGGCCATCTGATCCCGGTGCAGCGGGATGCCGCCGAGCTTGGCCTCGGCCCGTTTCTCGGCTTCGGTGATCGATCGTTGGCCGGGCATGGCACACTCCTTCGCCGCGGGCTCGTCGGACAGCGGTGTCGTTCGGGTTCAAATTGTACGGAGGGCCGGCTGCTGTCCGCCCCGGGGGGAGCCCGCGCCCTGCTCACTCCCCCCAGTCGAGCTGATGCTCGGGCGTGCCCACCGACCTCCCGTACGCGATCGCCTCGGCCCTGCCCGCCTCGTCGCCGCGCCGGTAGCGGCTGATTCGATATGCGGCTGGCGCCGCGTGGCTTTCCCGGCGAACACGACCACGCGTTCGTCCCCGGCGCCGAAGTCGACGTACCAGCCGTGCTCCGGCTCGAGCGCGACCGCGAACGCCTCCGCGAGCCCGGTGACGTCGTCGCCGTCGGCCTCCCACTCGACGAACGTCCACAGCGCCGGCTGCCCCGCGGTCGCACTCTCCGAGACGTCGACCCGGCTGACCTTGCGCAGGCGCAGGCCCCGTGGCCGGAACTCGGCGCCGGGGCGAAGGCTCTCGCCGATGAGGTATCCGGTGATCACGTGCGGTCTCCCTTCGCTGTGCAATGCAGCCATCTTGCCCGGTACACGTCAATGATGCGAAACTTCGGCATCGATGCCTGCCCGCGAGCCTGTCGGCGCATCGGGCACACCCGGCGCCTCGTCGCTGTACGCGCGGAGCACATCCGGATCGCCGCCGAGGACGCGGGCGCCCCATGCGCGGCACGGTCCTCGACATCAGCTGCTTCGGCGGCTCCTCGCGCATCGCGGTCGCGGTCCCGGTACCGGACGGGAGACACACTTGAGCGGACCCCTGACCATCCTCTTCGCGCCGGAGAGCGCCTACGGCCCGACCAACAACTGCATCGGCATCGGGGACGTGTTACGCCGCCGCGGCCACCGCGTGGTGTTCGCCGCCGAGGCGTCCTGGAAGGGCCGGCTCACCCACCTCGGCTTCGAGGAGGACCTCGTCGACCTGGCGCCCCACCCGAACAGCCCCAGGAGGCAGGCCAGTTCTGGAAGGACTTCGTACGGGACACCGCGCCCGAGTTCAGAAAGCCGACGATCGAGCAGCTCGGGACCTGGGTCCGGCCGGTCTGGGAGGAGCTGGTCTCCGGCGCCCGCTACTGCGAACCCCGGCTCAAGGAGATCGTCGAACGGGTCCGGCCCGACGTCATCGTCGAGGACAACGTCGTCTGCTTCCCCGCTCTGACCACGGCGGGCGTTCCCTTCGTGCGGATCGTGTCCTGCAACCCGCTGGAGGTGAAGGGCGAGCACATCCCTCCGCCCTTCTCCGGGTACCCGGCCGACGACCGCACGGGCTGGGCCGAGTTCCGTGCCGAGTACGACCGTACGCACCGCGACGTATGGGCGGCGTTCAACACCTGGGTCGTGGAACAGGGCGCAGGGCCGCTGCCCGACCTGGAGTTCATCCACGACGGCGACCTGAACCTGTACCTCTACCCGGAGATCGCCGACTACACCGAGGCCCGCCCGCTGGGCCCCACCTGGCACCGGCTGGACTCGTCGGTCCGTGAGACCGACGAGGCGTTCACCCTGCCGCCGGAGATCGCCGACCGCCCGGACGGCAGCGCGCTGATCTACTTCAGCCTCGGCTCGCTCGGCTCCGCCGACATCGACCTCATGCGCCGGGTCATCGCCTCACTGGCCCGCACCCCGCACCGCTACATCGTCTCCAAGGGGCCGCTGCACGACGAGATCGAACTCCCGCCCACCATGTGGGGCGCTGAGTTCCTCCCGCAGACCCGGATCCTCCCGCTGGTCGACCTGGTCATCACCCACGGCGGCAACAACACGACCACGGAGTGCCTGCACTTCGGCAAGCCCATGATCGTGCTCCCGCTGTTCTGGGACCAGTACGACAACGCCCAGCGGGTCGCCGAACTGGGCTACGGCGTCCGGCTCGACCCGTACCGCTTCACGGACGGTCAACTCCACGGCGCCCTGGCCGAGTTGCTCGATGACGCGCGTCTGCGGAGCGCCCTGGACGATGCCTCCGCGACGATCCGGGCCCGCGACGGGCTGCGGGCCGCGGCGGACCTCATCGAGCGACGTGGCCGCGGCCCGCACACGAACGAGCGCGGTTGATCCCCGACCGCGGTTGATCCCCGACTCCCCGAACCGACAGAGGTGCCGAACATGAAACGTTCCCCCTTGAGGCTGGGCGTCGGAGCCCTGACCCTTGCCGCCCTCGCCGCGCTCACCGCGTGCGGAGACGGCGACTCCTCCTCCGACGGCGACTTACGCACCGAGGCCACGCTCGACGTCGCCATACCGTCGGCCGTGTTCGCCCCCAAGGAAGAGGTCGCCACCTACGCCGTGGCCGACGCCGAGGGCTATTTCGCCGCGGAGAAGCTCAAGGTCGACGTCCTCAACACCGACGGCTCGGTCGCCGCGGTCCAGGCCGTCGCCTCGGGCAGCGCCGACATCGCGCCGGCCGACGCGGGAGCCATCCTCGCCGCCCGGGAGAAGGGCGTCCCGGTCAGGGCCGTCGGCGGCCTGGTGCGCAACTGGCCGTGGCGCATGGCGGTGCTGCCGGACAGCGGGATCAAGACCGCCGCCGACCTCAAGGGCAAGAAGGTCGGCGTCATCAGCCTCGCCTCCGGTTCGGCCATCTACGCCCGTGCGTACGCGGGCGACGCCGGCCTGGACGCGGCGGGGGACGTCGAACTGCTGCCCGTCGGGGTGGGCGCGCAGGCCCTGGCCGCGCTGGCGGACGGCAAGGTCGATGTGCTGGCGCTGTACACGCAGGCGTACACCACCATCGAGAACACCGGCACCGAGTTCCGCTACCTGGACAACTCCGAAGCCTTCGAGGGCATCCGCTCCCTCACGTTCGCGGTGACGGAGAAGACCCTGCGGGAGAAGGCGGCCGTACTGACGGGCTATCTGCGGGCGTCGTACCAGGCACTGCTCTTCTCCGCGGTCGCCCCCGAGGCCGCCATGCGCGACGGCTACGAGGCCTTCCCCCAGCTGCTCACCGGCAAGAAGGCCGACGACCGCGTCGGTGACGACACCAAGACCCTCCAGGCCTGGATCAAAACCGCCGTTCCGCCGGCCGGTGAACCCGCGAGCTTCAAGGACTGGGGTGCGATCAGCGAGCAGGAGTGGAACAAGACGGTCGCCTATACCAGGACGTCCGGCCAGATCACGGGGGACGTCGAACTCGCCGACCTGTGGGACGGCAGCCTGCTCGACGGTGCGAACGACTTCGACGCCGCGGCCGTGATCGAGAAGGCGAAGGCCGCCCGGCCGTGAGGAGCCTGGGCCGCCGTCGTCGCCGCAACGCGGCTCCCGTACCGGACGTGGACGTGGACGAGGACCGCTGGATCGAGATCGACGCACTGCACAAGGTCTACCGGCCGCGCAGATCCGAGCCGACCCACGCGCTCACGGACATCGCCCTCACCGTCCGGCGCGGGGAGTTCGTCTCGGTCGTCGGCCCCTCCGGGTGCGGCAAGACCACGCTGCTGAAGATCCTCGGCGGGATCGTGCCGGGGAGCGAGGGCACGGTCAGGGTCGCGGGCCGCGAGGTGACGGGGCCGCTGCCCGAGGTGGGCATGGTCTTCCAGGCGGCCACCCTCCTGCCGTGGCGCACCATCGTGCAGAACGTGATGGTGCCAGTGGAACTGCAGCGGCTCGACGCCCGGGTGTACCGGGAGCGGGCCGAGCGGCTGCTCGCGCTCGTCGGTCTCGACGGCTTCGAGGACAGGTACCCCCATGAGCTGAGCGGGGGGATGCAGCAGCGCGCCGGAATCTGCCGGGCCCTGGTGCACGACCCGGCCGTGCTGCTGATGGACGAACCCTTCGGCGCGCTCGACACCCTGACCCGTGAGCACATGAACGTCGAACTCCTGCGGATCTGGCGGGAGAGCGGGCAGACGGTCGTGCTCGTCACCCACTCCATCCCCGAGGCGGTCTTCCTCTCCGACCGGGTGGTCGTGCTCAGCCCGCGCCCCGGCCGGGTGGCCGAGATCGTCGACATCGACCTGCCCCGCCCGCGTGCGCTGAGCGTCATGACCTCGCCCCGGGCGGGGGTGGAGGTCGAGCGGATCCGCGTGCACTTCGACGCGGGCGCCGCCCTGACCGACTCATGAAAACGCCCGAACGGCCGAAACGGCCCGAACGGCCCCGCGTGGACCTGAGGGAGCGTCCCGAGCTGCTGCTCGTGCCGGCCGTCTTCGTGACCGTCGTCCTCTTCTGGGAGTTCGCGATCCCGGCCTTCGGCGTGGACGACTATGTGCTGCCGCGTCCGTCCCAGATCCTCGACGCCCTGCGTACGCAGCTGTCCGACCCGCTGTTCTGGGGCCATCTGAAGGTCACGGTCCTGGAGTCGCTGTACGGCTTCCTCCTGGGCGTGGGGGCGGCGCTGGCGCTGGGCACGCTGATCGCACAGGTGCGGCTGATCGAGCGCGCCCTCATGCCGTACATCGTCGCCTTCCAGACGGTGCCCAAGGTCGCCCTCGCGCCGCTGTTCGTCGTGTGGTTCGGCTTCGGTATGACGAGCAAGGTCGTCATGGCGGCGGTGATCTCGTTCTTCCCGATGCTGGTCAACGTGATCGAGGGGCTGCGCTCGGCGGACGCGGACCGGATCCAGATGCTCACGGTGTTCGGCGCGAGCAGGTTCCAGGTCTTCAGGATGGTGCGGCTGCCGAGCGCGCTTCCCTTCGTGTTCGCCGGTCTCGACATCGGCATCGTCTTCGCGCTCCTCGGCGCCGTCGTCGGCGAGTTCATCGGGGCGAAGGAGGGCCTCGGCTATCTCCTGCTCCAGACCAACTACAACTTCGACATCGCCGGGATGTTCGCCGTGCTGGTGGTGCTCTCGGTACTGGGGCTGATCGCCCACTTCGTCATCCGATTCGCCCAGAAGCGCCTCGTCTTCTGGTCCGAGGAGAACCGGGTGCTCGGCGCATGAGCAGCCCAGGGAAAAGGAGGCCGGTGTGACCGCGTACGACTTGGTGGTCAAGGACGCCCGTGTAGTCAGCCACGACCATGACGAGGCCCGGCCCGCGGACATCGCCGTCAGCGGCGGGCGGATCGCCGCCGTGGCTCCCGATATCGACACGTCGGGCGCGCGGCGGGTGGTCGACGCCGGCGGCAGGCTGGCGTTCCCCGGCGTCGTGGACGCCCACCAGCACTGGGGGATCTACCACCCGCTCGGCGAGGACACGGCCACCGAGAGCCGCGCGTGCGCACAGGGCGGGGTGACCACCGCCCTCACCTACATGCGGACCGGCCGCTACTACCTGAACAAGGGCGGCCCGTACGCCGACTTCTTCCCCGAGGTGCTGGCCACCGCCTCCGGCCGCACCCACGTCGACTACGGCTTCCACCTGGCGCCGATATCCCGCGACCACATCGACGAGATCCCGGATCTGATCGAGCGGTTCGGCGTCACGTCGTTCAAGGTCTTCATGTTCTACGGCAGTCATGGCCTGCACGGCAGATCTGCCGACCAGAACGCGTTCCTGATGATCCCCGAGGACGAGCGGTACGACTACGCGCACTTCGAGTTCGTCATGCGAGGCGTGCAGGCCGCACGCGAGCGCTTCCCCGACCTGGCCCAGCAGATCTCGCTGTCCCTGCACTGCGAGACCGCCGAGATCATGACCGCGTACACCAAGCTGGTCGAGGAGGCGGGCGAGCTGACGGGGCTCGCCGCCTACAGCGCGTCCCGGCCGCAGCACTCCGAGGGGCTGGCGGTCACCGTCGCCTCGTATCTCGCCCACGAGACCGGCCTGCCGACCGTCAACCTGCTGCATCTGTCCTCCCGCAAGGCGGTGGACGCGGCGGTACGGATGAGCCGGGCGTTCCCGCACATCGACTTCCGCCGCGAGGTCACCGTCGGGCACCTGCTCGCCGACATCACCACGGCGCACGGCCTCGGCGGCAAGGTCAACCCGCCGCTGCGGCCCCGTGACGACGTCGAGGCGCTGTGGGAGTACGTGCTCGACGGCACCGTCGACTGGGTCGTCAGCGACCACGCGTGCTGCCGGGAGGAGCTGAAGTTCGGTGAGCCGCAGAACCCCAAGGACGCCGTCTTCCTAGCCAGGGCCGGATTCGGCGGAGCCGAGTACCTCCTGCCCGGCCTCCTCACCGAGGGCACGAAACGCGGCCTGCCGCTGGGCCGTATCGCCGCCCTGACCTCCTGGAACCCGGCCCGCCGCTACGGCCTGCCCGCCAAGGGCGCCCTCGCACCCGGCTACGACGCCGACATCGCCCTGGTCGACCCGGACCACACCTGGACCGTGCACGCCGCGCAGTCGGAGTCGTCGCAGGAGTACACCCCCTTCGAGGGCTTCGAACTGACCGCCCGGGTCACCGACACGTTCCTGCGGGGCCACCACATCCTGCGGGCGGGCCGGATCACGGGCGAGCCGAGGGGCGCGTACCTGTTCCGCCCGACCCTGAGGGCCTGATCACTCTGTGCCGCACGGACGAGCACGTTGTGTGCCCCCGCGCGTCGTCGGTCCGTCCGCCCACGCGGTACCGCGGGAGTGCCGCGCCGCTCCGACTGTCCTGCTCGCCCCCGAAGTGCCACTCTGGGACGAAAGGATCCGCCGAGGGAACTCGGGAGGGCCCGATGGGACGTGATGTGCCGGCCCTGGTGTTCACGCGGGAGGACCGCCGTCAGTACCGGGAGAAGATGCACACCTGCCTCGACGTGCTGGCGCAGATGCTGCGCGAGTCGACGTTCGAGAGCGAGCGGCCCCGGGTCGGGCTGGAGATCGAGCTCAACCTGGTGGACGCCGACGGGCTGCCGGCGATGCGCAACACCGACGTCCTCCAGGCGATCGCCGACCCCGCCTGGTCCAGCGAGCTGGGCCGCTTCAACCTGGAGATCAACATCCCGCCCCGGGAGCTGACGACCGGCGGCCCCGGCGCCTGGGAGCAGGCGATCCGTGACGCGCTCAACCACGCCGAGGAACGCGCCGCTGCCGTGGGCGCACACCTCATCATGATCGGCATCCTGCCGACCCTGGGGGAGACGCACGTCGACGAGGCCGCCCTGTCCGGCGATCCGCGCTACCGGCTGCTCAACGAGCAGATCTTCGCGGCGCGCGGCGAGGACCTGCGGATCACCGTGGACGGCGTGGAGCGCCTGGCGACGTACGCCGACACCATCACCCCCGAGGCCGCCTGCACCAGCACGCAGTTCCACCTTCAGGTCGCACCGAAGGATTTCGCGAGCTACTGGAACGCCGCCCAGGCCATCGCGGGCGTACAGATCGCCCTGGCGGCGAACTCGCCCTACCTCTTCGGCAAGGAACTGTGGCGCGAGACCCGTATCCCCCTGTTCGAGCAGGCCACCGACACCCGCCCGCAGGAGATCAAGGCCCAGGGCGTACGCCCCCGGGTGTGGTTCGGTGAGCGCTGGATCACCAGCGTCTTCGACCTGTTCGAGGAGAACGTGCGCTACTTCCCGGCGCTGCTCCCGCTGTGCGACGACGAGGACCCGCAGCAGGCGCTCGACAGCGGCGGCGCCCCGCAGCTCGGCGAGCTGACCCTGCACAACGGCACGATCTACCGCTGGAACCGCCCCGTCTACGCCGTCACCGACAGCGGCCCGCATCTGCGCATCGAGAACCGGGTCCTGCCCGCCGGCCCCACGGTCGCCGACATCATCGCCAACGGCGCCTTCTACTACGGCCTCACCCGCGCCCTGGTCGACGAGGACCGGCCGATCTGGACGCGGATGTCCTTCTCGGTCGCCGAGGAGAACCTCCACACCGCCGCCCGGGACGGCATCGACGCCCGTCTGTATTGGCCCGGCGTGGGCGAAGTGCCGGTCACGGAACTGGTGTTGCGGCGCCTGCTGCCCCTGGCCCATCGGGGCCTGGAGCTGGCCGGCATGGACACGAGCTGGCGCGAACCCATGCTCGGCATCGTCGAGCAGCGTTGTGTCACCGCCCGCAACGGCGCCCTGTGGCAGGCGGAGACGGTCCACCACCTGGAGAAGGGCGGCACCGCCGACCGGTACGAGGCGCTGCGGCAGATGACCAGGACGTACATGGACTTCATGCATCTCAACGCGCCCGCGCACACCTGGCCCGTGGACTGACCTGCGCTCACCGCGTCGGCGAGGGTCGGCCGGCGCCTCCCCGCCACTCGTCGGCGGGCGTCAGCGGGACGGGTACGGGCGGCTCCGCCGACGTCGTCAGCTCGATACGGCGACCCTCCGCTGACGAGCGCAGCAGTGCGCTCATCGTCTCCAGCACATGCAGGGCGAGGTCACCGTTCGCCCGGGGTGCCCGCTGCCCGTCCGCGGTGATGAAGTCGAGCAGACCGACGCCCCGTGCGGCGTCCACGTACCCAGCGGACGGCGGGAGCGCACACCACTGCGTGCCGCCGAGTTCGAAGAGCCGTACCTCACCGTCGAAGTGGTTCGGATCCGGAACCGCCAGGGTGCCCGCGTCACCGTGGACCTCGATCGGGACGGCTGTCGTGGTCACGCCGTCGAAGCTCGTCGTGATCGTCGTCAGCGCCCCGCTCACGTGCTCCAGCACGCCGGAGACATGGCTGTCCACCTCGACCGGAATCCGCTCGCCCGTACGCGGGCCGGAGCCGATCACGCGCTCGGCGCGCAGCCGGCCGGCCGCCCCGATCACGGCACGCACGGGGCCCAGCAGATGGACCAGGGACGCGAGATAGTACGGCCCCATGTCCAGCAACGGGCCGCCCCCGGCGGTGTAGTAGAAGTCCGGGTGCGGATGCCAGCGCTCGTGCCCCGCGGTGACCATCACGGCCGAGGCGAACTGAGGGCGCCCGATGACGCCCGCCGCCACCGCGGCCCGCGCCGTCTGGATTCCGGTGCCCAGCACGGTGTCCGGCGCGCACCCCACCCCGACACCGGCCTTCGCGGCGGCCTCCACCACGGCATGGGCGTCCGGGAAGTCGGCGGCCAGCGGCTTCTCTCCGTAGACGTTCTTGCCGTGGCCGATGGCGCCGAGGGCGATCTGAGCGTGGGCCGCCGGGACGGTGAGGTTCAGCACCGTGTCCACGTCCGGGCTGCTCAGCAACTCCTCGACGGTCAGCGCCTCGACGCCCGGGAACTCGGCGGCGACCGCGGCCGACCGGGAGGCGTCGAGGTCGGCGACCGAGGTGATCCGTACGGCGGGATGGCCGGCGAGCGTGTCCAAATACGCGCGGGAGATGACCCCGAGCCCTACGACGCCGACGCGGTGCGGGTCGCCCACAGCATGCCCCTCTCGATGACGGTGCGGACGTTCGGGTCCTCCAGCACGTCGAGGCTGTGCCCCGGCGTCGTCACCACGATCCGTCCGGCGCCCCAGTGGCGGGTCCAGATCGCCGGCGAGGTGACCGGCCGGTGCCAGGGCTGCCACGGCCGGGCGGGATGGGTGGTGGTGGCCAGGACGTCGATCAGGTCGTCGTGGAGCACCCAGTACTGCTCGGTGTGCAGCTCGAAGTCGTCGATGCCCGCCGTGACGGGGTGCTCGCGGCCGAGCTCCGTGAGGGTGACGGCGTACGGCAGGTAGTTGTCCTCCTGGCCGCCCTGGCGATCGCATGGCTCCTTGCCCGGGTGCGTCGCGAACTGTCCGCCCACCAGGTGGAGATAGTCGGAGGAGGCGCGGAAGGAGTCGGCGATGCCGCCGTGCCAGCCGGTGAAGCCGGTGCCGGCCTCGACCGCCGCGCTCAGTCCCGCCAGTTGCTCGGCGCTGATCTGCGACATCGTGACGCACTGGACGACGAGATCGGTGGCGGCCATCTCGGTGGCGTCGGCGTAGACGTCGGTCGACTCCTCGACGCGGACGGTGTAGCCGTTGCTCCGGAGGAAGGGCAGGAAGAGTTCCGTGGCTGCGACCGGCTGGTGCCCCTCCCAACCGCCTCGTACCACCAGGGCTTTCTTCAGCGTCATCTCGTTGAATCACCGTTCCCGTGGCCGACCCCGTAACACCGCTCCCTCACTATGTGCCGGTGCGCTCGCGCTCAGGAAGGGGTGCCGAGATCACGAAAGTTTCGCGTCGGGGCCGGGGTCGCCGGTTCGGGCGTCGACCAGCCAACAGGCCCCGGTGAAGCGGACTTCGGCGCCCCGCACAAACGGATCGAACGCCGCGCGGACCGTCTCGACGACCCGTGCGCGGGTCTGCTCGTCGGCCTCGGGCAGCACCTGACCGACCGGCCCGAGCCGGGTGAAGTAGCCGATCAGCTCCGGCTCGGGCAGGGTGCAGGCGACGTCGATCGGCCGGATGTCGATTCCCGCCCATCCGCTCTCCTCCAGGATGCGGCGGACCTTGCCTGCGTCCGCGAAAGCGAACTGTCCCGGCCCGTCCGGCCGGCGGGCGGGGAGGTTCGGCAGGAGCGGTGCCGCGGCGCGCTCGGCCGTCGTCATGAACGGATTCTCCTCGGGGCCGCGCCAGACGATGAACCGCATCCCGGCCCCGTCCCTCACCGCGCGCCGAAGATTCGCGAAGGCCCGGACGGAGTCGTTGAAGAACATGACACCGAAACGCGAGATCACGGTGTCGAAGACAGCCGGTTCGAACGAGTGATCCTCTGCGTCGGCGCAGACGAAGGAGGCCGGTGCCGCCTCCCGCTCGGCACGCTCCCGGGCGGCGGCGATCATCGGCGCGGAAATGTCGACGCCGACACAGCCACCGCCCGGACCGAGCCGTCGCGCGACGGCCACCGTGGTGCCACCGGTCCCGCAGCCGACGTCGAGCACCCGGCCTTCGTGCCCGTCGGGTACCGCTTCGACGAGCAGGTCCTCATACGGCTTGAGCATCCTGTCCAACAGTGCTTGCATCGCCACCCAGGCATGCGCGGCGGGTCCCTTCCAACGGGCCGCCTGTTCGTCGTCCGTCCTGCGTGTGACGTCCATGATCGCCTCCTGGGCGTGTCCTCACCGGGCCGCAATGACAGCGTGCTACTTCAACTCAACTACGACATGCCGCCGCCTGCCCGGCCCCGAGCCCCATGGAGTGCCCCACAACTGCTCTTTCTGGTCCAGCAGGCACGAAGATCGGCCGAGAAACGCCAGAGCGGGGCCCGTAACCGGGTCCCGCCCTCTACGTTGCCACCAGTGGTCTCTCCTGTCCGGCCCGCCAACTCCGTGCACTGGGAGCTTCCTTGGACCCCGCAGACGCCTCAGCCGCCCCTCACATCGGCCCGCTCTCCCGCCGCAGATTCCTCCAGGTCACCGCGACCGCCGGCGTCACCGCGACGGCGCTCACCACCGTCGGCACCCCGGTCGCGACCGCCGCCACCGGCACCACCACCCTCTCCCTCACCGCCGCCACCGGCGGTTCCGCGACCCTCGCCCCCTCCGGTGACCGGCTCGTCGCCGAGATCCAGAACGTGCTCTGGTCCATCCCGAGGGAGGGCGGCACCGCCGTCCAGCTCACCCCGCCCGGCCTCGAACCCACCCGCCCGCAGTTCTCGCCCGACGGCAGCCGACTCGTCGTGTGTGCCTACCGCGGCGGCGGCTTCCACCTCTGGACGCTGCGGCCGGACGGCACCGGGCTACGGCAGCTCACCCACGGACCGTGGGACGACCGGGGCCCGGCCTGGTCGCCGGACGGCACCCGCGTCGCGTTCGCCTCCGAGCGCGGCGGCGACACCGTGACCGGAGCCCCGTACCGCATCTGGGTCGTGGACGTGCGCACCGGCGAGCTGACCCGGCTCACCGGGCACCCCGGACAGCAGGGCCCGGGGCAGGACGCCCGCTGGGAGGACTTCGACCCGGCGTGGTCCTCCGACGGGAAGCGCGTGCTGTTCGTCCGCGCCGGCGTCACCGCGACGGGCGCCCTGCGCGCGAGCACCGTCGCGTCGGTGCCCGCCGAGGGCGCGGGCCCCGTCACCACCGAGCACACCGACGACTCCGGCGCCCAGCTCATGACGCCCGCCGTCGCACCCGGCGGACGCCTGGCCTACCTGCGCACCACGGCCTCGCCCGCGGCCTCCTGCACCCTCGTCGTGGACGGGAAACCGGTCCCCGTCGAGGGCGACCTCCTCCCCGCACCGCCCCGCTGGACGGATGGCGACCGACTGCTCCTCACGGTCGACGGACACTTCCGCCTGGTCGACCCGGACGCCCCGGCCACCGGCGAGGAGATCCCGTTCACGGCCGCCCTGCCCGTGCATCGCCCCCGCTACCGCGCCAAGGCCTACGACTTCGACGGCGCCGGCACCCGCCCCGTCCGCGCCCTGCACCTGCCCGCCCTGTCACCCGACGGCCGCAGCGTCGCCTTCGCCGCGCTCAACGCGCTGTGGATCGGCGGCACGACGGGCGGCCGTGCCCCGCGCAAGGTCCTGCAAGTCCCCGCCACCCGCTATGTGCTGGCGCCGACCTGGACACCCGACGGCACGGCGCTGGTGTACGCCGACGACCGCGACGGACTGTTCGCCGTACGGCGGCGAGACCTCGACTCCGGAGCGGAGACCGTGCTCGCCGAGGGCGGCCGGGTCTTCCCCGCTCTGTCGCCCGACGGGACGCGGCTCGCCTGCCTGGACATGTCCGGCAACCTCGTGGTGCGCGACCTGCCCGACGGCAGCGAGCAGATCCTCGCCGCGCCGCTCGGCACCGGCGGCCTGCCCGGCCGGCCCAGCTGGTCGCCCGACGGCCGGTACGTGGCCCTGTGCGACCGCAACCGCCTCAACCAGCGTTTCCGCGAGGGCTACAACCTCATCCGCGTCGTCGACACGACCACCAAATCCGCCACCCTGTACGCCCTCGCCCCGCACACCTCGCTCTCCGACCGCTACGACTCCGGCCCCGTCTGGTCCCCGGACGGCCGCTGGATGGCCGTCATCGCCGAGTCGGCGCTCTGGCTGCTGCCGGTACGGGCCGACGGCACCCCGGAAGGCGAGCCCCGCAGGCTCACGACCGAACCCGCCGACCACCCGTCCTGGTCCGCCGACGCCCGCACCTTGCTCTACTTCTCCGCCGGCACCCTGCGCCTGCTCGACCTCGACAGCGGCCGGACCCGTACCGTCCGCGTCCCGTTGGAGCTGCGCAGACCGCGCCCGGCCGACACGGTCGTGCACGCGGGCCGCCTCTGGGACGGCACCGGCTCGGACGTCCGTGAGGACATCGACGTCGTGATCCGCGACGGCCGGATCGCGGAGGTGTCCCCGCACCGCACTGGCCGCCCCGCCGCACGCCGCGTCGACGCGAGCGACCGCACCGTGCTGCCGGGCCTGTGGGACGCGCACACCCACCCCTGGCAGACCACGTACGGCGGCCGTCAGACCGCGCTCCAACTCGCCTACGGCATCACGACCGCCGTCTCCCTGGGAGGCTTCGCCTACGAGCAGGCCCGCATCCGCGAGGCGGTCGCCGCCGGCGCCCTCGCCGGGCCACGGCTGCTGACCACCGGCGAACTGCTCGACGGGGCGCGCGTCGCCTACAGCATGGGCCGCGCCCACCGCACCCCGGAGGGACTGCACCGTTCACTGGCGCGCGGGGCCGCGCTGGACTGGGACTTCGTGAAGACGTACGTACGCGCCCCGGGCTGGGTGATGAACGAGGCCGCGGAGTTCGCGCACGAGCGGCTCGGGGTGCGCAGCGGCAGCCATCTGTGTACGCCGGGTGTGCAGCTGGGCCAGGACCTGACCACCCATCTGCAGGCGACGCAGCGGCTGGAGTACGGGCACGCGACCTCCGCCACGGGCCGCGCCCACCAGGACGTCGAGGAGATCTACACCCGCGCGGGCTTCCACCTCGTCGCCACCCCGTTCACCGCGCTCGCCCTGCTCGGCGCCGACCCCGCGCTCGCGGACGACCCGCGCGTCACCGCGCTCATGCCACCGTGGGACACGGCGCTGGTCCGCGAGCAGGCCGGAACGCCGCCCACCGCCACCCAACTGGCCACGTTGGCAAGGGAGATGGGCGTCTACCAGCGAATCCTCGCGGGCGGCGGCCTGATCGCCCTCGGCACGGACCAGCCGATCGTCCCGGTCGGCCTGCACCTGCACCTGGCCCTGCGCGCCCTGCACAGCGCCGGCCTGTCACCCGCCGAAGTGCTGCGCACCGCCACGCTGCTGCCCGCACGCGTCTTCGGCGCCGACGCCGACCTGGGCACCGTGGAGGAGGGCAAGCTCGCCGATCTCACGGTCGTGGACGGCGATCCCTTCACCGACTTCACCGACTTGATCCGTACGGCGGCGGTCCTGCGCGGCGGCGTTCTGTTCGAGCAGGCCGACCTGGTCGACGCCTTCGCCACCGCCACCACCCCCACCGAGCGACGGGCGGACGAGGAATGGCTGGAGGTGAGCCGCCGTATGCGCCGCGAGGGCTGCTGCGACCTGTGAGCCGGTCACCGAGCCGGACATGAGCCGGTCATGGTCCCCACACGCTTCGTGGGACATCTCCACAGGAGCATCACTTGGACTGCGCACAGCCTGTCCAAAGCCTCGTTAGCGTTGCGAGCCATTCGATCACCGCCGTTCGACCCCCAGGAAGCTCGCAGATGGACTACTGCTCCTCGTGCCGTCGGCATCTCAACGGGGCACTTGTGTGCCCCGGGTGCGGCGCCTACGCCCCGGACATCGCTCCCTCCGCGACCGGGGGTTCCACCGCGTCGATCATGCCCGGAGCGGCGGCGACCGGAACACCGGAGTGGGAGACGCCCGCCGTCGACACCTGGTACGACGGCTACTTCCGGGACGAGCCGGCGCCGCGCGCCGACCTGGACGAGACGGCACCCGTCGACCTGCCCGCCGACGCGCCGGACGTAGAAGGTGTGCCCGTCGCCCCGATGGGCCGGGCAGCGCGGCGTCGCCAGCGGGCCCGCTGGAAGAAGAACCAGCGCCGGGCCGTGGTCGCGACCGCTGTCGCCCTGGTCGGAGGCGGGCTGACCGTCTCGGCGATGAACCGGGGAGGCACCGACAAGGCCCAGGCGGCCACCGCGCCGGAGAGGCCGACCGCCGAGCTCCCGGAGCAGCAGCAGACGGAGTTCACCCGTCCGGCGTCCACTGCGCCGGACACCCAGGATGCCCCGCGCACCGCCACGACCCCTTCGCATCTGTCTCCGACCAACGCGGAGCGGGAGTCCGTCACCACGCCGCACACCACGCGGCAGTACACCCGACCGGACGTGGCCGCCACACCGAGCCCCACGGCGACCACGGTCCCGCAGACGCAGACCGTTTCCCCGACCGCGGGCGGCTCCAACTCCGGCGACAGCGGTGACTCGTCGGCCGACGAGCAGGCGCCGACCCCGACGGCGACCGACGGCTCCGACACCGGAACCTCCACGTCACCGGCGAGCCCCGCACCCGAAGAGACGTCACCGGCACAGCTCTGCGTGCTCAACCTCGTCTGCCTCGGCTGACCACGCCGGGGACCTGACCCGACCGTCGGAGCACACGGCACCTGAGATCACCGTCACTCACCCGCATCGCCACACAACATCGTCGATGCGGTCATGCTGGAAGAAGCCGTACGCCGTGCCCGGCACGGCCCGGCCACCAGCAGAGCGGGATGTCGTACTCAGGAAGGAACTCTCCATGGTCGAGCAGGACGAGCGCTTCGATGTCGTGGTCCTCGGCGCGGGCCCGGGCGGCTATGTCGCCGCCATCCGCGCCGCCCAGCTGGGCAAGCGGGTCGCCGTCGTGGAGGAGAAGTACTGGGGCGGCGTCTGTCTGAACGTGGGCTGCATCCCCAGCAAGGCGCTGCTGCGCAACGCCGAACTGGCGCACATCTTCACGCGCGAGGCTAAGACGTTCGGCATCAAGGTGGAGGGGCAGGTCTCCTTCGACTTCGGCGAGGCGTTCCGCCGTAGTCGCAAGGTCGCGGACGGCCGGGTCAAGGGCGTCCACTACCTGATGAAGAAGAACAAGATCACCGAGATCGACGGCCGCGGCACCTTCCTCGACCCGCACACCCTCCAGGTGGCGGGCTACGACGGCGAGACCCGCACCATCGGCTTCGACCAGTGCATCATCGCCACCGGCGCCACGCCGAAGCTGCTTCCGGGCACCCGGCGCAGCGCGCGCGTGGTGACGTTCGAGGAGCAGATCCTGGCCGAGGAGCTGCCGCGGTCGATCGTCATCGCGGGGGCGGGCGCGATCGGTGTCGAGTTCGCCTATGTGCTGCACAACTACGGCGTGAAGGTCACGATCGTCGAGTTCCTGGACCGGATGGCCCCGCTGGAGGACGCCGAGGTCTCCGCCGAACTCGCCAAGCAGTACCGCAAGTTGGGCATCGACGTACTCACCTCCACCCGGGTCGACGCCGTCGACGAGTCCGGCGAGCAGGTGCGCGTCACGGTCACCGGCAAGGACGGCGCCCAACAGGTACTGGAGGCCGACAAGGTGCTCCAGGCGATCGGCTTCCAGCCGAACGTCGAGGGCTACGGCCTGGACAAGACCGGCGTGACCGTCACCGAGCGCGGCGCGATCGACGTCGACGGCCGCTGCCGTACGTCCGTCCCGCACATCTTCGCCATCGGCGACGTGACCGCGAAGCTGATGCTCGCGCACGCCGCCGAGGCCATGGGCATCATCGCCGCCGAGACCATCGCGGACGCCGAGACGATGGAGCTGGACTATGTGATGATCCCGCGCGCCACCTACTGCCAGCCGCAGATCGCCAGCTTCGGCTGGACCGAGGCACAGGCGCGCGAGCAGGGCTTCGACGTGAAGGTGGCGAAGTTCCCCTTCACCGCGAACGGCAAGTCGCACGGTCTGGGCGACGCGACCGGCTTCGTGAAGCTGATCAGCGATGCCAAGTACGGCGAACTCCTCGGCGGCCACCTGATCGGCCCAGACGTCACCGAGCTGCTGCCCGAACTGACCCTGGCTCAGCAGTGGGACCTGACCGTCCACGAGGTCGCCCGCAACGTCCACGCCCACCCGACCCTCGGCGAGGCGGTCAAGGAAGCGGTGCACGGCCTCGCCGGGCACATGATCAACTTCTGAGGGTTCAGCCTTGGAGTTCTGGGGGCTCAGCCGTCGAGCCACCAGCGGGCCGCCGCCCAGGCCATGACGTAACCGAAGCCGTTGACCGCCCAGTGCAGGGCCATCGGTGCCAACAGACTGCCGGAGCGGCGGCGCAGCTCACACAGGACGACCCCGGCGACGGCCGTGGCGACGATCGCGACGGCCACCGTCGGTGCCACGCCCGCCGGGCCGTCCCCGAAGAGCGAACCGACGGCGGCGTTGGACCGGTTGATGCCGCGCGACGGCAGCAGGTGCCACAGCCCGAACAGCAGCGACGACACACCGGTGGCCCAGACCGTACCGCGCCGGCGCCGGATCATGGCCCACAGCACCCCACGGAACGCGGTCTCCTCCAGCAGCACGGTCCCGAACGGCACCCGGACCAGCGTCACCCACAGCACCTGCGCCACCGACAGATCGGCGGCCCTGGCGTCCCGGAACGCCTCGCGGCCGGCCGGGGCGGCGAGGAGCAGCACCACCACGAGCAGGACAATCCCGGCCATCACGGGAGCCCACCGCAGTCCCCGGCGCAGCCCTGCCGCGTCGAGCCCCAGGTCGGCCCGGGTGAGACCGTCCCAGCGGGCGAGGAGCAACAGGACGGCCGTCGCGGCCACGCAGACGACCACATACATGCCGGGGCTCCGCGCGAGCCAGTTGTTCAGCAGGTTCGCGGCGGCGAGAACGGCGACAGCACAGACGATCGGCATCCGGGTTCAAGGATGCCCCGACCGCGCCGTTCAGCTCAGCTTGCGGCAGTACAGCGCGTCGGGAGTCCGGGAGGAACCCACCCGACCGGTGTACGCGACCCCGGCCGCGTACTCGTCGTCCGCGCACTGCCCCTTGTAGTGGCCCTGCGCGAAGTCCCCGCCCTTGGGGGCCGCCCCTCGGTTGTCGCCCCGGTCGAACCAGACCGTACGGCCGCTCGCGCCGAGCCTCCCGGCCGGGGCGGTGGCGCACAGGGCGGCGGAGACCGCGGCGCCGCGCACGCTGTATCCGATGAGGAACCGGCCGTCGGGGCACTGGAGTTTGGTGTAGCCCGACGCCCAGTCGCTCCCCGATGCGACATACCGCTCGTCGACGACGACCTCGTGCCCGCCGGCCGGGTCCCACAGGGCACCGGCGGCCACGTCCGAGCACAGGCCCCGGTTGCCGGTGTGGCTCAGGCCCAGCAGTCGCTGCCCGTCGGGGCAGACGGCCTTGCGGGCGCCCGAGTCCCAGTCGGGCAGGGCCCTCATCCGCCGTGACTGGACGAAGTCGCCGTGGTCGGGGCTGAGCATGGACCAGTCGGCGACCGGTGCCACCGGCCCGCGGCGGCCCTCGGCCTCGATGAGCCGGGTCCAGGCCGCGGCGCGCCAGTCGTCACCGTCGTAGAGGCCCATGCGGTTGCCGTCGGCGTCCCAGTGGAGCAGGGCCCAGCCGTTGCCCTTGCGGTCCTCGTGCCAGCCGACCAGCGGCCAGTACGCGAAGTCGGCGTCGGTGCGGATCAGTTGGTCCACGAAGTTCTCGAACCAGGCGCGCTGCTTGGTGCCCGTCTCCTCCCGGCCGCCGACGCCGAACTCGCTGATCCAGACGGGAGCGGTGAAGTGCCGGTCCTGTTCGGAGGTGACGAAGAAGGCCTGGCGGTTCAGGACGGCGATCAGCTCACCGGGGCTCAGGTCCCGGTAACGGGGATCGCTGGTCTCGCCCGTTCCTGTGGCGCCGCTGTGGTTCGGGCCGGTGTAGTCGTAGAAGTGGGCGGAGTACACGAGCTTGCCGGAGTCGACGAGGGTGTGGGAGAGGCGGCGGGCGGGCTCCAGGGTGGGGCGTTCGTGCGCGAAGCCGTCGACCGGGATGCCGGTCCAGTTGATGCCCTCGACGATGATCAGCAGATCCCGGTTGGCCTCGGTCAGGATGCGGTCGCCGACGCGCTGCGAGGCCGCGAACCAGTCGTGGTCGTCGCCGAGGCCCCAGTTGGGGTCGTCCCAGATGTCGCGGCGGACCTCGTTGTAGAGATCGGCGCCGACGACCCGCTTGTTGTCCTTGTAACGGCGAGCCATGAACAGCCAGTCGTTCTCCCACTCCTCGGTGGACCGGCTCGCGTTCCAGCGTTCGTTGCCGTCGACTCCACAGCACCAACGGGTCGTGTTCGTATGGTTGTTGAGGATCACCGCCAGCCCGGCGGCGGTCAGCTCACGCACCACCGCGTCGTACACCTGGAGCGGGGTCCTGCCGCGCAGTGCGGGATTGGCGGCGACGGCGTCGTCCGTGACCGGACCGCTGTCGTGGACCATCTCGCCCGAGAAGGGCAGCCGGATGCTGTTGATCCCGATCTCGCGGAACCCGGCGATGATCTCGGCCATGGGGGCGCGATCCAGACCGAGCGGAATCCGCCCTGAGTTCTCGCCTGCGTGGTGGCTCGCGTCGTCGGCCGGATCGCCGGACCCGTTCCAAGTGCCGCTGGCCCCGTGCCAGTTGCCGGAGCGCAGCTGGAAGCGGTCCCCGTCGGCGTCGACGATCCAGCGGCCCCGGGTGCTGAGCGGCGGCGTCCAGTCCTCCGCGACGGCCGTCACCCCGGGCGGGGCGGCCTCGACGGCGGATCGCTGCTCGGCCGCGGCCGCTGCCCCGGGCAGGGACATCAGCAGGGGCAGGAGGAGTACGGCGGCGAGTGTGGTCCTCACCAAGGATCCGCGCACGGGCACCATCCATCCCGACGGCTACTTTGTCATGGCGGCGTCATCATGAGGGATGGCGGCGTATTGGTCCAGTCCTTCAAGCGGTCGGTCACGGGCCGGCCTTGATCGTCTTCATGGTCAGGTGGGACTCGACGCGGAGAACGCAGGGGATGCCGGTGAGCTTGCCGGTCAGGAAGGCCTCGTAGGCGGCGTGGTCGGCGACCGCGACGCGGATGAAGTAGTCGGGGCGGCCGAACATCCTCCGGAACTCCGTGACCTCCTCGTAGGAGGCCACGGTGTCCTCGAAGTCCAGGAAGGTCTTGCGGTCGGTGGCGCTCACCTCGACGTCGATGAGGACTTCCAGCCCGCGACCCACGGCCTGCGGATCGATGACGGCCCGGTAGCCGGCGATGACACCGGCCTCCTCCAGTCGCTTGACCCGGCGCAGGCACGGGGGCGGTGTCAGGCCGACTCGTTTGGCCAGCTCGACATTGGTCAGCCGACCGTCCTGGCGCAGATGGAACAAAATTTCTCGATCTAGCGCATCAAGGCTCACTTCATTGCTCACGAGCTGATCGTAGAGCCATTATCGGCAACCATATGAGGTACGAGTTTTCCTAAAATGTCGCCATGCCCATATCCGCCGCCGCTGTCGGCGCCTCGCCCCGGCATGCTGCCTTCCAGGACTCCGCCGCCGTGGGCCTGGGGTTCGTCCCGCTCGGCATCGCCTTCGGGGCGCTCGTCACCCGGTCGGGGCTCGACTGGTGGTGGGCGAGCCTGTCCAGCGCGGTCGTCTTCGGCGGATCGTTCGAGTTCCTGCTGATCGGCCTGGTCACCACCGTCACCCCGCTGGCGACGATCGCCGTGGCCGCGTTCCTGGTGAACCTGCGACACGTCTTCTACGCGCTGTCCTTCCCCCTGCACCGGGTGACGGGCCGCCTGGGCCGGACGTACAGCACCTTCGCGCTCTGCGACGAGGTCTACGCCCTGACCGCCGGGGAGCAGGCCCGCTCCTGGTCCGGACGGCGCATCCTCTGGCTGCAGTTCTTCCTGCACCTGTACTGGACCGCAGGCGCCACCGTCGGAGCCCTGCTGGGCGCCCTGATCCCGGGCGGCGTCACAGGCCTCGACTTCGCGCTGACCGCGCTGTTCACCGTGCTGGCCCTCGACGCCGTCCGCGACCGGCACGGCGACCTGCCGACGCCGCTGCTCGCGCTCCTCAGCGCCCTCGCCGCCCGTCTGCTCCTCCCCGGCCAGATGCTCCTGGCGGCCTTCGCCCTGTTCCTCGCCGGGCTCCTGGCCCGGCACCTCGCCACCGCCCGGAAGCCGAGCCATGCCTGACGCCCGCTATGCCATCGCCGCGGTGCTCGTCGCAGCCGCCGTCACCTGGACCCTGCGCGCCCTGCCCTTCGCCGCCCTCGCCCCGCTGCGCGCGAGCGCCACCGTGCGCTACCTCAGCACCCGTATGCCCGCCGGCATCATGGTGATCCTCGTCGTCTACTGCCTGCGTGACCTGCCGCTGACCCAACCCCGGGTCCTCGCCCCGCTGCTGGCCCTGGCCGTCACCGTCGGCCTGCACCTGTGGCGCCGCAACGCCCTGGTGAGCATCCTCGGTGGTACGGCCCTCCACGTGGCGTTGACGAGCATGGTGTTCGCCCACTGAGGGCACCGCGTCCCAAGGAAGGCACGATTCGCATGCCGGCCAGGAACCTCACCGTCAACCGGGCTGCCCTCACCCATCGCCTCGCCTACGCCCTGCGCCACCCCGACCGCGTGCCCCGCCATCTGGCCCGCACCGCCCGGGACATATGGCTGCGCAACCGCCACCCGGACCACGTCTCCTACTACCGCGCCGTGATGCGCTCCGACACCCGGGCCGACCCCGACACGGCGGTCGGCAGCCACAGCCGCGAGCGGTGGCTGGCGCTCGGGGCGATGCAGTTCGACTACCTGGTCGGCCACGGCCTGCGCCCCGAGCACCGGATGCTGGAGATCGGGTGCGGCAACCTGCGCGGCGGCTGGCGGTTCATCCGCCACCTCGACCCCGGTCACTACTACGGCATCGACATCTCGCCCGACATCCTCTTCGCCGCCCAGGACACCGTCGCGGAGATGGGCCTGCAGCGGCGGCTCCCCACGCTGACCCCGGTACGCGACCTGACGCTGCGGTTCCTGCCCGACGCCCACTTCGACGTCGTGCACGCGCACAGCGTCTTCTCCCACTCGCCGCTCCCGGTCATCGACGAGTGCCTGGCCAACGTCGGCCGGGTGCTCGCCCCCGGCGGCTGGTTCGACTTCACCTTCGACCGCACCGAGGGCGAGGAACACCACGTCCTGCGGGAGGACTTCTACTACCGCACCGAGACCCTTGTGGCACTGGCCGAGAAGCACGGCCTGCGGGCGCGCTTCATGACGGACTGGGAGGCGCTGCCGCACGGCCAGTCCAAGATCCGGGTCACCCACGGCGAGTGAACCGACGCCCCGTCATCAGGTCATCCGTCCCGGACTCTTGACTCGTAGAGCGGGAATGGCGATCCTCTTTCGCACATCTTGCGAGGTCATGACAACCCGACCCCGCATCCCGCCGACCGAGGGACGTGGGCAGTGACCAGTGCCGGACGCCCGTACCGCAGACGCAAAAACGTCACCGTTGTGTCGCTCCTGCTGCTCATGCTGTCCATCGTGCTGGGCCCCACGCCCAGCTCGGCGGCCGGAACCGACTGGTGGGAGCCGACCGCCCGACCCGCGCCGGACTCCGGGATCAACGTCACGGGGGAGCCCTTCAAGGGCACCAACGCCCAGGGCGAAGTGCGCGGCTTCGTCGACGCGCACGACCACATCTTCTCCAACGAGGCCTTCGGCGGCCGTCTGATCTGCGGAAAGCCCTTCTCCGAGCAGGGCGTCGCCGACGCCCTCAAGGACTGCCCCGAGCACTACCCCGACGGCTCGCTCGCCATCTTCGACTTCATCACCAACGGCGGCGACGGCAAGCACGACCCGGTCGGCTGGCCCACCTTCAAGGACTGGCCCGCCCACGACTCGCTGACCCACCAGCAGAACTACTACGCCTGGGTCGAGCGGGCCTGGCGCGGCGGCCAGCGCGTCCTGGTCAACGACCTAGTCACCAACGGCGTGATCTGCTCCGTGTACTTCTTCAAGGACCGCAGCTGCGACGAGATGACGTCCATCCGGCTCCAGGCCAAGCTGACGTACGACATGCAGGCCTTCATCGACAAGATGTACGGCGGCACCGGCAAGGGCTGGTTCCGGATCGTCACCGACAGCGCGCAGGCCCGCGACGTCATCGAGCAGGGCAAGCTGGCCGTCATCCTCGGCGTCGAGACCTCCGAGCCCTTCGGCTGCAAACAGATCCTCGACATCGCGCAGTGCAGCAGGGCGGACATCGACAAGGGCCTGGACGAGCTGCACGCGCTGGGCGTGCGCAGCATGTTCCTGTGCCACAAGTTCGACAACGCCCTGTGCGGGGTCCGCTTCGACTCGGGCGGGCTCGGAACGGCCATCAACGTCGGCCAGTTCCTGTCGACCGGCACCTTCTGGAAGACCGAGACCTGCAAGGGGCCCCAGCACGACAACCCCATCGGCAACGCCACGGCGGCCGAAGCCGAGAAGGAGCTCCCGGCGGGCGTGGAGGTCCCCTCGTACAGCGCGGACGCCCAGTGCAACGTCAGAGGGCTCACCGAACTCGGTGAATACGCCGTCCGGGGCATGATGAAACGCAAGATGATGCTGGAGATCGACCACATGAGCGTCAAGGCCACCGGCCGCGCGCTCGACATCTTCGAGGCCGAGTCCTACCCCGGCGTGCTCTCCTCGCACAGCTGGATGGACATGGACTGGACCGAACGGGTCTACGGCCTCGGCGGTTTCATCGCCCAGTACATGCACGGCTCGGAGGGCTTCATCTCCGAGGCCAAGCGCACCGAGGCCCTGCGCGACAAGTACGGCGTGGGCTACGGCTACGGCACCGACATGAACGGCGTCGGCGGCTGGCCGGGACCGCGCGGAGCGGACGCCCCCAACAAGGTGACGTACCCCTTCAAGAGCGTCGACGGCGGCTCCGTCATCGACCGGCAGACCACCGGCGAGCGCACCTGGGACCTGAACACCGACGGCGCCGCCCACTACGGCCTCGTCCCGGACTGGATCGAGGACATCCGACGCGTCGGCGGCCAGGACGTGGTGGACGACCTCTTCCGGGGCGCCGAGTCCTACCTCGACACCTGGGGGGCCTCCGAGAACCATGAGCCCGGGGTGAACCTCGCGCGCGGCGCGACCACCTCCGCCAGTTCCTCGGAGTGGAGCCTGTTCACCAGCTACCAGCCGAACCGGGCCGTCGACGGCGACGCCGGCACCCGCTGGGCGAGCGACTGGAACGACGACCAGTGGTACCAGGTCGACCTCGGGTCCACCCACCTGGTCAAGCGGGTCACCCTCGACTGGGAGCGCGCCTACGGGAAGTCGTACCGCATCGAGCTCTCCACCGACGGAGCGAACTGGCGGACCGCCTGGTCCACGACCGCCGGCGACGGCGGCCTGGACACGGCCCGGTTCGCAGCGACACCGGCCAGATACGTACGCGTCCAAGGGCTGGACCGTGGCACCGACTGGGGCTACTCCCTCTCCGAGGTCGGCGTCCACAGCAGCTGACACCCACGAGAGGCGATCCATGGCACGGTTGCCGTCCGCCGAGCGGCGGCGACAGCTCACCGAAGCGGCGATCAGGGCGATGGCCCGGGACGGCGTCCCCAGGACGACGACCCGGTCCATCGCCGCCGAGGCAGGCGTCTCCCTGAGCGTCTTCCACTACTGCTTCGACTCCAAGCAGGCGCTGATCGAGTCCGTCATCACGACCCTCACCGACCACTCCGTGACGGTGGTGCAGGAGGCCATACGGCCCAGAGCCACCCTGGAGGAAACCGTCCGGGCCGGCTTCCAGGCGTACTGGGACCACGTCCGGGCTCACCCGGACGAGCACATGCTCACCTACGAACTGACCCAGTACGCGCTGCGCCAGCCCGGATTCGAGCATCTGGCACGACGGCAGTACGAGCTGTACACCGAGACCTACGCCGAGCTCATCGACCAGCTGCGCCAGACCATGGGCCTTCACCTGCGCGTACCCGCCCCCGTCCTCGCCCGCTACCTGGCCGCCATGACCGACGGACTGACCCTCAACTACCTCGTGCTCGGCGACGAGACGGCCTGGAAGGACATCCTCGACACGGTCACCACGCACATCGCCGGGCTGGTACGCGAGCCCGGACAGGGGACGTCACCCGCGTAGGGCGGCCCGCTCCCGGGCCGGTTCCGCCGTGTCCCGCCGAAAGAGCCACCGCAGCTCCGGCTCGACCACGAAGCGCAGGACACGCCGGACGGGCGGGGTGCACAGCAGGGTCACGACCCCGGCGGCGACGACGGTGACGACGACCGCGCCGAGCGGCCGGTGGATCCAGGCGGGGTCGTACCAGCCGAAGTACTTGGAGGCCTGCGCGACGAAACCGTGCAGCAGATAGCCGTACAGCGTGCCCGCGCCCAGCGCCGTGCACCACATCCGCCGCCCGGGCACCCAGGCCAGGAAGCACGCCACCAGCAGCAGCGAGCAGCCGAACAGCATCGGCGTCATCACGACCCCGTACCACCCGGGCGCCCCCAGCTCCTCGGCGCTGTCGCGGTGGTAGAACCAGCTGCCGGTCATCCGGGGCACTGCCCAGTACGCCACCACCAGCGCGCCCGCGAACACGGGCACGGCCGCGATCCGCGCCGCCCGGCGCCGCACCAGCCGGAAGTGCTCCGGCTTCAGCGACAGCCCCAGCACGAAGTACGGCAGGAACTGCAGGATGCGCTGCAGGTCGAGGTCGTTGCCGATGGACGGCGAGAGGGTCGCCAGCATCGCCACGCCGAGCGCGAGCGGCACCGGCAGGCGCACCCGCTGCCACAGCGGGGTGGTCAGCCGCCACAGGAACAGCGCCGCCAGGAACCACGTCAGATACAGCGGGTCCAGCAGGCTGATCGGGCGGTCCGGCTCCTGGTCGGTCCACCTGGTGAAAAGGGTGTACGCCGTCTCGAAGACGACGTAGGGGACGACCAGCCCGGTGACCAGGCGCTTGAGGTGTTTCGGGCGCCCGTCGAAGCCGCGGGAGAAATACCCCGACACGACGATGAAGGCCGGCATGTGGAATGCGTACACGAGCATGTACAGCGCGCTGACGCTCCGGCTGCCGTCCCGCAGCGGCTCCCAGGCATGCCCCACCGCCACCAGCACGATCGCCGCGTACTTGACGTTGTCGAAGTACGCGTCCCGCTGCTTCGCGGGCGCGGGCGCGGGCGCGGGCGGCGCGGCCGTGACACGACCGGGAGCGCTGTCCGGGGCGGTGACGGCTGTGGGGATGGACTTGGACATCCCACGCGCCTCACCACTTCCGGAGCAGGCAAACCTCCTGTGGCGGAACCCGCCCGCCACCTGCGCAGCAGCCGGGGCCATAGGGCCGTCAGGGTGTGGTCGTAACCCATGTGATCGCCCCAAATGGTGCGACCCGGAGGAATGGCTGACGGTGGATCACGTCAAGGCCTGGCAGAAGTGGTGATGAAGCGTCAGCCACCCAGGCCGTGACGAAAGGATTCACCTATGCGCTCTGCCCGCATGCTGCTCGCCACCGCGACGGCCACGGCCGCCCTGGCGATCGCACCCGCCGCCTACGCCATGACCGCAAGTGACTGGGACAAGGAGGACTCGTCGTCCTCCTACAGCGACGACCACGACAAGGAGTCCGGCAAGGAGTCGGGCAAGGACGAGAAGGAGGAGGACAAGGGGAAGGACTCCGGCAAGGACGACTACAGCAAGGACGACTACGACAAGGACGACTACGACAAGGACTACAGCAACGACCACGACAAGGGAAGCAAGGACGACGAGCCCAAGGGCGGTGTCCACACGGGTGGCGGAGCGCTGGCGTCGGCTCTGACCAACGGGCACGACGACGACTACAGCAAGGACGAGCACGACAAGGACTCCGACAAGGAGGACTACGACAAGGACTCCGGTAAGGACGACTACGACAAGGACTCCGGCAAGGACGACTACGACAAGGACTCCGACAAGGAGGACTACGACAAGGGCGACAAGGACGAGGAGCCCAAGGGCGGTGTCCACACGGGTGGCGGAGCGCTGGCGAGGGCTCTGGCCAACGGTGACGACGACTACAGCAAGGACGAGCACGACAAGGACTCCGACAAGGAGGA
>NZ_JBITCM010000030.1:0-105748 GCF_044453205.1 Streptomyces sp. NPDC051738 | reverse complement strand
CCGCCGTCATCGGTGTGCCGGTCGGCTTCATCGGTGCCGCCGAGTCCAAGGACGCCCTGGCCGCCCATCCGTCCGGCCTGGACCACCTGGTCGTGGGGGGGGGGGGGGGGGGGGGGGGCCCCGCCCCCCCCCCCCCCCCCCCCCCCCCCCCTGGTCTTGCACCTGAGGTGTGCTCAGGAGACCTTCTGGGCGCCGTTCCCGGCTACGACTCGACCTGTTCGGTCACCTCGTCCGAGAAGGTGGTCAGCCGGGTGTAGACACCCGGGTAACCGGCCTGGGCGCAGCCCTCACCCCAGGAAACTATCCCTGCCAGGACGCCCCCGATGAGCAGGGGACCGCCGCTGTCGCCCTGGCAGGTGTCAACGCCGCCGGAGGAGTATCCGGCGCAGACCATGTCGGACTGGATGAAGTCCGAACCGTACGAGCTGCCGCAGCTGGAGTCGGAGACGGTCGGCACGGTCGCCGTCCGCAGCTGGTTGGAGGAGCTGCCGCCCGAGGAAGTGGTGCCCCAGCCGACGATGCGCGCGGTGGTGCCGGCCGCGTACACACCGGTGTCCGAGGAGTCGACGTAGGAGGCCGTCGTGTACGGCATCGAGGTCGAGAGGGTCAGCACGGCCACGTCGTTGCCGTTCGTGGCGTCCGTGTAGTCCGGGTGGATCCAGATGTCGCTGACCTGGCTGACCGTGCCGTTCGTGCCGTTGCGGTAGGTGCGGCCGCCGACGACCCGGACGCTGCTGGTGGTCTCGTCGACCATACAGTGCGCCGCGGTGACGACCTTGGTCGCGGAGACGAGCGTGCCACCGCAGAACTGGCTCTGCGAGGCGTCCGTGATCTGCATGACGTACGGGTACGCGGACGCCGTGGTCGTCGTACCGCCCACGATGCGCGTGGACGCGGCCTCAGCGGTGGGGGCGCTGAGCAGTGCGGCCGCTGCGGCGGCCACGGTCGCCGTGACGACAGCGGTGTTTCTGGCACGGGTGAGCCCGAACATGAGTCTCCTCATTGGGTGTTGCCGGTGGGGGGTCGCGCGGGTGTGGGGGGTTGAGCACGGGGGCCGCGGGACCGACCTCCGTGTGCCCGGCGAGCGGCACATCCACAAGGTAGGTCCCGGAAGTTCCCCTTCCCAATGAGGGAACCCCCTAAGGGAGTTGGGCAGGGAAAACCCTCGGTCGTGCCGGATAAACCCGCGCAGGCCGACAAGGACGGGTGAACTCAGGTCGTACGGCGCTTCGAACGCGCCTCGCCCGGCGCCCCGGACTCAGGTCGTACGACGTCCCGCCGCGAGTCTGACGATGTCGACCCGCGATCGGATCCCCAGCTTGCGATAGACCCGGGTAAGTGTCGCTTCGACCGTTTTGACGCTGATGAACAGACGCCCGGCGATCTCCCGATTGGTCGCGCCCTCCATCACGAGCGCGGCGACCTGACGTTCCATCGAGGCGAGGCCGTCCAGCCCGTCCAGCCCGTCCGGCGTGGTGCCGGGGACGGGCACCGCCTGCGCGGGGCGCGCGTCGGAAGCCGACTCGGAGGCCGCCTCGACCGCCGCCTCGACCAGCCGCAGCCAGGGCAGAGCCCGGCAGCGGCGGAACAGCCGGGCCGCCTCGTCGTACGACGTCGGGCCGGGCGCGCCGGTGCGCAGCTGGGCCAGGGCGAAGGCGGCGCGGGCCTCCTCCAGGCCGTAGCCCAGCTTGCCGAGCCGGTCCTGTGCCGACGTCAACTGGGCCACGGCGGCGTCCTGTTCGCCCCGTGCCGCGCGGATCAGCGCCTCGGCGCGGTCGAGGACGGCCAGCACGCTCTCCCGGTTCAGCCGCAACGCGTGCCCGCGCGTGACGTCGATGACGTCCTGCGCCTCCGCGAACTCCCCGCTGCGCACCAGGGCCTCGGCGAGGTCGCCGTGCCAGCGACCGCGCGCCGGGTCGGTGATGCCGAGGCCCTGCTCGACCTCGCGCACCCGGCGCAGCGAACGGACCGCCGCCTGCGTGTCCCCCGCCACCAGCTGGGCGTGGCCGAGGGCGGCCAGGGCACGGGAGACGTACATCTGGTCGCCGTCCTCCTCGGCGTGCTCCACCGCTTCCCGCGCCAGCGCGAGGGCCCGGTCCACCTCCCCGCCCGCGGCCTCCGCGAGCGAGGTCAGCACCGCCGAGGCCACCTCGCCGATCCCGGTGTCGCGGGCCAGCCGTAGGCTCTCGCGGGCCAGGTCGAGGGCGCGTCCGCAGTGGCCGGAGTGCAGCTCGGTCTCGGCGATCCCGCGCAGGAAGTGCACCTCGCTCTCCACCCACCCGTGCCGGCGCACCTCACGCAGCAGCGCGGTGACCGCCGCCCGCGCCTCGGGCAGCTGGTCGCTCATGATCAGCCAGCGGAAGCGGGAGTACCCGGCGCCGTTGTGATGGCACGCCACCCTCGGGTCCTGGGGCTCCTCCAGCGCGCGCCGGATCGTCGCGGGGGCGTCCGGGTGGCCCATGAGGGTCTCGATCTGGGCCCGGAAGGCGAGCGCCATGAGCTCCGTGTACCGGTCGCCGGCCCGCGCGGCCAGCTCCGCCGAGTACGCCGCCTCCTCCCGGGCCTCGTCGAAGTCGCCCTTCACGAGCAGGGCGCGCCACGTCAGCTGGTAGTGGACCAGGGCTAGCAGTTGCGGGTCGTCGCCCGCGTCGGCCAGCGCCTGCGGGAAGATCGCGTCGACCTCGTTCATGGCATGGCCGGCCGTGTCGATCACGGCGATCCAGGCCCGCACCCGCTCCGCCGGCACGGTCGTCCGGGCCAGCACCTCGCGGGCGATGTCCCGGGCGAGGTCCAGCTCCCCGGCGGTGATCGCGTCCTCGACGGCCCGCAGCCGCAGGGCCTCCGGGCTCGGATCCCCGTCCGCCGGGGTGTGCCGGGCGGCGAGCAGGCAGAGCTGCGCGGCGACCGACGGCGCTCCCCGGTCCCGGGCCAGGGTCGCGGCCTCGGCGAGGCGGGCGGCGACCTCGGGGTCGGTGCCGGTGGTCGCGAGGGCCAGGTGCCGGGCGCGTTCGATCGGGTCGGAGGCGGCCGTGGACAGCGCGGCGTGCGCGGCGCGGCGCTCCTGCGCGGGCGCCTCCGCGTACAGCGCGGCGGAGATCATCGGGTGCGCGAACCGTACGGCGGGCCCCTCGGGCTCGGTCGCCAGCAGCCCCAGCCCGGCGGCCTGGGCGGTCTCGGCCTCGGCGTTGTCACGGCCGGCCGCGTGCAGCAGGGCCAGCGTGGGGCGGGCACCGGCGCTCGCGACCAGGAGGGTGCGGCGGGCCTCCTCCGACAGCATCTCCAGGCGGTTCAGCACCAGGGCGCGCAGCGAGGTGGGCACCGGCAGGGGTTCGCCGGGGCGGGGCGGGGTGGGGTTCTCGGCGAGGGCGCGGCCCAGTTCGAGGGCGAACAGGGCGTTGCCGCCGCTGGTGCGGTGGATGTCCCGGACCGTGGAGCGGGGCAGGCCGGTGAAGCCGCGATGGTCGAGGAGAGTGGACATCTGGGCGCGGGAGAGGGGGCCCAGCCGTACGGCGAGGGTGTCCGGCGGAGACGCGCGTAGATGGCGGTCGTACTCCTGGCCCTCGGTCCGCACCGCGAACAGCATCCGCACCGGGGTGTCCCCGAGGCGGCGGGCGGCGAAGCCGAGGAGTTCGGCGCTGGCCGGGTCGAGCCACTGGAGGTCGTCGGCGACGACGAGGACGGGGCCGCTGTCGGCGAGGGCGCGCAGGGCGGACAGCACGGCCAGGCGCAGGGCGAGGCCGTCGCGCTGGAGGGTGGACTCGCCGCGGCCGGTGAGCGCCGCCTCCAGGGCGGTGAGCTGGGCGGTGGGGAGCCGGTCGGACACCTCGTCCAGGACCAGCCCGAGGAGGTCGGCCAGGGCGAGGAAGGGGAGGTGGGATTCGGACTCCGTGGGCGAGCAGCGCAGCACGGTGCGTGCCGACCCGCCGCATTCCGTGGCCAATGCCCGCAGGATCGTCGACTTCCCAATTCCGGCGGGCCCGTGAAGCAGCACGCTGCCGCCCCGCCCGAGCTGCTCACGCGCGGCGCTGACCAGCTCCTCCCTGCCGATGACCTGGTCGGGGCGGCATCTGGCAGGCTCCTTGAAGTCCCGTCGCACGGTCACCGCTCCCCTCCGTGTGTCGTGTTCGGGCCAATATTAGGCAACGGATCTTTGAAATTCGGACCGAAGGCATGGTGAGGCAAATAACAACCATGGAGCATGGATAAATTCAAGGCTCGGGTGAATGAAAGAGCGTCGTCCGAACGGGCCGCCGGAGGGCGGGCGGCCTGCGGCCCTGTGCGTCGGCCGTGCGGCCCCGCCGCTCTACGGCAGCAGCCTCGCCCGGCGAGCCGCCACCACCGCCTCACCGCGGGTGTGCGTGCCCAGCTTGCGCATGGCCGAGCGCAAATAGCCCTTGACCGTCTCCGCCCGCAGCCCCAGCCGCTCGGCGGTGGCAGCGTTCGTGGCACCGGCGGCCACACACGCCAGCACGTCCAGTTCGCGGGGCGCCAGTCGCACTGCGTCCGGCGTGGTCCCATCCGCCAGCAGGCCGCAGGCCGCCAGGAGCTCCGCGCGCAGGGCGGGGTCGCCGATGCGCGGGGCCAGCGCCCGCAGCGCGGCGTGCGCCTCGCGGACCTGCTCCCACGCGGCGCCCCGGTCGGACGGCACCGGCTGCGGACGCGCCGCCGCCAGCAGCCCCCGCACCTCGTCCCGCACCACCAGCGCCTGCTCCACGTCCCGCGCCGCGTCCACGGCCGCCGTCAGCGTGCGGTCGCCCAAGGGCTGGGCGGTGCGCAGGGCGCCGTACAGGACACCGCGCACCCGGCGCCGTACGACGACCGGGACCGCCACCACCGAGCACAGCCCCTCCATGGCGACCGCGGCGTCGTACTCATGGGTGATCTGCCGTGAGGCCGAGTAGTCCGTGACCGCGCAGGGGCGGGCGAGGGCGACGGCCTTGCCGCCCAGGCCGTTGCCGGCGGTCACCGCGAGTCTGCGCAGGGACTCGGTGGCCGTGCCGTTCAGTTCGCTGATGCGCATCCGCCGGTGCCCGGCCTCGACCAGGCCGCCGAACGCGACCGGGA
Organism: Streptomyces sp. NPDC051738; assembly: GCF_044453205.1. NCBI lineage: Bacteria > Bacillati > Actinomycetota > Actinomycetes > Kitasatosporales > Streptomycetaceae > Streptomyces > Streptomyces sp. NPDC051738. Next base: position 100,684 of record NZ_JBITCM010000030.1, on the reverse strand, counting down.
GGCCGGTCGAGCGCCGCAGGCGCACCAGCGCGCCCCTTATGTCCACCGATGCGGCCGCGTCCACTGCCACGTGCTCGCCCTTTCACCCGCTGTTTTCCGAGCGCACACCCCCGTTCGGGGGTAGTGAGACCCACGTCACGGATTACACGATGACAGAGAGCCGCCCGGCAAGGTCCGGTATCTAGGAGGACAGATGACGACGGGGACGGAGCTGTTCCGCAGTGCGCGGGACTTTCTGCTTCAGCACCGCGAGGATTACGCCACCGCCTACGAGGGCTTCGCCTGGCCGCGCCCCGACCGCTTCAACTGGGCGCTCGACTGGTTCGACGTGATCGCCGCGGGGAACGACCGCCCCGCGCTGCACATCGTCGAGGAGGACGGCACCGAGGTCCGGGTGTCGTTCGCCGAGATGGCCGAACGGTCCGCCCGCGTCGCCAACTGGCTGCGAGCCCGAGGCGTCCGGCCCGAGCACCGCGTCCTCGTCATGCTCGGCAACCAGGTGGAGCTGTGGGAGACCGCCCTCGCCGCCATGAAGCTGGGCGCGGTCGTCATCCCGGCCACCCCGTTGCTCGGCGCGGCCGACCTGCGCGACCGGGTGGAGCGCGGACGCGTCCGGTATGTGCTGGTGCGCGCCGAGGACACCGGCAAGTTCGACGATGTGCCCGGCCGCTACACGCGCATCACCGTCGGCGGGGCGCGCGAGGGATGGCAGACCTACGAGGACGCGTACGCCGCCTCCGCCGAGTTCACCCCCGACGGGCCGACCGGGGCCGACGACCCGCTGATGCTCTACTTCACCTCCGGCACCACCGCCCGCCCCAAGCTGGTCGAGCACACCCACAGCTCCTACCCCATCGGGCACCTGGCCACCATGTACTGGATCGGCCTCAAGCCCGGCGACGTGCACCTGAACATCTCCTCGCCCGGCTGGGCCAAGCACGCCTGGTCCAACCTCTTCGCGCCGTGGAACGCGGAGGCGACCGTCTTCATCCACAACTACACGCGCTTCGACGCCGCCCGGCTGATGGCCGAGATGGACCGCGCCGGCGTCACCACCTTCTGCGCCCCGCCGACCGTCTGGCGCATGCTCATCCAGGCCGACCTGAGCGCGCTGCGCACCCCACCGCGCGAGGTCGTGGCCGCGGGAGAGCCCCTGAACCCCGAGGTCATCGAGCAGATCCGGCGCGCCTGGGGCGTCACCATCCGGGACGGCTTCGGACAGACCGAGACCGCCGTCCAGGTCTCCAACAGCCCCGGCCAGCCCCTGAAGACCGGCTCCATGGGCCGCCCAAGCCCCGGCTTCCGCGTCGAACTCCTCGACCCGGTCAGCGGCGCACCCGGCGTCGACGAGGGCGAGATCGCCCTCGACCTGTCCGCCCGCCCCGTCGGAGTGATGACCGGCTACCACGGCGACGCCGACCGTACGGCGGAGGCGATGGCCGGCGGCTACTACCGCACCGGCGACATCGGCTCCCGGGACGCCGACGGATACATCACCTACGTCGGGCGGGCCGACGACGTCTTCAAGGCGTCCGACTACAAGATCAGCCCCTTCGAGCTGGAGAGCGCCCTGCTGGAGCACGAGGCGGTGGCCGAGGCGGCCGTCGTGCCCGCGCCGGACGAGCTGCGGCTCGCGGTGCCCAAGGCGTACGTCGTCCTGGCGGAGGGCTGGGAGCCCGGGCCCGACACGGCCAAGGTGCTCTTCGAGCACTCGCGGGAGGTGCTGGCGCCTTACAAGCGCGTGCGCCGCCTGGAGTTCGCGCCGCTGCCCAAGACCGTCTCCGGCAAGATCCGCCGCATCGAGCTGCGCGAGGCCACGGCGGCGGGCTCGGACGCCGAGTACCGCGAGGAGGACTTCCGGTGACCGCACAGCTGTCGTACACGCATGGCACGAGCGGGACCGCGCTGCTCGGGGACACGATCGGGGCCAACCTGGACCGGGCGGTCGCCGCCTGGCCGGACCGGGAGGCGCTGGTGGAGGTGGCGTCCGGGCGGCGCTGGAGCTACGCCCAATTCGCCGCCGACGTCGACGAGTTGGCGTACGCGCTGATCGCGAGCGGGGTCGCCAAGGGCGACCGGGTGGGCATCTGGGCGGTCAACTGTGCCGAGTGGGTGCTGGTCCAGTACGCCACCGCCCGCATCGGCGCGATCATGGTGAACATCAACCCGGCCTACCGCACCCATGAGGTCGAGTACGTCCTCAACCAGGCCGGCATCTCCCTCCTCTTCGCCTCCCTAGGTCACAAGACGAGCGACTACCGGGCGATGGTCGAGCAGGTGCGGGGCAGGTGCCCGCAGTTGCGGGAGACGGTGTACATCGGCGACCCGAGCTGGGCGGCGCTGCTCGCGCGTGGGACACCGGTGCCGTACGAGGCGCTGTCCTGCGACGACCCGATCAACATCCAGTACACGTCGGGCACGACGGGCTTCCCCAAGGGGGCCACCCTCTCCCACCACAACATCCTCAACAACGGCTACTTCGTCGGCGAGATGATCGCCTACAGCGAGCAGGACCGGGTCTGCATTCCCGTGCCCTTCTACCACTGCTTCGGCATGGTCATGGGAAACCTGGCGGCCACTTCCCACGGCGCCTGCATGGTGATCCCGGCACCCTCCTTCGACCCGAAGGCCACCCTGGAGGCCGTCCAGCAGGAGCGCTGCACCTCGCTCTACGGCGTCCCGACCATGTTCATCGCGGAGCTGAACCTCCCCGACTTCGCCTCGTACGACCTCTCCTCGCTCCGCACCGGCATCATGGCGGGCTCGCCCTGCCCGGTGGAGGTGATGAAGCGGGTGGTCGGCGAGATGAACATGGCCGAGGTGTCCATCTGCTACGGCATGACGGAGACCTCGCCCGTCTCGACTCAGACCCGCCGCGACGACGACCTGGAGCACCGCACCGGCACGGTCGGCCGGGTGCTCCCGCACATCGAGGTGAAGATCGTCGACCCGGCGACCGGAGTGACCCAGCCGCGCGGCACGGCGGGGGAGCTGTGCACCCGCGGCTACAGCGTGATGCTCGGCTACTGGAACGAGCCCGAGAAGACCGCCGAGGCCGTCGACGCCGGCCGCTGGATGCACACCGGCGACCTCGCGACGATGCGCCAGGACGGCTACGTCGAGATCGTCGGCCGCATCAAGGACATGATCATCCGGGGCGGCGAGAACATCTACCCGCGCGAGATCGAGGAGTTCCTGTACGCCCACCCCAAGATCGCGGACGTCCAGGTCGTCGGCGTCCCGCACGAGCGGTACGGCGAGGAAGTACTGGCGTGCGTCATCCCGCGCGATCCGGGTGACCCGCCGACGCTGGAGGAACTGCACGCCTTCTGCGCCGGGCAACTGGCGCACTACAAGATCCCGAGCGGCCTGCGGATCCTCGGCTCGTTCCCGATGACGGTGTCGGGGAAGGTGCGGAAGATCGAGCTGCGGGAGCGGTACGCCACGGGCGGCTAGGGGTCCGTCCGCCGGGCAGTCCCTAGTCGCGGCGCATACAGACCCGGGGCCACCTGTCGAGGCCGAGCTCCGCCTCGTGGGCGCGGATCCTCCGTAGCCCGGGGGTGAGCTCGGTGTCGTCCAGGACGTGGAAGCCGAGGCGGGTGTAGTACGGCGCGTTCCACGGGACCTCGGTGAATGTGGTCAGGGTGAGGCCGGTCAGGCCCTCGTCGCGGGCGCGGTCGGCGGCGTACGCGAGGAGGGTCCGGCCCACGCCCCGGCGGGCGGCGTCCGGGTGCACCGAGACCTGCTCGACGTGCAGGGCGCCGTCGACGGGCTCGCCGATCAGATAGCCGATGGGCCCGTTGCCGTCGTCGCAGGCCACCCACGCGCGGCCCGCCCGCCGGAAGCCTTCCAGGACGTCCAAGGCGGGCGGCTCGTCGTCGGCGATCGCCGCCATGCCGAGGGCACGGAACGGGGTGCCCGCGGCGCGCTCGATGTCCTGGAGGGCCGGAAGCTCGGCGGGCGTGACGGGGCGGATGTGCATGAGGAGAGTGTCCGCCGGGGACCGCAGGGGGCGCGAGCGGATTACCGGGCGCCCGACCCGACTTCGGCAGGTCCGTGAACGGCCCTTCTGAACGCCGGTCGGTGTATTTCAGCCCGTTAGGGGTCCCCCTCTGGGGGAGTTTGAGGACGAGGCCCCTTCAGGGCCGAAGCGGGGGTCTGGGGGCCGCAGGCCCCCAGGGACGGGACGGGTAGGGGCGGCGGGGGCGAGAACAGGTTCACCGGGCACCCGTCGCGTCCAGATCGTCGGCGAGGCTGTTGACTGGCTGCGGGGTGCCCGTGAGGTCGAGGACGAACAGGGGGACGCCCAGGGTGTCGGCCCGGGTGCGGGCGTCGGGGGCGTATCCGGCGAGGGAGAAGTAGACGCAGGCCGTGGACTCCGTCATGGCCGTCAGCCACAGACACTCCACGTCCCGCAGGGAGGCCGGCTGTACGGTCGGGTCGACCTGGGCGAGCAGGCCGTGGGCGGCGATGCCGATGCCGGTCGGTGGCCGCTGGTCGGCGCGGCGGATGTCCCGGTAGCCGAGCCAGCGCAGATAGACGGCGGCCGCCGTGACCGCGTCGCGCGCGGTGCGGATCGTGACGGGCTGGAAGACACGGCGCGCGGCCGGCGCCTCGCGCTGCGGCGGCTCGGTGGCGTCCTGCGATGTGCCCGTGGACTCCTGCCGCGCACCGGTGGCCTCCTGCGCCACCGGAACGCGCAGCACCGTCCCGCAGGGGCAGCCCAGCTCCGGGCGGGGCCACTCGCCGTCCCGGCCGCACGCCGTACAGCGCACGCTGATCCATTCGTCGTCCCAGGTGCGATGGACGGCGGCCGTGGCGATCCCGGTCGGGTCCAGGGTGGGTGTGACGGGCACCCCGCACTCACACGGATACGCGGGTGCCTCGTAGAGATGCTCGCGCCGGCAGGCCGGGCAGCGCACCGACACGCTCTCGGACATGGCCACTCCAGGACGACCTCGCATCGGGACAGCGCTCCCATCGTCCTCCAGAACGCGCCTGGTTGTCCGCCCCTTGACGCTCTTCACCCTCCCACCTACATTACTTCCAGATAGTAGAAAATAGTTTCCGCGATACGGAAAATCGGCTCGCGGAACTGTCATCGTCACGGAATTGCTCACCGCGGGGCGCGACGGGAGTGCGAATCCGACAGCCGAAGCAGGAGTACTCAATGGCTCGTATGACCGCTGCCCGCGCGGCAGTCGAGATCCTCAAGCGCGAGGGCGTCAGCAACGCGTTCGGCGTGCCGGGCGCGGCGATCAACCCCTTCTACGCGGCACTCAAGGCCTCCGGTGGCATCCAGCACACCCTGGCCCGCCATGTGGAGGGCGCCTCGCACATGGCGGAGGGCTACACGCGCACGCACCCGGGCAACATCGGCGTCTGCATCGGCACGTCCGGCCCGGCCGGCACCGACATGATCACCGGCCTCTACTCCGCGATCGGCGACTCGATCCCGATCCTGTGCATCACCGGCCAGGCACCGACCGCCGTGATCCACAAAGAGGACTTCCAGGCCGTCGACATCGCCTCGATCGCCAAGCCGGTCACGAAAATGGCGGTGACCGTCCTGGAGGCCGCCCAGGTTCCCGGCGTCTTCCAGCAGGCCTTCCACCTGATGCGCTCCGGCCGTCCCGGCCCGGTCCTCATCGACCTGCCGATCGACGTCCAGCTCACCGAGATCGAGTTCGACCCGGAGACGTACGAGCCCCTCCAGGCCTACAAGCCGGCCGCGACCCGCGCCCAGATCGAGAAGGCGATCGGGATGCTGAACGCGTCCGAGCGCCCCCTGATCGTCGCGGGCGGCGGTGTCATCAACGCCGACGCCGCCGAACTCCTCGTCGAGTTCGCCGAGTTGACCGGCACGCCGGTCGTCCCGACCCTGATGGGCTGGGGCCTGCTGCCCGACGACCACGAGTTGAACGCCGGCATGGTGGGCCTGCAGACCTCGCACCGCTACGGCAACGCGACCTTCCTGGAGTCCGACTTCGTCCTCGGCATCGGCAACCGCTGGGCCAACCGCCACACCGGCAAGCTCGACGTCTACACGGCCGGCCGGAAGTTCGTCCACGTCGACATCGAGCCCACCCAGATCGGCAAGATCTTCGCCCCGGACTACGGCATCGCGTCCGACGCGAAGGCGGCCCTGGAGCTGTTCGTCGAGGTGGCACGGGAGTTGAAGGCGGCCGGCAAGCTGCCCGACCGCTCCGCGTGGGCCGCCTCCGCCCAGGAGCGGAAGGCGACGCTCCAGCGCCGTACGCACTTCGACGACATCCCGATCAAGCCGCAGCGCGTCTACGAGGAGATGAACAAGGCCTTCGGCCCGGAGACCCGGTACGTCTCCACCATCGGCCTCTCGCAGATCGCCGGCGCCCAGATGCTGCACGTCTTCAAGCCGCGGCACTGGATCAACTGCGGCCAGGCGGGCCCGCTGGGCTGGACGATCCCGGCCGCGCTGGGTGTCGCCAAGGCCGACCCCGAGGCGCAGGTCGTCGCCCTGTCCGGCGACTACGACTTCCAGTTCATGATCGAGGAGCTGGCGGTCGGGGCGCAGCACAGGATCCCGTACGTCCATGTCCTGGTGAACAACTCCTACCTGGGCCTGATCCGTCAGGCGCAGCGGGCGTTCGAGATCGACTTCCAGGTCAACCTGGAGTTCGAGAACATCAACTCGCCCGAGCTGGGCGTCTACGGCGTCGACCACGTCAAGGTCGCCGAGGGCCTCGGCTGCAAGGCGATCCGGGTGACGGACCCGAGCGAACTGGGCGCGGCCTTCGAGCAGGCCAAGAAGCTCGCCGCCGAGTTCCAGGTGCCGGTCGTCGTCGAGGCGATCCTGGAGCGGGTCACCAACATCTCCATGTCGACGACCAACGACATCAGCAACGTCGTCGAGTTCGAGGAGATCGCGACGGAGCCGGGTCATGCGCCGACGTCGATCAGGACGCTGAAGGTCTGACGCGTCCACCACTGAGGGGCGGTCCAACCGAAAGGTTGGGCCGCCCCTTTGGTGTTCCCCCGTGTCCCCCGTGTTCCCCCGTCGCGGTGCCCGCCGCCCCCGTGTCGGCGGGCCCCGCGTGAGAAGAATGTGCCCGCGGCGGGGGGTGGTTGAAGCCTCCCGGCGCCTGTTCAGAGGTTGATCTGAGGGTTCCGTAGCAGGAGTACGTCCGATGGCGTACGCCGTCTGCTCGTCCCTGGACACGTCCTTCCTGGACTCCTCCTCCCTGGATACGTCCTTCCTTGGCACGCCGAAGAGCGCCGGGCACGGGACCGTCCGTACCCGGCGCTCTTCAGCCGGTGAGGTATTCGGTTGTGGCCGTCCGACGGCGCGAGGCTGGGCGCGACAGGACATTCGCGCCGCCGGACGGGGTCTTGGGGGTTCGGGACCGCGGCGGCAGCGATGGAACCGGGGGCTCCTTCCCTCAGGTCGAGAAGGAGGCCGGGACCTTCACCACCGCACTGGCTCGCACGCCGCCGCGGTCCTCACGTTGCCCGTGCCCGTTCCGAGCGACCACCCCTCATCCGGGTCGATCGGCGATGGGCCGCGGGCGTGCGTCCGGCTCTTGACCTCCAGTCAGGAGCCGTACGCAGCCTGGGAATCCAGGGGGCTCAGCCCTCGCGAAGGGCGCGGACCGCCTCCTCCACGCGCTTGCCGTACTCGGGGTCGGCGGCGTGGAAGTGGGCCAGGTTCTTCTCGATCACGTCGTCGCGGGAGACCTGGGAGAGGCCGCCGGCGATGTTGGCGATCAGGCGCGACTTCTCGTCCGCCGACATGAGGCGGTACAGCTCGCCGGCCTGGAAGAAGTGGTCGTCCTTGGTGTGCAGAGGCGCCTCGTGGGTGCCCGTGTGGCCGGTCACCGCGAGCGGGGCCGACAGCGGACGGCCGGTCTCCACCGGGCCGTCGTAGGAGTTCGGCTCGTAGTTCTTGGCGTGGCGGCCCTGGGAGTTGGTCGCCATGAAGCCGTCGCGGCCGTAGTTCTGCGCGGTCGTCGCCTTGGGCGCGTTCACCGCGAGCAGGGTGTGGTTGACGCCCAGGCGGTAGCGGTGGGCGTCCGCGTAGGCGAACAGACGGCCCTGGAGCATCTTGTCGGGGGAGGGACCGATGCCCGGCACGAAGTTGTTCGGGGAGAACGCGGCCTGCTCGACCTCGGCGAACACGTTGTCCGGGTTGCGGTCGAGGACCAGCCGGCCCACGCGCTGCAGCGGGTAGTCCTTGTGCGGCCAGACCTTGGTCAGGTCGAACGGGTTGAAGCGGTAGTCGGCCGCCTCGGCCGCCGGCATGAGCTGGACGTACAGCGTCCAGGACGGGTGCACGCCCCGCTCGATGGCCTGGAGCAGGTCCGTCTGGTGGGAGTTCGGGTCCTTGCCCGCGAGCTCCGCGCCCTGCTCGGCGCTCAGGCAGCGCACGCCCTGGTTGGTCTTGAAGTGGTACTTGACGAAGAAGGCCTCGCCGTCGGCGTTCGTCCACTGGTAGGTGTGCGAGCCGTAGCCGTTCATGTGGCGGTACGACGCCGGGATGCCCCGGTCGCCCATCAGCCAGGTCACCTGGTGCGTGGCCTCGGGGGCGTGCGCCCAGAAGTCCCAGACGTTGTCCGCCTCCTGGCGGCCGGTGAACGGGTCGCGCTTCTGGGAGTGGATGAAGTCGGGGAACTTGATCGGGTCCTTGATGAAGAAGACCGGGGTGTTGTTGCCGACGAGGTCGTAATTGCCCTCCGCCGTATAGAACTTGAGGGCGAAACCGCGCGGGTCGCGGACCGCGTCCGCACCGCCGAGGCTGTCGGCCACGGTCGAGAAGCGCAGGAACACCTCGGTCCGCTTGCCGACCGCGCTGAGGAAGTCGGCGTGGGTGAAGCCGGTGACGTCGTCGGTCACCTCGAAGTGGCCGTACGCGCCGGAGCCCCGGGCGTGCACCACGCGCTCCGGAATGCGCTCACGGTTGAAGCGGGCCAGCTTCTCCAGGAGGTGCTGGTCCTGGAGCAGGAGCGGGCCGCCGGCGCCGGCGGAGGCGGAGTTCTGGTTGTCGGCGACCGGGGCGCCGGACTCGGTGGTGAGCACGCGCTTCGACATCGTGGACCTTCCGTACGAGAGTCAGCGGGAAGCTTCGGAAAAGAACTTCCGCTTTGTGGAGCCTAGGTTTGGGGCGAACTGGACGTCAACAGTTTGTTGAAATGGTTTCCGGGCGACGCCGCCGCCTGGGCGCGACAGGACAGGTGTCAGCGGAGGCGTCGCCCGGAAGTCTTGGAGCTGCGGGTCCTAGGGCTACGAGCCTTAGAGCTGCGCCCCGGAGAGGCGCTCGACGGCCCGCAGCAGGGCCGAGTGGTCCAGGCCGCCGTCGCCCTGCGCACGCAGGGACGCGACCAGCTGGGCGACCACGGCGCCGACCGGCAGCGCGGCACCGACGTTGCGGGCGGCGTCCGTGACGATGCCCATGTCCTTGTGGTGCAGGTCGATACGGAAGCCGGGCTTGAAGTCCCGGTTCAGGAAGTTGTCCTTCTTCCGCGTCAGCACGGTCGAGCCCGCCAGGCCGCCGTTGAGGACGTCCAGCGCCGCCGTCAGGTCCACGCCGGACTTCTCCAGGAAGACCACGGCCTCGGCGCACGCCTGGATGTTCACGGCGACGATCAGCTGGTTGGCCGCCTTCACGGTCTGGCCCGAGCCGTGCGGACCGCACAGCACGATGGTCTTGCCGAGCGCGTCGAGGATCGGCTTCGCGGCGTCGAAGTCGGCCTGCTCGCCGCCGACCATGATCGACAGCACGGCCTCGATGGCGCCGGCCTCGCCGCCGGACACGGGCGCGTCCAGGACGCGGATGCCCTTGTCCTTGGCCGCCTTCGCCAGGTCGACCGAGGTCTGCGGGGTGATCGAGGACATGTCGATCAGCAGCGCCCCGGACTTCGCGTTCTCCAGGATGCCGTCGGGGCCGTAGGAGATCGCCTCCACCTGCGGGGAGGCCGGCACCATCGTGATGACGACGTCGGCGTCCTTCACGGCCTCGGCGATCGAACCGGCGACGGTGCCGCCCGCCGCGGCGAGCCGGTCCAGCTTGTCCTGCTCCAGGGTGAAGCCGGTGACCTGGTAACCGGCCTTGATCAGGTTCTCGGACATGGGGGAGCCCATGATGCCGAGGCCTATCCAGGCGATCTTGGGGAGGGTGCTCATAATGGGGTACCTCTCTGAACTGCTGTGGTACGTCTACGAATTGGCGCCGGGTGGCGGTAATCAGCCCGTCCGGCGTTTGAGGACGAGGCCCGTTCGGGGCCGAAGCGGGGGTCTGGGGGCCGCAGGCCCCCAGGGGCGGTGCCGTCAGCGGGCGGCGCGCTGCTCCACCGGCAGCCAGCCGAAGGCCTCCGCGCTCGGGCGGTCGCCCGGCTTGTACTCCAGGCCGACCCAGCCCTCGTAGCCCGCCTTCTGCAACTGGCCCAACAGTTCGGCCAGCGGCAGCGCCCCCGTGCCCGGTGCGCCGCGGCCCGGGTTGTCGGCGATCTGTACGTGGCCGGTCTTCGCGGCGTACTGCTCGATCACCGCCGGCAGGTCCTCACCGTTCATGGACAGGTGGTAGAGGTCCATCAGGAAGCGGGCGTTGCCCAGCCCCGTCGCCTCGTTGACCTTGTCGACGATGCCGACCGCGGCCGGCGCCGACACCAGCGGGTACAGCGGCGACTCGGGCTTGTTCAGGGCCTCGATCAGCAGGATCGCGCCGATCCGGTCGGCCGCCCGGGCCGCGAGGGCCAGGTTCTCCAGCGCGAGCGCGTCCTGCTCGGCCGGGTCCACGCCGTCGACGCGGTTGCCGTACAGGGCGTTGAGCGCCTTGCAGCCCAGGGATGCCGCGAAGTCGGCCGCCACGTCGATGTTGGCCCGGAACCGCTCCGACTCCTCGCCCGGGATGGACAGGGCGCCGCGGTCGGGGCCCGGGAGCTGACCGGCGTAGAAGTTCAGGCCGGTCAGCTGAACGCCCACGTCCTCGATCGCCTTCTTCAGGGCGTCGAGCTCGGACTGCTCGGGGGTGGGGGAGTCGATCCAGGGCCACCACAGCTCGACCGCGGTGAAGCCGGCCGCGGCGGCGGCCGCTGGGCGCTCCAGGAGCGGGAGTTCCGTGAAGAGGATCGACAGGTTGACGTTGAAGCGCTGGTCTGCGGCTGTGCCCAATTCAAAGCCCGGCATCGGGTCCGCGCTCCCTTCCGTGTCGAGAGATCTTATTTATTCCGCATTGCGGAAGTTGTTTTCTGCTTACTGGAAGATTGCCGTCGTGTGTCGTGGCTTGTCAAGAGGGCACATGGGCGTGCGGGGCGATCCCGACCTGCTGTGAGTTCCCCCACCCGCCCTTGCCGCGGCCAGGAAGGCTTACCTACGTTCGGTCGCATGTCCTCCTCCCGCGGCCCCGCTCCCGTCGAGTTCGCCGTCGACCTGAGCGCACACGAAATGCTCCGGCGGGCCCACGTCCTGGACGCCCTCGGCCCCGACTGGGACCCGGGCGAGGCGCTGCGCGGTGAGGAGGAGGCGTACGAGCTGCTGTACTCCGGCCTCGACGCGGAGCAGCAGCGCGTGTACGACGAGCTGGTCGCGGCCGGTGTGCTCCCGCCGCGAGTGGACGGCCATGCTGCCCCGTGACCCGCAGGCGGACATCGGCCGCCGCGCATGGGTTGCCTGCCCGAACTGCAACGACCATCGCGGATGCGGCGACTGCGAGCAGGCCCGCACCTGCTCCGAGCACTGGCGCTACCTGCTCTCCAACACGGGCAGCCTGCTGCACCTGCAGTGCCGTTCGTGCACCCATGTGTGGACCCACGAGACGGGTTTCGGTGCCACCCGCTCCGTCTGGCAGCGCATGACCGGCCGGTGGTGAGGCCGGTCGGCGGATCGCCCCCCGCTTTTCGGATGACCTCACCGTCTGTCAGCACGGACCGAAAGCCGACCTGACCGAAGATCGCGGTCGGCGGTCATCCCCGGCCGCCGTCCGTCCGCCCGGAGGCAGCCGTGCAGATCCTGCTCGTGGCCAGCGCGTTCAACAGCCTCACCCAGCGCGTCCACGCGGAGCTGCGCGACCGCGGCCACCAGGTGGCGGTGGAACTCGCCCTGCCGGACGGTTCGTTGGCGGAGACCGTACGGCGGCACGCCCCGCAGCTCGTCGTGGCGCCGATGCTGAAGACGGCGATCCCCGAGGAGGTCTGGGCGGCGTACACCTGCCTCGTCGTTCATCCGGGGCCCGTGGGCGACCGAGGGCCGTCCTCCCTGGACTGGGCCATCCATGAGGGCGCCGACCGGTGGGGCGTCACGGTTGTGCAGGCCGACGCGGAGATGGACGCGGGCGACGTCTGGGCCTCCGTGCCGTGCCGGGTTCCTCCGGTGGCCAAGAGCGACCTGTACCGGGGCGAGGTCGCCGACGCCGCGCTCGCGGCCGTCCTCCTCGCCGTGGAGCGCTTCGCGAGCGGAACCCACGTTCCGTGCAAGCAGGACGAGGCGGGCCTGGCGGGCACCCCCCTGCGCGTCCGGCCGTACCTCGACCAGAGCGTCCGGGGGATCGACTGGGCCGCGGACTCCACGGAGACCGTCGTCCGCAAGCTGCGCGCGGCGGACTCGCAGCCCGGAGTGCTGGACGTGCTGCTCGGCGGTGAGTGGTACCTGCACGGCGGCCACCCCGAGAGCGCCCTGCGCGGCCACGCCGAGAGCCCGCTGCGCGGCCACCCGGGCGAGCTCCTGGCCACCCGGTCCGGGGCGATCTGCCGGGCCACCACGGACGGCGCCGTGTGGATCCCCGAACTGCGGCCCCGACGCCTGCCCGGGCAGCCGCCCACCTTCAAGCTCCCCGCAGTGCGGGCCCTGGGCGACCGGCTGCCGCCCCTGCCGGAGCTCGCGCCGCCCCTGCTGCCCGACGAGCGGGAGGTTGCCTGGACGGACATCCGCTACCGGGAGGCCGGCAGCGTCGGCTTCCTCTCGTTCTCCTTCCCGGGCGGTGCCATGAGCACCGAGCAGTGCCTGCGCCTCCTGGACGCCTACCGGGAGGCGTGCGCCCGTCCCACAGCGGTGCTGGTGCTGGGCGGGCAGCGGGATTTCTTCTCCAACGGCATCCACCTGGGCGTCATCGAGGCCGCCGCCGACCCCGGCGCCGAGTCCTGGGCGAACATCAACGCCATCGACGACCTCGTCGAGGCGATCCTGACCACCACGGACCGGCTCGTGATCTCGGCCGTCGCGGGCAACGCCGCGGCGGGCGGGGTGATGCTCGCCCTGGCGGCCGACGAGGTGTGGTGCCGCTCCGGGGCCGTGCTGAACCCCCACTACCGCCTGATGGGGCTGTACGGCTCGGAGTACTGGACGTACACGCTGCCGCGCAGGGTTGGGCCGAGCGTGGCCGAGCGGCTCATGCGGGAGGCGCTGCCCGTGAGCTCGGCGAGCGCCCAGCGGATCGGACTGGCCGACCGGGTCGTCGACTGCGGTCCCGGCGAGTTCGCGCACGAGGTCGGCACCCTGGCGGCGCGGCTGGCGGCACTGCCGGCGACGGCCTCCCGGATCGCCGCGAAGAAGGCGGAGCTGGACCGGGAGGAGGCCACGACACCACTCGCCGCCTTCCGCGAGCGGGAGCTGGCCCGCATGCGCAGGACCTTCGACGACCCGGACGCCCCCTACCACGCCCTGCGCCGCGCCTTCGTCCACAAGCAGCGGCCCCGGTGCACCCCGGCGCACCTCGCTCCGCCCCCGGTTGCGTAAACCGGCTCTCCCACCACTGCCGCTCCTGTCACCGGAATGGCCCACGGTCGCGTTTCACCCCCACCGAACGGCTGATACGAAGAATCCGAGGGTCCGAAATGCAGGCCTTCATCCCTTACCTCCCCGGGAGGCGGTCTCATGACTGAGGCGACGCCGGACACGGTCGGCGCTGCACGCACCACGGGCGCGCCCGCCGACGAGACACCCACGATCCACATCCTCTGGATCAACGCGGGTCTGAGCTGCGACGGCGACTCGGTCGCGTTGACGGCGGCCATGCAACCGAGCATCGAGGAGATCGTCCTCGGTGCGCTGCCGGGTCTGCCGAAGATCGCCGTCCACTGGCCGCTGATCGACTTCGAGTGCGGTCCGGTCGGCGGTGCGGACACGTTCATCGAGTGGTTCTTCAAGGGCGAGCGGGGCGAGATCGACCCGTTCGTGCTGGTCGTCGAGGGGTCCGTCCCCAACGAGGCGATCAAGCCCGAGGGCTACTGGTGCGGCTTCGGGGACAACCCGGAGACCGGCCAGCCCATCACCACCAGCGAGTGGATCGACCGGCTCGCACCGAAGGCCCTGGCCGTGGTCGCCATCGGCACCTGTGCCACCTACGGCGGCATCCACGCGATGGCCGGCAACCCGACCGGCGCGATGGGCGTACCGGACTATCTCGGCTGGGACTGGAAGTCCCATGCCGGCATCCCGATCGTCTGCGTCCCCGGCTGCCCGATCCAGCCCGACAACTTCGCCGAGACGCTCACCTACCTGCTCTACCAGGCGACCGGCGCCGCCCCGATGATCCCGCTGGACGACAAGCTGCGCCCGACCTGGCTGTTCGGGGCCACCGTGCACGAGGGCTGCGACCGGGCCGGCTACTACGAGCAGGGCGAGTTCGCGGAGTCGTACGACTCGCCGAAGTGCCTGGTCAAGATCGGCTGTTGGGGCCCGGTGGTGAAGTGCAACGTGCCCAAACGCGGCTGGATGAACGGCATCGGCGGCTGCCCGAACGTCGGCGGCATCTGCATCGCCTGCACCATGCCCGGCTTCCCCGACAAGTTCATGCCGTTCATGGACGAACCCCCCGGCGCCAAGGTGTCCAGCACGGGCAGCAGCGTCTACGGCGCCGTGATCCGCAGACTGCGGACGATCACGGCCCGCACGGTGGACAAGGAGCCCAAGTGGCGCCGTACCGGAGAGCGGATCACCACCGGATACCGGCCCCCGTGGTGACGCTCCGCCACCCCTGATCCGCCTCTGCTTCGTGCACCCCCCGACACACACCTGCACACCCCGCACAACGAAGGGCACGGCAAAAGACGATGGCAGCGAGGACGAAGGCGGCCGGCGACGGCAGCGGCCTGGTGGAGATGTCCTGGGACCCGATCACCCGGATCGTCGGCAGTCTGGGCATCCACACGAAGATCGACTTCAAGCAGAAGCGGGTCGCGGAGTGCTACAGCACCTCGTCGGTCTTCCGCGGCTACAGCGTCTTCATGCGCGGCAAGGACCCGCGCGACGCCCACTTCATCACCAGCCGCATCTGCGGGATCTGCGGCGACAACCACGCCACCTGCTCGGTGTACACGCAGAACATGGCGTACGGCGTGAAGCCCCCGCACCTCGGTGAGTGGATCATCAACCTCGGCGAGTCCGCCGAGTACATGTTCGACCACAACATCTTCCAGGAGAACCTGGTCGGGGTCGACTACTGCGAGAAGATGGTCAAGGAGACCAATCCCGGCGTCCTCGAACTCGCCGAGCGCACCGAGGCCCCGCACGCCGCGGAGCACGGCTACCGCACGATCGCCGACATCATGCGCTCGCTGAACCCGCTGGAGGGCGAGTTCTACCGCGAGGCGCTCCAGGTCAGCCGCTACACCCGGGAGATGTTCTGCCTCATGGAGGGCCGCCATGTGCACCCCTCCACGCTCTACCCGGGCGGCGTCGGCACGGTCGCCTCCGTGCAGCTCTTCACGGACTACATGAGCCGCCTGATGCGGTACGTGGAGTTCATGAAGCGGGTCGTGCCCCTGCACGACGACCTGTTCGACTTCTTCTACGAGGCCCTGCCCGGGTACGAGGAGGTCGGTCGCCGGCGTGTCCTGCTCGGCTGCTGGGGCGCGCTCAACGACCCCGAGTACTGCGACTTCACCTACGCCAACATGACGAACTGGGGACGGAAGATGTTCGTCACCCCCGGCGTCATCGTCGACGGCAAGCTCGTCACCAACGACCTCACCGAGATCAACCTCGGCATCCGCATCCTGCTCGGCAGCTCCTACTACGAGGACTGGCAGGGCCAGGAGCAGTTCGTCACCCACGACCCGCTCGGCAACCCGGTGGACCCGCGCCACCCGTGGAACCAGCACACCATCCCCGCCCCGCAGAAGCGGGACTTCGACGACAAGTACAGCTGGGTGATGTCCCCGCGCTGGTTCGACGGCAAGGACCATCTCGCCCTGGACACCGGCGGCGGCCCCATCGCCCGCCTGTGGTCCACCGCCCTGTCCGGACTCGTCGACATCGGGTACGTCAAGGCCACCGGCCACAGCGTGGTCATCAACCTGCCCCGCACGATGACCAAGCCCGAGACCACCTTCGAGTGGAAGATCCCGCAGTGGAGCAACGCGCTCGAACGCAACCGTGCGCGCACCTACTTCCAGGCGTACGCCGCGGCGGTCGCCCTGCACTGTGCGGAGAAGGGCCTGGAGGAGGTCCGGGCCGGACGCACCCAGACCTGGGAGAAGTTCGAGGTCCCGGACGAGAGCATCGGCGTCGGCTTCACCGAGGCCGTCCGCGGCGTCCTCTCCCACCACATGGTGATCCGCGACGGCAAGATCGCCAACTACCACCCCTACCCGCCGACCCCCTGGAACGCCAGCGTCCGCGACAGCTACGGCACCCCGGGCCCGTACGAGGACGCCGTACAGAACACCCCGATCTTCGAGGAGAACTCCCCGGAGAACTTCAAGGGGATCGACATCATGCGCGCCGTCCGCAGCTTCGACCCCTGTCTGCCCTGCGGCGTCCACATGTACGTCGGTGGCGGCAAGACCGTGAAGAGCCTGCACGTGCCCACCGGCCTGAGCGGACTGGGCGGATGAGCGCGAGCACGACGGCGCGGCCGGTGTCCGCGGAGGAGACCGGCCGCCGGGTCGAGGAGGTCCTCGACCGGCTGGCCACCAGCGGCGACCCGGCCGTCGCCGCCGCGGCCGAGGAACTCGTCCGGTCCCTCATGGACTTCTACGGCTCCGGACTGGCCCGTGTCCTCCACCTGCTGTCGGACGCGCCCGGCGAACCACTGGCACGACTCCTCGGCGACCAGCTCGTCGCGAGCCTGCTCGTCCTGCACGACCTGCACCCCGAGGACCGTGACACCCGGATCGGCCGGGCCCTCGACAGCGTGCGGGAGCACGATCTGGACGTCGTGGGCTTCGACGAGGACAGCGGCACCCTGACGCTGCGGGCGGCCGCGACGGGCGGTGGCGGTGGCTGCGGCTGCGGCTCCGGCGCGGGCGCTCGGGAGGCCGCCGAGGCGGCGCTCGCCTGCTTCGCACCGGAGGTCAGGGCCGTCGAGGTGGAGTCGGCGCCGGCGGCGCCGGCCCTGTTGCAGATCGCGACGAAGTCCCGGTGACCGCGGCCACGGTCGGCCTGCGGAGGTTCCTCACCGAGCGACCGCCGCAGCCCGAGCGGTGCGAGCTGTGCGCGGTCGTGGTGCCCGAGGACCACCGTCACATGGTCGACACCGAGAAGCGTGCCCTCGTCTGTGTCTGCGCCGCCTGCGCGGTGCTCATGGAGCGGCCGGGCGCCGCCGAGGGCCGCTTCCGCGCGGTCCCGGCCCGCTACCTCACCGACCCGGGCCACCGCCTCGACGAGCGGGCGTGGGAGGCGCTGCGGATCCCGGTCGGCGTCGCCTTCTTCTTCCGCAACGCGGCGCTCGACCGGCTGGTCGCCCTCTATCCCAGCCCGGCGGGCGCCACCGAGAGCGAACTCGAACCGGATACCTGGAGTGAGGTCCTCGGCGGCAGCCGGCTCGCCGCACTGCTCGAACCCGACGTCGAGGCGCTCCTGCTGCGCCGCACCGACGGACAGGTCGAGTGCCACCTCGTCCCGATCGACGTCTGCTACGAACTCGTCGGCAGGATGCGCCTGTTGTGGCAGGGCTTCGACGGCGGAGCCGAGGCCCGGGCCGCCCTGGACGCCTTCTTCGAGGACGTCCGGCGCCGCGCCCGGCGCCTGGAAAAGGCGGAGCGGCCGTGACCGAGTTCTCGTTCGCCTGCACCGGCGTCCGCGCCGACCGGTACGCCGCCGGACCCACCCTCGTCTTCCGGCTGCGCGTCACCGCGTCCGGCGACACCCCCGTGCACGCCGTCGCGCTGCGCTGCCAGATCCGCATCGAACCCGCCCGCCGCGGCTACGCCCGCGCCGAGGCCGACGGCATCACGGACCTCTTCGGCGAGCGCTCCCGCTGGGGCTCCACGCTCCAGCCCGTGCAGTTCGCGCAGGTCCCACTGATGGTCTCCGCGTTCACCGGCGAGGCCGAGGCCGACCTCGTCGTCCCCTGCACCTACGACACGGACATCGCCGCGACCCGCTACCTGGACGCCCTCACCGACGGGGAGGTCCCGCTGCTGATGCTGTTCTCCGGCACGGCGTTCACCGGAAGCGGCGGGTTCCGGGTGGAGCCCGTGCCGTGGGACCGCGAGGCGGTCTTCAGGATGCCGGTCGCCACCTGGCGGGAGGCCATCGAGCAGCACTTCCCCGGCTGCGGCTGGATCCGGCTGCCCCGCGACACCATGGACGCCCTCCTCGCCTACCGCTCCCGGCACGCGCTGCCCTCCTGGGAGGCGACGCTGAAGGCGCTGCTCGACACGGCCGCCCCACCGGGGAACGACCCGCTGCGCGCGCTCACCGCCACGCTCGGAAGGACCGAACCGTGACCGCCACCGCGTTCGCCCCCGCGACCGAGGAGCGCCTCGCCCTCGCCCGGCAGGTGGCCGACGCCGTGCTCTTCGAGGGCTACGTGCTCTACCCGTACCGCGCCTCGGCCGCCAAGAACCGGCTGCGCTGGCAGTTCGGAGTGCTGGTGCCGCCCGCCTGGGGCGCCGAGTGCGAGGAGTACGACTTCCAGCACACGGAATGCCTGATGGAACCGAAGCCGGGCGCGAGCCTCTCGGTCGAGGTGCGTTTCCTGCACGCCCGGCGTCGCACCGTGCAACGCGTCCTGCCCGACGGCGACTTCGAGACCGTACCCGAACTCCACCTCGACGACCGGGTGCTAGTGCCCTGGGACGAAGGAGCCGAGGAACGCGTCGAGTTGGTCGCGCCGGTCGGACAACTGCTGGGCGACGGGGTCGATCTCCCCTTCCGGAAGCCAGCCGTCGAGGACACCGAGCCCGTCCTGGACGGCGCGGGCCGGACCGTGGGCCGACTGGTCCGGCGCAGCGCCGAGGTCAGCGGGGTGGTGCGGCTCTCCGCCCGCGAACTCGACGGCCCCTACCGGACGATGCGGCTCACCGCCGTCGTCGAGAACACCACCCCCTGGACGCCTCCGGAGGACAGCGCCGCCGACCGGGACGCGGCGCTGCCGCACTCCCTGGTCGCCACCCACCTCCTCATGGCCCTCGACACCGGTTCGTTCCTGTCGATGACCGATCCCCCCGAGTGGGCCAAGGGCGCGGTCGCCGCCTGCCGCAACCTGCACACCTGGCCCGTCCTCGCCGGGGAACCCGGCCGCGCGGACCTCGTGCTCTCCTCGCCGATCATCCTGGAGGACCACCCGGCCATCGCCCCCGAAAGCCTGGGTGCCCTCTATGACGCCACCGAGATCGACGAGATCCTCGCCCTGCGCACCGCCGCCCTCACCGACGAGGAGAAACGCGAGGCCCGCGGCACCGACGCACGGGCCGCTGCGGTCATCGACCTCGCGGACTCGATGCCGGCCGAGGTGCTGGAACGCCTGCACGGCGCGGTGCGCGGCCTGCGGGAGATCACCGGCGAGTCCGACGGCTTCCCCGACGAGTTCGCAGTGCAGCGCCCCGAGACGCCCTGGTGGGACCCGGCGAGCGACGCGGGCTTCGACCCAGAGCACGATCGGGCCATGGTCGACGGCCGGCCCGTCGGCAAGGGCAGCCGGGTCGAGCTGCGTCCCGGCCTGCGGCACACCGACGCCCAGGACCTGTTCCTCCAGGGCCGCACCGCGACCGTCGAGGCGGTGCTGCACGACGTCGACGGCACGGTGCACCTCGCCGTGACCGTCGACGGCGACCCCGGCGTCGACATCCGACGCGAGCAGGGCCGCTACCTGTACTTCCAGCCGGACGAGGTCGTAGCACTGGAGGATCCCCGATGACGCGGACGCTCGTGGCCGGCATCGGCAACACCTTCCTCGGCGACGACGGCTTCGGCGTTCAGACCGCACGCCGACTCGCCGAGCGCCGCCTGCCCGCACACATCGAGGTCGTGGACATCGGCGTACGGGGCGTACACCTCGCGTACCAGCTGCTGGACGGCTACGACACCCTCGTCCTCGTCGACGCCACGGCACGCGGCGAGGCCCCCGGCACGCTGTACGTCATCGAGTACGACGGCCCCGGCACCGACGGCACCGACGACTCCGGCGATGCCGGTCCCGCGATCGACGGCCACCGCATGACCCCCGACACCGTCCTGGCGCTGCTGGACACCCTCTGCGCCGGCACCGGCGGACATCCACCGCGGCGCGTCCTGATCGTCGGCTGCGAACCGGCCTCGGTCGACGAGGGCATGGGACTCAGCCCGCCGGTGTCCGAGGCCGTACCCCAGGCCGTTCGGCTGATCGAAGAGTTGCTGGAGGGCGGCCCGTCGGCCTGGTCACAGGCCCCGACCGCCGAAGCTTCGCCATGAGGAGAAACGGGATGAAGAAGATCATCGCTGCCGGCGCCGCCGGTGCCGCCCTGGTCGCAGCGGCCGCTATGGCCGCACAGGTGCTTCCCGACCTCAGGCGCTATCTCCGGATCCGCCGAATGTGAACTCACTCCCGGCGGGCCCCCGGCAGGCGATTGACGGGGGTGTGCCGCCGCCTTGCGTCGAACGGCTTACCCGAGGGCCCGGCCACGGCGTGCCGGGCCCGACCGCCCGGGGTGCTCGCCTCTAATGAAGGTCGGCCCCGGGAGGACGAGGACCCATGCACGAGATGTCCGTCGCGCTGGCCGTGATCGACCAGGTGGAAACAGCCGCCGCACAGACCTCGGGCGTCACCGCGGTGCGCTCGGTACGGCTCCGGGTGGGCGAACTGGCCGGTGTCGTACCCGACTCCCTCGCCTTCTGCTTCGAACTCGCCTGCGCCGGAACCCTGCTGGAAGGCGCCGAACTGGTCACCGAACCGGTGCCCGGACGGGCCCGCTGCACGCCCTGTGCGCATGAGTGGGCGGTCGGCATGCCGCCCCGGCTGACCTGCCCCGAGTGCGACGGGGCGGAGGTCGAGCTGCTCTCGGGCCGGGAGCTGCAGATCGCCGGTGTGCGGTGGGAGGACGGCGACCCCGCCCACGCGGCCGCCCGTGAACCGATCTCCGAGGAGCGCTGAACCATGTGCCGTGTCGTCGACCTCCAGCAGGCCGTGCTCGCCAAGAACGACGCGACCGCCCACCTCCTGCGCACCCACCTCGACGCCCGGGGCACCACGCTCGTCAACCTGCTGTCCAGCCCCGGCAGCGGCAAGACCGCGCTGCTGGAAGGCGAACTGCTGAGGGCCCGCGAGCGGTCCGTGCCCGTCGCGGCGCTCACCGCCGACCTCGCCACCGAGAACGACGCGACACGGCTCGCGCGTTCCCGGGTTCCGGTCAAGCAGGTGCTCACCGACGGGCTGTGCCATCTGGAGGCGGCGATGCTCGCCGGGCACCTGGACGGATGGCTGCCCGACGACACCCGGCTGCTGTTCGTGGAGAACGTCGGCAACCTGGTCTGCCCCGCCTCCTACGACCTGGGGGAGACCCTGAGGGTCGTCCTCGCCTCCGTCACCGAGGGCGAGGACAAGCCGCTCAAGTACCCCACCGCCTTCGGCCTGGCCCAGCTGGTCGTGATCACCAAGACCGACCTCGCCGAGGCGGTGGAGTTCGACGAGCGCGCGTTCCGCGCGAACGTGGAGCGGGTGAATCCGGGCGTGGAGGTGGTCCTGACCTCGGCACGCCGCGGGCAGGGCACCGGCGTGCTCCTCGACCGGGCGCTCGCCGCGGCCGAGGGCGCTGCGCTCCATACGCCGGTAATGGCCCGCCGGCCGGACGCCGGTCACACACATGCGCACACGGACGCCGGTCACACACATGCGCACACGGAAGCGGCGCACATGGGCCACACACACGCACCCGCGGCAGACACCGTCGCCGCCCCGGCCGCCCCTCGCTCGTGAGCGCTCCGCCACAGTCCGCCGCCGCCGTCGCCGCGGACCCGCCGCGCCGCCGCCGGGTGGTCGTGCGGGGTGTCGTGCAGGGTGTGGGCTTCCGGCCGTACGTCTACGGCCTCGCCACCGAACTCGCCCTGGTCGGGCATGTGACCAACACGCCGGACGGTGTCGTCGCCGAGGTCGAGGGCAGTGCCTCGGCCGTGGCCCGCTTCTGCGACCGGCTCACGGTCCAGGCACCTCCGTTGGCCCGGGTGGAGTCCGTCCACCACCAGGAGCTGCCCGCCACCGGCGGCGAGGCGTTCGCCATCCTCGCCTCCCGCACCGGCGGCCCGGCCCGCACCCTGGTCTCCCCGGACACGGCCACCTGCGCCGACTGCCTCGCCGAGTTGGCCGACCCGGCCGACCGGCGCCACCGCCACCCGTTCGTCAACTGCACCCACTGCGGGCCGCGCTTCACCATCGTCACCGGCGTCCCGTACGACCGGGCGAACACCACGATGGCCGGCTTCCCGATGTGCCCCGACTGCGCCCGCGAGTACGGCGATCCGGCCGACCGGCGCTTCCACGCGCAGCCGGTCGCCTGCCCGGCCTGCGGGCCCCGGCTGCGCCTGATCGTCACGGGGTCCGAGAGTCACGCCGGGGCGGACCCGGTCACCGAGGCCCGCGCCCTGCTCGCCCGCGGCGCGATCCTCGCCGTGAAGGGACTCGGCGGCTATCACCTCGCCTGCGACGCCACCGACGACACCGCGGTCCGTCTCCTGCGGCAGCGCAAGGCGCGGGGCGACAAGCCGTTCGCCCTCATGGCGAGGAGCGCGGGCGAGATCGAGCACCTCGTCCGGCTGGGCCCCGAGGAACGGAGCCTGCTCGAAGGCGCCGTCCGGCCCGTCGTACTGCTGCGGCGGCGCCCGGACCCGTCGTACGCCGGAGGGTCGGCGCGCCCCGTCGAGGCCGTCGCGCCCGGCAGTCCCGACCTCGGCGTGATGCTGCCGTACACCCCTCTGCACCACCTCCTCCTCGGCCTGCCCGGCGACCCGGACGGTCCCCGGCTGCTCGTCATGACCAGCGGCAACGTCTCCGGCGAGCCCATCGTCACCGACGACGCCGAGGCCCTGGAGCGGCTCGCGCACCTGGCCGACGCCTGGCTCACGCACGACCGGCCGATCCAGGTGCCGTGCGACGACTCCGTGGTCCGGGTCTGCGACGGAGAGCCGCTGGTGATCCGGCGCTCCCGTGGCTACGCCCCGCTGCCGGTCGCGCTCCCGCTGCCCGTCCGCCCCGCCCTCGCCGTCGGCGGCGACCTGAAGAACGCCTTCTGTCTCGGCGAGGGGCGGCAGGCCTGGCTGTCGGCGCACATCGGCGACATGGACGACGTCGAGACGCAGTACGCCTTCGAACGCGCCGTGGAGCAGCTGGAGTCCATCACGGGCGTGCGGCCGAAGAGCCTGGCGTGCGACCGGCATCCCGGCTACCGCTCCGCCCGGTGGACCGACCGGAACGCCGACGGCCGGACCGCCGTACGCGTCCAGCACCATCACGCCCACAGCGCCGCCGCGATGGCCGAGCACGGGCTGGACGGCACACGGCAGGTGATCGGCGTGGCCTTCGACGGCACCGGCCACGGCGACGACGGTGCCGTGTGGGGCGGGGAGTTCCTGCTCGCGGACTACGACGGCTTCACACGGTTCGGGCATCTCGCGTACGTCCCCCTGCCCGGCGGTGACACCGCGGTGCGCAGGCCGTACCGCATGGCGCTGGTTCAACTGCGCGCGTCCCGGATCGGCTGGCTGGACGACCTCGCCTGTACGGCCGCCTGCCCGCCCGACGAACTGCGCCTGCTGGAACGGCAGTTGGAGCGCGACCTGAACTGCGTCCCTACATCCAGCATGGGCCGGCTCTTCGACGCGGTCTCCTCGCTCGCCGGCGTCTGCCACCTGGCCGGCTATGAGGCACAGGCCGCCGTCGAACTGGAGGCCGCTGCACTACGCGCGCCCGCCGGGGACACCGCCGCGTACGCCTTCGAACTCCGGGGGAGCGACCCGGTGCGGGCCGACCCGGCGCCCCTCTTCGCGGCGATCGTCGCCGACCTGCGGGCGGGCGTCGCACCGGCGCTGGTGGCGGCCCGCTTCCACCGCGCCGTGACCGTACTGGTGCGCCGGATGTGCCTGCGCGCGCGGGAGCGGCACGGGCTGGACACGGTGGCCCTGACGGGCGGCGTGTTCGCCAACACGCTGCTCTCCTCGGCCTGTTCGGCCGCCCTGCGCGAGGACGGCTTCACGGTCCTGCGGCACCGCCTGGTGCCACCCAACGACGGCGGGCTGGCGCTGGGCCAGCTGATGGTGGCCGCCCGGACGACGACTCACGACTGAGCAACCCGCGAGCCCACAGCGAGGAGAGGCCCATGTGCCTGGCGGTACCCGGCAGAGTGCTGGACATCGAGGAGCGCGACGGCACCCGGATGGCCACCGTCGACTTCGGCGGCGTGGTCAAGGAGGTGTGCCTGGAGTACCTGCCGGACCTCCAGGTCGGCGAGTACGCCATCGTCCACGTCGGATTCGCCCTGCAACGGCTGGACGAGGAGTCGGCGAAGCACACGCTGGAGCTCTTCGCCGAACTCGGCATGCTCCAGGAGGAGTTCGGCGACCCCTGGGAGATGGCGGCGGCGGAGGCGGGCGTAGAACCGGTGGAACCGGTGGAAGGGGTGCGCGGTCAGTGAAGTACATCGAAGAGTTCCAGGACCCGGAGCTGGCCCGCCGGCTCCTCGAGGACATCCGGGCCACGGTGACCAGGCCGTGGGCGCTGATGGAGGTGTGCGGAGGACAGACGCACAGCATCATCCGGCACGGCCTCGACCAACTCCTGCCGGACGAGGTCGAGTTGATCCACGGACCGGGCTGTCCCGTCTGTGTGACCCCGCTGGAGGTCATCGACAAGGCGTTGGAGATCGCCTCCCGGCCGGGGGTGATCTTCTGCTCCTTCGGCGACATGCTGCGCGTGCCGGGCACCGGCCGGGACCTGTTCCAGGTGCGCGGCGAGGGCGGGGACGTACGCGTCGTCTACTCGCCGCTCGACGCCCTGCGGATCGCGCAGCAGAACCCCGGCCGCGAGGTGGTGTTCTTCGGCATCGGCTTCGAGACGACCGCGCCCCCCAACGCCATGACGGTCCATCAGGCCCGCAGGCAGGGCATCGAGAACTTCAGCATGCTGGTCTCCCATGTCCGTGTCCCGCCCGCCATCGAGGCGATCATGTCGTCGCCGAGCTGCCGGGTGCAGGGCTTCCTCGCGGCCGGGCACGTGTGCAGTGTGATGGGCATGGGGGAGTACCCCGAGCTGGCGGAACGCTTCCGGGTGCCGATCGTCGTGACGGGCTTCGAGCCGCTGGACATCCTCGAAGGCGTCCGCCGGACCGTAGGGCAGCTGGAGCGCGGTGAGCACACCGTCGACAACGCTTACGCCCGTGCCGTCCGGGCCGAGGGCAACCCGGCCGCCCGCGCCATGCTGGAGGACGTCTTCGAGGTCACCGACCGTGCCTGGCGGGGCATCGGGGTGATCCCCGACAGCGGCTGGCGGCTGTCGCCGAAGTACCGCGACCACGACGCCGAGCACCGTTTCTCGGTCGAGGGGATCCGGACCGAGGAGCCGGCCGAGTGCCGCAGCGGAGAGGTCCTGCAAGGGCTGCTCAAGCCGCACGAGTGCGAGGCCTTCGGCACTCTGTGCACTCCTCGTACGCCGCTGGGCGCCACCATGGTCTCCACCGAGGGCGCCTGCGCGGCGTACTACCTGTACCGGCGGCTGGACGTGCCCGCCACCGCGACGGCCCGGGAGGCGAGCCCCGTTGTCTGACACCACAGATCTCCCCGTCGCGCCGCTGGACGTCGAAGGGTGGACGTGCCCGGCCCCCTTGCGCGACCGGCCGCGCGTCGTCATGGGTCACGGCGGCGGCGGAGCCCTCTCCGCCGAACTGGTCCAGCAGATCTTCGCCCCTTCGTACGGCGGCGAGGCGCTCTCCCAGATGGGCGACGCCGCCGTCCTCTCCCTGGGCGGAGCCCGGCTGGCGTTCTCCACGGACTCCTACGTCGTACGGCCGCTGTTCTTCCCCGGCGGCAGCATCGGCGACCTGGCGGTCAACGGCACCGTCAACGACCTCGCCATGAGCGGGGCCCGGGCCGCCTACCTCTCCTGCGGATTCATCCTGGAGGAGGGAGTCGAACTGGACACGGTCACCCGGGTCGCCCAGGCGCTGGGCGCCGCCGCGCGCACCGCCGGCGTGGAGGTGGCGACCGGTGACACGAAGGTGGTGGAGGCCGGTCACGGCGACGGGATCTACCTCAACACGGCCGGCATCGGTGTCGTCCCGGCGGGCGTCGACCTGCGTCCGCAGCGGGTCGTCCCCGGCGACGTCGTGATCGTCAGCGGCGCCGTCGGCGTCCACGGGGTGGCGATCATGAGCGTCCGCGAGGGCCTGGAGTTCGGCGTGGAGATCGAGAGCGACTGCGCGGCGCTCAGCGGCCTCGTCGACGCCATGCTCGCCGTCACCCTCGATCTGCACGTACTGCGCGATCCCACCCGGGGCGGCCTCGCGGCCTCCCTCAACGAGATCGCGGCCGCTTCCGGCGCGGGGGTGGTCATCCGGGAACGCGACGTCCCCGTCCCGCCCGCCGTGGCGGGCGCCTGCGCCATCCTCGGTCTGGACCCCATGTACATCGCCAACGAGGGCAAGCTGGTGGCCTTCGTCCCGCGCGAGCACGCCGACGCCGTCCTGGCGGCGATGCGGGCCCACCCACTGGGCGCGGACTCGGCGATCATCGGCGAGGCCGTCGAGTCCCACCCCGGCATGGTCGTGGCCCGGACCGGGCTGGGGGGAACGCGCGTGGTCGACCTTCCGCTCGGGGAGCAGCTGCCGCGGATCTGCTGAACGGGATCCGGGCGCCGCACCGGCCGGGCTCTGCGGGCGACGAGGAACGGTGGGCTCGGCAGACGCGTGGTCGAGCGGTCTACCGGCGGCCCGTGCGATCGGGTGCGCGGGCGGGCCGCGACGCCCGCGCTGTCCGGCGTCGGTTCGCGGTCGACTCGGTCGGCCCCGGAGCGGCTGGGCCACGTGGCGTGAACGGCGCTCAAGTGATGCCTCTCGGACCCGGCAGGTGGGGCCTGCGTCGGCTACAGTCGCTGCTGGGCGGACGACCCGGCTCCGCCGCCGTGAAAGTGATCGGCCTGCGGTGCATCGTGGCCCTGGTGCTGTCGATCGGTGCCTCCTGTAGAGCCCTGATGTGCCCACGCTTGGGCAATCCGGCTGAAGTGCAGGTCAGAGGGGCGTCTTGGGGGCAGCATGCGATTGAGAGTGGAGTTCACCACCGAACCCTTCGACCTCGACGAGGCGCCCGCGCACGCGCTGGTGGCCCGCGAGGTCATCGAGGCGGCCGCGCTCGACGCGGTGGACGTCGGCCCGTTCGGCAACACGGCGGAGGGCGGTGCCGACGCCATGCTCACCGCTCTGGACGCCCTGCTGCGGAAGAGCCTGGAGGCCGGCGCCACCCGGATCTCGCTCCAGATCAACGTGATCGGGGAGGGCGAGCAGTGACCGGCACCGGCGAGGAGCCCTTCATCGCGGCCGTGAAGCCGCTGGTCGACGCCATGGGCGGCGAGATAATCGCGCCGGACGAGGCCGGCGCCGAGGATGTCGTGCTCTCCTGGGACGGCGCCGACGTCCTCGCCGTACGCCTGCCTCAGCTGGCCGACTCCCTGGACCACATCCTGGCCGCCATGGAGCGCCGCAAGGGCAAACCGCTGGCCGACCTGGACCGCAAGGCCAAGCAGGAGGTCGTGCGGATACTCGAGGCGCGCGGCGCCTTCTCCGTGCGGCACGGCGTGGAGACCGTGGCGAGCGCGCTCGGGGTGAGCCGCTTCACGGTCTACAACTACCTGAACCGGGAAAAGAACGCCTGAGACCGGGAGCGGGACGCCTGAGGCGGACCTGCCCGTGTTTCGGCAGCGCGAATTTTCAACAAAGTGTTGACGTCTCGTCGTCGTAGGGCGTTAGCTATCGGCACGCCCGTTCAGTACGAAGGCCGCCTCGCGCGGCCACGGAGGCTCCCGTGACGTCGAATTCCACGCCCCCGGGCCTGGCCCGGTTCAACGCCCTGGAGGAGCACGCGGCCCACGCCGCTCTCCACGAGGCGTGCGCCTCCACGGCATGGGTGAAGCGGCTGCACACCGGCCGCCCCTACAGCACCGTCGACGACCTCTACGAGGCCAGTGACGCCGCCATGGCCGAGCTGACCGCCGAGGATCTGGCCGAGGCGATGTCCGGGCACCCGCCGATCGGCCGCCCCAAGCCGGGCGACCCGACCTCGGCCCGGGAGCAGCGCGGCATGGCCGGCGCGTCCGAGGAGCTCAAGGCGGAGATGCTCGAACTCAACCTGGCCTACCAGGACAGGTTCGGCCATGTCTTCCTGATCTGCGCCACCGGCCGGACCGGTGAGCAGATGCGCGACGCGGTCAAGGAACGGATCGGCAACTCGCCGGAGCAGGAGCGGGAGATCGTCCGCACCGAGCTGGGCAAGATCAACCGTATCCGGCTCGCCCGCATCGTCGAAGAGGACTGACTCACCATGAGCACCAGCACCACCGCCTCGGTGTCCACGCACATCCTGGACACCAGCATCGGCCGCCCCGCCGAGGGCATCGCCATCCAGCTGTCCGCCCGGAGCGGCAGGGACGCGGACTGGCAGGCGCTCGGCGGTTCCGCGACCGACGCGGACGGGCGGTGCAAGGACCTCCCGGCCCTGCCGGAAGGCACCACACACGTACGGCTCGACTTCGCGGTCGAGGCGTACTTCGAAAAGAAGCAAGCCGATGCGCAGCAGGACGCCCCCGCGAATCGGGACAGCGGTGCCGTGTTCTTCCCCGAGGTGGCGATCACCTTCGCCGTGAAGCCCGGGGAGCACTACCACGTACCGCTGCTGCTCAACCCGTTCGGCTACTCCGTTTACCGAGGGAGCTAGCTAAATGCCCACGATCCTGGGACAGAACCAGTACGGCAAGGCCGAGAACCGAGTCGTAAAGATCACGCGGGACGGCGCCACCCATCACATCAAGGACCTGAACGTGTCCGTGGCGCTGAGCGGCGACATGGACGAGGTCCACTACTCCGGCTCGAACGCCAACGTCCTGCCGACCGACACCACCAAGAACACGGTGTACGCGTTCGCCAAGGAGCACGGCATCGAGTCGGCCGAGCAGTTCGGCATCCACCTCGCGCGCCACTTCGTCACGAGTCAGGAGCCGATCCAGACGGCCCGGATCCGGATCGAGGAGTACGCCTGGGAGCGGATCGACGCCTCCGACGCCAACTCCCAGTTCATCGGCGCGGACGAGGTCAAGCACTCCTTCGTCCGCAAGGGCCAGGAGACCCGGGTCACCCAGATCACCTACGACGGTGAGAAGTGGGAGGTCATCTCGGGTCTTAAGGACCTCGTCGTGATGAACTCGACCAACTCCGAGTTCTGGGGCTACGTCAAGGACAAGTACACGACCCTCAAGGAAGCGTACGACCGGATCCTCGCGACCCAGGTCTCCGGCCGCTGGCGGTTCAACTGGACCGACGACGAGCAGCGGATGCCCAACTGGGAGAAGTCCTACGAGCAGACCAAGAAGCACATGCTCCAGGCCTTCGCCGAGACCTACTCGCTCTCGCTGCAGCAGACCCTGTACCAAATGGGTGCGCGGATCATCAACAACCGCAGCGAGATCGACGAGGTCCGCTTCTCCCTCCCGAACAAGCACCACTTCCTGGTGGACCTGGAGCCGTTCGGGCTGAAGAACGACAACGAGGTCTACTTCGCCGCCGACCGCCCCTACGGCCTGATCGAGGCCACCATCCTGCGGGACGGCTGCGAGCCGAAGATCCCGGTGGACCTCACCAACCTGTAAGCCAGTAACTCGATTTCGGCACCCGCGGCCGGGAGGCCGGGCCATGAAGGCTCACCGGCCGCGGTACTCAAATCCCTCGGGGTCCTGCCGTGCCCTCTCCCATGCAGTCCACCCTCAGGAAAAGGGACGAATCATGGCAGCAGCCCAGCGCATCGTCATCGAGAACTGTTCGATCGCGACGGTGGACGCGAACGACACCGAGTACGCCACGGGTCATGTCGTCATCGCGGACCACCGCATCGAGTCGCTCGGCGCGGGCAAGGCCCCTCAGGGCCTGGAGAACGTCGTACGCCGTATCGACGCCACCGGGCACCTGGTGACCCCCGGCCTGATCAACACGCACCACCACTTCTACCAGTGGATCACCCGCGGCCTGGCCACGGACCACAACCTCTTCGACTGGCTCGTCGCCCTCTACCCGACCTGGGCGCGCATCGACGAGCAGATGGTGCGCTCCGCCGCGCAGGGCTCGCTGGCCATGATGGCCCGCGGGGGCGTCACCACCGCCATGGACCACCACTACGTCTTCCCGAAGGGCTCCGGCGACCTGTCCGGCGCGATCATCGGCGCCGCCCGCGACATGGGCGTCCGCTTCACCCTCGCCCGTGGCTCCATGGACCGCAGCGAGAAGGACGGCGGACTGCCGCCGGACTTCGCGGTCGAGACCCTGGAGGGTGCGCTCGCCGCGACCGAGGCGACCGTCAGGGAGCACCACGACTCCTCCTTCGACGCGATGACCCAGGTCGCCGTCGCCCCCTGCTCCCCCTTCTCCATCTCCACCGAGCTCCTGAAGCAGGGCGGCGAGCTGGCCCGCCGGCTCGGCGTGCGCATGCACACCCACGGCTCGGAGACCGTGGAGGAGGAGAAGTTCTGCCACGAGCTGTTCGGCATGGGCCCGACCGACTACTTCGAGTCCACCGGCTGGCTCGGCGAGGACGTGTGGATGGCGCACTGCGTCCACATGAACGACTCCGACATCGCCGCCTTCGCCCGGACGAAGACGGGTGTCGCGCACTGCCCCTCCTCCAACGCCCGTCTCGCGGCCGGCATCGCCCGTGTCCCCGACATGCTCGCGGCCGGCGTCCCGGTCGGCCTCGGCGTCGACGGCACCGCCTCCAACGAGTCCGGCGAGCTGCACACCGAACTGCGCAACGCCCTGCTCATCAACCGCCTCGGCGCCCACCGCGAGGCCGCCCTGAACGCCCGGCAGGCGCTGCGGCTCGGGACGTACGGAGGCGCCCAGGTCCTCGGCCGCGCGAGCGAGATCGGCTCGCTGGAGCCGGGCAAGCTGGCCGACCTGGTGCTGTGGAAGCTGGACACCCTCGCCCACGCCTCCATCGCCGACCCGGTGACCGCGCTGGTCTTCGGCGCGGCGGCCCCGGTCACCGCGTCGTTCGTGAACGGCCGCCAGATCGTTCAGGACGGGCGGCTGCTCACGGCCGACGAGGACGCGATCGCCCGCAGCACGCGGGACGAGGCCCGGCGGCTCGCGCAGATCGCCGCGCAGGGCTGACCGATTGAAGATCTCCGGTCGAGGGGGACGGCCCTCGACCGGTGGCCGTGGACCCGAGCGGGGTCCATGGCGGCCGTCTCCGGGGCGCGCATGGACGTGTGCGCCCCGGAACGGCCAATTCGCCCCTTTTGCAAGGGCTCCGTCCTCGGTCCCGCACGACCGCGTACCACCTCCTTGAAACCCACGTCAGAGCCGACGTGCTGTTAACCGACCGGAGGAGCCGCCCGTGTCCACCCACCCCGTCGACGAGAAACTCCCCGCCCTCAAAATGGCGACCACCGGCCTTCAGCACGTGGCCGCCATGTACGCGGGCGTCGTCGCCCCACCTCTGATCGTCGGCGCGGCCATAGGCCTCTCCGCCACCGAACTCACCTTCCTCACCGGCGCCTGCCTGTTCACCGCGGGCCTCGCCACCTTCCTCCAAACCCTCGGCATCTGGAAGATCGGCGCCCGGCTGCCGTTCGTCAACGGCGTCACCTTCGCCGGCGTCGCCCCGATGACCGCGATCGCCGCCTCCACCGAGGACAAGTCCGACGCCCTGCCGATCATCTTCGGCGCGGTGATCGTGGCGGGCCTCCTGGGCTTCCTGGCCGCCCCCTTCTTCAGCAAGGCGGTCCGCTTCTTCCCGCCGGTGGTGACGGGTACGGTCATCACCCTGATCGGCATCTCCCTGCTCCCGGTCGCCTTCGGCTGGGCTCAAGGTCCCAACCCGGCGGCGCACGACTACGGTTCGGCGACGAACCTGGGCCTTGCGGCCGGCACGTTGCTGATCGTCCTGCTTCTGCGCCGCTTCACCACCGGCTTCGTCAAGCAGATCGCCGTCCTGCTCGGCCTGGTCGTCGGCACGCTGATCGCGATCCCGTTCGGCGTCACCGACTTCGGCCCGGTGGCGGACGCGGACGTGATCGGCTTCCCGACCCCGTTCCACTTCGGCGCCCCGCAGTTCCAGCTCGCCGCGATCATCTCGCTGTGCGTGGTGATGGTGGTGTCGATGACCGAGTCGACCGCCGACATGCTCGCGCTGGGTGAGATCGTCGAGCGCCCGGCCGACGAGAAGACCATCGCGGCGGGCCTGCGCGCCGACACCCTCGGCTCGGCGATCAGCCCGCTCTTCAACGGGTTCATGTGCAGCGCCTTCGCGCAGAACATCGGCCTGGTGGCGATGACGAAGATCCGCAGCCGGTACGTCGTCGCCGTGGGCGGTGGCTTCCTGGTGCTGATGGGCCTGTGCCCGATGGCCGCGTCGCTCATCGCGGTCGTACCGCGCCCGGTCCTGGGCGGCGCGGGCGTCGTCCTGTTCGGTTCGGTGGCCGCCAGCGGCATCCAGACCCTCGTCCGGGCCGGCCTGGAGAAGGACAACAACGTCCTGATCGTCGCCGTCTCGCTGGCCGTCGGCATCGTCCCGATCACGGCGCCGGAGTTCTACCACGCCTTCCCGGAGACAGTGCGGATCGTGCTGGACTCGGGCATCTCGACGGGGTGCGTGGCGGCGGTGGCGCTGAACCTCGTCTTCAACCACCTGGGCAGGGGCCGGGACGCGCAGGACGTCACCCATCCCATGGAGGCGGGGGAGGAGATCACTGGGGCGAGTCGGGCCCCGGCCACGCCATGAGGTTGGCGAACAACTCGGCCTGCTCGACGGCGTCGTCCAGCGCGATGGGGGTCCCCCCGGGCTCGAGCGAAGTCGAGAGCTTGGGGGAGCGTGTGACGGCGCCTCGACAGCAGCTCACGGGGCATCGTGCCCTTCGTCACGGCCCGCAGGGGCAGACCCGCCTTCGTCGCGTACAGCGTCTTCATGTCCAGGCAGCCGGAGTGCCCGAAGGGGCTCGTGCCGGTGAAACGGATCAGATACCAGTACAGGAAGGTCCAGTCGTACGACGCCGGATAGCCGGCCATCACCGGCTGGGCGCCCGCGCTCACCTCGCGCACCCATGCGGTGAACTCGGTGAGCGCGGCGCCCGGTTCGGCGCCCTCGGCGCGCAGCCGCTCCCGGTCCAGGCCGCTCACCGCCAGCGCCTCGGGTACGAACTCCTCGCTGATCGGGCGCAGCTCACGGTAGAAGGTCCGCCGCGCGGGATCGGCCGGGGCGAACCCGTCGGCGTCCTGCACCCCGGCGACCGCCGCGCCCAGGCTCAGCATGGAGTACGGCCCCGGGATCGGGCCGTCGGCTTCGATGTCGACGGAGATGTAGAGGCTGGGTTTGATACGTCGTGCGGCCATGGAGGGGGAGCATCCCAGGTGGACGGGGCTTGCCGCATCCGAATTCTCCGCACGGCGACACACGCCCGCCCCGGCAGAACTCCGCGAGTCCTGCCAGGGCGAGTCGTACCGAGATGCCGGGTCAGCGGGTGTAGGTGACCCGGTGCTCCTTCAGAGCGCCGCAGTTGGAGCCGGTGACCTGCACGTACACGTTGTTGATGTGGCCGCCCCAGTCGACACAGTGGCCCTTGCCGTAGACGTAGGTCGGACCGGCGTACGACGTGTACCGGCCGTAGTCCTCGTCGTACTCCTCGGTGTCGGGGACGTAGACCCACGCCGACATGTCCACGGCGGTGCCCGGGTTGGTGCGGATGGTCGCCACGCAGTTCTCGCCGTTGGAGGCGTTGTACGTCAGGTAGACGGTGCCCAGCGAGCCGACCGGCGCCGAGTTCACCGTCTTGTAGCCGCTGCCGCAGACCTTCTGCGGCGTGGTGTTGGGCGCGGCGGAGGCGGGCGCGGTCAGGGCGGCCGTGGTCCCCACCGTGAGCGCTGCCAACGCGGTGGCGGACAGTACAGAACGGATCAATCGCATATTTCCCCCTAGTAGCCATTGCGGGTGGTTACTCCTGCATGATGTGACCCGCGGGGCATACGAATGGTTGTGCTCAGTTCTGCCGTTCCCGCAACACGGCCGCCGCCAGCACCAATGCCCCCGCGGCGACCAACGCCGCCACCTGGAACGCCAGTTGATAGCCCTCCGCCGTCGCCGCCACCAACTCCGCGCCTCGGTCGAGCAGACCGTCGGTGTGGCTCGCCGCCAGGACCGAGAGCGCCGCCAGACCCAGTGAACCGCCCACCACCTGCGTGGTGTTGAAGAGCCCGGACGCCAGTCCCGCGTCCTCCTCGCGGGCCCCCGACATCGCGAGCCCGGTCAACGCGGGCATCGCGGCGGCGAAGCCGGTCGACAGCAGGAGCAGCGGCGGGAGTACGTCCGTGACGTACGAGCCGTCGAGCGGTGCGCGGCTCAGCAGCGCCATGCCCGCGACGATGAGCAGCAGCCCGGCCAGCAGCACGCGGTACGCGCCGAACCGGCCGACGGTCCTGGCCGACAGGCCCAGCATCAGCACCCCGATGGCGATCGGCGCCGGCAGAAACGCGGTACCGGTGAGCAACTCGCCGTAGCCGAGGACGCGTTGGAGGTAGAGCGCGCCGAGGAACTGGAAGCCGTACATCGTCGCGATCATCAGGATCTGCACGGCGTTCGCCCCGCTCAGCAGCCGGGAGCCGAACAGGCGCAGCCGCAGCAGCGGACGTGCGGCCCGCGCCTGGCGGAGCGTGAACGCCACGAAGAGGGCGAGGGACAGGGCCGCCAGCAGGAGGGTGGCGGTGAGGTCGCGGGCGCCGGCGCCGACGATGACGTAGACCGCGAGCATCAGCGCGCCGGTGACCAGCGCCGCGCCCGGGTAGTCGGCGCCCTTGCCGAGCCCGGCGCCCCGGTCCGGCTCCAGCACCCGTAGCGCAGCGAGCCATGCCACGATCCCGATCGGCAGATTGATCAGGAAGATCCAGTGCCAGTTCAGGGCCTCGGTCAGCGCCCCGCCGAGAAACGTGCCGAGTGCTCCGCCCGCCGCGCCGACCGCGCTGAACACCGCGATGGCGCAGGCCTGTTCGCGCGGCTCCGGGAACAGGGCGACCAGCATGCCGAGCACCACGGCCGAGGTCATGGCCCCGCCCACGCCCTGCAACGCGCGCGCCGCGATCAGCACGCCCTGCCCGGTCGCCACCCCGCACAGCACGGAGGCCGCGGTGAACACGGCGAGACCCGCCGTGAACATCCGCTTGCGGCCGATCAGGTCGCCGAGTCGGCCCACCAGCAGGAGCAGACCGCCGAAGGGGATCAGATAGGCGTTGACGACCCAGGCCAGCCCCGGCCCCGAGAAGCCCAGGTCGCTCTGGATGGCCGGCATGGCGACCGTGACGATGTTGCCGTCCAGGATCGTCATCAGCGTGCCCGCGCACAGCACGACGAGGGACGCCCAGCGGGAGTACGTTCGGGGTGACGCTGTGTCGGTCGGTGCGTCCAGCGTGGTCGACATGGCCGTTCGGCCTCCGCATTCTCCATAGACCCATAGGTGCAGGACTGACCCATAGGTGCACGACTTGTAACGGGGTACATCGTGAGTGACCATGGAGAGCGGCGTAAGGAGGCAGTCCGATGTCCCAGAGGAACACCGGTGTTACCGTCCAGGCGGTGAACGCGCACGCGTGCCCGGTCCGCGAGGTTCTTGACAGGGTCTCCGGGAAGTGGAGCGTGCAGATTCTCGTCGCGGCGGCGCACGGCCCCATCCGCTTCACCGAGTTGGAGCGCGGCATCGAGGGCATCAGCCGCCGGATGCTGACCCTCACCCTGCGCAATCTGGAGCGCGACGGCCTCGTCACGCGCACGGTCCATCCGACGGTGCCGCCGAAGGTGGAGTACGAACTCACGCCGGTCGCCCGGGAGTTGCACGAGACCCTGCTGCGCCTGACCGGCTGGGCGGAGCGCAACAGGGTCTACATCGCCGAGTCGCGCGCGGCCTACGACGAGGTGCACGCACCGGAGTCGGCGTGACCGCGGTCCCGGCCGGCGCCGATCAGAGTCCGAACAGGCTCGGATCCGAGGCCAGCTCCTTGAAGTAGTCCTGCGGGTTGGCCACCATCCTGCGTTCCTTGAGGTCCAACAGGCCGCCGACCGCCGTGAGTTCGGCCGCCACCGTGCCGTCCGCCTTGCTCATGATCTGCCGGATACGGAAGGTCTTGCCGCCCGACCACTCGAAGGCGCAGGTCACGTCGACCTCGTCACCGGCGAGCAGCTCCCGCTTGTAGCGGATGGTCGTCTCCAGTGCGACGGGACCGACCCCCTTGCCTATGAGGCCCGTCTGGCTGATGCCCGCGGCCTGGAGCAACGACCAGCGGGCGTGCTCGGCGTAGTTGATGTACACGCTCTGGTTGACGTGCCCCTGCACATCGGTCTCGTAGCCGCGGACGGTGACCCGGACGGAGAACGGCTCGCTCACTGCTTCCCCTTGTCGCATTCGATGCCCTGTGCACTGATCGTTGCATGCCTGTCATGCCCGCCGCGGGGAAGCCAGCAAATATCGCATCCTTGTGCGGGGTTCGGTGTACTCGCCGACCTGCCATCCCGCCTCCTCCAGTGTGGCCGCGCAGGCCCGCAGGCGCGCGCCGTCGGGCTCGCGCACGGCGACGGCCTCCGGCTGCGGGGTCGCCCGTACCCGGTACCCCTCCTCGGAGTCCTCCTCGGCCGGAGGGTGCCCGGCGGCCTCCAGTGCCAGCGCGGCGGCCTGCACCAGATGCGTACGCTCCCACGCGCACGGCCGGTCCGTGGCCCCGTCCGGGTTGGTCATCCGGCGCAGCTCCAGCAGCCCCTGCCAGGCGCCGCGCACCTCACGCAGCCGGGCGGGACCCGCCTTCGGGGCGGCCTCCTCGCCGCCGATCCGCGCGGCGAACACACCGCCGGCCGCCGGAGCCTCGGACTCCGCGGGCGCCGCCGGCTCGGCATCCCGTATCCGATGGCCCGCCGGCGTCAGAAAGTGATCGTGCGGCGGGCGCGGGTGCCGGAAGGCCAGCCCTCGCTTCACCAGCGCCGCGAGCTGCGTCTCCGTACCTCTGACCCGCCCGGTCACGGGATCGGCGGCATCGATGACCCGCCGCTGAGCGGCGGTCGGCGGTCTCGTCACGGCATGCTCCTCCCCGGGTGCTGGATCCCCGGCCCCGACTCCTGGCACCGCTGGCCCTGTCTTCTGGTGGGGCCGGACCTTACGGCGCCTACTGGCCAGGCCGCACTGTCCGGCGCCTTCTGGCGAGGCCGCATCGTCCCGCCGCCCGGCGAAGTCGTACCGCCTCGACTCCCGGCACCGCACCGCCTTCTGGCGAGGCCGGACCGCCCCCGCCTCCCGGCGAAGTCGCTCCACCCCGCCTCCCCGCGAGCCGACCGGCACCATCTGCTGGGAAGGCTACGACCCGGGTCTGACATTCCACTCGGCGATCACCGGCCGCCCATGCTCGGTGCCCAGTCGGCACAGCGCCCCCGTGGCCAGTTGGAACAGCGCCCCGTCCGCCGCCGGCAGCCCGAGCCGTCGGGCCGTGAGCACCCGGAGGAAGTGCCCGTGCGCGACGAGCATCACGGCCCCGTCGTCGTGGGCGAGCGCCGCGTCCACCTTGGCCAGCATCCGGTCGGCACGCTCCCCGACCTGCTCGGGGCTCTCCCCGGGATGGTCGGGCGGGCCGGGCGTGACCCCGTCCGTGAACAGGAACCATCCCGGCCGCCCGTGCTGGATGTCGACGGTGGTGATCCCCTCGTAGCCGCCGTAGTCCCACTCGCGCAGATCCGCGTCGACGCGCACGTCGTGCAGCCCGATCAGCTCGGCCGTCTCCCATGCCCGCTGCAACGGGCTGACGAAGGCGGCGCCGATTCGCAGCGACCGGATCAACGGCTCCAGCCCCCGCGCCTCCTCCCGCCCGTGCTCGGTGAGAGGCACATCCGTCCATCCCGTGTGCCGCCCGGACCGCGACCACTCGGTCTCACCGTGCCGGACGAGAAAGAGGTCGGCCACATGCGCACCCTTCCAGCTCGCCTCCCCGGCACCCTGCCACAGGTGCGCGGCGGCCCGCAGAACGGACTGGGCCGGACGGCCGTTCTCGTCGCCGCCGGGCGCACGTAGGGGATGACTCGCCTCCCGTCAAGCGACGAACAGTCGGGGCTGGGGCGCCTGCCCGGACCCGGGGGAGCGTGGCAGTCGACCGCCCGTGCGACCGCCGGAGCGGGACGCGGACCGGAGAGTCCGGCGAGTCCGCAGAGGAGGACACATGTACCGCTGGCTGGGTGCCGTAGCGACCCGTCGTCCCCGACTGGTGCTGCTCGCCGCGCTGGGCTTCCTCGTCCTGTCGGTGGTGGTCGGCTCGGGGGCGCCGGACCGGTTGAAGACCCAGGGATACGACGACCCCTCGTCCGACTCGAGTTTCGCGGCCCGCATGACCGCCGAGTACCGGGGAACGGCGCCGAACCTGTTCGTGGTGGTGCGGGCCCCCCACGACGGCGTCGACGGCCTCGCCGCTCGCAGCGACGGGCGCGAACTGACCCAGCGTCTCGCCGCCCAGCCACACGTGAGCGACGTGTCCTCGTACTGGAGCGGCGGGGCCACCGACCTGCGCAGTCGGGACGGCCGCTCGGCCCTGCTGCTCGCACACGTCGACGGCGAGGGAGAGCGACTCGGCTCCCGTGCCGAGCAGGTGCGCGAGACCCTGTCGGCCTGGACCGCGGACGGACCGTCCGCACTGACGGTGCACGTGGGCGGGGCGGCGCTCGCCGAGGCAGAGATGCAGGACATCACCGACTCCGACCTGAAGCGGGCCGAGGCCGTCGTCCTGCCGGGCACCCTCGTGCTGCTGGTCCTGGTGTTCGGCGGTGTGGTGGCAGCGGCCCTGCCCCTGCTGATCGGGATCCTGGCCATCGGCGGGACCCTGCTGATCCTGAGCCTCCTCGGCAGCGTCACCGATGTGTCGGTGTTCGCGCTGAACCTCACCACCGCGCTCGGCCTCGGCCTCGGCATCGACTACGGGCTGCTGATCGTCTCCCGGTTCCGGGAGGAGCTCGGCGCGGGGCACGCGCCGCGCGAAGCCGTCCTTCGGACCGTGAACGCCGCGGGACACACCGTCTTCTTCAGCGCCGCGACCGTCTGCGCGGCGCTGTCCACCCTGCTCGTCTTCCCGCCGTACTTCCTGCGCTCCTTCGCCTACGCGGGCATGGCCGTGGTGGCCGTCGCGGCGGTCGCGGCCACCACGGTCCTGCCGGCGCTGCTGTTGCTGCTCGGCCGGCGCGTGAACGCGTGGGCGGTGCCGTGGCGCCGCAGCGCCAGGGCCGGCTCCGCCTCGCGCTTCTGGGAGCGGTTGACCCGGATCGTCGTACGCCGCCCGCTGCTCGCCGCGCTTCCGGTCCTGGCCCTGCTGGCGGTGCTCGCGGCACCGTTCACCCACGCGGGGTTCGCGACCCCCGACGACCGGGCGCTGCCGCGGAGCGCGTCCAGCCGGCAGGCCGGGGACCTCGTGCGCGGCGAGTTCGGCGGCGGGAACGCAGGCGCCCTCACCGTGTTCACCACCAGCTCCACGCCCGAGGTCGCGCTCGACTACGCCCCGCGGCTGTCGGCCCTGCCGGGCGTGGCCGAGGTCAGGGGGCCGTCCGGCGTGTGGCGGGACGGTGAGCCGGTCACCGGAAACGGCAGCGCCGCGACCGGCCTCGCGCCGTCCGGTGCCGGCGGCCCGGCGATCCTCTCCGTGGTGCCCTCGGTGGACCCGCGCTCGGACGCCGCCCAGCGGCTGGTCCGCGACATCCGCAGGACGCCCACGCCCGCGGGCACCGACATCCACGTAGGCGGTCCCAGCGCGGTGCTGGTCGACGCCAAGGACACGGTCGCCGGGCGGCTGCCACTGGCGGCCGCCATGATCACCGTCAGCACGTTCGTGCTGCTGTTCCTCTTCTCCCGCAGCCTGCTCCTTCCGCTGAAGGCCATCGCGCTGAACTGCCTGAGCCTCGCGGCGGTCCTCGGCGCCATGGTGTGGATCTTCCAGGACGGACACCTGCAGACCCTGCTCGGTTTCACCCCCGGACCGCTCAGCACCACCATGCCGGTGCTGCTGTTCTGCATCGTCTTCGGGCTCTCGGTCGACTACGAGGTCTTCGTCCTGGCCCGCATCAAGGAGGCACACGACGCCGGGCAGAACACCGCCGACTCGATCGTGACCGGGGTCGCCCGCACCGGCGGCATCGTCACGGCGGCCGGCGCCCTGCTCGCCTTCACCCTGCTGGGCTTCGGCACCTCCGAGGTGGCCCTGCTGCAGTTCTTCGGGATCGGCGCGGCCTTCGGCATCCTCCTCGACGCGACCCTCGTGCGCGGAGTCCTCGTACCGGCGCTCATGCGCCTCGCCGGCGGCCTGAACTGGTGGGCGCCGCGCGCCCTCGGAGGCGGTACGCCGGCTCGCCCGCCCCCTCCGCCCCCTCCGCCCCCTCCGCCTTCTCCACCGCCCCCTCCGCCCCCGCCCGC
This sequence comes from Streptomyces sp. NPDC051738, assembly GCF_044453205.1. NCBI lineage: Bacteria > Bacillati > Actinomycetota > Actinomycetes > Kitasatosporales > Streptomycetaceae > Streptomyces > Streptomyces sp. NPDC051738. The sequence continues at coordinate 59,871 of NZ_JBITCM010000030.1, read as the reverse complement.
ACATCCCTCCCATGACCTTCCCGCCCTGGCCGCCCCGCCTCGGGCACCCGAACCCAAGCAGGTCTCCCCATGAGTGACAGCGCCAACGACATCGCTGACCACAGCTCCAACGACAGCTCCAACGACATCGCCATCGTCGGACTCGGCTGCCGCTTCCCCGGCGCCCGCGACAGCCAGGCGTACTGGAAGCTCCTCCTCGGCGGAGAGCGGCAGTTCGCCCCAGTGCCCAAGGACCGCTGGAACCACGACACCTTCCACGCACCCGCCGACCGGCGCGCCACCGACACGGCGTACACCGACCAGGTCGCCTTCCTGGACGAAGTGGACCGCTTCGACGCCCTGCACTACGGCCTGCCGCCGCGCCGCGTCGAGGCCATGGACCCGCAGCACCGGCTGATGCTCGACGTGACCCGCGAGGCCCTCGACGACGCCGGTCTTGGCCGGGGCGGCTTCGACCGGGAGAACACCGGCGTCTTCTTCGGCCTGTCGGTGTCCGACTACAAGGAGCTCATGGCGGCCCGCCTGCGGGCCATCGCCCTCGCCGACGGCTCCCTCGGCGGCGCGGCCGACCCCGGTCTCCTGCGGGCGCTGAAGGACCGGGCCACCGAGCAGCTCGGTCCCGTCCAGGCCTTCGCGCTGCCGGGGAGCCTGCTCAACATGGCGCCCGCCACGGTGAGCCGGCACTTCGACCTCGGCGGCCCCAGCTTCGCCGTCGACGCCGCCTGCTCCAGCGCACTGGTCGCCCTCGACCAGGCCGTACTCCACCTGCGCAGCGGGTCCTGCGCGACGGCTGTCGTCGGCGGTGTCTACCTCAGCCTCACCCCGGACAGCCTCGTGGGCTTCTCCCGCCTGGGCGCCCTGTCGGCCAGCGGGGTCTGCCGCCCGTTCGACGAGCGGGCCGACGGCTTCGTCCTCGGCGAGGGCGCCGGCGCCGTCGTCGTACGGCCGCTGCAGGACGCACTCGCCGCAGGTGACCGTGTCTACGCCGTCATCAAGGGCATCGGCGCGGCGAACGACGGCACCACCCCGGGGCCCCTGGTTCCCACCCCCGAAGGCCAGCTGCGGGCCATGCGCCGCGCCTACGCCGACGCGGGAGTGCCGGCCTCCGCCGTGGGCTTCATCGAGGCCCACGGCACGGGCACCTCCGTCGGCGACCGCGTCGAGGTGGAGGCGCTGCGCCGACTGCGGACCGAGCACGCGGACGGGGACCCCGGCCCGTGCCACCTCTCCTCGGCCAAGGCGCTCATCGGCCACTCGCTGTCCGCGGCGGGCATCGCCGGGCTGATCAAGACGGCCCTGGTCGTGCACCGCCGTACGGTCGTGCCGCAGCCGGACTTCAGCCCTCACCCGGATCTCGGGCTGGACGCCGCCGGCCTGCGCATCGCCGACACCGCCCGGCCGTGGCCGGACGGCGACGCCCCGCGCTGTGCGGCCGTCAGCTCCTTCGGCTTCGGCGGTACGAACGTCCACGTCGTCCTCCAGGAGGCCCCGGCACCGGCCCCCGCACTACGCCCGGTCCGCACCAGGTCCGTGGCCGAGCCCCACCTCGCCCTGATCTCGGCGGGCGGGCAGGAGACGCTACAGGAGCACATCGGGGCACTGCTCGACACCCTGGAGCACACGCCCACGCCGTCGATGGCGGCGGTGGCCCACACCCTGGGCGGGCGCGAGCCGCTGCCGAGCAGACTCGCGATCGTGGCCGCCGACCCGGCCGAGTTCACCGAGCGGCTGCGGCGGGCGGGCCGGCAGCTGGCCGACGGCGCCCGGGGCGATCTCGGCGACGGTGCCTTCGCGGCCGACGCTCCGCTGGCGCCCGCCGAGCGGCGTATCGCCTTCGTCTTTCCCGGCCAGGGCAGTCAGCGGCCGGGCATGATGCGGGACCTCCGCCAGAGGTTCCCCGAGTTCCGGCAGACCGTCGACGGGCTGGGCGCGACGGCGCGGCAGGCCGCCGGTGTCGACGTCGCCGGTCTGCTGTACGGCGGGACGGCGGACGACACCGACGAGGACCCGGAGCGCAGGCTGCGGCTGTCCCGCACAGAGGTGTGCCAGCCCCTGCTGGGCACCGTGCAGATCGCCGCCACCCGGCTGCTGGCCGCGTGCGGGGTCGCGCCCGACCTCGTACTCGGCCACAGCGTCGGGGAGTTCGCGGCGGCCGCTGCGGCCGGTGTGCTCACCGACGCCGAGACCGTACGGCTGCTGGCCCATCGCGGCGCGATGCTGCGGGACGCGGAGGGCGAGCCTCGTGGCGGGATGCTCGCCGTGCAGACCGACGAGGAGACCTGCCGTGAACTCGTGCGGGACATCGACAGCGTATGGCTCGCGTGCTTCAACCAGCCGAGGCAGATCGTGGTCAGCGGCGGCAAGGAGGGGCTCGGCGCGCTGCGACGCGTCTGCGCGGAGGCGGGTGTCGTGACGGCCCCGCTCGACGTGTCGAACGCCTTTCACTCCCCGCGGCTGGCGCGGGCCGACGACGCCATGCGTACGGACCTCGAACGGCGTCACCTCGCCGCTCCCCGTATGCCGTTCGTCTCGGCGGTGAGCGGGACGGTGTGCGACGAGCCCGAGCTGCTGCGCGAGCTGTGGGCGCGGCACGCGTCCGCGCCGGTCCGCTTCGGTGACGCCGTGCGCGGCGCCTACGACGCGGGCGCCCGCGTCTTCCTCCAGGTGGCGGGCGGCGGTTCGCTCCTCACCTCGGTCCGCCGCAACCTCGCCGACCGGGGCGACATCCACGTCGTCGCCGCCGACGGCACGGCGCCGGACGACACGTACGGGTTCCTGCGGGCCCTCGCCCGGCTCGCGGTCCTGGGCGTCCCGGTCGAGCCCCGGGCCCTGGTGCGGGAGCGGGAACGCCGGCTGCTGGACCTGCCGGTGGCCCGGCTGGAGGCGCAGCCCTACTGGGTGCCGCAGGCGCGGCCCGTGCGCGACGGGGCTCGCTCCAGTGCCCCCGTTCCGGCCTCGACGAACAAGGAGAACCCGATGTACGAACTGCTCGACCTCATCCAGCAACAGGTGTCGGCTCTCAGGCGCCTCAGCGAGACGCTGCCCGCGACCGTTGCCCCTGATGCCGCCCCCGCTCCCGCTCCGGCCTCGGCCCCCGCTCCCGCCCCCGATGCGGAGGGCGCCGTGTTCGCACAGATCGCCCGCATCAGCGCGTTTCCGGTGGACCATCTGCGTGGCGATCAACTGCTCGTCGAGGAACTCGGCTTCGACTCACTGATGCTGACCGACCTGTTCGCGTCGCTCAGGCGACGGTGGCCGTCCCTGAAGGTCGACGAGGAATGTGCCCGGCCGACAGTTGGAAGCGTCGTCGCGATGATCACGGGCACCGCCGAGCCGGCCGAACCGGTCCCGCCTCCCACCGTCACACCTCCCACCACCACAGCCCCCACCCCCGCGGTCCCCGCACCCCCCGAGAAGCAGACCCGCATCGAGTGCTTCCCGGAGGTCACCGCACACCACGAGCGCATGGGCACACTGAGCCGACTCCAGTTGCCCAACCCCTACTTCCTGGTCCACGAGGGCGGCATGACGGACCGTACGGTCGTCGACGGCCGGGAGCTCATCTCCTTCTCCGGCTACAACTACCTGGGCCTGGCAACGCACCCCCAGGTGACCGAGTCGGTCAAGGATGCCGTCGATCGGTGCGGCACGTCGGCATCCGCCAGCCGGCTGCTGTCCGGCAGCCGTCCGCTCCACGTGCGGCTGGAGAACGAACTCGCCCGCACACTCGGGACGGAGGACGCCATCACCATGGTGAGCGGACACGCCACCAACGTCACCGTGATCGGGCATCTCGTCGGGCCCGGCGATCTGATCGTCCACGACGCGCTCGCCCACGACAGCGTCCTACAGGGCTGCCGGCTCTCCGGCGCGACCCGACGTCCCTTCCCGCACAACGACGCCGCTGCCCTGGACGCCCTCCTCACCCAGGTCCGTCACCAGTACCGCCGGGTACTCGTCGTGGTCGAGGGCGTGTACAGCATGGACGGCGACATCGCCGCCCTGCCGGAGCTCATCGAGGTCAAGCGCCGGCACGGGGCGCTGCTGATGGTCGACGAGGCGCACAGCATCGGAGTGCTCGGAGCCACCGGGCGGGGCGTCGGCGAGTACTTCGACGTCGAGCGGTCGGACGTCGACCTGTGGATGGGCACCCTGTCCAAGGCCCTGGCCGGGTGCGGTGGTTATGTCGCCGCGAGCCGCGCCGTCGTCGAGTACCTCCGGTACACCGCCCCGGGCTTCGTCTACAGCGCCGGCATGACACCCGCCAACACGGCCGCCTCGCTGGCCGCGCTGCGGCTGATGCGGGCCGAGCCGGAGCGGCTCGCGCGGCTGAGGGACAACTCCGCGCTGTTCGTGCGCCTGGCCCGCGAGGCGGGCATCGACACCGGGGCCAGCCACGACACCCCGATCGTGCCGTGTGTCGTCGGGGATTCGGAACACACGCTGCGGCTGGCCCGGGCGCTCTTCCGGCTGGGCGTCAGCGTCAACCCGATCCTGCACCCGGCGGTCCCCGAGGAGTTGGCCCGACTGCGGTTCTTCGTCACGTGCGACCACACGCCCGACCAGATCCGGTTCACCGTGGCGGCGTTGCAGCGGGAACTGCGGGAACCGCGGGAGCTGCGGGACGCCGGCGTCGCCCGCGCCGCGTGATCCGCGCGGCGTGACCTCGCGCCGCGTGCCCCCCCCTGCCGTCATCCTCGCACCGCGCTACTGGCGGTACCCGCTCAGGAACCGCCCGATCCGCCCGATCGCCGCCTCCAGGTCCTCCGCGTACGGCAGGGTCAGGATCCGGAAGTGGTCGGGGGTCGGCCAGTTGAAGCCGGTGCCCTGGACGACCTGGATCTTCTCCCGCAGCAGCAGGTCCAGGACGAACTTCTCGTCGTCGTGGATCTTGTGCACCTTGGGGTCGAGGCGCGGGAAGGCGTACAGCGCGCCCTTCGGCTTCACGCACGACACACCCGGGATCTCGTTGAGCTTCTCCCAGACCACGTCGCGCTGTTCGCGCAGGCGGCCACCGGGCTCGGTCAGGTCCCGGATCGACTGGCGACCGCCGAGGGCGGCCTGGATGGCGTACTGGGCGGGCGCGTTGGCGCACAGGCGCATGGAGGCCAGCATCGTCAGGCCCTCCAGATAGTCCTTGGCGTGCTGCTTCGGGCCGGTGACCACCAGCCAGCCGGAGCGGAAGCCCGCCACCCGGTAGGTCTTCGACAGGCCGCAGAAGGTGAGGACCACCAGGTCGGGGGCGAGGGCGGCGGCCGAGTGGTGCACGGCGTCGTCGTAGAGGATCTGGTCGTAGATCTCGTCGGCGAAGACCATGAGGCCGTGGCGGCGGGCCAGGTCGAGGATGCCCTCGACGATCTCCTTGGGGTAGACCGCGCCGGTGGGGTTGTTCGGGTTGATGATGACCAGGGCCTTGGTGCGGTCCGTGATCTTCGAGGCCATGTCGTCCAGGTCGGGGTACCACTCGGCCTGCTCGTCGCAGAGGTAGTGCACCGCCTTGCCGCCGGCGAGGGTCGTCACCGCCGTCCACAGCGGGAAGTCCGGGGCCGGGATGAGGATTTCGTCGCCGTCCTCGATCAGCGCCTGTACGGCCATGGAGACCAGCTCGGAGACGCCGTTGCCGAGGAAGACGTCGTCGACGCCGACCTCGAGGCCGAGCGTCTGATAGCGCTGGGCGACGGCCCGGCGGGCGGAGAGGATGCCGCGCGAGTCGGTGTAGCCGTGCGCCTGGGGGAGCATCCGGATCATGTCCTGGAGGATCTCCTCCGGCGCCTCGAAGCCGAAGAGCGCGGGGTTGCCGGTGTTCAGGCGCAGCACGCTGTGGCCCGCCTTCTCCAGTGCGTCGGCGTGCTCGATCACCGGGCCGCGGATCTCGTAGCAGACCTCGCTGAGCTTGTTCGACTGCCGGAACTCCATGCGCGCTCGCCCTCCGGTTTCGTGTGTTGCTTGGTTTTACCAAGTTCCAGCTTGGAAAGTCCAACAACATGTCTAGACTGCGTCGCATGTCACCTCGCCGAAGCTACGACCAGTACTGTTCCGCCGCCCGCGCGCTCGACGTGGTCGGCGACCGCTGGACCCTGCTGATCGTCCGGGAACTGCTGGCCGGCCCACGGCGCTACACCGACCTGCACGCCGATCTGCCGGGCGTCAGCACGGACGTGCTCGCGTCGCGGCTGAAGGACATGGAGCGCGACGGCATCAGCACGCGCCGCAAGCTGCCCCCGCCCGGAGCGGCGTACGTCTACGAACTCACCCCGCGCGGGCGCCAGTTGCTGCCCGTGCTCCAGGCGCTGGGGGAGTGGGGCCAGGCCGAACTCGGCGAGCGGCGCCCCACCGACGCCGTACGCGCGCACTGGTTCGCGCTGCCGCTGCTGCGAGCCCTGCGGGAGAACGGGGACGGCGGCGAGGGACTCGTCGAAGTCCGGCTGGAGGAGGGGGACTTCCACCTGTACGTCGGCGCCGAGGACGGGCCGGTCTACAGGGACGGGCCCGCTCCGGGGGAGCCGGATGCGCGGCTGGCGCTGGACTCGGGGACGTGTGAGGCGGTCGCGCGAGGGGAGTTGAGTGTCGTCGACGCCGTGCGGGGCGGACGTATCGAGGTCACCGGCGAAGGCACGCTCGCGAAGGCGCTCAAGGAGTCGTGAACGGCCAAGGGGCCCACCGCCCTCGCGGTGAGCCCCTTGTGACGGGATGTCAGGCAACCTGGGATGTCAGGCGCCCGGCGGCACCCGGGTCGGCCGCCCTGCCCCGCGGGACAGCGCGTAGCCGCCGATGCCCGCGAGCGCGGCCAGCGCGCCGCCGATCGCCGTCCACACCCATCGGTCGGACCACCAGCCGGAGGCCCAGCCGTCCTCGGGCTCGATGCTGGACAGTACCGCCGAGGCCGACGAACTCTCCTCGTCCTCCTGCGACTTCACGGCCACACCCGGCACGAGCGGCTGCGCCAGCGCCCCGTCCACCGCGGCCGAACCGCCGATGTCCTCGGAGTCGACCCGGACCTCGGCGTCGACCGGCAGCCCGAGGTCGGAGGTGGGTACGTCCACGGCCGTCAGCCGGATGTAGTACGTGCCCGGCAGCGGGTCATCGGCCCACTGCTCCGACCAGGCCCGCACGGTACGCAGGACGCAGGTCAGCTCGACCGAGGCGGAGTCCGCCGCCGCGGTGCGCGTCTGGGCGCCGTACTGGCAGGCCTGACGGCGGCGCAGGCCGTCGTAGACATCGACCTGCCAGGTCTCGGCGGCGTGCGTGTCCGGCAGCTTCACCGTCGCCTTGACGGTGGGGCGCTGTCCGGCGTCCGCCGGGAACGACCAGTACAGGTAGTCGCCCGTGGAGGCACCGGCCGTGGCCGTCTGCCCCTGCTCGATCTCGGTCGCCGTACGGAAGGAGGTGCCCGCCTCGGTCGGCGCGCCGTCGTCCTCCGAAGCGCTCGGCGACGGCGAGGAGTCGGCGACCGCCGGGGCGACCGCCAGCCCGAGCATCAGTATCGCCGCGCTCAACACACTTGTGATCCGCATCAGTTGGTCCTCCAGACCGCGACCCGCCAGCGTGACACCCAGCCCCAGACGAGACCGGCGAGGAAGCCGGTGAGGATCAGCGCGCCGAGCAGCCACCAGCCGCGCCCGAGGCCGAAGGAGGCCACGTCGCTCGACTGCGACGGCCCGTCCACGACGTCGACCGTCAGCTCCAGCGGCAGACCGGGCTTGCTCTGCACCCCGGAGCCCGCCGAGAAGGAGTGGGTGACCTGGAGGCACACGGTCTCGGCGGTCGCGGTGTCCTCGTCGTCGACCTCGGCCTTCGGGTAGCGCAGGCCGGTCGACATGACATCCGTACGGCCGTTGCCCGCCGCCTCACCGCGCACGATCTCGCGACCCTGGACCGTGACGGCCCGCAGCAGCACGCCGTACGACGGGTTCACGGCCCGGTCGGCCGACACGCTCACCGACGCGCGCAGCTCCTGGCCGGGCTGCACGTCCACGCGGTACCAGCGCTGCTGCCCGAACTCCTCGCGGTCGGTGTACAGGCCGGACTTCAGCGTGGGCGCCTTCGCGCACTGGTCCGCGCCCGTCGTCGCGACCGGCGTCACCACCGGATCGGCAGCACGGTCCACCAACTGGTTGACCTTGTCGGCGAGTTCCTCGGTGTGCTCTACGGAGGTGAACGTGCCGCCGGTCGCCTCGGCGATGCAGCTCAACTGCTGCCGCATCTTGGTGTTCGGGACCAGGCCGAGGGTGTCGATGGTCAGGCCGATGCCCTTGGCGGCGATCTCCCGGGCCACCTCGCACGGGTCGAGCGGGGCGCAGGTGTCCTCGCCGTCGCTGATCAGCACGATGCGCTTGGAGCCCTCGCCGCCGTCGAGGTCGTCGGCCGCCTTCAGCAGCGCGGGGCCGATCGGCGTCCAGCCGGTGGGTGCCAGGGTCGCCACCGCCGCCTTCGCCTCGGTGCGGTCCAGCGGGCCGACCGGGTAGAGCTGCGCGGTGTCCTTGCAGCCCGTCCTGCGGTCGTCGCCCGGGTAGTTGGCGCCGAGCGTGCGGATGCCGAGCTGAACGTCTTCGGGCGTCGCGTCGAGCACCTCGTTGAAGGCCTGCTTCGCGGCGGACATCCGGGACTGGCCGTCGATGTCCTTGGCGCGCATCGAGCCGCTCACGTCGAGGACGAGGTCGACCTTGGGCGCCATCGCGCTGGTCTCATCGGCTACCGCCCCGGCCGGGAACGCCATCCCGGCCGCGAGCGCGGCGAGCAGGGCACAGGCCCCGGTCGCCAGCCGTGTTCTTGTGATCATCGGCGGATCTTATTGATCAGAGGTGTCCCGCTTCAAAACGAGCTCAGAACATCGTTCAGAACACCGTTCAGAACACCTCGGTGACCAGCGGATTGGGCAGCTGGGCCCACTGGTCCCCGGGCAGCCCCGGCGACAGCCGCATCAGCGTCAGCGCCTTCGTGGGCAGCGGCTCGTGGCGCAGCGCGGCGAGATCGACGGTGCCCGGCAGATCCCGTACGACCGCCTGCAGCGCCGCGCGGAGCGCCGCGCCCGACCCCGCCGTACTCGCGAGCGCCCCCGCCACCAGCGAGCCGAACAGCTTGCGGCGCAGGGCCGTCACGTCGTCCGTGACGATCCGACCGGTCAGCTCAGGCACCGGGATTCCGTGCCGGGCCAGCCGGGCCGGGCTGACGCGGATGTCGGCGAGGTCGCGGTAGACCAGGCGCACGGGGGAGCCGTTCGGCGACAGCACCACGAGCAGGTTCTGGCCGTGCGCTTCCAGCGCCACGCCCAGGTCCATCAACCGCAGCCCCACGGTGAGCGCGAGACGTGTGAACTCCGCGAGCCACGCCGGGGATTCGGGCAGCTCGGTGGTGGCGAGTGCGGCCACCGGTACGACCCGCTCGCCGGGCCCCGCGTACACCTGCGGCGACTCGCGCACCACCGCCGCCAGATCGGGCGAGTCGGCGGTGGCTGCCCCCAGCGTGCGGGTGACGTGCAGCAGCCCGTCCATGCGGGCCGCCAGGGTCTCCGCGAAGTCCGACAGCGTGGCCGACAGGCCGATCGAGTACACCGAGATGTCCCGCACCGACGACGTCAGCCGGGCGCTCAACGCGGTCTTGACGTGCGGGCCTTCGGGGAGGGCGAGCGTGCGCAGGGACATCAGCGGGTGCCCGGGCATCCCTCCCTCGTAAGGACGCTTGAGCACATGCTCGGCCTGCCACGGATGCACCGGGATCAGCAGCCGCTCCCCGTCCCGCATCCCCTCCGGCCACTCCCCGGTCACCAGGCACCCGTCCGCCCGCACCGGCACAAGACACAGCGTGACGACCGCCCGGTGCTCCGGCCCGTACGCCAGCTGCTCGGCGACCGAGAAGCCGGGCCGGGAACGGCAGTTGGGGTGGAAGGGATGCCCGTCGACCACCCGCTGCTCCCACTCCCAGTCGCGCGTCGGCCACTCTTTCGAGTGGGCGTCCTGCCCGGCCCGCGACAGCGCCAACGAGGCGACGCTGTGGCCGAGTTCGGCGACGAAGGACGTACCGTGCGGCACGGAGAGGTCGGTCAGCAGCCGGGCCGGATCGTCGTACGACATCCCGTCGAGGCGTACGGCGGTGACGTAGGCGGCGGTGGCGAACGGGTCCGCGTGTGGGCCGTGCAAGCGGCGGCCGTCGGAGAGGCGCAGGGTGAGGCCTTGACGGCCCGGCTCGCGGCGCTCGATCCAGGGCAGCGGCTCGTACGCCAGCGCACGCCACAGCCGGGTCAGCACGGCGGCCCGGGCACCGGGAACCTCGGCTGCGTACCGCGACGCGAGTTCGGGGCGTACGTCGGCCAGTTCTGCGGCGACTTCGGCCTCGGCGCTGGGGGGACGGTGCACGGGCGGGCTCCTCGGGTACGAGTAGGGCGTCGGGGCAGGCACCGACGACAGACATACTGATCGTCTTCCCGCCTGAACGGACTGTAGAGAACGAGTGGATCGCGTGCACCTCAACCCTCCACCCGCCGCCGACGTCGCGGAACGCGCCGACGCCCACGCGGTCGCGCCCCTGCTCAACTGTCTGCTGCGGGAGGTGGCCGAACCACACGGAGGGTCTGCACCACATGGCGGGTCCGGACCACATGGAGGTTCCGGCGAGCTGCGCGTGTACCGGCTGCCCGGCTCGGGCAGCCTGCTGCGGGTCCGCGGCGAGCGGCGGCCCGCCGAACCCGAGGTGCACGCGGCCGGCACCTGGCAGCGCCTCGGACACACCGAGCTCGTCAAGCTCGTCGCCGACGAACTGCGCCGCCACACCGGTCTGTCCAACCACGAACTGCCCGCCGAGATGATCGACAGCCGGGACGCGGTGGCCGCGTTGCTCACGGCACGCGCGCGTGCGACGCCGCCGGACGACGCCTACCTGCGCTCCGAGCAGTCCCTCCTCACCGGCCACCCCCACCACCCCGCCCCCAAGGCGCGCGGCGGCGGCCCGGTCGCGGCCTGGCTGCCGTACGCCCCCGAGGCGCACGCCCGCTTCCCGCTGACGCTGCTCGGCCTGCGCGAGGACACGGTCGTCGAGGAGGGCGACACCTCGGCCCTCGACGCCCTCGGCGAGGCCCCGCCCGGGTACCGGCTGCTGCCCGCGCATCCCTGGCAGCTCGACCTGGTCGGCCTCGCCGACGCCTTCGCCGACGGCCGTCTGATCCGGCTCGGCACGACCGGCTGCGACGCCTGGCCCACGGCCGCGATCCGCACGCTGTACGCCCCCGAGCGCGACCTGTTCCTGAAGTTCAGCCTGGACGTGCGCATCACGAACGACATCCGCCGCCTGTGGCGCCACGACCTGCTGAAACTCCGCAGGACCGATACGGCGGCGTCCCGCGCGTTCACGACGGGCCCCGCGGCCTGGCTGTCCGACCGCGGCTACCGCACCGCCGACTTCGCGTTCGAGGAGCTGGCGGTCCTCGTGCGCGACGGCTTCCACGGCCACCTGGCGCCCGGCGCCACCCCGCTGCTCGCCGCCGGCCTCGTGGAGGGCTTCGAGGGCAGCCCGCTCGACGGGGCGACGGATCCGACGGCCTGGTGGGCGGCGTACCTGCGCGCGGTCGTACCGCCCGCCCTCGCGGCCTTCGCCGACCACAGCGTCGTACTGGAGGCGCATCTGCAGAACACGCTGGTCGCCGTCGACGCGGACGGCACCCCCGTGCAGGCGCTGTTCCGGGACGCCGAGGGCGTGAAGCTGCTGCCGGACGTGTCCCGTGCGGCCGGCTGGGAACGGCTGGTGTACACCCTGGTCGTGAACCATCTGTGCGAGGTCGCGGCGGCCCTCGCCGAGCGCAACCCGGGCCTCGACCCCTGGCCCGCCGTCCGCCGCGAACTGGCACGCCACGACCTCCCGGAGATCACGGCCCTGCTCACCGCGCCCACCCTCCCCGGCAAGACCAACCTGCTGCTGCGCTGGACCGGCGCGGACGGCGCGGACGCGCGCTATCTGCCGCTGCCGAACCCGCTGGCCGTGACGTGACTTGAACCCACCGGCGACGACATGACCTGAACCCGCCGGCGATCACACGACCTGACTTACCCTGGCCGGTGTGCTGCGCGAAGTGACTGCTGTTCGATATGTGACCCCCCTACGGTCCGGAGGCTCCGTGCCCGGAGTCTTCGAGGCCGACGACCTGGGCACGTACGTCGTCAAGTTCACCGGCTCCGCGCAGGGCCGCAAGGCGCTGGTCGCCGAGGTGATCGTGGGCGAGCTGGCCCGCGCGCTCGGGCTGCGCTTCCCCGAGTTGGTCCTGGTCCACTTCGATCCCGCGATCGCGGAGCACGAGCCGCACCAGGAGGTTCGGGAGCTGCACGCGGCCAGCGGGGGCGTCAACCTCGGCATGGACTACCTGCCGGGCGCGCGGGACTTCACGCCCGAGGTGGCCAAGAGCTTCCGCGTGGACCCGCTGGAGGCCGGCCGGATCGTCTGGCTGGACGCCCTGACCGCGAACGTCGACCGTACGGTCCACAGCTCGAACCTGATGGTCTGGCCGACGCTCGGTATCGCACCCCCGCACCTGTGGCTGATCGACCACGGAGCGGCCCTGGTCTTCCACCACCGCTGGGACGGCACCGACCCCGAGAAGGCGTACGACTTCCGCCACCACGCCCTCGGCCACTACGCCCCGGACGTGCGCGCCGCCGACGCGGAGCTCGCGCCCAGGGTGACCGAGGAACTGCTGCGCGGGATCGTGGCCGAGGTGCCGGACGCCTGGCTGACCGCCGAGGCGGGCCTCACGACGCCCGACGCGGTCCGCGAGGCGTACGTCGGCTACCTCCACGCGCGCGTGCGGGCGTCCTCGGCCTGGCTCCCCACAGACTTCCCCACCCGGGAGGAACTCGCCGCCGAGGAGGCCCTCCGGGCGGCGAAGACACAGCAAGGCCGGCCGAAGTGGCTGCAGCGGGTGCCCGACCTGCACGGCAAACCGGCCGCGGAACAGGATTGGTCGGTGCACCTCGGATGAGTGGCCGTGTCGAGATCGAGTACTGCACGCAGTGCCGCTGGCTGCCCCGCGCGGCCTGGCTGGCGCAGGAACTGCTCACCACCTTCGAGGCGGAGCTGTCCGAGCTGGCGCTGAAGCCCGGCAAGGGCGGGGTGTTCGTCGTGCGCGTCGACGACGAGGTGGTCTGGGACCGCCGCGGCCAGGGCTTCCCGGAACCGACGGCCGTGAAGCAGGCCGTACGCGACCGAGTGGCCCCGGGAAAGACCCTGGGCCACTCGGACAAACCAACTTCCTGAGGGCTCAGCCCTTCAGCTGCTCGTAGGCCGGCAGCGTCAGGAAGTCCGCGTAGTCCTCGTCGAGGGAGACCTCCAGGAGCAGGTCGTGGGCCTGCTGCCAGTGGCCGGCCGCGAAGGCCTCCTCGCCGATCTCGGCGCGGATGTTCGCCAGTTCCTCGGCGGCGACCTTGCGGGCCAGCTCCGGAGTGGCGTGCTCGCCGTTCTCGAACTCGACGCCCGCGTTGATCCACTGCCAGATCTGGGAGCGGGAGATCTCGGCGGTGGCCGCGTCCTCCATGAGGTTGAAGATGGCGACGGCGCCGAGGCCGCGCAGCCAGGCCTCGATGTAGCGGATGCCGACCTGGACGGCGTTGACCAGGCCCGGGTACGTCGGCTTGGCGTCCAGCGAGTCGACGGCGATCAGGTCGTCGGCCTGCACGGAGACGTCCTCGCGGAGGCGGTCCTTCTGGTTCGGCTTCTCGCCGAGGACCTTGTCGAAGGACTCCATGGCGATCGGGACCAGGTCGGGGTGAGCCACCCATGAGCCGTCGAAGCCGTCGCCGGCCTCGCGGTCCTTGTCGGCGCGGACCTTCTCGAAGGCCACCTTGTTGACCTCGGCGTCCCGGCGGGACGGGATGAAGGCCGCCATGCCGCCGATCGCGTGCGCGCCGCGCTTGTGGCAGGTGCGGACCAGGAGTTCGGTGTACGCCCGCATGAACGGGGCCGTCATCGTCACCGCGTTGCGGTCCGGGAGGACGAACTTGGCGCCGCCGTCACGGAAGTTCTTGACGATGGAGAACAGGTAGTCCCAGCGGCCGGCGTTCAACCCGGAGGCGTGGTCGCGGAGTTCGTAGAGGATCTCCTCCATCTCGTACGCCGCCGTGATCGTCTCGATCAGGACGGTCGCGCGGATGGTGCCCTGCGGGATGCCGACGTAGTCCTGCGCGAAGACGAACACGTCGTTCCAGAGGCGGGCCTCCAGGTGCGACTCCGTCTTCGGGAGGTAGAAGTACGGGCCCTTGCCGAGGTCGAGCAGGCGCTGCGCGTTGTGGAAGAAGTACAGGCCGAAGTCGACGAAGGCGCCGGGGACCTGCTCGCCGTCGATCTGGAGGTGGCGCTCGTTCAGGTGCCAGCCGCGCGGGCGCATGACGACCGTCGCGAGCTCCTCGTCGGCCTTGAGGGCGTACGACTTGCCCGACTTCGGGTCCGTGAAGTCGATGTTCCGGGTGTAGGCGTCCGCCAGGTTGATCTGGCCCAGGACGACGTTCTCCCAGGTGGGCGCGGAGGCGTCCTCGAAGTCGGCGAGCCAGATCTTCGCGCCCGAGTTGAGGGCGTTGATGGTCATCTTGCGGTCGGTGGGGCCGGTGATCTCGACCCGGCGGTCCTGCAGCGCGGGCGGGCAGGGGCCCACCTTCCAGGAGTCGTCCGCGCGGATCGCGGCGGTCTCCGGGAGGAAGTCGAGCGTGGAGGTGCGGGCGATCTCGGCGCGGCGCTCCGCGCGACGGGCGAGCAGTTCGTCGCGCCGGGGCGTGAACCGGCGGTGCAGCTCGGCCACGAAGGCGAGGGCCGCCTCGTTAAGGACCTCCTCCTGCCGGGGCAGGGGCTCGGCGTCGACGATGGCCAGCGGGGACGGCGCTGGTGCGGACATGAGCTGTCACTTCCTTCAGCGAGCTACGTGAACGAGCTGTCGAGCTTCTGGCACCGGGTGCCAGTCTTCCCGGATACGGCTGAGAACGCCCGGGGAACGGTCGGGCGCTTCTGAACAGTGGATACTAGTTTCCTCATGGTGGAAGTTCAATCGTTTGTTGATGTCGAGATTCTCTGAGTCGAGGAAAGACGGCGCTCAGTGCCACCTCGCTCACTCAAGGTGGCCCAGGTCGGCCTCCGTGTCGATGTCATAGGGCAGCGCCACGTCCCGACACTCGACGAGCGTGATCGCCCCCTCGTGCTCCTTCAGATAGGCGCGTGCTCCCCGGTCGCCGGTCGCGGTCGCCGCGATGCCCGCCCAGTGGGCGGCGCCGAAGAGCACGGGATGCCCGCGTACCCCGTCGTAGGCGGCCGAGACCAGTGACCGCTCGCTCTCGTACGCGGCGAGCACCCGGGCCACCGCTTCGGGCCCGATGCCGGGTTGGTCGACGAGCGAGACGAGCGCCGCCCGTGCCCCCGTCCCGGCGAGCGAGTCGAGTCCGGCGCGTAGGGAGGAGCCCATTCCGTCGGCCCAGTCCGGGTTCTCCACCAGGACGCAGTCACCGAGCTCGGCCTGTTCCCGTACGGCGGCGGCCCGTGCGCCCAGCACCACGTGCACGCGGGCACAGCCGGCCGTGCGCAGCACCCCGACGGCGTGCTCGACGAGCGGTCGGCCGCGGTGCCGCAGCAGCGCCTTGGGCCGTCCGCCGAGCCGTCGTCCACCGCCGGCGGCGAGGAGCAGACCGGCGACCGGGGGCGCGTCTTTCTCCGTCATGCGTCCTGCATACCTGACACATGCGCGCGTGCCCGACTTCCAACGACTGAATTTCCGCCCGCGCGGTGGCGCATCGGCAACGGGTGGCGTTTACTGACCCGCGTCCCCGGCGCCCGACCAACGCCAGGGTCGCTCTATGGGGGAGCGGGACTACTGGCGCACAACGGCGTGCGAGGGGGAGTGCTGTGTTGCGGAGCTTGGGGCAGAGGTCGGTGACGGGCAGCGACGAGGACCTGAGGGTGGCGGAACTGCGGACGGCCGTGTCCCGTCTGCGCCGCGAACTCGCCGCGCACCCGGCCGAGTTCCCGGACCGGGGGATCGCCGAGGACGAACTCGCCGCGCTGGCCGCGATGACGACCCACGGGGTGCCGGAGATGCCGCGACTGCGCAGGTCGTTGCTGCTGATCGCGGGGGCGATCGGATCAGTGAGCGCGCTGTCGCGGGGTCTGTCGGATGTTCGTGACGCCGTGGATCTGTTCGGGGAGGCGCCCCGGGGGCGGGGCTAGGGCCGGCCGGTAGATGAGTTCAGGGCAGGCCCTGGTGGGCCTGCCCTGCCGTCATTTCCGGCTCCGCCTCATGACGTTTGGTTCTGACTGGCCAGCGCCTCCGACAGCTCCCCGGCCACCTGCTGGAGCACCGGCACGATCTTGTCCGTCGCCGCCTCGGTGACCCGCCCGGCCGGACCGGAGATGGAAATCGCCGCAGCGGTGGGGGAGTTGGGGACGGAGACGGCCAGGCAGCGGACGCCGATCTCCTGCTCGTTGTCGTCGACCGCGTAGCCGTGGTGCCGTACGTCCTCCAGGGCTGCGAGGAAGCCGTCCGGCGTGGTGATCGTCTTCTCCGTGGCGGCGGGCATGCCGGTGCGGGACAGCAGCGCGCGCACCTCCTCCGGCGGGAACCCGGCGAGCAGGGCCTTGCCGACGCCCGTGGAGTGCGGCAGCACGCGCCGGCCGACCTCGGTGAACATGCGCATCGAGTGCTTGGACGGCACCTGGGCGACGTACACGATCTCGTCTCCGTCGAGCAGGGCCATGTTCGCCGTCTCGCCGGTCTCCTCGACCAGCCGGGCGAGGTAGGGCCGGGCCCAGGTGCCGAGCAGCCGGGAGGCGGACTCGCCGAGGCGGATCAGGCGCGGGCCGAGGGCGTAGCGGCGGTTGGGCTGCTGGCGGACGTAGCCGCAGGCGACGAGCGTGCGCATGAGGCGGTGGATGGTGGGCAGCGGCAGCCCGCTGCTCGCGGAGAGCTCGCTCAGGCCGACCTCGCCTCCCGCGTCCGCCATCCGCTCGAGCAGGTCGAAGGCGCGCTCGAGGGACTGGACACCGCCACTGGCGTTGTTCCTGGCGGAGTCGGTGGTGCTGGCGCTGGACGACGGCACGGCACGTTCCTTTCGGGACCGGTGGAAGGCCAGAAGCCTACCCGTCGGTCGGTTGACTCCCCGCTTGTACGTAGCTACGTTCTGCGTGCTGGAATTCTAATTCCGCTTTGTGGAAACGTCCAGAGTGCAGGGGTTGGGTGCACTGTGGAGAAGTGTGCCCTTGACGGCGCGGAAACGGGAGTGAAGACTCCTTCAACAGAAAGTTGAATTCCGTTACGCGGAAGTAAACGGCGGCAGAGAGGGGTCCGGGTGTCCGACGCTGAACTGGTGCTGCGCTCGACGCGCGTCATCACACCCGAGGGGACGCGTGCCGCCTCGGTCGCGGTCGCCGGCGGAAAGATCACGGCCGTGCTGCCGTACGACGCCGAAGTCCCGTCCGGCGCCCGCCTGGAGGACCTCGGCGACGACGTCCTGCTGCCCGGCCTGGTCGACACGCACGTGCACGTCAACGATCCCGGCCGCACCGAGTGGGAGGGCTTCTGGACCGCCACGCGCGCCGCGGCGGCCGGCGGCATCACCACCCTCGTCGACATGCCGCTCAACTCCCTGCCGCCCACCACGACGGTCGACCACCTGCGTACCAAGCAGGACGTGGCCGCCGACAAGGCGCACATCGACGTCGGCTTCTGGGGCGGCGCCCTGCCCGACAACGTCAAGGACCTGCGCCCGCTGCACGAGTCCGGCGTCTTCGGCTTCAAGTCCTTCCTGTCGCCGTCCGGCGTGGACGAGTTCCCGCACCTGAACCAGGACCAACTCGCCCAGTCCCTGGCCGAGATCGCCTCCTTCGGCGGCCTGCTGATCGTGCACGCCGAGGACCCGCGCCACCTGGACGCCGCCCCGCAGCAGGGCGGCCCCAAGTACACCGACTTCCTGGCCTCGCGCCCGCGCGACGCCGAGGACACGGCCATCGCCCAGCTGATCGCCCAGGCGAAGCGCCTCCACGCGCGCGTGCACGTACTTCACCTGTCGTCGAGCGACGCGCTGCCGCTGATCGCCGAGGCCAAGCGGGAGGGCGTACGGATCACCGTCGAGACCTGCCCGCACTACCTGACCCTTACCGCCGAAGAAGTCCCGGACGGCGCCAGCGAGTTCAAGTGCTGCCCGCCGATCCGTGAGTCCGCCAACCAGGACCTCCTCTGGCAGGCGCTGGCCGACGGCACGATCGACTGCGTGGTGACCGACCACTCGCCCTCCACGGCAGACCTCAAGACCGACGACTTCGCGACCGCCTGGGGCGGCATCTCCGGCCTCCAGCTGAGCCTGGCGGCGGTGTGGACCGAGGCGCGCGAGCGCGGGCACGGCCTGGAGGACGTGGTCCGCTGGATGTCCGCGCGTACGGCACAGCTGGTGGGCCTCGACGACCGCAAGGGCGCCATCGAGGCGGGCCGCGACGCCGACTTCGCCGTCCTCGCGCCCGACGAGACGTTCACCGTGGACCCGGCCGCCCTCCAGCACCGCAACCGCGTGACGGCGTATGCGGGCAAGACCCTGTACGGCGTCGTGAAGTCGACCTGGCTGCGCGGCGAACGCATCGTCCAGGACGGCGAGTTCACCGAGCCGAAGGGGCGGCTGCTCACCCGCGACCACTGATACCGATCAACCCGCACCCGCAGCGGCCGACTCCCGAAAGGCACACTCAAGTGACGGCGATACCGAGCTTCACCGGCGACGCGAACCCCTACGGCGGCGGCGACCCGTACGCGGACTACCGCACCGCCGACTTCCCCTTCACCCAGTACGCCAACCTCGCCGACCGCCGGCTGGGCGCCGGTGTCATCGCCGCCAACGACGAGTTCTTCGCCCAGCGCGAGAACCTGCTGGTGCCCGAGCGTGCCGAGTTCGACCCCGAGCACTTCGGGCACAAGGGCAAGATCATGGACGGCTGGGAGACCCGGCGGCGCCGTGGTGCCTCCGCCGAGCACCCGTGGCCGACGGCCGAGGACCACGACTGGGCGCTGGTCCGGCTCGGGGCGCCCGGCGTGATCCGCGGGATCGTCGTCGACACGGCCCACTTCCGCGGCAACTACCCGCAGGCGGTATCGGTCGAGGGCACCTCGGTGCCGGGCTCTCCGTCGCCTCAGGAACTGCTCGCGGACGACGTGAAGTGGACGACGCTGGTGCCGCGCACGCCGGTCGGCGGCCATGCGGAGAATGGTTTCTCCATCGCCGTCGAACAGCGCTTCACCCACCTGAGGGTCAACCAGCACCCCGACGGTGGCATCGCGCGCCTGCGCGTCTACGGCGAGGTGGCCCCGGACCCGAAGTGGCTGGAGGTGCTGGGCACCTTCGACGTGGTCGCCCTGGAGAACGGCGGCCAGGCCGAGGACGCCTCCAACCTCTTCTACTCCCCGGCGTCGAACACCATCCAGCCGGGCCGCTCCCGCAAGATGGACGACGGCTGGGAGACGCGCCGCCGCCGGGACCAGGGCAACGACTGGATCCGCTACCGCCTGGTGTCCCAGTCCCACATCCGCGCGATCGAGATCGACACGGCGTACCTGAAGGGCAACAGCGCGGGCTGGGCGTCGGTGTCGGTAAAGGACGGCGAGTCGGGCGACTGGACGGAGATCCTCCCGCGCACCCGCCTCCAGCCCGACACCAACCACCGCTTCGTCCTGCCGACCCCCGCCGTCGGCACGCACGCGCGCGTGGACATCTTCCCCGACGGCGGCATCTCCCGACTGCGCCTGTTCGGCTCACTGACGGAGCAGGGCGCGGCGGGGCTGGCGGCGCGGCATCAGGAGCTGGGCGGCTGAGTCCGGGGGGCCTCGCTCCTCAAACGCTGGTCTCGGCATTTCTGCCCGTCCGGCGCTTGAGGATGAGGCCCTTTCGGGGCCGAAGCGGGGGTCTGGGGGCGGCAGCCCCCAGGAACGGCCCCCCCCATCCACCCGCACAGCAATCCCGCCCACCGATGAGTTGCGGGTGCCGACGGGGTCTGAGGTGATGACAACAGACCGCACCCCCGAAAAGAGGCACTCCTCATGGGCAAGCTCGTCTCCACCCTCTTCGTCACGCTCGACGGCGTCTACCAGGCACCCGGCGGCCGGGAGGAGGACACCCGCGGCGGCTTCGAGCACGGTGGCTGGGTCTTCCCGTACGCCGACGACGAATTCGGCCAGTTCATCAACGAGGTCTTCGGGCGCCCGGCCGCCTTCCTCCTCGGACGCCGTACGTACGACATCTTCGCGGGGTTCTGGCCGAAGGTGACCGACCCCGCCGACCCGGTCGCGTCCAAGCTGAACGCACTCCCGAAGTACGTCGCCTCCTCGACGCTGACGGACCCCGAGTGGGCCGGCACCACCGTGATCAGCGGCGATCTGGCCAAGGAGGTCACCGCCCTGAAGGAGCAGACCGACGGCGAACTCCAGGTCCACGGCAGCGGCGCCCTCGTCAGGTCCCTGCTGGCCCACGACCTCGTCGACACCCTCCATCTGCTGACGTTCCCGGTCGTGCTGGGCGCGGGCCACCGCCTGTTCGCGGAGGGCGCCGTACCCACCAAGTTCGAGCACACCGCAGGCCGCACGACGAGCACCGGCGTCGCCATCCACTCCTACGACCTGGCGGGACGCCCCGACTACGGCACTTTCGGGCTCCCCGAGAACGCGTGACGCCCGGCCGGCCGGCGTTCTCGCGCGACTCCTCATGGAGATCGGGTGAGGACGCCGGGGCGTACGTTAACTTCCCGAAAACTCATCGGACTTGCCGGGAAAATCTCCAGTGTTGTCATTGACATGCCACTGTCTACGCGCGTCATCATGAAGCCATGAGATTCCCCCCACGAATCACCCGCATCGGCGCCGCAGCCGCCGTTCTGTCCGCCCTCCTCGTCGGCGGCACCGTCGCCGCGACCCCGGCGGCCGCCGCGGTCGGCAGCATCTGCTACAGCGACCTGCCGTCGCAGGCCTACGACACGCTCGACCTGATCGAGCAGGGCGGCCCCTTCCCCTACTCGCAGGACGGCACCGTCTTCCAGAACCGGGAAGGCATCCTGCCCAGCCAGTCCTCCGGCTACTACCACGAGTACACCGTGATCACGCCGGGCTCCTCCACGCGCGGTGCGCGCCGCATCGTCACCGGTGAGGAGAACCAGGAGGACTACTACACGGCCGACCACTACGAGTCGTTCGACCTGATCAACTACAGCTGCTGAGCCCCCGAGATCACGGTCGACGCCGAGGAACGGCGCGATCGGCCGGAAGTCCGGTCCGTGTTCAGCCGGACTTCCGGCTCCCGGCGGCTGCGAACAGCGCGAACGCCAGCACGAGCAGGGCGACGCTCACGTAGATCTCGAAGCCGTCGAGGAAGCCGAGCCCCTGTACGAGACCCCAGTCCCAGTCGGTGAACTCGTTCACCAGGCCGGCGACGCCCTGCGCCAGGGCGATGACTCCGAGGATCTCCAGAAACTGCTTCATGCCATGACTCTCGCCCCGCGGACCCCCCACGCCAATCGGCCGCGGGGCGAGCCATGTCAGACGGAAGTCCACGTTCCGGGTGACTCGCCGCGACCAAGGTCTGCGGTGCCGCGACTTTGGTCGTTGATCGCGCCCGCGATGGCGCGCCGGGGCCCGGTGCTGCGTAGATTTGTCGACCGTGAGTGGTGAAAAGCAGGTGCCCGCACCGCAGGCGTTCGCGGGGCGGCGCTGGCTGCTGCCCTCGGCTCTGATCAAGGAGTTCGACCCGGACCCCGAGCGCTCCGGGCGGCCCCGGCGCACCGCCCGCGACTGGGTGGTCGACTTCACCTGCTTCCTGTTGGCCGTGTTCATCGGGCTGCTCGCCGCGGACACGATGAAGAGCGAGGACCTTCCGCCGGGCTACGCCGCCTTCGACCAGCTGGTGGGCGCGCTCTCCTGCGCCGCGGTGTGGCTGCGGCGACGTTGGCCGGTCGGATTCGCCGTCGCGATGGTCCCGCTCGCCCTCGTGTCGAGCACTGCGGGCGGCGCGAGCCTCATCGCCCTGTTCACCCTCGCCGTGCACCGGCCCTTCCGGTACGTGGCCTGGGTCGCCGGAACCTACGCGGTCCTGAACCCGGTGTACTTCCTGTACCGCCCCGAGCCCGACCTGTCGTACCCCTGGTCGGTCTTCCTGGCCTCGCTGCTGACCGTGGCGGTCGTCGGCTGGGGCATGCTCGCCCGGTCCAAACGGCAGCTCATGCTGAGCCTGCGCGACCGTGCCCGGCGCGCCGAGACGGAGGCCCGGCTGCGTGCCGAGCAGGCACAGCGGCTCGCCCGTGAGGCCATCGCCCGGGAGATGCACGACGTCCTCGCCCACCGGCTGACCCTGCTCAGCGTGCACGCGGGCGCGCTGGAGTTCCGGCCCGACGCGCCCCGCGAGGAGATCGCGCGGGCGGCCGGTGTCATCCGGGAGAGCGCCCACGAGGCCCTCCAGGACCTGCGGGAGATCATCGGCGTGCTGCGGGCGGGCGAGGCCGACGACGCTGGCCGACCGCAGCCGACCCTCGCGGCCTTGGAGGCGCTGGCCACCGAGTCCCGCGAGGCGGGCATGAAGGTCACCCTCGACCAGCGCGTCACCGACCCCGCGACCGTACCCGCCTCCGTCGGCCGCACCGCCTACCGCATCGCCCAGGAGGGCCTGACCAACGCCCGCAAGCACGCCCCCGGCACGGAGGTCACGGTGACGGTGACCGGCGCGTCGGGCGAGGGCCTGACCGTGGCGGTGCGCAACCCCGCACCCGAGGGCGAGGTGCCGCATGTGCCCGGCTCCGGGCAGGGCCTGATCGGCCTGACGGAACGGGCCACGCTGACGGGCGGCCGGCTGGAACACGGGCCGGCCGCGGACGGGGGGTTCGAGGTGCGGTCCTGGTTGCCGTGGGGGTGACGCCGGGCACTCCACACCGTCCGGCACCTCCACGCCGTACAACCGTGATTACGTAAGGCACATGACTGCGATCAGACTCCTCCTCGTCGATGACGACCCGTTGGTCAGGGCCGGCCTGTCCTTCATGCTGGGCGGTGCCGACGACATCGAGATCGTCGGCGAGGCGGCCGACGGTGCCGAGGTCGAGACACTGGTCGACCGTGTCCGCCCCGACGTGGTGCTGATGGACATCCGGATGCCGTCGGTCGACGGGCTCACGGCCACCGAGCGGCTGCGCGGCCGGAAGGACGCCCCGCAGGTCGTGCTGCTGACCACCTTCCACGCCGACGACCACGTGCTGCGCGCCCTGCGCGCCGGAGCCGCGGGGTTCGTGCTCAAGGACACCCCGCCCGCCGAGATCGTCGACGCCGTGCGCCGTGTCGCGGCCGGTGACCCGGTCCTGTCGCCCACCGTGACACGCCAGTTGATGGACCACGCGGCCGGCACCTCCGCCGACACGCGCCGCACGCGCGCGCGTGAGCGGCTCAGCGCGCTCAACGACCGTGAGCGCGAGGTCGCCGTCGCGGTGGGCCGGGGCCTGGCCAACGCCGAGATCGCCGTGGAGCTCTTCATGAGCGTCGCCACCGTCAAGACCCATGTCTCCCGCGTCCTGGCCAAGCTCGACCTCAACAACCGTGTGCAGATCGCCCTGTTGGCGTACGACGCGGGACTGCTGGAGGAACTGGAGGGCGACGGGCACTAGTCAGGGATCCCGTGCGTTGTCGGTGTGTCGGAGGGGGAGCGGAGCGCCATGACAGACGTGATCGACCTGGGGGAGTTCGGAGAGGGGTTCCGCGAGAACCCGCATCCGGTGTACGCGCGTTTACGGGAGCGGGGCCCGGTGCACCGCGTCCGGCTGCCCGACTGGCAGTCCGACGTGTGGCTCGTCGTCGGGCACGAGGAGGGACGCGCGGCGCTCGCCGACCAGCGGCTCTCGAAAGACGGCACCAAGATCGGCTTCAAGTCGCTCGAGGAGGAGCTGATCGGGAAGAACCTGCTGGCCACCGATCCGCCCCAGCACACCCGGCTGCGCGGACTCATCTCGCGTGCCTTCACCATGCGCCGCGTGGAGGAGCTGCGGCCGAGAATCCAGCGGATCACCGACGACCTGCTCGACGACATGCTGCCGCGGGGCCGCGCCGACCTCGTCGAGGCCCTCGCCTACCCGCTGCCGCTCACCGTCATCTGCGAACTGCTCGGCGTGCCCGAGTTGGACCGCGTGGAGTTCCGCAAGATGTCGACGGAGGCGATCGCACCCACCAGCCCGGGCAGTGAGGTCGACGCCTTCGTCGCCCTGGGCGCCTACTTCACCGACCTGATCGAGGACAAACGGTGCGCCGGGCCCAGCGGTGACCTGCTGAGCGACCTGATCCGCACCACGGCCGAGGACGGCGACCGGCTTTCCCCGGACGAACTGCGGGGCATGGCCTTCATCCTGCTGATCGCCGGGCACGAGACGACGGTCAACCTCATCACCAGTGGCGTGCACGCCCTGCTCACTCACCCCGGTCAACTCGCCGCCCTGCGCACCGACATGACCCTCCTTGACGGGGCGGTCGAGGAGATGCTGCGGCACGAAGGCCCGGTGGAGACGGCGACGTTCCGGTATGCCGCCGAGCCCCTGGAGATCGCCGGCGTCGCCATCGACAAGGGCGAACCGGTGCTGGTCGGCCTCACGGCGGCCAACCGGGACGCGAGCCGCTATGCCGCTCCCGACACCTTCGACATCCGCCGCGACACCCGAGGCCACGTCGCCTTCGGCCACGGCATCCACTACTGCCTGGGCGCACCCCTCGCCCGCCTGGAGGCCCGCACGGCGATACGGTCCCTGCTGGAGCGAGCTCCCGACCTGGCGCCGGACGGTCCGCCGGGGGAGTGGCTGCCGGGCATGCTGATCCGGGGGATGCGGAATCTACCGGTGTGCTGGTAGCGGGCCGGGCACCGTGGGTTTCCGAGTCCGGACGTCACAGCGCCGTCGCCTGGGCCCCGCCCGCGATCTCCCCGAGCGCGACCGGTCTTCGCTCCCGCCGCGACACCTCGCAGGCCTCCGCGATCCGCAGCGCCTGCAAGGCCTCCCGCCCGTCGCAGGGATTGGCCCGCTCCCCGCGCACCACCTCCACGAACGCGTTCAGCTCCGCCTCGTACGCCGGCCCGAACCGCTCCAGGAACCCCGACCACGGCTTGTCCGCCGCGGGCGGCCCGGTCGGCTCGGTGGACGCGATGGGCGTACGGTCGTCCAGGCCGACCACGATCTGGTCCAACTCCCCGGCCAGCTCCATGCGCACGTCGTACCCGGCACCGTTCAGCCGCGTCGCCGTCGCCGTGGCCAGCGTGCCGCCGTCCAGTGTGAGCACCGCCGCCGCCGTGTCGACGTCACCGGCCTCACGGAACATCACGGGACCGGCGTCCGACCCGGCCGCGTACACGTCGACAACCTCGCGTCCGGTCACCCAGCGCAGCACGTCGAAGTCGTGGATCAGCGTGTCCCGGTACAGCCCGCCGGACAGCGGCAGCCACGACGCCGACGGCGGCGCCTGGTCGCTGGTCAGCGCCCGCACGGTGTGCAACCGCCCGAGCCGCCCGGACCGCACCGCGTCGCGCGCGCCCGCGTACCCCGGGTCGAAGCGGCGCTGGAAACCCATCTGGAGAATCGTCCCGGCCGTCTCCACCTCCCCGATCGCCTGCAAGGAGCCCGGCAGGTCGAGCGCTATGGGTTTCTCGCAGAACACCGGAAGCCCCGCCCGCGCGGCCCGACCGATCAGTTCGGCATGGGCCGACGTCGCCGTGGTGATCACCACCGCGTCCACGCCCCACCTGAAGATCTCGTCCATCCCGGGCGCCGCCGTCTCGCCCAGCCGGTGCGCCAGCGCCTGGGCCCGCGTGGCGTCCGCGTCCGTGAGGATCAGCGAGCCGACGTCGCGGTGCCGGCTGAGCGTGTTGGCGTGGATCGTGCCGATGCGGCCCGTACCGATGACCCCGATGCGCATGGAAACAAAGTGCGGGTTCAGTGCGTACGCTGTCAATGCATATGTCAGGACAATCGAACTACACTACTTCCCGTCAACAACGCGTAGAGCTACGCTCGGCCCGTGCCGAAACCAGAAGTGGACCCGACCGTGGAACTCGAGCTCAGTGTGGACCGGAGCAGTCCGGTGCCGTTGTACTTCCAGCTGTCCCAGCAGCTTGAGGCCGCGATCGAGCACGGAGCGCTCACCCCCGGCAGCCTGCTGGGCAACGAGATCGAACTCGCCGCACGCCTCGGCCTGTCCCGGCCGACCGTTCGCCAGGCCATCCAGTCGCTCGTCGACAAGGGGCTGCTGGTGCGCCGCCGAGGCGTCGGGACGCAGGTCGTGCACAGCCAGGTCAAGCGACCGCTGGAGCTCAGCAGCCTCTACGACGACCTGGAGTCGGCCGGCCAGCGCCCGGCGACCAAGGTGATCGTCAACACAGTCGTCCCGGCCTCCGCCGAGGTCGCGGCGGCGCTCGGGGTGGCCGAGGACAGCGACGTCCACCGCATCGAGCGGCTGCGCCTCGCGCACGGCGAGCCGATGGCCTACCTGTGCAACTACCTGCCGCCCGCCCTGATCGACCTGGACACCGCGCAGTTGGAGGCCACCGGCCTCTACCGTCTGATGCGCACCGCCGGGATCACCCTGCACAGCGCCCGCCAGACCATCGGCGCCCGCGCCGCCACCGCCGCCGAGGCCGAACGCCTCGCGGAGGAGGAGGGTGCCCCGCTGCTCACCATGCAGCGCGTGACGTTCGACGACACGGGCCGAGCGGTCGAGTACGGCACTCACACCTACCGTCCGAGCCGGTACTCGTTCGAGTTCCAGCTGCTCGTACGGCCATGAGCGCCACCGTCGTACGGTCCTGACCGGAGAGCGACCGGTGTACCCGGCTGGTCGCAATGTCCGGACAAAGTGCTGTGACCTGTGCCCCCCTTTCCCGCCCCGTTCGGCACCCAGCGTGAGCGTGCGGCAGAATCGGGCCTGATGAGCACCTACCGCGACTTCACCGCCCCCATCGGCTCCCGCCGAGCCCCCGTGCTCCGAACGGTCGGTTCCCGGGAGCGCAGGTCACACCTGACCGCACCCCGCGTTCCGACGGTCGGTATCGACATCGGCGGCACGAAGGTGATGGCGGGCGTCGTTGACGCCGACGGCAACATCCTGGAGAAGCTCCGCACGGAGACCCCGGACAAGTCCAAGAGCCCGAAGGTCGTCGAGGACACGATCGTCGAGCTGGTCCTGGACCTGTCCGACCGCCACGATGTGCACGCCGTCGGCATCGGCGCGGCCGGCTGGGTCGACGCCGAACGCAACCGCGTGCTGTTCGCACCGCACCTGTCCTGGCGCAACGAACCCCTCAGGGACCGCCTCGCCGGCCGCCTCGCCGTGCCCGTCCTGGTCGACAACGACGCCAACTCCGCCGCCTGGGCCGAGTGGCGCTTCGGCGCCGGCCGGGGCGAGGACCACCTCGTCATGATCACGCTGGGCACCGGCATCGGCGGCGCGATCCTGGAGGACGGACAGGTCAAGCGCGGCAAGTACGGCGTCGCCGGCGAGTTCGGCCATATGCAGGTCGTGCCCGGTGGGCACCGCTGCGCGTGCGGCAACCGTGGCTGCTGGGAGCAGTACAGCTCCGGCAACGCGCTGGTTCGGGAGGCGAAGGAGCTGGCCGCCGCCGACTCTCCGGTGGCGTACGGGATCATCGAGCACGTCAAGGGCCAGATCGGCGACATCACCGGCCCGATGATCACCGAGCTGGCCCGCGACGGCGACGCCATGTGCATCGAGCTGCTGCAGGACATCGGCCAGTGGCTCGGCGTCGGCATCGCCAACCTCGCGGCGGCCCTTGACCCGTCCTGCTTCGTCATCGGCGGTGGCGTCTCGGCCGCCGACGACCTCCTGATCGGCCCCGCGCGGGACGCCTTCAAGCGCCACCTCACCGGCCGCGGCTACCGCCCCGAAGCCCGCATCACGCGCGCGCAGCTCGGCCCCGAGGCCGGCATGGTCGGCGCCGCGGACCTGGCCCGCCTGGTCGCCCGCCGCTTCCGCCGCGCCAACCGGCGCCGGGTCGAGCGCTACGAGCGCTACGCGCGGTTCGCGGAGGCCCGCCGGTCGTCGCAGGGGTCGGCGTGACCGTGACCGTACCCCGCCAGGCAGACTCCCCGGACGAGCCGCAGCAGCCGGCCGAGGACCGCCGCCACATGATCCGGCGCAGGGCGCTCACCCTGCTCATTATCGTGCTGCTCATCGGCGTGCCCGCCGGCTATCTGGTGATCTCCGCCAACCAGAGCCGCGACAGCGGCAAGGACAAGGAGGCGAAGTACTCGGCGACCGGCCTCACCGAGGGCTGGCCCTCCAGGGTCCAACGCCGCATCTACCAGGTGACGATCCCGGTTCCGTCGTACAAGGTCGCGTACTACGAGACCAACAACTGGCGGACCAGCCGTCTGTACGTCCAGTTCGAGACGAACTCCGGCAACCTCGACGCCTACCTGAAGACCATGGGCCTCGACCGGGACGATCTCAAGCCGGACGACATCTCCATCAGCGCCCGTGACCAGAAGATCACCGGCTGGGACTTCAAGGGCCCCGGTCCGTGGTACGGCCTCATCCGCGAGCAGAAGAACCCGCATCCCACGCAGGACCTCGTCGTGAACATGTCCGACCCGGACCATCCGTTCGTGTACGTCGTCTCGCGCACGGTTCCTTGATCACGCCGTGAGCCGCCCGGCCCGAGCAGGTCGCCGGGGCCGATTGTCAGACCCCGCCCGTAGAGTCGAAGACGATTGATCCGACTCATGGGCGGGAGGTGACAGGACGTATGAGCGACAGGGTCGCGCACAGCGGCGGTACCGCGGTGGCCGAGCGTGCGGGGGAGACCGTCCCCGTCCGACTCGCGGCCGTCTTCCTGCCCGCGCCCCTCCCGCGCGAGGGGCGGATGGCCTTCTGGGACCCCGAGGGCGGCCCGCTGCCCGGTGTGGACACGGAACTCACTGTCGTACGACGTCATGGAGCCGGAGTCCGCCGCAGGCCCACCCCCGCGCTGTCGTTGCCGCTCGGCGAGGCGCTGCCGCTGCTCGTGGGCGCCCGGCGCGACCCGGCCGCCCACCCCGCCACCGCCTGCTGGGGCGCGGCCGCGCTGCACGCCCTGCGCCTCACCGCGCGGGGCCGGCTGCTGCCCGGCCTGACCCCGGCCGGCCACGACGCCTGGCGGGCCGGCCCGCTCGACCCGGACGACATCGCGCACCTGCGGGCGATCGCCGCGGCCCTGCCGTATGAAGGGCATGCGGTCCCCCTGACCGGTCCGGGCCCGCTGCGGCTGCCCGAGCCGGAGGCGCTGATGCGCTCCTTCCTGGACGCGGTGGCGGACACCCTGCCCCGCACCCCCGCCGCCCCGCACGCCTCCGGGAGGCCCTTCGCCGCGCGCGAGGCCCAGCGCCTGCCCGACGCGCACGAGTGGGCGGCCGAGGTCGCCGCGGGCATGGACGCGGGCGTGCGGATCTCGCTGCGCCTGGACCTGTCGGCCTACGACCTCTTCGACGACAGCGGGGAGGGCGGGGACGGCGTGCGCAGCGCGGGCGCGGCGATCGTCCAGGTGCACAGCCTCGCCGACCCCACCCTGGTGGCCGACGCCGCCGCCCTGTGGTCCGGCGAGGCGGACGCGGCGTTCGGGCCACGCGCGCGGGTGGACGCGGCGCTGGCGGTGCGGCGCGCGGCCCGGGTGTGGGCACCGCTCGACCGGCTGTCCGAGCACGACGCGCCCGACGTACTGGCCCTGTCCGACGAGGAGTTGGGCGATCTTTTGGGCGTGGCGGCGACCCGGCTCGCCGCGGCCGGGGTGGCGGTGCACTGGCCCCGGGACCTGGCGCAGGACCTGAGCGCGGCGGCGGTCGTACGACCGGCACCGGGCTCGGCGACCGACGGCACCGGCTTCTTCGAGAGCGAGGAACTGCTCCAGTTCCGCTGGCAGTTGGCGATCGGCGGCGACCCGCTCACCGAGGCCGAGATGGACGCGCTCGCCGAGGGGCACCGCCCGGTCGTCCGGCTGCGGGACCGCTGGGTGCTCGTCGACCCCGGCCTCGTCCGCAAGGCCCGCAAGCGCGAACTGGGCCTGCTCGACCCGGTCGACGCGCTCTCCGTAGCCCTCACCGGCAGCGCGGAGGTCGACGGCGAGACGGTCGAGGCAGTACCGGTCGGCGCCCTGGCCGCCCTGCGCGACCGCCTGACGGCAGGGGTACGACCGGCCGAACCGCCGCCCGACCTGCGGGCGACGTTGCGGGACTACCAACTCCGGGGCCTGGCCTGGCTGGACCTCATGACGTCCTTGGGGCTCGGCGGCTGCCTGGCCGACGACATGGGACTGGGAAAGACGATCACGGTCATCGCGCTGCACCTGAAGCGCGCCCGCACGGCCCCGACCCTGGTGGTCTGCCCGGCCTCGCTGCTCGGCAACTGGCAACGGGAGATCACCCGTTTCGCGCCCGGCGTCCCCGTCCGCCGCTTCCACGGCCCCGACCGCACCCTGGAGGACCTGGACGGCGGCTTCGTCCTCACGACGTACGGCACCATGCGGTCGACGGCACCGACCCTGGCCCAGCACGACTGGGGCATGCTCGTCGCCGACGAGGCACAGCACGTCAAGAACCCGTACTCGGCGACGGCGAAGGCCCTGCGCACCATCCCGACACCCGCGCGCGTGGCGTTGACCGGCACCCCGGTCGAGAACAACCTCTCCGAACTGTGGGCCCTGCTCGACTGGACGACACCGGGCCTGCTCGGCCCCCTCAAGTCCTTCCGCGCCCGGCACGCGCGCGCGGTCGAGAACGGCGAGGACGAGGAGGCGGTGACCCGGCTGGCCTCCCTGGTCCGCCCCTTCCTCCTGCGCCGCAAGAAGTCCGACCCCGGCATCGTCCCCGAGCTGCCGCCCAAGACGGAGACGGACCACCCGGTCCCGCTCACCCGTGAACAGGCCGCGCTCTACGAGGCGGTGGTGCGTGAGTCGATGCTCGCCATCGAGACGGCGGAGGGGATGGGGCGCCGGGGGCTGGTCCTGAAGCTCCTCACCTCGCTCAAGCAGATCTGCGACCACCCTGCGCTCTACCTGAAGGAGGAGACAGCGACGCCGACCGAGCGACTGGCCGCCCGCTCCGGCAAGTTGACGCTGCTGGACGAACTGCTGGACACGGTGCTGTCCGAGGACGGCTCGGCGTTGGTGTTCACGCAGTACGTGGGGATGGCCCGGCTGATCGCCTCCCACCTGGCCGCCAGGGCGGTCCCGGTGGAGCTGCTCCATGGCGGCACACCTGTTCCGGACCGCGAACGGATGGTGGACCGCTTCCAGAGCGGCGCGACGCCGGTCCTGGTCCTGTCCCTGAAGGCGGCGGGCACCGGCCTGAACCTGACCCGCGCGGGCCATGTCGTCCACTTCGACCGCTGGTGGAACCCGGCCGTCGAGGAACAGGCCACCGACCGCGCCTACCGCATCGGCCAGACCCAGCCCGTCCAGGTCCACCGCCTCATCACCGAGGGCACGGTCGAGGACCGCATCGCGGAGATGCTCGAATCCAAGCGGGCACTGGCCGACGCGATCCTAGGCTCCGGCGAGTCCGCCCTCACGGAACTGACGGCTCGCGAGCTGTCCGACCTGGTGTCGCTGCGGAGGGAGTCATGAGCGGGGTGGGGGAGTGGGGGAGTTCGGGCGGTGGGGAGGCGGAGAACGCGGGGAAGGCGGGGAAGGTGGGGAGTTCGGTCGGTGGGGAGGTGGAGCACGCGGGGAGTGCGGAGAGTGCGGAGAGTGCGGAGAGCGCAGAGAACGTGGAGATGTCCGCCGACGAGCGGCCCACGGGTTCCGAGCCGACCACGGACGAGCCGAACCGACAGAGGGACCCCGAGCCCCGACCGGCCGACGCGGCACGCCGGGCGCTGCGGGCTGCGCGGGAGCGGCGGGAGGGGGCGCCGGGGAGGAGTGTGGGGCAGGGGCAGGGGCAGGGGCAGGGGCTTGGGCTTGGGGCGGTGCCGGGGGAGTCGGCGGCTCGGGAGTCGGTGCAGGGGGAGGCTGGGAGGCGGGGCTCGGGGGTAGCGGGTTTCGCGCGGCGGGGTTCGGCGGCGGGGGCGGCTGCGGGGGATGTTGCGGGGCAGGGCTCGGAGTCGCGGGATGTTGCAGATCAGGGCTCGGCGTCGGGGGAAGCCATGGGTCCTGGCTCGACGTCGGGGGTGGCGAGTGCCGTAGGGCGGGGCGAGGCGTCGGCGAATTCGGCAGGGCAGGGTGCAGCGTCGGCGGCATCCGAGGGGCTCGATGTGGGGGAGCGGCCGGCTGTCGGAGGGGAGTCCGTGCGGGAGAGGCACGACCACCCCGCAGCCCCCGCAGCCCGGCCGGGTGATGCGGCGCGTGCGGCGTTGCGGCGTGCGGTATCTCTTCCCTCCGGTGCGAGTGCGAGGCGGGCCGGTGCCGCCGGGGGAACTTCGGTGGAGGCGTCCGACGCCGCGTCCGGCGGAGGAGGGGAACGTCCCGTTGCGGATGCGGATACCTATGCGGACCGGGGTGGTTCCGCCGGGGGATCCCCGCCGGAGGCGTCCGACGCCGCGTCCGGCGGAAGACGGGCACGTCCCGTTGCGGATACGGACGCGGACCGAGCCGGTGCCGCCGAGGCATCCCCGACACAGGCGTCCGACCCCGCGGCCCGCCGAGAAGAGGCACGTCCCGCGGATGTCGCCCGTGAAGCGCTGCGCGCCGCCCTCAGGGAGAGGCGGCTGGCTCAGGCGGACGCGGCTGACAAGGGAACCGAGGACACGCGCCGGTCGCGCCGAACCGCACCGACCGGTTCCGAGGGCCGACGAGGCGAGGGCGACGGCGCAGAGGGCCGACGTTTCCGTGATGTACGGAGCCTGCTGGCCGGCGCCTTCCAGATGCCGCCTTTGGACTCACCCCGCGATGACTCGGCGACGCCCGAACCGTCCGCGCAGCGGCGGAACCAGCCGGCGAGCCCCACCTCGGCCACGCCCTCAACTCCGGCCCCCACCATACCTTCCTCGGAGAGCACCGCACCCCTGCCGCCCACCGATCGACGCGCACCCAAGGGAGAGCCACCCACAACGCACTCGGCGCGCGCCAGTAACGAACCCTCACCTATTCCGGCCGATCCTTCCGCACCCACCACCAACCCCCGAAGTGATTCCTCGGCCGCACCTGCAGCATCCGCCGAGCACTCCGCTCGCACAGAACCCTTCGCTTCCGCAGCGCCCCCCGCACCCCACACATCCCCCGAACTCGCCACTCCCGTCGAACCCGCCACTCCCGCCACCCCCCAGGTCCCCCGCTCCATGGCCGCCCCCGGCCGCGACGGTGAACTCCGCCGTACCTTCCCCGCCTTCGCACCCCGCCCCTCCGACGACGACGCTCGCTTCGCCGAGACCTGGTGGGGCAACGCCTGGGTGACCGCTCTGGAAGAGGGCGCCCTCGATCCCAAGCGGCTTACCCGCGGACGCGGTTACGCGGAGCAGGGGCATGTCGACGCCATCACCGTGACGCCGGGGCTTGTGCTGGCGTACGTGCGGGGCAGTCGGCCGCGGCCGTACCG
The DNA here is from genome assembly GCF_044453205.1 of Streptomyces sp. NPDC051738. NCBI lineage: Bacteria > Bacillati > Actinomycetota > Actinomycetes > Kitasatosporales > Streptomycetaceae > Streptomyces > Streptomyces sp. NPDC051738. Next base: position 26,358 of record NZ_JBITCM010000030.1, on the reverse strand, counting down.
CGTGCAGGTGCGGCTGCGGACGCTCGACGACGCCGACTGGGCGCGGTTCCTGGACGCCGCGGCCGACAGGCCGGGACATATCGCCGCGTTGCTCGACAAGGAGATGCCCCAGTCCCTCGCCGAGTGCGGTGTACCACTGCTGCCGGGCCCCGGCGACCTCGATCCGCACTGCAGTTGCCCCGACCGCGGTCACCCCTGTAAGCACGCCGCCGCCCTCTGCTACCAGACCGCACGCCTGCTGGACGCCGACCCCTTCGTACTGCTCCTGCTGCGCGGCCGAGGCGAACGCGGGCTGCTCGACGCCCTCTCCCGTCGCAACGCCGCCCGTGCGGCCCGTGCCGCCCAGGAACGGGAACCTGCGCCCCTCCCGGGCGTGCGGGCCACCGACGCCCTCGCGTCGGACCGCCAACTCCTACCCCTGCCGGTCCCGTTGCCCGTACCCGCACACCCGGAGCAGCCCCCGGTCTACCCGGCGGCACCCGGTGGCCCGGACCCCTTCGCGCTGGACCAGCTGGCGACGGACGCGGCCGCCCGCGCCCACGCCTTGCTGAGCACCGGGCGCGATCCGGTCGCCGAGGTGACCCTGTGGCAGGACGCGGTACGGCTCGCCGCCGCCCGCCCCGGTTCCGGCCTCACCGCCGCCACCCGTGCCCTGTACTCCTCACTCGCCTCCGCCGCCGACCGCACCACGGCCGATCTGGCCCGCGCGGTCGCCGCATGGCGCCAGGGCGGCCTGGAGGGTCTCGCCGTACTCGAAGAGCCCTGGGACCCACCCGCCGGCCGCTTCGACCGGGCCCGCCCCCTCCTCCTCGCCGCCGACCTCCCGGCCTTCCGCCCCTGGCGCAACCGCCTCACCCACCCCCGCGGCCATCTGCAGCTCCGCCTCGGCCGCGACGGCGTCTGGTACCCGTACGAGTCGGAACCGGGCCGCGACGACTGGTGGCCCCGAGGCACCCCCGACCTCGACCCGGTCGGCGCCCTGACCGGCCTGGGCACCTCGCCGGAAGACTGACAAGGACCAGGCGCCGTACCCGACAACGAACCTTGCGGAAGCCGACACTTGAGCCGCTCCGCGAGCCATTACACTGCCGCGATGTCGCCGTGCGACACAGCAACTGGCCGAAAAACAACGGTGGGAGAGGCATGGCAACGGGGGGATGGGGTCCGGGAACGGGTTCGGGACAACCTGGAGGCAACGGACCGGGCGGACCGGGCGGCCCGGGTTGGGGCAATCCTCCAGGGTCGACGGCCAACAACCCCTACGGGCCTCCGCCCGCGGGCGGTCCCTACGGCCCGCCCGCGCCGAACCCGTATCCGAACCAGAACCCGTATCCGAACCAGCACCCGTACCCGTACGGCCCACCGGCCCCCGCTCCCGCGCCCCGCCGCCGCAGCCGCCTGTGGTTCTTCTCCGTCTTCTTCCTCGCCGGCGCCGTCATCCGCTCCGCGCACCGTGTCGCCGCCCGGCTCTTCGTGCAGGAGGGTGAGGGCCGGATCGAGGACCGCACCGTGGACCGGGTCCAAGTGGCCCGCACGGTGCTCGGCGTCATCGCCACCCTCGCACTGATCCTGATCTACGGAGTGGAGGCGGACCGCTGGGAGGACGCGGGCACGGACGGCATCGCCAACCTGATCATCACCCCGATCCTGCTGATCTGCGCCGGACCGCTGGTCATCCTCGGGTTCATCCTCTACGCACCCCCGCCCCAGCGGCCGCTGCTGCGCTCCCGGCTCCGTGCCCCGCTCAAGGCGGTCGGCTGGTACGTGCTGACGGTGGTCGTCATCGGCGGGGTCCTCTACGTGGCGGCCCAGAGCGCGCTCGACAACCGCAAGGACTTGGTCGGCTATCTGATCGCCTTCACGGCGCTGGCCGTGATCGTGTGGGGATTTCCCTTCTTCTTCTTTGCGTCGCTGTACTCGGCGCGCAGCGCCTTCAACACCGCCCACGTCCACGCGATGCTGCCGCCCGTGATCACCGCGATCCTGGTGTGGGTGCTCGCGGTCTTCAACCTGATCGACAGCGGCATGCCCAAGGGCCCGCCGGTCTTCCAGTTCTGCTCCCTGCTGGGCGGGCCGCTGTCCGTGACCGCTGTTTCGCTGTGGGAGCTGCGGCGGATGCGGACCCGGTACGGGATCACCGTCCGCGGCTGATCCGCGGCGGCAACCCGTGAAGGCGATTCTCTGTCATTGAAACGAGGTGCGGGTGCCATAGCTGTGGACGCGTTCCGCGACCGGGCGCGTAGTGAGGAGAGACGAAGTCGCCTCCGGTACGGTCGCGGTTGGTGCGGTCGGCTCATCCCGTCAGGCGGCGCGGTCCATCTGGTCGACGCGCGCGGTCGGCGACCGCGACGCGTATGTGATCCCTGGCATGTGCAAGCTCCTCAGTCGACTGCCCGAGCAGTGGGAGGTCTCGCTCGGTGCTCGCCGGAGCATCCATCCGCGGTGGCCGGCGTACGACCTCGGCACCCCCCACTGCCGTAGCGGGTAGTTCCCGGCTCGACCGCGAACCATCGCGAAGGGTGTGCAGGCCCGTGCCCGCATCGACCAGGCTATGGGCGTGGTGGTCGCGCTCGGAGGCATCCCGCCCGACGACGCACGGGACCTCCTGCGTGAGGTGTCGATGAACACGAACACGAAGCAGAGGACAGTGGCCGAGGCTCTGGTCGCCTGGCCTGCTGGCAGGGCACTGCCCGACAACCTCCGCCAAGCTCTCGACGCCGCTCTCGCAGCACTGCCCTACCCCACTCCTGCAACACCGCCCGAAAACGTGCCCGGCCAATGAAACCGCAGGTTCAGCGGCGTACGAGATGGATCTGAGAATCCGTTAAGCGGGGTGTGCCAGTCCTGGACGACTGGCGGGGCTCGCTGCCGGCTGGGACACCTGCAACCCCGCGGTATTGGACAATCGCCGATCCTGACCGTCGTCCACGCGCGTGGGCTTCGGTTGCCTACGGGTACTCGGAAGGCTGACGGGCGGTGAAAGAACGTCGGCGCCGTTCTGGTCACCGAGGGTGAGCGGTTGCGCGGGCTGGTGAGTGACCGCGACCTGGTGATCCGCGCGGTGGCCGACGGCGGCGATCCGAACGACACGACCGTGGCGAACGCGTGCAGCGACGATCTCGTCACGGTGAAGCCCGACGACGATGTGGGCCGCGCGGTGGAAGCGATGCGGGAGCACTCGGTCCGTCATGTGCCGGTCGCCGACGACGAGCAGCACACGGTAGGCGTCGTCTCCATTGGCGACCTGGCCATCGAGCGCGACCCCCAGTCTGCTCTCGGCGACATCAGCGCCGCCAGGCCCAACAATCAACGCTCCTTGTCCACCGGAGCATGGCCCGCCTCGATCGGATGGCTCCCCGCCACCACGCCGTCCGGCGGCGGGCCTTGCACCCACTGCCTCACAGCACGCCTGGGCACTGCTGAAACCCAAGGAGCAAGCGCTGCCGGTCGAGGGCTCGCGAAGGGCCGGTCGGCACCGGGGCTTCACGCATGCTTCGGCAGCGGCTCAGTCGTCGGAGTGCCCGTTCTCGTCCTTCTCCTTGCCGTGCTTACCCGAGCGCTCGTCGCCGTCGTCCTCATGGTCCTCCTGCGCAGGCGGCGTCGTGGCGGAAGGAGTGGCAGACGGGGGTGTCGGGGTCGGTGCTCGGCTCTCGGGTGACGATCTGACGGTTGTCGGGGTGGGAGAAGAGGGTGACGTAGGAGTGTCGTCGCCGGAGTTCAGCGATGCTCCGAGGGCTGCGGCCCCTGCGAACAGTGCGAGGCCGGCGCCGCAAAGAGTGGATCTGGTGGCCAGTTTGCGGTGGCCGCGACGGCGGGAGTGCGCGCCCGTGCGGGACTCCCCGGGGTGCGGGGCCGGAGGTGTTGGAATCGCCGGGGCGGACATGAGAGTGGTGCTGTTCGGCTCGGCCGGTCGCGGCGTCCCGTGCTGCTCGGCGAGCCAGTCGGCCGCCTGCTCGGCGGTGGGCCGGTGGGCCGGGTCCTTCGCGAGCAGACGCAGCACGTGGTCGGAGAGCGGCTGCGGTATCTCGGGGCGCAGTCGGTCGGGTGGCGGTGGTGTGGCACCGACGTGCTGCTGGACCACCGCCAGCGAGGTCGCTCCGCTGAACGGAGGCTGTCCGGTGAGCAGTTCGTACAGCACGCAGCCGAGGGAGTACACGTCGGAGGCGGGCTGTGCGGACCGACCCAGAGCGCGTTCCGGAGCGAGGTAGTCGGCGGTGCCGAGGATCTTGCCGGTGGCGGTCAAGGTGCTGGCGGCATCCTCGGCGAAGCGCGCGATGCCGAAGTCGGCGATCTTCACTGTGCGGTCGGCGGTCAGCATCACGTTGGCGGGCTTGACGTCCCGGTGGATCACTCCCTGCTGGTGTGCCGCAGAAAGGCCGGCGGCCGCCTGGGCCGTGATGGCTGCCGCCTCCGCCGGCGCCAGGGCGCCGCGCAGGGAGCGTTCCTGGGCCAGGCTCCAGCCATCGACGAATTCCATGACCAGGTAGAGCTGCTCGTGGTGCGCACCGAAGTCGTACATGCCCACGACGTTGGGGTGGTTGAGCCGGGCCGCGATCTGCGCCTCCATGCGGAATCGCTCGGCGTCCGCCGGCTCTTCGGCACGGAGCAGTTTGACTGCCACGGGGCGCCCGAGGACCTGGTCCAAGGCCCGCCACACCTCGCCCATCGCGCCGCGTCCCAGCAGTTCCTGCACCTGATAGCGGTCCGCCAGCAGACCCTGCACACCCACCCCGATCATCACGATGCTCGTACGTCCCCAGAGTCGACTATCACGGTTGCGGCCATTCGGGCCGCGGATGCCCAGGCCCGTGCGTATTCCCCCCTCGGACCGGACGACTCCCGAGGGGCGCGCATGGGGCAGGCAGACGACGGGGGACTCGCCTGCCTGCCCCTCAATGCGCGACCACCCACTCGAAAGGGGGGGCGAGCGGGCGCCACGGGACCCTGGGGCCACCCCCTACAGCGCATTGGATCGCCGACCCGTCACACCCTGGGCACCCACCGCCGAACGGCTCTCACCGCCCGGATGCCCCCGGCGTACGCCCGCAGCAGACGCATGCCGTGACGGTGCCGTGCGAGCAGGGACAGACCCGGTCACGGGGGGAAACCGAGCCTGCCCCTGCATAGCGGCGCCTGCATACCCTCCCCCCGGAGGGTGGGCGCCATGACCCCGCCGGGGTCACTCCCAACAGCGCGCCACACCTCAGGAGTGTCACGGGCGGACGGAGATGGTCGCGAGACCGACACCCTTATGAAGGCGCATACTTACCACCGTCATGACCTCTACATAAATTGCGCGCACAATGGACTTGGGGCGGTGATGCCACTCCGGAAATAGCCCCTTTCATTCCATCCGGAAAAGTGACCTGATGCGTGAACATTTAGGCAACTGCCTGAATGGGCAGCCATATTTGTGTCATTGCGGGCGGCGGTGTAACGCGGCGGCGCATGCAGAACGCAGAAGCAGGAAGAGAGAAGGCGACTACCCGGGCTGAATTTCCGTACCTGGAGCGAGCGCGCCGACATGGCACTACGTCGATCGGATTTCCTGTGAGTAACATCGACCCGGTTCCCGGGTACCAGTCGTACAACCAGCCCTCAGACCGGGACCGCTCCATGCGCAACCAGGCCGCCGCACGACGCGCGGCACTCACTGTCTGCACGATCGCCGACATCGCGGCAGGTCTGCTCGGCCTGTGGATCGTGCTGTTCCTGCTCGACGCGAACCAGGCGAATGTGTTCGTCGAGTTCGTGCGGGGAACGGCGGACTGGCTGGCCTGGTGGTCGCAGGACATTTTCACGATGGACACAGCGGGTCTGCGAGTTGTCCTCAACTACGGCCTCCCGGCTCTCATGTACCTGCTGATCGGCCATGGGATCGCCGCCCGGCTCAACCGAGCCTGACAGCGGACCGGCCTCTGCCGATCGCCACAAATCGCTGCCGCCGGCGACTTCACAACCGACGACCACGTAGGACCCCGGAGGCCCCCTCTTGCGGGCATACGGGCGCCGTACGCCGTGCTCGGGTAGGCACGCTCAGCGCGTGTCGGCCGACGATCTGGCGCTGGGCACGGCGGTCGCCCGGGCCCAGGACGGTGACGAGGCCGCGTTCGCGGTGCTGTACCGATTGGTCCAGCCGGGCCTGCTCGGCTACCTGCGCGGGACCGTGAGTGAGGGCGCCGAGGATGTCGCCGCCGCTGCCTGGCGGGAGATCGCCCGGGAGTTGCCACGGTTTCGTGGCGACGGGCACGGATTCCGAGGCTGGACGGCGAGCATCGCCCGGCGCCACGCGCGCGGCCACCTGCGACGTCGCGGCGCATCGCCCCACTCGGCAAAAAGCCCCTGGGCGCCGGCGACCGGGGACCAGATCGCCCACGCACTGCCCGGAGCCACGCTGTCCGCCGAGACGGCCCGGGCCCTGATCGCCCACCTGCCTTGCGCCCAGGCCGACGCGATCCTCCTCCACCATGTCGTACGTCTGGAGGAGTCCGCGGTCGCCCGGGTCATGGGCAGGCCCAGCGCCGTCGTACGATTCTTGGCCCGCCGTGGAGTGAGGAACCTGGCCCGTTGGCTCGGCCCCGACGATGTGGCACACGATGTCGCGCGGACGCTGGGGGGAACCGAGATGAGCACCCGTCGAAACGGAGACGAACGGTTGAGCGGCGAGGCTCACCACCCCGAGGCCGCGCCACGCTCCGGCCACACGAGCGAACGTGACGACGCATCCGGCCTGGACAGCACGGCCGATCGGATCGGTGAGGCACTGCGGCAACAGCCCGTGGACGACCACGCGGAGCAGTCCGCCCTTGCCGCGTTCCGAAGCGCACGCACGGCGGTCGACGGGGCCCTGCGCACCCGACGCTGGGACGACTTGGCGCCCGAGGCCCCGGACGCAACGCTGGGCGCGCGGCGGCGCACTCACTCTCGTGACGAGCACGCTGCTGGGCGGCATTGCCTTCGCTTCCATCGGCGTGATGGACAGCGGGCAGCACCCCGCTCCCCAGGCCGGCACCAGCGACAGCACGCGCCGGCCGCCCGCACCCACGCCCGGCGAACAGGACTCTCCTTCCACCGGGTCCGGCACACCGCCCACCGCCTCTACTCCACTCCCCAGCACCGCAAAGGACGTCCAGGCACACTGTCGCGTCTACGAGAAGGTCAAGGACCGTGGCCACGCCCTGAACGCCACGGCATGGCAGCGTCTCGTACGCGCCGCGGGCGGCGAACAACAAGTCGCTGCCTACTGCGCCCAATTGACGGGAGCGGCGCAAGAGGCCACCCCGGCGCCGACGAAAACGAACAAGGCAGAGAAGCCCGGGAATACCGGGGAGAACGGAAAGGGCCAAGGCAAGCCGAGCGCCGAAGCGAAGCCGTCGAAGGCGCCTTCCAACCGGCCCTAGACCGCCGCCCGCCGTTCCGAGGCGGGCCTCCGCATCACCGACGGGCCGGATCTGCCACACCGCAAGGGGCCCTCTTCCCGCCTGGCTGACCAGGTGGGAAGAGGGCCCCTGCGCCGTACGCCCCTGATCCGAGGGGCGGTTGGGGTTACTTGATGTAGACGAGGCCGTCGGTGGTGATGGTGGGACGGCCGCTGGTGCCGACGACGACGATCTTGACGGTGTGCTTGGCGCTGCCGGCCCAGGTCTTGGTCCAGATCGCCTGCCGGTAGAGGGTGGTGGAGGACTTCAGGTCGACCGTGCTGACCTTGACGCCGTCGACGTAGACGTACGCCTGACCCGAGGTGGAGGCCCGGGAGACCACCCAGGAGGCGGAGCGGCCGGTGAAGGTCCAGCTGAGGCTGGCGCTCTTGGAGCCGCTGGAGTACGACTTGCCGCCCAGGTAGCTGGTGGACGAACGGGTCGTCCAGCTGCCGGACTTCACCGCCGAGGTCTCCTGAAGGATCACCGGCGTGTAGGAGGCGGACGCGGTGCGGGAGTTACCGGCGTAGTCGAACGCCTGCATCGACCAGGTGGCGGCCGTACCGGAATTGGCGGTGCGGCTGGAGCTGGTAGTGGTCGGGCCGAACGTGGCCGTGGTCGGAGACGCCAGCTTCACTTCGCGCAGTGCCTTGTCGTCGGTCGCCTTCCAGCCGAGGGTGACCGGGATGGCGGTGGTGTTGACGGTGCCGGTGCGCAGGGAGAGCTTCGGCGTGGTCGTGAAGGTCGGTGCGGTCGTCTCCGCTACGACGTTCAGCGCGGCGGTGGTCGCGGTCTTGCCGGACTGGTGCACGGCCCGCACGGCGACGGTGTGGCTGCCCACGGCCAGGGTCGCGTTCGCCGAGGTGGCCGTGGAGGAGGCGGTGGCCGCAACCTTGCCGTCGACCAGCAGCTCGTACTTGGAGATGAGCGAGGCCGGAGTGGTCGCCGTCCAGCGCGCGGTGATGGCGCCCTTGGTGTAGTACGTCGTACCCGAAAGGCCCGCGCCGCCGACGGAGGTGACCTTCAGGCCCTGCACCGGGCCGGCGGCCCAGGTGCGGATGGTCGGCAGCTGGGCGTAGAGGGAGTTGCCGGGGCACTGGGTGTTGTAGCCGTCGCGGTGGCCGGAGATCCGGTTGAACGTGTACTTGGTGCCCGCCGTGTAACTGGTGCCGAAGTAGTTCTTCTGGCTCGCGCCCGCGGTGAGCTGGACGGTGCCGGCCGGGTCGGCGCCGTACTGGCCGAGCTTCCAGGCCGCCACGCGGGCGACGGAGGCCAGCGCGGCGTTGGAGGCGCTGGTGGAGGTGTACTCGCCGAGTACCGCGATGCCGGTGGACTCACGGTTCCAGCCGTAGGTGTGGGCGCCGAGCACCGGCAGGTCGACGCCGCCCTTGCGGCCCTCGAAGACGGTGCCGCACTTGTCGACGAGGAAGTTGTATCCGACGTCGTTCCAGCCGTTGACCTGCGTGTGGTACGCGTAGATGCCCCGCACGACCGACGCCGAGTCTGCGCAGGAGTAGTCGTTGGCCCCGGTGGTGTGGTGGACGAAGACGGCCTTCACGTCGGCGTTGTACTCGGACGGGTCGGGGCTGAGCGACTCGTCCGCGCCCCATCCGGCCCGCGAGGTGACCGGCGGCTTGGGAACCGTGGACGGCGGCGCCGAGGGCGTGGTGGCCGACGGGCTCGGAGACGTGCTCGCCGAGGGGGAGGCCGGGTCCGAAGTGGTCGGGGTCGCCGAGGGCGTGGTGTCGGTCGGCGTGGGGGAGGTGGTGGTCTGGCCGTCCGTCGGCGTCGCGGTCGTACCGTCGGAGGGAGTCGTGGAATCGGTGGGCGTGGCCGCCGGGCTGGTCTCCTCGGCGACGAACGCCGCCGGCTCGGTCGCCTTCGTCTCGGCGTCGGTCACCACGCCCGGGTCGACCAGGTTGACCTCGAGCCCCTTGGGCAGCGAGCCGGTGGTGCCGTCCTCGTGGACGACCTGGACCTGGACGCCGTCGGAGGGACCGACCCACAGCGGCTCGGACGCGCCGCGCATCCCGGCCTCAAGGTCCTCCGGCGGGTCGATGTTCACTTCAAGGTCCTGCCAGGTGCTCCACTCGCCGCTCTCCAGGCCGCGGGTACGCACCTGCGCCGTGCCGTCGAGCTGCTTGACGGCCCCTGTCCAGGAGACGCCGACCAGTGAGAACTGCTCGGTGTCCGTACGCGGCAGCTCCCGCTTGCCGCCCACGGTCCCCTTCAGCGCGAGGTCATAGACCTCCACAGGCCGCTTGGCCCGGCCCTCCGCACCCGGGTCGCCCGACGGGCTGGCGACCGCATAGGTCACCACGCCTCCGCCCCCCAGGACCACCGCACCGAGCGTCAGCCACGCCCGGCGCTTCAAGCTCAACGGTCTGTACGCACGCGTCGTACGACGACTCACGACGAATCCACCCCAGTAGAAGGCCCCAGAAGGCCACGAAGAAAGTCACCTGAGGCACACCCGACACACAGGTGGCCCGCCCTCCCAGCGCGCTGTGACTGGGAAACATCACACAGTTCGAGATCTCGGTGACGTAGATCACCCCATCGCCGACGTCGGAATCGGTCGGCGATGCTCAGCCGATGGCGATGCGGGGGTGGGCGGAGGGGGTGATCCAGCTCATGATGCGGTCCATGGTGGACCGGGGCACGGAGACGCAGCCGGCGGTGGCGCCGTTGCCGTTGACGTGGAGGAAGATGCCGGCGCCGCGGCCGGGAGTGGCGGGCCAGCGGTTGAAGTTGATGACGAGGGCTTTGGCGTACTGGGTGGGGTAGTTGATGAGGTGCTCGCTGCCGCGGTCGCCGGACTCGGTGAGCGGGAAGTCCGCTCCAGCTTCGCCGTGCATGGAGTTGTAGAACTTCGACTCGGGGTCCTGCACCCACCAGTCATCGTCGGTGACCACGTGATACGGCATCGCGGTGCCGCCCGCCACGTGGCCGAACCCCTCCGTGATGGTGTAGGTGCCGCTAGGGGTGGTGTAGGTGCTCTGCCGGCGGGTCGCCCCGTCGGTCACGCCGTTGGAGCCGACCCGGCCCGCGCTCGTGCTGAACTGCGCCTTCCAGCCTGAGGGCCCCTTGGCCCAGGCGGTGACGGTGGCGTAGGAGCCGCCGGCCTTGACGGTGATCAGCTGGGTGGCGTCGCCCACCTCGACCGGCACCGGGAAGTCGGGCGCGGTGGGCGCCTGGGCTGCGGATCCCGTATCGCCGGAGCCCGACCCCGATCCCGATCCCGTGCCGCTCGCGGACTGTCCGGTCCCCTTCGCATCGTCGGTCGATGTGGAGGCGGATGCTGAGGGCGAGGTGGATGCGTCGCCGGAGGCGGAGGGGGAGGGGCTGGCGGAGGGGGAGCCGGAGGAGCTGGGCGACGCGCTGCCGGCGACGGCGTCGGCAGCGGGGTCCTGCGGTGACTGCGGCACCTCGACCGAGTCGGAGGCTGCGGTCTGTTGGGCGTCCTGCCCGCCGCAGGCGGAGATCACCGTGAGGGTGCTGAGAATTGCGGCGGTGATCAGAGCCTTCCGGAGAAGGGCGTGCACAGGGAACTCCTTGGGAGGGGAAGGGCGAGCTCAGTTCGCGGTCGCGGGTGTGGTGGGCAGGGCGCCGGCGCAGGTGGCGCGGCCGAACGTGCCGCTGGCGGTGGCGCTTTGGACGTAGCGGCCGCGGATCGCGAGGGTGCAGCGGGCCTGACCGCCGTTCTCGCCGAGGGTGATGCTGACGGTCGGGGCCTGGCCGAGGGGAACGTCGACGGTCTTGCGCCAGGGCAGGGCGGCGGCTTTGACGACGGTGGCCTTTCCGGCCTCGCTGCGGGCCTGGAAGGTGATGTCGGCGGTGCCTTGGCCGGACACCTCGTAGGTGACCGAGGCGGTGGGGGTACGGCGCTCCGGCTTACCGTCGCTCCCGCCGGTGCCCGCGACGCCGTACACCACGAGTCCGGCGCAGGCGGCCAGCGCCGCGCCCGCCACGATCAGACCCGACCGGTCCGCGCGCCGGAAAAGTGACGGCGTCGCGGATTCCCGTGTGTTGTCGGCCATGAATTATCCCCCCTCGAAATGGGACTGCTCGAAGTCGAACCGGGCGGGTTATACCCGATGCCGTTCGCCGACAGCAAGTGACGGGAAATATCGGGCACTTGGCGACCTGTTCAGTGTCGATCGTCCGCAATGTCCGACGACTTGACATTGCGTCACCGGAATGAATAGAAACCCGGCGCCCCGGCCTGTGAACTCGTGTCTTGCGGCCGGGGTTAATTCCGGCGGCATGTTTATGCCATGACGCAAGAGGAAAGGTTTGGCGTGAAACCCAGACTGGGCAGGCTGATAGCGTGTCTGGTGGTAGCCGCGGTGGCGAGCACCGCGTTGCCCCAGGTCGCGTACGCGGCGCCCGCTGATGACGGTGATGACAAGGGGATTGTCGACACCGTCAAGAGCTGGTTCGCGGATGACGATGACGATAGCGGGGAATTGGCCAAGCCGCCGTCGCATGACGAGTTGGAGATGGCCGACCGGCAGAAGCTGCCGAAGGGCAAGGCCGCTCCGAAGGCGAAGCGGGTCAAGGAGCTGAAGGGCCGGCGCACGGCGAGTGCGCGGTTCTGGCAGTTGTCGGACGGCCGGGTGGAGGCGGAACTGTCGGCGGTGCCGACGTCGTACCGCTCGGGGTCGGGCAAGAAGGCTTCCTGGAAATCCATCGACACCGCCGTGCGTGGTACGAAGGCGAAGGGTTTTGAGTTCGCCAACACCACGAACAACGGGCGGTCCTGGTTCGGTGATGACGCCGACCGGCTGGTGCGTTTCGCGTCGCCGAGCGGCCGTTCGGTCACCCTGGGTCTCGACGGTGTGAAGGACGGGGACCTCAAGCCGACGGCCAAGGGCTCCACGGTCACGTACGAGGATGTGGTGCACGGCGCGGACATCGAGTACGCCGTCGGCCCCGGCCGGGTGAAGGAGAACATCACCCTGGCCGAACGTCCCGACGGGACCGTGGAGTTCACCTTCACGCTGGACTCCGACGGGCTGGTGCCCAAGGCGCGCAAGGACGGCTCGATCGCGCTGTACGGCGAGTTGCCGCACACGCCGGAGCTGGTGATCCCGGCGCCGTACATGACGGACGCGAAGAAGGCGGAGAAGTCCGTCTTCGGCAGGACCTACAGCACCAAGGTCACCCAGAAGCTCACCAAGGACGGCGACTCCTGGAAGCTCACCGTCACGCCGGACGCGAAGTGGCTGGCGTCGAAGGAGCGGCAGTACCCGGTGGTGATCGACCCGACGATCACGATCGCACCGTCGCCGACCGACTCGCAGGACACGATGGTCCTGTCGGATCAGCCGTCTGCGAACTTCAACACGACCTGGAAGCTGTCGGCGGGCAAGACCGACACGGGTACCTCCCGATCGTTGATCAAGTTCCCGCTGAGCGAGATCCCGTCGGGCACGCCGATCGACACCGCGCGCCTGGAGATGTACTTCGACCAGGCGCATACGACCAATGCCAACGACGTGACCATCGGCGCCTACCGGGCCACCGGCACCTGGGACGAGCTGTCGGCGACCTGGGACAAGACCAGTGCGCTGGTGGGCGAGTTGTCCGGCACGAGCGTGCAGGTGGACGACGGGGACGCCGGGACGACGGCGGCGGTCGGAACGTGGCCGCGGGGCTCGCAGACGTACGGGATCGACGGCGACTACCTGTACAACAAGGACTCGATCACCACTGACACCTACACCTGGCAGCCGAAGATCCCGGAGACGGCCTCCTACCGGGTGGACGCGCACTATGTGACGGCCTCGGACCGCTCCACGGCGGCCCCTTACACGGTGACCGGGCAGGCCGGTACGGCCACCTACACCGTGGACCAGACGGCCGGCTCGGGCGGGGTGTGGGCGTCGCTGAACGGCGGCTCGCAGATCGACTTCGCCAAGGGCACGGCCGGCAAGGTCGTCCTGGGGGACACCGACAGCTCGACGGCGGTGATCGCGGACGCGGTGCGCTGGGTGAACCCGGCGTCGATCGTGAAGAACACCGGCGAGTACAACCAGTGGCACAAGTTCCCGGTCACGGACACGGTGCAGCAGTGGCTGGACGGTACCGCCACCAACCACGGCTTCGTACTGAAGGCGACCAACGAGTCCACCACCCCGACCGGCGGCCCGCGCTATGAGGCCGGTGACGGAGACTACGGCGGCGAGACCTCCACGATCCCGCGGCTGACGGTCACCTACGGCAAGGTCGGCACGGCCCTGAACTCGCCGACGGTGATCCACGGCACGGGTCCGGAGCTGTCGTGGAAGACGTACTCCAACACCACCGGTGACAGTGGTCTGGACATCGCGGAGTACCAGCTGCACCGCTCCACGCAGCAGGCGTTCACGCCTTCGGCCGCGACGCTGGTCGCGCCGATCGACAAGGCGGCCACCAGCTACACGGACACCACCGCGACACCGACCCCGGACTCCTCGGCGAACGAGATCGGCCGCTCGTACTACTACCAGTTGGCGGTGAAGACCAAGAGCGGCGAGCTGCTCGGCTCACCGACCCGCATCGTCGGCGTGCCGAAGGCGGGCCGCACCATGCGGCTGATCCAGGGCACGTCGGGGGTGACGGACACGACCCTGTCGTCCGCGCAGCCGACCACCAACCAGGACGCCATCCAGTCCTTCGGCGTTGGCCAGAAGTGGCTGAGCGTGGGCAACAACTCCGCCACGTACGGCAAGACCCGCGCGGCGATGAAGTTCGCCACCTCCGACATTCCGACCACGGCCACGGTGCTGGAGTCGCGGCTGTTCATGTGGGGCGCGGAGACCACCACCGGCACGAACGGCGCGATCTACGAACTGCGCGGTCTGACCCGGGACTTCGCGGAGACGTCGGCCACCTGGAACAACGCCACCTCGACGACGGCGTGGACGACGCCCGGCGGTGACCACTCCGGCACGGTCTCGGACACGGTCGCCCAGGTCTCGGAGGTCGGCCGGCACTGGTGGGACGCCACCTCGCTCACCCAGGGCTGGGCCAGGACACCGTCCTCCAACAAGGGCGCGATGGTCAGGCTGAAGGACGAGACGGCCACCGGCCCGCAGGAGCGCACCCTGTTCCTCGCGTCGGAGGCGTCCGACTACCAGCTCGGCCCGCTGCTGCGGGTGATCTACGTCGACTCCACCACGGAGGACACGTACTACGCGCCGCAGACCCCGGCCCGGATGACCCCCAACTCCACGTACACGGTGGACTTCACGGTCACCAACACGACGAGCTCCGCCTGGGCGAGCGGTGAGCGGGCGCTGTCGTACACGTGGAAGCTCCCGGACGGCACGGACGTCACCACCGGCGGCAACCAGCTCTCCACGGCGATACCGGCGCTGAGCCCCGGCCAGTCGGCGACGATCCAGGCGCAGGTCAAGACGCCGATCAACTCCGACTCCGGGAACAAGCGCACCGAATACGTGCTCGGCTGGGACGTGAAGAAGGTCTCCGACGGCAGCTGGCTGTCCGCCGGAACCGGCGGGATTCCGACGCTGAAGCAGAACGTGGCGGTGGAGGACCCCACCTCCAACGCCCTCGGCCTTGAGAAGTTCTACTCCTACACCGGCAAGAACACCGGCGCGGGCTCGACGGTGATGAACAACCTCGCCTCGGGCAACAGCGTGTGGTCCTACAACGCGTTCACCAACCCCGGCCGTGGCCTGACCACGTTCGCCCGGTTCGCGTACAACTCGCTGGACACCTCCGACACCGTGTCGGGTGCGGGCTGGTCGGCGCAGCTGGCCGGGCCGATCCGGCTGGGTGCCCCGCTGGACTTCCACCCGAACCCGAACGCGAACGCGACGCAGATCCGTCTGCCCGACGGCGACGGCACCACGCACGTCTTCACCAAGCAGGCCGACGGCACGTGGAAGGCCCCGGCGGGCGTCCACTACCGCATCACCATGAAGACGGGCCTGGACTGCACCCCGAACAAGGACCCGATACCGGACGCCTGGACGCTGCTGCGCCCGGACGGCACGCGCTTCTTGTTCGGCTGCGACGGCTACCTGACGTCCGTCGTCGACAAGAACGGCAACACGCAGACGTACACGTACGAGGAACGCAAGTCCAACAACAAGCCGACGAAGTTCCTCACGTACATCACCGACCCTGCTGGCCGACAGTCACTGCGGGTCGAGTACTACAAGAAGGGCGACGCGTCGTATGAGTTCATCGACGACACGGGTGCCAAGGTCACCGGTTCGAACCTGACGAACTCGAAGATCTACGACCACGTCAAGTCGATCACGGACATCTCCGGGTCCGTCCCGGGCCTGCCGGTCCGTAAGATCTCCTTCTTCTACACGACGAAGGGCCTCCTCGGCCGGTTCACCGACGGCGACGGCTCCAGCCAGCCGAAGGTCTTCAAGTTCACCTACGACGCCACCCAGGGCAACAAGAACGTCAAGCTGGTCAAGGCCACCGATCCGCGAGGCAACGGCACTGACCTGGCGTACTACGCGCCGCAGGCGGGCGACGACCCGAAGTACCACTGGTGGACCAAGACCATCACGGACCGTCTCCAGGGCAACACCGGCTTCGCGTACGCGGCGAACACCACGAACACCAAGTTCACCGACACCACCGTCACGGACGCCGAGACGCACGCCACGAAGTACGTCACCGACGACTTCGGCCGCCCGGTCCAGACGACCAACGCCAAGTCCCAGAACACCAAGATGAGCTGGGGTGCGGACAACAACGTCACGTACCTGGAGGAGGACAACGGGGCGAAGACCGCGTACTGCTACGACCAGAAGACGGGCTACCCGCTCTGGCAGCGCGACGCGGAGAACAACAAGTCGGGTGTCCCGGACCAGACGACCGCCTGCGTGACGGACACCTCCAAGTGGCCGGCCAACGCCGTCAAGTACGAGTACCAGACCCGTGCGGACGGCTACTCCGCCGACCTGTTCCGCAAGACCTCCCCGGAGGGCCGCAAGTGGCAGTTCGGCTACGACACGTTCGGCAACCTGAAGACGGTCACCGACCCCAAGGGTGTCGCGACGACGACAGTGCCGGACGACTACACGACGAAGTACGAGTACGACTCCTACGGGCAGCTGACCAAGGCCATCGACGCCAACGGCAATCCGACCACGAACAGTGACTTCGGGCCGACCGGCTACCCGGCAAGGATCACCGACGCACTGAACAAGTCCACCTCGTATGTGTACGACGAGCGCGGTCAGGTCACCGAGGTCACCGACGCGCGGGGCAAGACGACCACGCAGGACTACGACACCTTCGGGCGTCCGCTGGTCTCGACCGTGCCGAAGGACCAGGACGAGACCGCGCTGATCACCACTCCGGCCCCGGAGTTCGACGCCAACAACAACGCCACCAAGGTCACGGCGCCCAACGGCGCAGTGTCCACGGCGGTGTACGACGCCGCGGACCAGGTCATCTCCGCGACCGCGCCGAAGGACTCGCCGACGGCTCCCGAACGCACCACGGCCTACACCTACGACAAGGTCGGCAACGTCAAGACGGTCACCGAGCCCAAGGGCACCGCGACCACCTCCGTGCCGGGCGACTACCTCACCACCAGCAACTACAACGAGATCTACCAGCTGGCCTCGGTGGTCAACGCCGCCGGTGACAAGGTCGCCTACCAGTACAACAACGTCGGCGACGTCGTCACGGTCATCGACCCCAAGAAGAACGCGACCGCCGACACCACCGACTACTCCACCAAGAGCGAGTACGACCTGAACCACCGCGTCGTGCGGGTCACGGACGCTGCCGGGAAGTTCACGTCGAGCACGTATGACAAGGACGGCCTGGCGGTCGAGACCACAGACCAGGAGGGCAACACCACGTTCGTCACCTACGACGAGCGCGGCAAGCAGACAGAGGTGAAGGTGCCTCACGAGGGCACCACCTACCGGGTCTCCAAGACCGAGTACGACCAGGTCGGAAACGTCACGAAGGCGATCAGCCCGCGCGGCGCCGAGACCGCGACTGCGGGCGACTTCGAGAGCCGCACCGAGTACGACGCCCTCAACCGGCCGACCAAGCAGTACCAGCCGTACGCCCCGGGCGACGCCCGCTACAACGACCCGAACGTCTACAGCGAGACGGTCTATGACGAGGTCGGCCGGGTGGCGAAGACCTCGCTGCCGCCCTCCGAGGGCCAGAGCGTCCGCAACGACACCACCTACGAGTACTTCGACAACGGATGGCTGAGGTCGTCCACGGACCCCTGGGACATCACCACCACCTACGACTACAACGACGTCGGCCAGCAGACCGCCCGCACCCTGGCCTCGGCCGGAGGCTCCTTCAACCGCACCATGGGCTGGAGCTACTTCCCCAACGGCCGCCTCAAGTCGAAGACGGACGACGGCGTCCCGGTCGGCACCGCGGTCCCGCTCGTCGACAACTCCGACACCCAGAACACCAGCTCGACCGGCACCTGGACCAAGGCCAGTGCCACCGGGCAGCAGGGCCACGACCACCAGGTCCACGCCGCCGGAACCGGGACCGACGCGTTCACCTGGACGCTGAACATCCCCAGGAACGGCACCTACACCGTCTACGTCAAGTACCCGCAGGTGTCCGGAGCGGCCACGTCCGCCAAGTACACGGTCACCCACGCCTCGGGAACCACCGACAAGACGATCAGCCAGGCGACGGGAGCCGGGACCTGGGTCCCGCTGGGCTCCCACACCTTCACCCAGGGCAACTCCGCCAAGCTGCAACTGTTCCAGAACAGTGGCGGTGCCGTGGTCGCCGACGGTGTGAAGCTGGTGCGCGACAACTCGGGCGACACCGACAACGAGAAGCACACCTTCACCTATGCCTACGACCTCAACGGCAACCTGGCATCCATCGACGACACCTCGTCCGGTGCCAGGATCGACGCGTACACGCTGACCTACACCGGCCTCAACCAGGTCCAGAAGGTCACTGAGGCGCTGGCCGGACAGGAGAAGAAGGCCACCACCTACTCGTACGACACCAACGGCCAACCGGAGACGATCAGCCACCCCGACCAGCACTCCAAGTTCACGTACGACCTGCGTGAGCTGGTCAAGTCGGTCTCCGTCGGCGACTCCGCCATGGACCCGTCCCCGAATGTCTCCTCGTACACGTACACCGACCGCGGACTGCCGCTGCAGGAGACGAAGCCGAACGGCAACACCGTCGACCACACCTACTACCGGGACGGCACGGCAAAAACCCAGACCGAGAAGAAGCCGGGCGGCACCCTGGTCTCCTCGCACACCTACGCCTACGACGCCAACGGCAACCTGGCGCAGGACGTGGCGAAGAAGATGAACGCCGACAACCACACGGCGTACCTCTCCTCGACCACCAACCTCACCTATGACCCCGCCGACCGGCTGGCGCAGGCGGTGAAGACCGGCACCGGAGCCGGCACGGAGAGCTACGTCCACGACGACAACGCCAACGTCGTCAGCCAGACGGTCAAGAACGAGTCCACCAACTTCACCTACGACCGCAACCGGCTGCAGACCTCCACCACGAACGGAGTGACGTCCAACTTCACCTACGACCCCTTCGGACGGCAGGAGTCAGTCACCGCCGACGGAAAGATCCAGTCCCGCAACGTGTACGACGGCTTCGACCACGTCGTCGAGTCCCAGCAACGGGGCGCCGACGACACCATGAAGTCGACGACGTACACGTTCGACCCGCTCGACCGCACCACGGCCAAGACCGCGGACGGCAAGACCACCGACTACCAGTACCTCGGCCTGTCCGACGAGGTACTGAACGAGGAGGTCGCCGGCGCGCTGACGAAGTCCTACGAGTACAGCCCGTGGGGCCAGCGGCTCTCCATGGTCAAGCACAACAGCGACGGGACGAGCGAGGACGCGCACTACGGCTACAACAGCCAGAGCGACGTCGAGACCCTCACCACCGACACCGGTGACACAAAGGCGACCTACGGCTACACCGCCTACGGCTCGGAAGACACCTCCGAGTTCACCGGCATCGACAAGCCTGACACCGCGGACCCGACGAAGGAGGCGTTCAACCCCTACCGCTACAACGCCAAGCGGTGGGATGCCCAGTCCGGCACCTACGACATGGGCTTCCGCGACTACGACCCGGGCCTGAACCGGTTCACCTCGCGGGACATGTACAACGGCGCCCTCGCGGACATGGGCCTCGGCACCGACCCCTTCACCGGCAACCGCTACGCCTTCACCGGCGGCAACCCCACCAGCAACGTCGAACTGGACGGGCACTGGTTCGCCCTGGCCATGCCGGCGCTGTCACTGGGCCCGGTCGGTGTCGCGGTGGTGGCAGCGGTGGTCGTCGTCGCCGCCGTGGCCTACGTCGCCACCGAGGTGGCGAACGACACCTCCGACGACACGTCCGACGAGTCGAAGGAGGAGGAAGCGCCCAAGCCGGATCCCAAGCCCACGCCGCGAGGGCCGGCGCCGAAGGACGACACCAAGACCGGGGGCGACTGCAGCAGCGGTTCGGGCGGCTGGGTCAAGCACGGTGACCTGGACGCGAAGAACGGCAACCGCTCCACCGGCGCCACCGCCTGCCTTACCGAGTCGTACCTCGACACTCACGAGGGCAGCGACACGAATGTCAAGGTGGTCGCACCGCCCGGATATCAGTGGGCCCGTCGCGCCGCCTTCCACTTCGGTCTCCCGGCCAAGACGAACATCAACGCCTGCCACCTCCTCGGTCAGCAGTTGAGCGGTTCGGGCACCCAGCTCGAAAACCTTGCGACCTGTGCCCGCGGAGCCAACGACTGGCAGACGGGCTCCCAGCAGGGGGCCAACAATATGAAGAACTACGAGAACCAGGTGCGGGCCGCGGTCGACGCTGGACAGGCCGTCTACTACCAGGTGACCCCGTCGTACAGTGGACGCCGGACCGTGGCCACCGGATTCCGGATATCCGCCTATGGGACGAATCCGGACGGATCCACAGGGATCCAGATCGACGCCTTCGTGTCCAACACATTGTTGAACCGCCGGAACCTGGGCATGTTCAACGACCAGAACACCGGGCGGCAGGTTCCCACCGGAGGTACGCCGTGACCGGATCGGGTACAGCAGAAAGGGACAGCAGCATGTCGGCGTGGGACACGCTTCAGCGCCTCATGCCCCCTACGGCCGAGAGCGACACCTCGGTGGACTGGGGCCGCGTGGAACAGTCGTGGGGAAGGAGCTTCCCCTCCGACTACCGCCGGTTCATCGACTCCTACGGAGCGGGTGGAGTTGAGGACTGCCTGGGGATCGTCGCCCCCGAGAACAGGCAGGAACCACCTGCCTCGCCCTACGGCGGCATGATCCACGAAACGGCCAACGCCGAGGGAGCCTGGGGCAGGATCCCGAAGGCCGCTGAGGCGGCCGGTCTGGATCCGGTGTTGATCGCGTGGGGGGTCTCCTGCGCGGCCGACATCCTGTGCTGGGACGCCTCGGCCGAGGACCCGGCCACCTGGCCTCTGCTCGTGTACAACAGGAACGACAACCTGTGGCGTCGCTACGACTGTGGAGTGGTCGAGTTCCTCGTGCGTGTCATACGAGCGGAATTCGACGACTGCCCGCTCGGGGACGAGTCCTTCTGGGGTGCGGGCTCCGCCCTCTTCCTCAACGAAGCTGAGGAGCGGCGCCGCATCGAACAGGGCCTGGACCCGTGGACCGGTGGACCGGATCCGTTCGCGGGCATGTCCTTCGGCTGACGCAACCGGTGTGGGCCGGGCTCCGGCCCGGCCCACACCGGCCGGAAAGTGATCGAAAGCGCCCGCCGGCCCGCAGGGGCCGCGCGGCCTGGGCGAGGTTTCCGCACATGGGCACCGATGGTGTGATCCCTGGGAGGAGCGTCCCCTCTGTCCACCGGCTCGGGGACGGATACGAGGCCCATCGCGTCGTGACATCGCAGCAGTCGGAGAACGCCCTTTGCTCTCTCGTGCACGGCGGTCTACCCCCAGACCGGCATCGGCTCAAGGTGCTGGAAGGATCACAGTGGTGGCGACGCTTTCAGAGATAAAAGCCCTGTTGGGTGGCCCCCGGTTCAACTGGTCGGATCCGGCGCCCTGGATCGAACTGGAGCAGGAACTCGGCATCGAATTTCCTGCGGACTTCCGTGAGATCGTGGACGCCTACGGTTCGATCGTGATCAATGGGCAGTTGTATCTGGAGCACCCTGCCGGCCATCTTCTGCACAGTCTGGGAGAAACCATCAGGGGGGATCTCGAGCTATGGCGCGACGAGGACATGGCAGGGTTTCTGCCCAGTCCGGTAGGGGCGGACCCCGGTGAGTTGATGCCGGTGACGTCGGCCATGACCGGGGAATATGTATTCCTTCGCGTTCCTGATGAACCCTCATCTCCCTGGAGCGTCCTGGTTCAGGAGCTCGACAGTCCGGCCCACACTCTCTACGAGATGACGTTCAGCGAGTGGTTGCTGGCGTATCTCAGGGGTGAGGACGTGACGGTGTGTGCTCGCAATCTCGCGCCTGACCGCCCGTTCTGGGAATTCCTGCCCTAAAAACCCCGTCCAGCATTGAGACTCGGCCACGACATCGCATCCCGGCAGGTCGCCATGCTCAACAGTGCATCCTTGGGCGGCAGGGGGGCGATTCCCGGACCCGCCGCACAACAGGGTCAGTGAGGGCGCCTACATCTTCGACCGCACGCACATCGTCGGCGACAAGGTGGGCGGCGACTGGGTGAACGAATCACACCACGGGCTATGTGGACAGCATCACCATGTCCGCCCACACCGAGGACGGAGCATTGGCCGACAACGTGGTGGTCCAGAACAGCCCGGATTGGCAGACGACATGCTGAGGATCGAAGAGCTGGAGGCCGCGCTGCCGTCGATGACTCGGTGGCGTGTGCCGGGCGGGCGCAGTGTGGACTGGGCCGCCCTGGTGGCGGACCTCGGCACGGCGCTGCCCTCGGACTTCCGCTCTCTGGCGGAGGCGTATCCGATCCTGGTCGTCGACGACTTCTTGTCGGTGTCCGTTCCCCGGCCTGGCGCCGAGGCGTCATGGGCTTCCGAGGCCAGGGGGGACGAGATCCTTCAGGATCTCTACGAGATGGGTGACACCGAGGACTACGTTCCCTATCCACAGCCCGGCGGTCTGATCTCCTGGGCGACCTCCAATTCGGGGGACGTCTTCTACTGGAGGACGAGCCCCGAGGACCCGGACGCATGGCCGGTGGTCGTCCGTGGAGACAACGGCGACTGGTCAGAGTTCCCGGTGGGTGCCGTCGAGTTCCTGGCCGGCGTGTACGGGCGCACCATCCACGTGGGTGGCATGCCCAGGTACTTCCCCAGCCACGACCCGCAGGTGCTGGGCCTGAGCGACCGCATCGACTGATCGGTAGCTGAGCCCCACTTCATGTGACCGCCTGACGGCAGCGGTGTCGGCGAGTTTCGCGAGCAAGCCGCCGTCACACCGGCACCGTGAGGAGCAGCGGCAGGAGCAGCCCCTGCAGCGGCCGTTGATCCCCCATGACCGCGCGCGTGCGCGCAACGCGTGGACCAGTCCCGCCGCCCCAGCTCGTATCTCAGCTCGACAGGGGCGCAGCCGCCGTGCTCCGTCCCTCGGTCACGGTCCTTCCCTGTACTGCTCGGTGACGATCCGTGATCGTAGCGGCTGCCACGCTCCGCCCGCATCGAGCACCGTCAGCCCATACCTCGGGGACCGACGTTCCCCTGTCACCGATCAACGAAAGAGCAAAAGGTTGTACACCTCCTGTGACTTTCTTGTGTGTCAATCAACACGCCTGTGACCCGTGATGTTGGTGATGCGGCATCCGCTTGATCGATCGGGAGATCCACGAGCAGGTCTCCCGACGTACCGAGCGAAGGGGTGGGGCCGCATGAGCCCAGTGGACGAACGCGTCCTGTGTGTCGGAGAGATGCGGTCGTGGGCTGCGGGGTTCGTCGCCCGCGTGACGGTGCGCAACCGGCTGCCGCTGGACTACTCCGTGGCGAGCCTGCGGGTCGTGGATTTCCTGATCGAGGGGCTGCGTAAGGGCGGGGCCGGGCGCGAGCAGGTGCGGGACACTCTGTTCGGGCTCGGCGCCTACGTTGGTGAGGTGCTCGTTCGGCGCGCGGGGGCGGTGTGGGTCGACTTCGACGCCGACCAGCGCACCTACTTCGGCCAGCCGTTCGGTGTACGGATGCCGGACGGCCGGATCTGGAACCCGCTCGGCAAGGTCCACAACCGCTTCGAACTCGGCGGCCCCGGAGAATCGCTCCAGACCTTCTATCTGACGCTGCACGGCCGAGCCAGGAGAGCCGCCGCGTGAGAAAGACCGCTGCCGCGCTGGCGGTGCTCCTCGCCGCCGCGTTGACCGGCTGTGCCGACTCGACGGACGAGGGGAGGCCCGTCGAGTCCGCACAGCCCACGCCCCAGAGCCCGCAGGTCGCCCCCGCCGAGCCCGAGACCGAGCCCGATCCCCGCACCGTCCCCGAGTTCCTCGCCCGCGCCGAGGCGGCGATGGCCGGACAGAAGGGCTGGACGTTCGCTGTGAAGGGCCGCGAGGGCTTGGTCCTGCGGGGCCAGGAGAGCGCCGCGACCTACACGGCCACCGTGCGCCGGACCACGGGCGACCCGTGGGCGCTGCACTCCACCGGCACCACCCTCAGCAAGGGCGTGAGCAAACCCGAGGAGATCTACGTCGCCGACGGAACGGTCTACGTCAAGAAGGGCACGGCCGGCTGGGAACACGGGCCCCTCGGCGCACCGGAGTTCGCGGACGAGGTGGAGGACCCGCTCGCCGCGCTCGACGCCTTCCGGGGATACGGCGACGAGGTCACCTTCACCGCGCCGGAGGACGGCGCGGACGGCCAAGGCGGCGAGGACGGCCGAGTCGAACTGCGCGTCCGTACGGCGGCCGGTCCGCTGACCGGCGTACGGGACCAGGGCGTCGTACAGAAGGCCCTGCGTGAACTCGCCCCCACTCTGAGCCAGTTGCGTGCGGCGGGCGTCGCCGCACCCGACAGCGCGATCGCCGTGGGCGGCGTCGAGGAGTCGCTCGTCCTCGACGCCTCGACTTACCGGGTCACCGCGCACACCTTCAAGTGCACTTTCCTGATCCCTCACGACGGGCAGCGCATCCGGTACGAACAGGAGGTGACCGAGTGGACCTCGGGGGCGTATCAGGGAACCGTCGTGCTGCCTGAAGGGGTGAGGGAGGCCCTGTGAGACCGCTAAGAGGACGGTCGCCTCGTAGTGGACGGCGAGTTCGTCCACACGCGGCGGGCTGATCGTTCGCGCAGGCGTGTCCACCATGAGTGCGCTGGGCGAGCCCGCTGCATAGGTCGACCTCTTTGATCTTGTGACGGTATGGCGCGAATGCGCGTATATGTGGTGCTCAGCGGGATACTCGTGCGGAATGGTACGGACGTTGAAACGGCATGGACGGCATGGACGGCATGGACGGCATGGACGGCACGGCGGGCACGGCACGACCGGCCAGAGGGCCGAGACCGTGCGGGCATCTGAGGCCGGGCCGGATGAGCAGGCGGAGCAGCGGGCGCCGGACACTCCGACGGACCTGCCCAAGCGCTCCTGGGGGGCGGTGCTGAAAGGCACCCTGAAGGAGTTCAAGAAGGACGAGCTGACCGACCGGGCCGCGGCCCTGACCTACTACAGCATCCTGGCGCTGTTCCCGGCACTGCTGGCGCTGATCTCACTGCTCGGGGTCGTCGGGCAGTCGGCGTCGCAGCAGGTTCTGGACAGCATTCAGAACCTGGCCCCGGGTGCGGCACGGGATGTCCTGAGCAACGCGGTGCAGCAGATGCAGGGCAACGCCGGGGTCGGCTCGGTCATGGCGATCGTGGGTCTGCTGATCGCGGTGTGGTCGGCCTCCGGGTATGTCGCCGCGTTCATCAGGACTGCCAATGCGGTCTACGACGTCCCGGAGAGCCGTCCGGTATGGAAGGTGCTGCCGGTGCGCGTCGGCGTGACGGTGGTCCTGATGGTCATGGCGGTGGTCAGTGCGGTGATCGTCGTGTTCACCGGCGGCCTGGCACAGGAAATCGGCAACGCGCTGGGGGTCGGCGACACAGCGCTGACGGTGTGGTCGATCGCGAAGTGGCCGGTGCTGGTGGTCCTGGTCACGACCATGATCGCGATCCTGTACTGGGCGACACCGAACGCGAGGGTCCGCGGCTTCCGCTGGATCACGCCGGGCAGTTTCTTGGCACTGGTGATCTGGATGATCGCCTCGGCCGGGTTCGCGCTGTATGTGGCCAACTTCGCCTCGTACAACAAGACATACGGCACCTTCGCCGGTGTGATCATCTTCCTGGTGTGGCTGTGGATCACGAATCTGGCGATCCTGCTGGGCCTGGAGTTCGACGCGGAGATGGCCCGCCAGCGCGCTGTTGCGGGCGGTCACCCGGCCGAGGAGGAGCCGTACGTACAGCCGCGCGACACCCGGAAGTGGGACGAGGAGGACCGCCGCCGTCTTGAATCCTGAGGTGGTGGAGCACCGGCGCGGGCCTCGTCCAGGATCTCTCCTCCCAAGGCGTCCGCAGTAGCCGTTGGTCTCCGCGATCGACAGGCCCTAGCTGTATTGACCACGAGCGTTGTTAACGCTGGCCGGGCTTGATCATGGCGAAGGCCTCCGTGTGTGGTGGAGGTGTCGAATCTTCACCGCACGGAGGCCTTCGTGTCCCACCGTAATGCCCGGCTGACCGTTCACGGCAGGCGACTGCTGATCGAACGTGTCCGCTCCGGCCGTCCCGTCGCGCACGTCGCCGCGGAAATGGGCATCTCCCGTCCCACGGCCCACAAGTGGATCCGGCGCTGGCGGTCCGAGGGCGAAAGCGGGCTCATCGACCGCAGCAGCCGCCCGCGCACGACACCGCACCGAACCCCTGCCGCAACCGAAGCCCGCGTCTGCCGACTGCGCCAGAGCCGCAAGCTCGGACCCGCACGTCTCGGACCGATC
>NZ_JBITCM010000029.1:0-109200 GCF_044453205.1 Streptomyces sp. NPDC051738 | reverse complement strand
GGCGTTGATTTTTGGCACGCTGTTGAGTTCTCAAGGAACGGACGCTTCCTTTGTACTCACCCTCTCGGGCTTTCCTCCGGGCGCTTCCCTTCGGTGTTTCCAACTCTATCAGTGTTTTTCCGGCCCTCTGACCACCGACCTGCAGACATGCAGAAGGTGACCCCGAGATAGGATCTGACAAGTTGGGTGCTGCCGGGCAAGGACGCCAGGTTGCGTCGCTCAGCCCCAAGCAGGAGTACGACTGTACACGCGGCTGCGGAGCGGGTGCAAATCGATTTGAGGTATGGTCTAGACCACTCCGCGACTCCGAAGCGGAACCGGCACTTCATGTGACATACGCTGCTGAACGGTGTGCCGTCCGGCACGGACAGCGACGGCCCATTCCGTTCTCCACCCCTGGGAGGCTTCCCATGACCACCGTGACGTCCCCACTGGCAGGACGCGCCGTCGGCCTGGCATCCGTACCGGATCCTGTCTTCTCCGGGGCCATGGTCGGCCCGGGCACTGCGATCGACCCCGTGCGCGAGCCCTCCGAGGCCGTGTCGCCTGTGGACGGAGTCATCGTCTCTCTCCATCCGCACGCCTTCGTCGTCGTCGACGAGCAGGGTCACGGTGTGCTCACTCATCTTGGGATCGACACGGTGCAACTCAATGGCGAAGGCTTCGAGCTGCTCGTGAACAAGGGCGACACCGTGACGCGTGGCCAGGGCATCGTGCGCTGGAACCCGGTAGCGGTCGAGGAAGCCGGTAAGTCCCCGGTGTGCCCGATCGTGGCCCTCGAAGCCACGGCTGAGGCCCTCTCCGATCTGCGGGACGACGGCGATGTGAAGGCCGGCGACAGTCTCTTCGTCTGGAAGTGACGTCGGCGCCGTCGCATGACGGCAAGTAGGGACGACAACCACCGCGGCGGCGGGACCCGCCGCACTTATCGGAGACGGGTGAGATGGAGACAACGCTGCGAGGCGTCGGTGTGAGCCACGGTGTGGCGATCGGCGAGGTTCGGCACATGGGAACGGCGGTCCTCGAGCCGCCTGCCAAGCAGATTCCGGCCGAGGAAGCGGAGCGTGAGCAGGGGCGCGCCCGCAAGGCCGTGGAGGCTGTTGCAGCCGACCTGATGGCGCGCGGCAATCTGGCAGGGGGCGAAGCCCAGGCGGTGCTCGAGGCGCAGGCCATGATGGCCCAGGACCCCGAGCTGATGGCGGACGTGGACCGGCGGATTGCCGTCGGCAGCACGGCCGAGCGCGCTGTGTACGACGCCTTCGCCGCGTACCGCGAGCTGCTGGCGGGTGCCGGTGAGTATCTGGCCGGCCGCGTGGCCGACCTTGATGACGTGCGGAATCGTATCGTCGCTCGTTTGCTCGGGGTCCCCATGCCGGGTGTCCCGGACAGTGACGAGCCCTATGTCCTTGTGGCTCGCGACCTCGCTCCGGCAGACACGGCGCTGCTGGATCCGGCCCTGGTTCTCGGCTTCGTCACGGAGGAGGGTGGGCCGACCAGCCACAGCGCGATTCTGGCGAGGGCGCTCGGTGTGCCGGCCGTGGTCGCGCTGCCCGGTGCCGGTGAGCTTGCCGAGGGCACGCTCATCGCTGTGGACGGGAGCACCGGTGACATCTTCGTGAACCCGAGCGACGAGAAGAAAGCCGAGCTGGAGGCTGCCGCCGCCGCACGTAAGGCCGCTCTCGCTGCGTCGACGGGGCCGGGTGCCACCGCCGACGGTCACAAGGTGCCGCTGCTGGCCAACGTCGGCGGGCCGTCCGACGTTCCGGCAGCTGTCGAGGCGGGCGCTGAGGGTGTCGGTCTGTTCCGCACAGAGTTCCTCTTCCTCGACGACAGCAAGCAGGCGCCGTCGGAGGACAAGCAGGTCGAGGCTTACCGGCAGGTGCTTGAGGCCTTTCCCGAGGGCCGTGTCGTCGTACGCGTTCTGGACGCGGGTGCGGACAAGCCGCTTGACTTCCTGACGCCGGCCGATGAGCCGAACCCGGCCCTGGGTGTGCGCGGCCTGCGGACGCTGCTGGACCACCCCGAGGTGCTGCGCACCCAGCTGACGGCACTCGCGAAGGCTGCGGAGGGGCTGCCCGTCTACCTTGAGGTCATGGCCCCGATGGTGGCGGACCGGACCGACGCAAAGGCGTTCGCGGACGCGTGTCGTGCGGCTGGGCTGCAGGCGAAGTTCGGTGCGATGGTGGAGATTCCGTCGGCCGCGCTGCGGGCGCGCTCGATTCTCCAGGAGGTCGAGTTCCTGTCGCTGGGGACGAACGACCTCGCGCAGTACACCTTCGCCGCGGACCGTCAGGTGGGTGCGGTGTCCCGTCTGCAGGATCCGTGGCAGCCCGCGCTGCTCGACCTGGTCGCGCTGTCCGCCGAGGCAGCGAAGGCCGAGGGCAAGAGTTGCGGTGTCTGCGGCGAGGCGGCGTCCGACCCGCTGCTGGCATGTGTACTGACCGGTCTGGGTGTCACCTCCCTGTCCATGGGGTCGGCGTCGATTCCCTACGTCCGGGCGACGCTGGCGAAGTACACGCTGGCGCAGTGCGAGCGTGCCGCTGCGGCGGCGCGTGCGGCGGACAGCGCCGAAGAGGCGCGCAACGCGGCTCAGGCGGTGCTGTCCGGCGAGTAGCCGCCGCGAGACGGCTACGGGCCAGGTCGTGTGGGGCGCTCCACCTGCGGGTGGGGCGCTCCTTTGCGCTAGTGGTCGTGGGCCGGAGGTGCCTCCTCGTCGCCGAGATCCGGAGGCGGGCAGTAGTCGACCCCCGATTCCGGGGCGATGAGGTCTCCCGATTCGATGTCGGTGCAGTAGGCGTCGAAGACCTCGCCGGCGGTCAGGGGTTCCAGGCCGTCTCCACGCAGGCGCCATCCGTAGATGCGGTCCGATGTGCCGGGAGCGGTGGTCCGCATGACGAGTCCGCCGGGGCTCCGGGTCGCGAGGCCGAGGGCGAGAACCGTGGTGAACTCCAGTAGTTCGGCTTCGTCGAGGTTGGTGGCGCCCTGGGCGTCCTCGTCGACGTGCAGGACGGAGACGAGTGTTTCCGGTGTTCCCGTGACGCTGCAGACGAGGTGTCGGCTGCCCGGCTGGGCCGTGTCCAGGATGCGGACCAGGAGGTTGGAGGCGCGGGTGAAGGCAGCGCGGCCGATGTCCTCGCCACAGGTGGCGCAGGTGCCGAGGCGTGCCAGGAGTGTGGCCGCGTATTCCCAGGTGGCTTGTCGGACGGCTTCGTCGACGAGGGCCGGGACGAGGTCTGTCAGCGGCTGGCCTTCGTAGCAGATGGTGGGTCCGGTGGTCGCGAGTTCGGCGGTGAAGCGTGTGCGGCTTGACGCGATGTCGGGGTCCAAGCCCCTTGCCGCGCAGAACTCGGCGTACTCCTGCGGATCGAAGAGAGCGATCGTCGTGTGGCTGCCTTGGGAGGCCCGTGTCCTGAGGAGGGCTTCCACCTGTTCCAGATAGATCTTGTGGTCGTCGAAGGTGAAGCTGCGGTAGCGCCGCATGGCACAGAAATCGTGCTCGTCGGTCAGCAGGCCGATCGTGCCGGCGATTTCGCGGCGCAGGACGCGTTGCATCGTCTGGTGGTCGGTGTGCGCCATCTTTCCCCCTGCGTGCAGTCGATCAATTCTCACTCACAGTAACCGGGGGCACTGACAACGACGTCGGGGTAAGGGGGTCTCGGACCCAAGCAGGGGCATTCGTGCAGGTCGGAGACTGGTGGCGCGGTGGCCGGCCTCGGATGTCGCCGTAGTTCACGTCCGAGGCCGGGGCGTCTCGGTCAGGCGCGCTTGCGGGCGAGTTCCTCGTAGAAGTGCAGGAGGTCGAGGTTGTCGATGGAGCCCGGATTGACCGCCCTCTCAAGGGGTGTGCCCTGGAGGAGGCGTTTGACTGGGACCTCGATGCGCTTGCCAGTGAGGGTGTGGGGGACGCCGGGCACCTCGATGATCTCGTCGGGGACGTGACGTGGAGACAACTGTTCGCGGATGGTCTGCTTGATGCGGTTCAGGAGGGCCTCGTCGAGCACCGCTCCGGGTACCAGGTGCACGAACAAGGGCATCCAGTAGCCGCCGTCGGGCTGTTCGATGCCGATGACCAGGGATTCCTTGATCTCAGGGAGGCGCTCCACGGCTTCGTAGATGTCGGCCGATCCCATGCGGACGCCCTGGCGGTTGAGGGTCGAGTCGGAGCGGCCGTGGATGACGACGGAGCCGCGTGAGGTCACGGTGATCCAGTCGCCGTGGCGCCAAACGCCGGGATAGGTGTCGAAGTAGCTGTCGTGGTACCGGCTGCCGTCGGGGTCGTTCCAGAAGTAGATCGGCATGGACGGCATGGGGTTGGTGACCACGAGCTCGCCCACCTCGTCGATGAGGGGTTGGCCGCTGGGGTCCCAGGACTGCAGGTCGGTGCCCAGGCTGGGGGCCTGGAGTTCGCCGATGTACACAGGCAGCGTGGGCACGGCTCCGGCGAAGCAGGAGCACACGTCCGTGCCGCCGCTGACGGAGGCGATCCACAGGTCGTCGCGGACTTCGTCGTGCAGCCAGCGGAATCCGTCGGGTGGCAGCGGTGATCCGGTGGTGGCGACGCACTGCACCTTGGAGAGGTCGAAGTCGCGGCCTGGGCGTACGTCGGCTTTGCGACAGGCCATGACGTACGCGGCCGAGGTGCCGTAGAGGGTGGCTTCCGTGCGTTCGGCGACGCGCCACTGGGCGCCTGTGTCGGGATAGCCGGGGCTGCCGTCGTAAAGGACGATCGTGGTGCCGGTGAGGAGGCCGGAGACAAGGAAGTTCCACATCATCCAGCCCGTCGAGGTGTACCAGAAGAAACGGTCCTCGGGGCCCAGGTCGCAGTGGAGGCCGAGCTGTTTGAGGTGCTCGACGAGGATGCCGCCCTGGGACTGGACGATGGCCTTGGGGAGGCCGGTAGTGCCGGAGGAGTAGAGCACCCAGAGGGGGTGGTCGAAGGGAACGGGCTCGAAGACCGGTTCCTGGTCGGCGGCTGTGAGGGCGGACCACTCCAGCGAGCCCTCGGGGGCCTCGGTGCCGAGGACCGGGATGTGCACCACGGCGCGCAATGTGGGCAGTTCGCTGCGGAGTTCGGCGACGATGTCGCGGCGGTCGTGCTCCTTGCCGCCGTAGCGGTAGCCGTCGACGGTGAACAGCACGACCGGCTCGATCTGCTGGAAGCGGTCCAGG
The DNA here is from genome assembly GCF_044453205.1 of Streptomyces sp. NPDC051738. Lineage (NCBI taxonomy): Bacteria > Bacillati > Actinomycetota > Actinomycetes > Kitasatosporales > Streptomycetaceae > Streptomyces > Streptomyces sp. NPDC051738. Next base: position 104,031 of record NZ_JBITCM010000029.1, on the reverse strand, counting down.
ACGCTGCGGGCACCGAAGTCGGGGGCGCAGGAGGTCCAGACGCCGCCTACGGCGGCCGTGGCGAGGAGAGCGACGACGGCTTGCGGGATGTTCGGGAGGTAGCCGCTGACGCGGTCTCCGGGGCGTACGCCAAGGGCGCGCAGCTCGGCGGCGAGGGAGCCGACCTGACGGCGCAGCTCGGACCAGGTCACGGGGCGGGGTTCGTGGGATTCGTCGACGTAGAGGAGAGCGGGCTCGTCGGCGCGGGTCGCGGCGGCGCGCAGGGCGTGTTCGGCGTAGTTCACGGTGGCGCCGGGGAACCATCGGGTGCCGGGCATCGAGCGATCGGCCAGCACGCGCGCGTAGGGGGTGGAGAAGCGTACGTCGAACCACTCGGTGACGGCTTTCCAGAAGGTGTCCAGTTCGTCGACCGACCAGCGGTGCAGGGCCGCGTAGCCGCCCCCTGCGGGAGCGCCGTGGTTTTCTGCCGCCCAGGCCTGGAACTTGGTGACCTGAGCCCGTGAGATGCGCTGCGGATCTGGCTGCCAGAGCGGCTGGGGATTCACGGTCGACATGGGGCGGCTCCCGGACTGTGCGCGTCGTGTGCGTCTTCCGCGCACGGCTGGGGTGTGCGCGCGACGCGGATGACACGGACGATGCCATGTGATCGACTTCTGCACCAGGGTGCGCCCCACATAGTCCGTGTCGTGAAGATGTGGTCCCGGCACGGGTGAACGGCAGTTGAACGACACGCACGTGTGGGGCGGTCAATGGCAGGCTGAGCAGCATGGACGGTCGTGACCTGGTGCGTTCGATGAAGGCGGTCGGTTCGGTGGGAGCGGCCCAGGGGTTGCGTACCGTACGAGCGGCGTGGCGCAGGAAGCGCGCCGACGCCGAGGGGCTGCCGCCCCGGGGCGCCGAGCGCGCTCGGGTGCCCGGGCCCGTGCAGGAGGTGCGGCCCGGTCCGGGCGGTGGCGTCATCCGGTTCAGCCGGTCCGAGCTGCGCGTGGTCGTCACCGTGAACGGGGCTGTCTTCTGGGGGTGGGACGGGGCCACTCCCGAGCCGTCGTACGCGCTCGCGGGCCGCTGTCCGGAACCGGATCCGCGGGCTGTGCTGGAGCCCGACAAGGACGGTGGCTGGCGTGTCGTGGCCGAGCGGGTGACGGTCGTCATCTCGCGGCACGGCGCTGTGGAGGTGCAGACGCCGGGTGGTGTGACACTGCGCCGTGACCTGCCGCCGCGTTGGTGGGAGCCGGTCGACGGTGGGTCGGCGCGCTGGATGCAGCGGTCGGAGGTGGCCGCGGACGCGCGGTTCTTCGGGCTGGGAGGCCGGGCGTCGGGCCCGCGGCTGAAGGACGGGACCTACCGGCTGTGGAACACCGACCCCGGCCGTGCGTTCGGTCCTGGCGACGACCCGCTGTACATCACCATGCCGGTGCAGTTGGTGGTGGCCGACGCGGCCACACATCTGGTGTTCCACGACACTTCGTGGGACGGCACGGTGACGCTGCGGGAGGGTGAGGAGGGCGCGGGCTCCGGGCATGACCGGGCGGGGAACAGCGAGCTGCGCATGGATGGGGGGCCGCTGCGCTGCTGGGTGATCGTGGGCACTCCCGCGCGCGTGCTGCTCGTCTGGGCCTCCCTCACGGGTGCGGCCGCGCTGCCGCCGGCTTGGGCTCTGGGCCACCATCACGCGCGGTGGGGCTTCGGCAGCGAGCAGGAGGTGCGGCGGATCGTTTCGGGCTACCAGGAGCGGGATCTGCCGCTGGACGCGGTCCATCTGGACATCGACCACTATGACGAGCACCAGGTGTTCACGGTCGACCAGGAGGGCTTCCCCAAACTGCCGCAGCTCGCCGAGGACTTGCGGCGGGACGGGATCCGACTGGTGTCGATCATCGACCCTGCCGTCAAGGCCGCCTCGGGCAATGCCGTGTACGACAGTGGGACGGCCGAGGACGCGTTTGTCAGGGGCGCCTCAGGGAGGCTTGTGCGGGGCGTGGTGTGGCCCGGGGAGGCGGTCTTTCCGGACTTCACGCACGCGCGCGTGCGGCAGTGGTGGGGGAGCCTGTATGCGGAGCGGCTGGCGCAGGGTTTCTCGGGTTTCTGGCATGACATGAACGAGCCGACGTCCTTCGCCGCCTTCGGGGAGTCGACCCTGCCGCGTTCGGCCCGGCACTCCCTGGACGGGCGCGACGGGGACCACCAGGAGGCGCACAACGTCTACGGCCTGTGCATGGCCAGGGCGGGCTACGAGGGGCTGCGCACCCTGGCTCCCGAGGAGCGGCCCTTCGTCTTCTCGCGGTCCGGATGGGCCGGCCTGCAGCGCTACGGGGGGACCTGGTCCGGCGATGTGGCCACGGGCTGGCCCGGACTGCGGGCGTCGCTGTCACTGGTCATGGGCCTGGGACTGTGCGGGGTGCCTTACTCGGGGCCGGACGTGGGCGGGTTCGACGGGAGTCCTTCGCCGGAGCTGTATCTGCGGTGGTTCCAGTTGGCCGCGTATCTGCCGCTGTTCCGTACGCATGCGAGTCTGCGGGCGGGACGCAGGGAACCTTGGGAGTTCGGTCCCGAGGTGCTGGAGCACGCGCGCGTGGCGCTCGTCGAGCGGCGGAGGCTGCTGCCGTACTTCGTGACGCTGGCCCATCTGGCCCGGCGCACGGGGGCGCCGTACGTACGTCCTCTGTGGTGGTCGGGGCCCGAGGAGCGCGCGCTGCGCGACTGCGAGGATGCGTTTCTGCTGGGCGACTGTCTGCTGGTGGCGCCCATGCTGGGTCCGGGTGTTGACCGGCGTGCCGTGCAGCTGCCGCGAGGGCGCTGGTACGACACGGCGACGGGGCGGGCGTACGAAGGGCCGGGGCAGATTCTCGTCGACGCGCCCCTGTCCCGGATCCCGGTGCTCGCGCGCGCGGGTGCCGTCGTCCCGGTACGCGGGGACGACGGCGGGCTGGAGCTGGAGGTGTGGGCGCCCGCCCGGGGGCGTACCGGGGGCGGGCTGGTGGTGCCGGACGCGGGTGATGGCTGGGACGAACCGGAGATCGAGCGCTACCTCACCCGCTGGGAGGGCGAGAAGCTGGTCGTGGAGCTGGAGCATGAGGACGGCATGATCGCGTCGCCTCGTCCGGTACGTATACGAGGGCTCGACGAGCGGTGAGCTCAGAGGTAGCGGCCCTCGAAAAATGCCCGTACGGCCAGCGTGTGCAGCGGGAAGGCGAGCTCCTCCGGCCTGCGCAGAAGGTGCCAGCCTTCGGTCTCGTCCGTGGCGGCCGACGTCGGCAGGCGGTCGACGGACCGTTCCGGAAGGAGACCGAACAGCAGCAGGTGCCCGTCCGGGGAGCTCATCGCGTCGACGAGACGTACGTCGCGGCCGGCCGCGTCGATGCCCGTTTCTTCCTTGAGTTCGCGGACGACGGCCTGCCGCCAGTCCTCGCGGTCGTCGATGTAGCCGCCGGGCAGGGCGATGCCTCCGCGCGCGGGGGCGATGGTTCGAGTGATGACGACCAGGGCTGTGCCCTTCGTGTCGTACACGGGCTGGAGCGCGATCGCTACCGGTAGCGGATTGCGGTAGGCCACGGTGCCGCACGCCGGGCAGGTGCGGGGCCAGCCGGAGACGCCCTCTCCGTAGGGCGCGCCGCAGCTCGAACAGTGGGAATCCGCTGCGGAGTTGGGGATGGAGGCTTGAGTTTCGGACACGCGGCGGACTGTATCCGATGAGTGGAAGGGCGTCTTCCGGGGGCCTGTCATTAGGGCTTGGTGAGGGATTTCCAGGACACGGGGAAGTCGAAGTAGGTGTCCGGATAGGGCTCCGGCTTGTAGGTGTAGTGCCACCACTCCTCGGCGAGGTTCACGAATCCGAGGGCTTCGAGGGTGGTCTTGAGGAGCAGCCTGTTGGCGCGCTGTTCGCCCTGGATGCGCGGGTCGAGGGTGTGCGAGAGGGTGTCGAAGCAGTCGAATCCGGTGCCCATGTCGACCGAGTTGTCGGGGAAGCGTTCGCCCTGGGGTGCGTAGCAGGGTACGAGGGGCTCTCCCGGCATGAATGGCCTGGTGGGCTTCGCCGGAAGCCGGACGATCGTCAGGTCCATGGTCGAGCCTCGGCTGTGGCCGGATTTCTCCGCGATGTAACCGTCCTCGAACAGGCGGGTCTTGTCGACGTTCGGGTAGAACTCGGTCTTCATGGCCTGGTCGTCAAGGTTCTTGGCCCAGCGCACGAAGTGGTCGACGGAGCGTTGCGGCCGGTAGCAGTCGTATACCTTGAGCGTGTAGCCCTGGCGCAGCAGCTGCTTCTGGGCCTTGTGGAGCGCTTCCGCAGAGGGTCGGGTGAGGATGCAGAGGGGCTGCCGGTAGCCGTCGATGCGCTCGCCCACGAAGTTGTGCGGGGTGAGGTACCGCATCTCCTGAACGATGGTGGGATCCACGGTTCTCAGCGCCACGAAGTCCTTCGGCGCCTTGGGCTCGGTCTTCGCCTGAGCGGTGGCGGGGACGGGGACGGCGGTCACGGCCAGCAGGGTGGCGAGCGTGGTGACCAGTCCCCGTACCGCGGTCGAGAGTCGTGTCATGTCTCCTGCGTCTATCAGGATTTCGTTCTGCCGGGGAAGCAATCGGATGCAGTTCGCCCTTCGGGCCGCTCTGCCGCTTTTCGGTTGCCCGTGGCACACTTCTGACGTTCCGTCAGATCTGTTGCCGGGAGGGACTGTGCCACGCACGCGCACACCAGTGGTCGCCGGATGGTTCACCGGCGGCGGGGACGACTTCCGACTCCTCGGCACCCGGTGCTCCGCCTGTGCCTCGGTCTTCTTTCCCCGTGAGGACGCTCACTGCCGCAACCCGGACTGCATGGGCGGCGAACTGGAGGAGACCCCGCTGTCCCGGCGCGGGCGTGTCTGGTCGTACACGGACAGCCGGTATCAGCCTCCGTCACCCTATGTGACCGATCCGGAACTTCCGTGGGAGCCGTACACGTTGATCGCTGTGGAGCTGGTGGCCGAGCGCCTCGTGGTGCTGGGACAGGCGGTTCCCGGTGTCACCGTCGCCGATCTGGCGGTGGGCATGGAGGTGGAGGTCGTCCCCGGGGTCCTTCATGAGGACGCGGAGACGATCTGGACGACGTGGCAGTGGCGACCGACGGGGGTGACGGCATGACGGAAGAGGTTGCGGTGCTCGGCGCGGGCATGCATCCCTGGGGCAAGTGGGGGCGCAGTTTCGTCGAGTACGGCGCGGTGGCGGCCCGCGCGGCACTCGCGGATGCGGGACTGAAGTGGCGGGATATCGGGTCGATCGTCGGCGCGGACACCGTGCGGGGCGGCTATCCGGGGTATGTGGCCGGGGCGACGTTCGCCAAAGCGCTGGGCTGGCAGGGCGCCCGGGTCACGAGCGTGTACGCGGCCTGCGCGTCCGGGGCTCAGGCCATCAACGCCGCGCGGACGCAGATACTTTCGGGACTGGCGGACGTCGTGCTGGTGGTGGGTGCGGATGCGGCTCCCAAGGGGTTTTTCCGGCCTGCGGGCGGCGACCGGCCCGATGATCCGGACTGGCTGCGTTTCCGTGTCCTCGGTGCGACCAATCCGACGTACTTCGGGCTGTACGCGCGCCGGCGGATGGCCGTGCACGGGGACACACCGGAGGACTTCGCCCAGGTCAAGGTGAAGAACGCCGCGGTCGGCGCACTGAATCCCTACGCGCGCTACCGCAAGCCGGTGACCGCCGAGGAGGTCGCCGCGTCCGCCGTGGTCGCCGATCCCCTGCGGCTGCTCGACATCTGCGCTACCTCCGACGGAGGGGCCGCTCTCGTGCTGGCCGGCATGGAGTTCGCACGGCGGCACGGGGCCAGGGATCCGGTGCGGATCCGGGCGGTGTCCACCGTGACGCCGCGTTACCCCAACACCGTCCTGGATCTGCCCGACATCGCGACGGACTCCGCGGTGGCGGTGCGACCGGCGGCCGAGACGTTCCGGGAGTCGATCGCGCGCGCGGCCTACGAGGAAGCGGGCGTCGGCCCGGAGGAGCTGTCCTTCGCCGAGGTCTACGACCTGTCCACCGCCCTGGAGTTGCAGTGGTACGAGGATCTGGGGCTGTGCGGCGAGGGAGAGGCCGCGAAGCTGCTGCGGGAGGGCACGACGAGGCTCAACGGCCGTATACCCGTGAACGTGAGCGGCGGCCTGGCCTCCTTCGGGGAGGCGGTGCCGGCCCAGGCGATCGCCCAAGTATGCGAACTCACCTGGCAGTTGAGAGGCGACGCGGGTGACCGGCAGGTCGCCGGGGCGCGCGTGGGGATCTCGGCGAATCAGGGGCTGTTCGGGCACGGGTCGGCGGTGATCGCCGTGCGGTGAGGTGTGGCGGTGCCTCGGGCGCACGGGGGCGGTCCCACAACCGTGGCGCCACCGCCGTAGACCGAGGCCGACCAGGCATGTCTACGGTGTGTGACCAACCCGGAATCCTGCGTGAACGTCTTATGAACTGGGCTCGGGCGTGCTCCAGCGGCGCCATCATGCTGCCGTGGACTCCTGGACGGATACTCTCCGCTTCGCATTCCAACCGGTGGTCAATCTGACGACCAGTGGGGTCGCGGGGCTGGAGATACTCGCCCGGCCGGAGACCGGCGACGTCCTGGCCGAGGCCCGCCGGGATCCCGAACTCGACGGCAGGCTGGCCGTGTTGGCGTTCCGGGCGGCAGCTCGCAGGGAGGCGTTGCTGCCGCTGTACGTCAATGTGTTCGCCGGTACCCTCGCCGACCTCGGTGGACTCACGCCGCTGCACGACGCCGTACGTGCGGCGGGGCGGCTGCCGTGGGAGGTGACGATCGACGTCGGTCCGCCGTACACGCATGTGCCTCAGCCGGCGCTGCTGGAGGCGATCGGTTCGCTGCGGGACCAGGGTTTCCGGATCAGTGCGGACGGCGTCGGCGACGGGGACGTGCCGCTACGGTTGCTCACCGACATGGCGCCCGACCTGGTGAAGCTCGACGCGTCCATGCTGGCACGCCCGGCGGCGGTACGGGCGATGCGGACGCTGTGCGACCAGTTGGCTGCGCTCCTGTGCGTCGAGGGCGTGGAGACGGAGTTGCAGTGCGGGTCCGCGCGGGCGGCGGGCGCACAGCTGGCTCAGGGCGAGCTGTTCGCCCCGCCGGCTCGGCTTCCCGCGGCGGAGGTATACGTTCCGCCGCGCTCCACCGGACTGGCGGTGACACCACGCTCGGGACCGTCGGTGCGGGAGTTCGTGCGGCCGGCCGCGCTGCTGCCGGCCACCGCGTCCGCGGGCCAGGTCCGGGCGCTGCTGACCGGGTCGCCGGAGGTGTCCGGGGTGCTGCTGGTGGACATCAACGGTGTCCCGGTGCGGTCGGTGCATCGCTCCCGGTTCCTGCTGTCGATGTCGGGCCGCTACGGCCATGCCCTGTACGCCGACCGGCCCGCGGCCAAGCTCGGGGATCCGCCGCGCACGGTGGGTGTCGACGCCACCGCGTGGGAGGTGCTGGACGTGGTCGCCATCGGCGGCCGGGACCGTACGTCGGACGATGTGGCCGTGGTCGACCGGTACGGCCGTTGCGTGGGCGTCGTACGGCTCGCCGACCTCGTGCGGGCGCTTGCCGAGACCCGGGTCGAGGAGGCCGCGGGGCTCAATCCGCTGACCCGGCTGCCCGGGTCGGACGCGATCACCGATGAGGTGGACCGGCGGATCGCGGACGGGCGGACGTTCGCATTGAGTTGGCTGGATGTGGACCATTTCAAGCAGGTCAACGACGGGGCCGGGTTCGCGGCGGGTGACGAACTGATCCGGTCGGTGGGGCGGGTGCTTCAGCACGGGGCGTCGGACAGCACCCGTGTGGGCCACATCGGCGGAGACGACTTCCTGGTGCTGGCGGATCCGGAAGGACTGAGTCCACTGGCCGTCTCCGTGCTGGACGCACCCTGGTCGGCGGGTGGGCGTCCGGTCACGTTGTCCCTGGCCACGGTGTTGTGCGAGCCCGGGAGCGTGACGGACCACCGGCAGGCGGCCTCCTGTCTTGCGCCGCTGAAGAAGGCGGCGAAGTCCCTGAGCGGGGCGAGCTGGGTGCTGGGCCGCGCGGGGCTGCCCGGGCACGAGATCCTTCGCGGAGTGGAGGCGGCCACGGCTCCGGCCGAGTGCGCGGTGGCGGAGCCCGGCAGGGGGTGAGACGCTTTCCCCACGAGGTCGGCGGTGGCCGAAAGGTGACCGTAGCCCTCAGCGCATCCATGACCTTCGGCCACTGCCGGGTCCAGCAGGAACGGGCCTGCCTGCCGGCCTCAGCAGGGCCCCGGTGTCAGTTGCACCCCACCATGGGCATGCCCGGAGCACGATCGGCGTGGGTCCGTGCCCCAACGGCACGCCCTCAACCGTTGGCGTCGGCGACCTTGACGCCCCCTGGACGCCGGTGAACACTTCCCGGTGTCAGCCGACATCGCCGTACATTCTCGGCGTATCCACGCACTGCGCCGCGCGTTTCCACCTGTACCAAGGCCCCTCCCCCACGGGTGATTCGGCTGCGACGGCACGCTCGTCACGGACGCCGGGCGGGGCGCGGGACCTTCCTGCCCTTCGGCTGATGTCGCCATGGGAAACGCACCCCGCACGGAGAACCGGGGCCGATCGTCCCGGCCAGGGCCTAGGAGCCGCAATGACAAACGGAGACATATTCCTCGGTGAGGTCATCGGTACCGCGATTCTGATCCTCTTCGGGGCCGGAGTGGTCGCCGCGGTCGTACTCAACTACTCCAAGGCGAAGGACGCGGGCTGGGTCGTCATCGCCTTCGGCTGGGGATTCGGCGTGATGGCCGGCGCGTACACCGCCGCTCCGCTGTCCGGCGGGCAAATCAACCCGGCCGTGACGGTCGGGATCGCCATCGACACCGGGGTGTGGGACAAGGTCCACATCTACATCGCCGGCCAGATGGTCGGTGCGATCCTCGGTGCGGTGCTGTGTTGGCTGGTCTACTACGCGCAGTTCCAGGCCAATGCCGAGGAGGACAAGGCACAGCCGACCCTCGGGATCTTCTCCACCGCGCCGACGATCCGCAATCCCGTGGCGAACCTCCTCACCGAGATCATCGCGACGATCGCGCTGGTGCTGCCGATCCTCGCCTTCGGCCTGACCAAGGGGCTCGGCGAGAACGGCACCGCGATCCTGATCGTCTCGTTCCTGGTGGTCGGCATCGGTCTGTCGCTCGGCGGTCCCACGGGATACGCCATCAACCCGGCCCGTGACCTGGGCCCCCGCATCGTCCACGCCCTGCTCCCGATCCCCAACAAGGGCACCTCGGACTGGAGCTACTCGTGGATTCCGGTGGTGGGACCGCTGATCGGCGCGGTGCTGTCCGGGCTCATCTTCAACGCAGCCTTCTGAAGGACCCGACGAAGGGGACGTCATGACGGACAAGTTCGTCGCCGCTATCGACCAGGGCACGACCTCGAGCCGCTGCATCATCTTCAACCAGGACGGCGCGATCGTGGCCGTCGACCAGCGGGAGCACCGCCAGATCTTCCCCAAACCCGGGTGGGTGGAGCACGACGCCACCGAGATCTGGTCGAAGGTGCAGGCGGTGGTCGCCGGCGCGATCGCCAAGGCGGGGCTGCGCACCGACCAGCTCAGTGCGCTCGGCATCACCAACCAGCGCGAGACGACGGTCCTGTGGGACCGAGCGACGGGCAAGCCGGTCCACAACGCGATCGTGTGGCAGGACACCCGTACGGCGGCACTGTGCAACCAGCTCGGTGGCTCGGACGGGCAGGATCGTTTCCGCGAGCAGACCGGGCTGCCGCTGGCCAGCTACTTCTCCGGCCCCAAGGCTGCCTGGCTGCTGGACAACGTGCCCGGCCTGAGGGCGCGCGCCGAGCGCGGGGAGATCGCCTTCGGCACCATCGACTCCTGGCTGATCTGGAACCTCACCGGCGGCACGGACGGCGGACACCACGTCACCGATGTGACCAACGCCGGCCGCACCATGCTGATGAACCTGGAGACCCTTCAGTGGGACTCCTCGATCCTGTCCGCGATGAACGTCCCCGAGGCCGTCCTTCCGGAGATCAAGTCCTCCGCCGAGGTGTACGGGACCGCCGTCGGACAGCTGGCCGGTGTGCCGGTCGCCTCGGCCCTGGGCGACCAGCAGGCGGCGGTGTTCGGACAGGCCTGCTATGACGTGGGCACGGCGAAGAACACGTACGGCACGGGCAGCTTCCTGCTGCTCAACACCGGCAACCGGCCGGTGCCGTCCAAGAGCGGGCTGCTGACGACCATGGGCTACAAGATCGGCAGCGAGGCGCCCGTGTACTGCCTGGAGGGGTCGATAGCCATAACGGGCGCGCTGGTCCAGTGGTTCCGCGACCAGCTCGGCATCATCCGCACCGCCGACGAGATCGAGCCCTTGGCGGCGAGCGTCGAGGACAACGGCGGCGCGTACATCGTGCCCGCCTTCTCCGGCCTGTTCGCGCCGTACTGGCGCTCGGACGCGCGCGGCGTCATCACCGGGCTGACGCGGTACGTCACCAAGGCGCACCTCGCCCGCGCGGTGCTGGAGGCGACCAGCTGGCAGACGCGCGAGGTCGTGGACGCGATGTTCCAGGACTCCGGGGTGCAGATCACGACCCTGAAGGTCGACGGCGGCATGACGAAGAACAACCTGCTCATGCAGCACCAGGCCGACGTGCTCGACGTGCCGGTGATCCGGCCGAAGGTCTCCGAGACGACGTGCCTGGGCGCGGCGTACGCGGCGGGGCTGGCCACCGGGGTGTGGAACGACCTGGACGAGCTCAAGGCGCACTGGGCGAAGGACGTCGAGTGGACACCCTCCATGTCCGCCCAGGACCGTGACCGCGAGTACCACAACTGGCGCAAGGCGGTGGAGAAGAGCTTCGGCTGGCAGGAGGACGGCGAGGGCTGAGACAGACGGCCGGAGCCGAAGCAGGACGGACGGCCGGAGCCGAAGAACGGTCCACGCGCGCGTGCGACCCGCGTGAGCCACGCGCGCGTGCCATGAGCCGCGGCCCGTACCCCGGTCGGCGGGGGTACGGGCCGTGCCCGTGCGCCGAGGGTCAGCCCATGCGCCGAGGATCAGGTGGTCACGGTCTGCCGGCGGTCCGCCTGGTAGGCCATCGCGTGCTGGACGACGCCGATGAGGATCTCCTTGACGGACTCCCGGTCGCGGGCGTCGCACAGCAGCAGCGGCACGCCGTCGTCGAGGTCGAGGGCCCGCCGGATGTCCTCCGCCGGGTAACGGGCGGCTCCCTCGAAGCAGTTGACGCCGACGAGGAAGGGTATGGAGCGCCGTTCGAAGTAGTCGACGGCCGCGAAGCAGTCCTCGAGCCGACGGGTGTCCGCGAGGACGACGGCACCGAGCGCGCCTTCCGAGAGCTCGTCCCACATGAACCAGAAACGCTCCTGGCCGGGTGTGCCGAAGACGTACAGCACCAGGTCCTCGCGCAGGGTGATGCGGCCGAAGTCCATGGCAACGGTGGTGGTGCGCTTGCCCTCGACACCGCTCGTGTCGTCGACCGGGCGTCCGGCCTCGGTGAGCAGTTCCTCAGTGCGCAGCGGCCTGATCTCGCTGACCGCGCCGACGAGGGTGGTCTTGCCCACGCCGAAGCCGCCGGCCACCAGGATCTTGAGCGTGACGGGCTCGACCGGAGGCTTCCCGCGCTCAGAACGCCCGAAGATCATCGATCTCTTCTCCTGCTTGATGGGGGTCGCGCGACGGTGGGCCGTAGCCTCCGCCGCCGGGGGTTTCGATGACGAGTACGTCGCCGGGTTCGACGTCCGCCGAGTCGCTGCCGGCGAGTGCGGTGACCGTGCCGTCCGCGCGCTCGACGCGGTTGGCTCCCAGCGCTCCGGGTTCGCCGCCCGCCATGCCGTACGGCGGCACTCTGCGGTGCTGGGACAGCGTGGAGACGGTCATGGGCTCGTGGAACCGGATGCGGCGCACGGCGCCGTCCCCACCGCTCCACTGCCCGGCTCCGCCGCTGCCGCGCCGTACGGCGAACTCGTCGAGCTGCACCGGCAGTCGCCACTCCAGCACTTCGGGATCGGTGAGCCGGGAGTTGGTCATGTGGGTCTGGACGACGGGCGCGCCGGGGAACCCGTCGCCCGCGCCGGACCCGGAGGCCACGGTCTCGTAGTACTGGTGGCGTTCGTTGCCGAAGGTGACGTTGTTCATGGTGCCGGAGCCCTCGGCCTGGACGCCCAGGGCGGCGTAGAGGGCACCGGTGATCGCCTGGGAGGTCTCCACGTTGCCCGCGACGACCGCTGCCGGCGGTTCGGGCGCCAGCATGGAACCGGACGGCACGACGATCTCCAGGGGCCGCAGACAGCCGTCGTTGAGCGGGATGTCGTCCGCGACGAGGGTGCGGAAGACGTACAGGACCGCCGCGTTGACGACCGCGAAGGGGGCGTTGAAGTTCGTGGCCAACTGTGGGGACGTTCCGGTGAAGTCGACGGTGGCGGAGCGCTTCTCGCGGTCCACACGCACGCGTACCCGGATGACGGCGCCGGAGTCGGTCTCGTAGGCGAACGCGCCGTCGTCCAGGGCGTCGATGACGCGACGCACCGCTTCCTCGGCGTTGTCCTGGACGTGCCTCATGTAGGCCTGGACGACGGCGAGGCCGAAGTTCTCGATCATGCGGGCGACTTCGTCGACGCCCTTCTGGTTGGCGGCGATCTGGGCGCGCAGGTCGGCGAGGTTGGTCTTCGGGTTGCGGGAGGGGTAGGTCGCCTCGGTGAGCAGGCGGAGGGTCTCCTCCTCGCGGAAGCGGCCGTCCTCGGCAAGCAGCCAGTTGTCGAAGAGGATTCCCTCCTCCTCGATGGTGCGGCTGTCCGCGGGCATGGAGCCGGGGGCGATGCCACCGATCTCGGCATGGTGGCCGCGTGAGGCGACGTAGAAGAGGATCTCCGGGTCACTCTCCGTGTTCGCGGTACTTCCCGCGTCGAAGACCGGGGTGATCACGGTGACGTCGGGCAGATGGGTGCCGCCGTGGTACGGGTCGTTGACGGCGTAGGTGTCGCCGGGGCGCATCCGGGAGCGGCGGCGCCGGATGACCTCCTTGACGCTCGTGCCCATCGAGCCCAGGTGGACGGGGATGTGCGGGGCGTTGGCCACCAGGTTTCCGTCCGGGTCGAAGAGCGCGCAGGAGAAGTCGAGCCGTTCCTTGATGTTGACGGACTGCGCTGTGGACTCCAGGCGTGCGCCCATCTGTTCGGCGATGGACATGAACAGGTTGTTGAAGACCTCCAGAAGAACCGGGTCGGCTTTCGTGTCGATCTCGGAACTCTGCGTAATCGCCACGCGTTCCATGACCAGATGCCCGTCGTCGGTCGTCGCGGCTTGCCAGCCGTGGTCGACGACGGTCGTCGCACTGGACTCGGTGATGATCGCCGGGCCAGTGACGGTTTCGCCGGGAGGCAGATCCTCGCGGCGATGGAGGGGTACGTCGCGCCAGGTGCCGCCCGTGTGGAGGGGGACGGTCTCCGGGGCGGCCGGGGCGCCTTCAGGGGTGGCCTCGTAAGGGGCGAGAGCAGAGAGATCGGGGGGTTCGGTGATGCCGGTGGCTTCGACGGAGAGGGCTTCGACGACGATCGGGCGGTCGAGGGTGAAGGAGTACGTGGCGCGATGACGTTCTTCGAAGGCTCGCCTCATCGTGTCGGGCTCGGTGAGCTCGACGGTGAGGGTGGTGTCGGTGCCGTCGTAGCGGAGTTGGGCACGGCGGGTGACCTCGATGCGGTCCTCGGGGACGTCCTCGTCGAGGAGCTCGGTGCGGGCAGCGGCCTGCAGACCCTCCGCCGTCTTGAGGACGCCGGGCATCGAGGCCGCCTCCAGGGGCGCCTCGACGGACTGTTCGCGCATGGCGGTGGTGTCGGCGAGGCCGATGCCGAGGGCGGAGAGGACGCCGGCCATGGGCGGCACGAGGACGGTGCGGATGCCGAGCGAATCGGCGACCATGCACGCGTGCTGGCCGCCGGCGCCACCGAAAGTGGTGAGGGCGTAGCGGGTGACGTCGTGGCCCTTCTGGACGGAGATCCGCTTCACGGCGTTGGCGATGTTGGCGACCGCGATCTGCAGGAAGCCCTCGGCGACCTGCTCGGGGGTGCGGTCGTCGCCGGTCTGCTCGCGGATCTCTCGCGCGAGCGCGGCGAAGCGGTCCCGGACGAGGGTGTCGTCCAGGGGCTGGTCGCCGTCGGGGCCGAACACCCTGGGGAAGTGGGCGGGTTGGATTCGGCCGAGCATGACGTTGGCGTCGGTGACCGCGAGCGGGCCGCCGCCCCGGTAGCAGGCGGGCCCCGGGTCCGCGCCCGCCGAGTCCGGCCCTACGCGGTAGCGGGAGCCGTCGAAGTGCAGGACGGAACCACCGCCGGCCGCGACGGTGTGGATGTCCAGCATGGGGGCGCGCAGCCGGACGCCGGCGATCTGCGTGGTGAAGACACGTTCGTACTCGCCCGCGAAGTGCGAGACGTCGGTGGAGGTACCGCCCATGTCGAAGCCGATGACGCGGTCGAAGCCGGCGAGCTGCGACATGCGGGCCATGCCGACGATGCCGCCGGCGGGTCCGGAGAGGATGGCGTCCTTGCCGCGGAACTGCCCGGCTTCGGCGAGACCGCCGTTGGACTGCATGAACATCAGCCGTACGCCTTCGAGCTCGTCGGCGACATGCTGGACGTAGCGGCGCAGTACGGGCGAGAGGTAGGCATCGACGACGGCGGTGTCCCCGCGCGGGACGACCTTCATCAGGGGGCTGACCTCGCTGGACAGCGAGATCTGCGGGAAGCCGATGCGGGCGGCGAGGCGGCCGACGGCCTGTTCGTGGGCGGGATGCAGGTGGCTGTGCATGCAGACGACGGCGACGGCGCGGATCCCGTCGTCGTACGCCTCCTGGAGCGGCGCGGCGAGGGCATCCAGGTCGGGCGCGTGCAGGACGGTGCCGCCGGCGGTGATGCGTTCATCGACCTCGACGACCCGTTCGTACAGCAGCTCGGGGAGTTCGATGCGGCGGGCGAAGATGCGGGGCCGGTTCTGGTAGGCGATGCGCAGTGCGTCGCGGAACCCGCGGGTGATGACCAGCAGGGTCCGCTCGCCCTTGCGTTCGAGGAGGGCGTTGGTGGCAACCGTCGTGCCCATGCGGACGGCCTCGATGGGGTCCTCGGAGCCCTCGAGCAGCTCGCGTACGCCCGCGACGGCCGCGTCGGAGTAGCGGGCCGGGTTCTCCGACAGGAGTTTGTGGGTCAGGAGGCGGCCGTCCGGGCGTCGCGCGACGATGTCCGTGAAGGTGCCGCCTCGATCGACCCAGAACTGCCAGCCTGTCACGTCACTACCCCGCTTCCACGCCGCTCACAGCGCCCGCAGGCCGTTGATCACGTCGCGCAGAATACTCTCGTCCACCAGCTCGGCAGGCGGTACGGGCCGGTTCACATGGACGAATTCCCCGTCCACGAGGTCCCCGATGAGGACCCGTACGACTCCGATGGGCAGGTCGAGTTCCGCGGAGAGTTCGGCCACGGACTGCGGGACGTCACGGCACAGCTCGACGATGTCCACGTGTTCCGGGGACAGCGTCGAGTCCGCTTCCGGATCGTCCGCCTGCGGCTCCGCGACGACCACCGCGATCAGGTCGAGACGGTGCTGGGCCGCACTGGTGGTGCGGCCGCGTGTCATCGCGTAGGGGCGGACGACCGGCCCGGCGTCGTCGTCGAACCAGTGGCTTCTTCCCTGACCCTCAGCGCTCATGCCATCCCACTACCCGCCCGAGGACAGATCGGTGCGCGGAGCGGTCCCCAGATGCACACCGACCCGCTTGACGAGCAGCGTCATCTCGTACGCGACCAGTCCGACGTCCGAGTCGGCGTCGGAGAGCACCGCGAGGCAGCTGCCGTCGCCGGCGGCCGTGACGAACAGGAAGGCGTCGTCGAGCTCGACGACCGTCTGCCGGACGTTGCCCGCCTCGAAGTGGCGGCCCACGCCCTTGGCGAGGCTGTGGAAGCCGGACGCGACGGCGGCCAGGTGCTCGCTGTCCTCGCGGGTCAGGTCCTTGGACACCCCGGTCGGCAGGCCGTCGCCGGAGAGGACGAGGGCCTTGCGGATGCTGGCGACGCGCTCCACCAGGTCGTCGAGGAGCCAGTTGAGCTCGCCGGACTGGCTGGTCGCGGTGTGGCCGGTCGCCTTTGGTGCGGTCATCGACCGTCCCCCTTATTCGTTCCCTGTGGTGCTGTGCCGCTGTGGGCGTCATCGCCCGCGGCGTTCTCCTGGCGGCCGCGCTGCCAGCCGCGCTGGAGTGAGGCCATTCGGCTGCGTACCTCGTCCGCGTCCCGCTCGGCGAGCTCCGTCCCCTCCTCGGTGCGGCGTGCGGGGCCCTGCTTGAGCTGCGGAGCCAGGTTGGCCTGTCGTACGCGCCTGGGCAGCGGCGCCGAGCCGGAGCCGCTCTCCCGCGGGACGGCGGCCGTGCTCGATGTGCTGTCGTCGGAGCTGCTCGATGCGATCGCGGGCCGTCGTGTGCGCCTCGGAAGGGCCGCGGGCTCCGGCCGCTCACCGCGGTCGTGCCCGGCGGAGGGCTGCGTGTCGGCACGGTCACCGTTCCGGTCCGGGGTGCCGGGCAGCTCGCCGCGGGCTTCCGTACCGCGACGGCGGGTCGGCAGCGGAGCGAGGCCGCCTGGCTCCGGGCGGCTCGGGCCGGTGGAGGGCTCCGGGTCCGCTTCCTCCCGACGGGAACGCTGCTCGGTGACCGGGCGTCCGTGTGAGCTGACCAGCTTGGGTGTCCTGCGGCGGGGCAGCGGGACGGGGGCGCTCACCTCGTCGTTCGGGTCTGTCCGGTCCGGTCCGCTGTGGATACCCGAGACCGGGTGGGCGCCGAGCGGGCCTTTCGCCTCGTCCTCGCCATGGCCGAGGGTGCGCCGCGGGCGGAAGAGACCGCCGCGTTCGGCGTCCTCTTCGTCGAGCGGGTCCGGGAAGTCGCTGAGGGCGTCGAGGTCGACCGGGGCCTCCAGCTCTACCGGGCCGTCCAGCAGCGAGGCAGGGAGGCCGGGCACGCGGACCGGTACATGAGCGAGGGCGGCGCGGCGCGACTCCTCCAGCTCGGCTTCCTTCGAGGGCGTGGGCCGGTCGAGGCGGAACCCGATGCCGTTGGTGTCCGGGATGTCGTCGGTGAGCAGTGGGTCGGGGATGAAGACGACGGCGGTGGTGCCGCCGTAGGGAGAGGGCTGCAGCGAGACGCGGACGTTCTGCCGCTGGGCGAGCCGGCTGACCACGAACAGGCCGAGCCGGTCGGTGTCGGACAGTTCGAACTCGGGCGTCTCGGCGAGTCGGAGGTTGGCGTCCAGCAGGGCGTCAGCGGCCATGCCGAGGCCGCGGTCGTGGATCTCGAGGGTGAAGCCGTTGGCGACCCGCTCGCCCAGGACCTGGACGGCGGTGTGCGGCGGGGAGAACACCGTGGCGTTCTCCAGGAGTTCGGCCACGAGGTGCGTGAGGTCCGCGACGGCCGGGCCGGTGACGGCGACGCGGGGCAGACGGCGGACCTCGATGCGCTCGTAGTCCTCGACCTCGGCGACGGCGGCCCGCACGACGTCCATGAGCTGGACGGGTTTGCGCCACTGCCGGGAGGGGGCGGCGCCCGAGAGGATCACCAGGCCCTCGGCGTGCCGGCGCATTCGGGTGGTCAGGTGGTCGAGGCGGAACAGGTCGGCGAGTTCGTCGGTGTCCTCGGTCCGGCGTTCCATGGTGTCGAGGAGGGTGAGCTGCTTGTGGAGGAGGACCTGGCTGCGGCGGGCGAGGTTGACGAAGACCTCGGAGACACCGGCGCGCAGTTCGGCCTGCTTGACGGCCGCTTCGACGGCGGCACGCTGCAGGGTGTTGAGGGCCTGGCCGACCTCGCCGATCTCGTTCTTGTCGTACTCCAGCCGCGGGACCTCGGTCTCCACGTCGACCTGTTCGCCGGCGGAGAGGCGGCGCATCACGCTGGGCAGCCGTACGCCGGATGCCTCGTGGGCCTCCAGTCGCAACTGCCGCAGATCGCGGATGAGGCCGCGGCCGATGCGCACGGACAGGAAGACGGACAGCAACAGGGCGAGCAGACCGAGGACACCGGCGATGGCCGCCTTCAGGATGACGCCCACGGCGACGGGGCTGACCCGGTCCTGATAGCGCGCGCCCGCCTCGTCGTTGAGTTTGCTGAGCTCGTCGAGGACGCTGCCGGCGACGGTGTCCCAGCTCTTGGCGTCGACGGAGCTGGGCCTGCCCGCCTGGGAGGAGATGACGGCCTGTTCGGCGACGCGCAGCGGAGCGGTGGAGGCGTTCCTCCAGAACCGCTCGAAGCGTTCCCGCTCGGAGGAGGGCAGGTCCGTCAGGCTGATGTCGTACATGAGGGAGCGCTGGGCGACGAGGTCGGAGACATCGCGTATCTCCTCGCGCGAGAGCTTGCCGACCACCAGGGCGGAACTGAGCAACGCGTCCTCGCGGGAGAGCAGTTCGCGGGCGCGGGTCACGTTGAGAAGGGCGCGGGCCTGCTTGTCCATCGCCACGCTGTCGATCCCGTCGAGGGAGCCGAGCAGGGCATAGCAGGGGTCCACGAGAAGGTTGTACTGGTTGAGGGCCGCGACGCGGGTCACCGTTCCGTCCTCGACACTGCGGCGCAGGGGGTTGATGCTGTCGAAGGCGTCCAGGACGGCGGTGAGTCGCTCGCTGTCGGCCTCGTCCATCCCGTCGCGGACATCGGGGTCCTTGGCGTTCTTGCGGATCTCGGCGACGGCGGTGTCGGTGGCGTTCCGGGTGGCCCGCAGTGCGGACAGTGCGTCCGAGGCCCGGCGATCAGCGAGGTACACCAGCGCCTGGCGGCGTTCCTGCTGCAGGACGCGGACAGCATCCTCGGTGGAGTAACCGATCTTCTCGACGAGGGACGACACCGTGAACAGCTGGGCCACACCTCGCCCCGTGAGTACCGTGGCGAAACCCCAGATAGCGGTCAGGGACACCAGCGGCACGAGAAGCAGCGCCACCATCTTCCGGCGGATCGACTTCCCGCGAAAGTGCATGGCCTCCCCCAGCTCAAACCCCCCACCGGTCAGGGGGCACACCTGTGCGTCAACAATTGGCGCGAGCCTACTACCGACGCACAAGTAACTCGAAGGGACATCCGGAATCTGAACTTCCGCGCCGGTGGCGAGACATGGGGAGTTGTCCGGCCATTGCGGGAGATTGCCTCCCGCAAACCCTCGGCGGCCCCGAGGAGCGATCTGGCCGAGCCCTCAGGCCAGTTGGCCGGAATTTTATCTTTCACGGGAATCTTCGGGACGTGTCGATCGTCCTTCTGTACGGGAAACGGAGGCGGAATGGGCCACAGGAGCCGCATCCCGTCCCCGGGCGGCGTAATACAGCGCAAGCCGGGCAGTCGCTGGGGAGCCGAGTCTTCGGGACACGGGCGAGTGGTCTGCCGGCGGTGGGGAGTGACACGTGATGGGCACGGCGGAGCGGCGGGAGACACCCGAGGACGGGGCGACGACGCTTACGACAGCAAGGCGCGGCCTCGAAGCGCAGGACCGTGACATTTCAGCCAGCTCCGGCGGCGCGACACCGAAGGGCGGGAGAACGGCCCCGGCCGTCGGCGACAGAGCGGACCGAGAGCCTTCGGCGTACCGGCCCTTGTGGGTGGAGGAGGCCACCCGGCGGCGCCGGATGCCCGATCCGGTGCGCACGGCGGCGGTGCGGGCGGTGCTGATCATCGCGGTGACGATGATCCAGGCCATGGTGGCCTTCCTGTGCACGCTGGCGGAGTCATGGCTGGCGTTCCCCATGGTGATCAGCAGTGTGGTCAGCACGGTGGTGGCCACCTGGGGCGCTCTCGACGTCTGGGTGACCCGGCAGGTGTGGAACCAGCGGCATGGCGTGGTCTCGACACCGAGCAGCACAGCACGCGTCCTGCGACGCGAGCGGCGTCTGGCGCGCCGTCAGGCGCGGGAGGCCAAGCGGGCGCAGGCGCGAATACGCCGCCGGGGTGGGGCCGGCCAACTGTCGCATTCCTGAGCACGGCGGGACGGCGGCGCGGGGAAAAGCGGGAGACGTAGTACATCTGGCGTGACACATGCCGCTCACACCAAGGTGGGTTCGATCAACCCGCCCCAGTGATCCCGGCAAGCCCAGGAGCCGCCCCCTCCCCGCCCACCAGGAGTCCGCTCATGTCACCCACGGAGCAGTCAACCAGTCCCCAAGGTCACGACGACGACGAACTCGCCGAGTTCGGCTACCGCCCCGAACTCAGGCGCACGCTCGGCAACTTCCACACCTTCGCGGCCGGGATCAGCTATATCTCGATCCTGACCGGCACGTTCCAGTTGTTCTACTTCGGCTACGCCAGCGGTGGCCCCGCATACTGGTGGTCGTGGCCGATGGTGTTCGTCGGCCAGTTCATGGTCGCCCTCTGTTTCGCGGAGCTCGCCGCCCGCTACCCCGTGGCGGGGTCGGTCTACAACTGGTCGAAGAAGATCGGCAATCCGCATCTGGGCTGGCTGGCCGGCTGGTTGATGCTGACCGCGTCCATCGTGTCCATCGCGGCCGTGGCGCTGGCATACCAGCTGACGCTCCCCCAGATCTCGTCGACGTTCCAGTTCGTGGGGGACGGCACCGGCAAGTACGACGTGGCCACCAACGCGGTCCTCCTGGCCGCGGTGCTGATCCTGTTCACCACGCTGGTGAACGCCTTCGGAGTGAAGCTGATGGCGAGGATCAACTCGGCGGGGGTGCTCATCGAGTTGGTCGCCACCGTCGTACTGATCGTCCTGTTCGCCGTTCACATCACGCGCGGCCCGCA
Organism: Streptomyces sp. NPDC051738; assembly: GCF_044453205.1. Taxonomy (NCBI): domain Bacteria; kingdom Bacillati; phylum Actinomycetota; class Actinomycetes; order Kitasatosporales; family Streptomycetaceae; genus Streptomyces; species Streptomyces sp. NPDC051738. The sequence continues at coordinate 83,274 of NZ_JBITCM010000029.1, read as the reverse complement.
GGTGGTCCTGGACACGAACGGAACCGGCGCGGACTACGGCACCGGCTACCTCGGCGCGTTCCTCGTGGCCTCGCTGGCGTCCGCGTACGTCATGTACGGCTTCGACACCGCATCCTCTCTCGGTGAGGAGTGCCTGGACCCGTCCCGCAACGCGCCACGCGCCATCATCCGGGCGATCGTGGCCTCCTTCGTCCTGGGTGGCCTGATCCTGCTGCTCGCGCTGATGAGCGTCTCCAGCCTCGAGGGCGACAAGCTGTCCACGGACGGCCTGCAGTACGTCGTGCTCGACGTGCTCGGTCCGACGGCCGGCAAGGCGATGCTGTGGTGCGTGCTGATCGCCGTCACCGTGTGCGCCCTGGCGGTCCACACGGCGGCGATCCGGTTGGCGTTCGCGATGGCTCGGGACAACAATCTGCCGGCGTCCGCGCGGCTGGCGCGGGTCAGTCCACGCTTCCAGACGCCGGTGCTGCCGACCGTGATCATCGGGATCCTGGCGCTGGCGATCCTGGTGGTCAACATCCGCCAGCCGCAGATCTTCACCGTGGTCACCAGCATCGGCATCATCATGATCTACCTCGCCTACCTCGGTGTCACCGCGCCGTTGCTGGTGGCCCGGCTGCGTGGGAAGTGGCGGCCCGCCGGTGACGGCAAGTTCTCCCTGGGGCGGTGGGGGCTGCTGGTCAACGTTGTCGCCGTGGTGTGGGGCGCGGGCATGACGATCAACCTGATGTGGCCGCGCGCCGCGGTCTACAACGCGACGGCCCCCTACCACTGGTATCTGCGCTGGGGCGCGGTGCTGTTCGTCGCGGTCATCGGCGGCGGCGGCTTCGCGTACTACTGGTTCGTCCAGCGGCACCGGACGGGCGTCCTCGCCGAGCACCGCCTGACCGCCTCGGATCCGAAAGCTGACGTCTGATCAGCCTGTCGTCGGTGCGGGCCGTTTGAACATCCGGGTCGCCGTGATCTCACTGTGCACCACTTCCCCGGCCGGGGTCTGCTGCGGCAGTCCCGGCCGGAGGTGTTCCTCGACGCTGATGTACTTCAGCCCGGCGCGGAGGTCGGCGTCGTTGCGCAGTCGGATGACCAGCGGAAACTCCGCCAGCGCGGTGGTGTCGAAGAGGCCGGTGGTGTAGAGGAGCTGGACACCCAGCGCATCCGACACGGCTCGCTGGAGCTCCAGCAGATAGGTCGCGTTGGCGCGTCCGATCGGGTTGTCCAGGAACAGTGTGCCGGCGTGCCGGTGCTTGTCCCGGCCCCGGTCGTTCGACCGCAGGGCGGCCATCGTGCAGTACAGGGCGATGGCCGCCGTGAGCAGCTGACCGCCGGAGAACACGTCACCCATCTGCCCGACGGGCACGCGCTCGGCGCGCAGTACGGCATCCGGCTTGAGGATCTCGACGGCGACGCCCTTGGGCTGAAGAGCCGCGGCGACGCCACGCAGCAGCAGGGACATACCGTCCCGCCTCAGGTCCGAGTTCTTCTTCACCGCTGCCCGTGTCGCCTCGTCGATGACCTCGCCCAGCCGTTCGGTGAGCGTGGCCTGGTCGGGTTCCTCGAAGCGGATGCGGAGGAACTCCTGTCCGGACCACTCGCCGAGTCCCTCGGGCAGCCGGGAGAGCCGCTGGGCGGACCGCAGGGTCGCCAGCGCCGACTCGACCAGCCCGCGGAGCCGGTCCACGATCGAGTCGCGGTTGCGTTCCAGTTGCGCCAACTCGTCGGTGAGGACGCGGAGTCGGGGCGCGAAGGCGTCCGCCCACTTCTGGGCGTGCTCGGGCAGCGCCGAGGCAGGCAGCTCGCGAATCTGCTGGCGAGCGGGGGTGCGGACCTGTTCGTAGCGCGTGGAGTTGGCGTGCCGGACGAGGACGTCGCTGGCCTCGCGGACAGCGGTCTCGGCGGCGGACAGGTCGGCGGCGCAGCCGCGCAGCGACCGGCGGGCCTCGGCGGCGGAGTGCCGGGCCTCCTCCGGGCTGCCCGGGTACGGCTCCGGCGTCTCCTGCTCCTCGTCCGGGGCGTGTTCTCGCAGCAGGTCGCGCAGCATCGCGGCGATCTCGTCGAAGCCACCGGCCGCGTCCTCGGCGGCACGGTGGGCTTCGAGGAGCTCCGCGTGGGCCTCCCGTGCCTGCGTCAACGCCTCGGTGCGGGAGGCGAGTTCGGCGGTCGCCGTGCGCAGCAACGCCTGCGCGTGCTCGGCGTCGCGCGGTTGGAGTTCCTCGGACAGCTCGGTGTGCGCCGCACCGTCCCCGGGCGCGTGCCGCTCCGCCTCACCGCGGAGCCGGCCGAGCTGCTCGCTCGCGCTGGACATACGGGTCTCCAGGAGCTGGACCAGCTCCTCAGCACGTGCGGCCGCCGCCTGCCGGGACGGCCCGTCGGAGCCGTCGGGCGACTCCAGCAGCTGCTCGGCCCGGGTACGGACCTTGTTGCTCAGCCGGTCCAGGTCCGCGCGCGCCGCGCTCTCGTCGCTCTCCGCACGGGCCTGCTCGGCACGCAGGTCGGCGTCGACACCGACCTTCTCGTACAGCTGGGAAGCAGCCCGGTACGCCTCCCGGAGCGCGGGCAGGGACGCCTTCGGGGCGTCGGCATCGGTGTCCGGTACATCGTCGGGGGCGCCCGCGATCTCCGAGCGCTCGGCGCGCAGGGCGCGGGCGGTGCGGCGCGCGTCGTCGGCCGCGCGCTGGGCGGCGCGACGGTCCTCGTCGGCGGCGCGGGCGCGCTCCAGGCAGGTCTGGGCGCGGGCCTCGGACTCGGTGGCCTCGTCGGCGAGTTCGCGCACCTTGACCTGCCAGCCGGCCCGCTCACGCAGCCGGAAGGCCAGCCCGGCCAGGGCGTCGGCGGCCCGACGGGCCTTCTGCGCGCCCTCCTGACGCTCGTCGCGGACCTGGGCGGCCTCGGCGGCTGCTTCGTCGGCCTCGGCCCGCACGGTCCGTGCCTCGGCCAGCTCGGCCTCGGACTCCTCGGCGAACGCGCGTGTGTCCCGGGCCGCCTGCGCCAGCTCGACGAGCCGTCCGGCCGGGCAGCCCGTCCGCCACGAGGCGAGCCGCGCCGCCAGCTCACGGTCCTTGCCGAGCCGCGCGGCGAGCGTGCGGATCTCCTCGTCCCGCTCGGTCGCCCGCGCACGCAGGGTGTGCCGCTCCTCGTCGGCGGCGTGCTCGTCGTGCATGGCCGGGTTCGGCGGTACGAGGAAGACGTCACCGCTCTGCGCGTCGGCGGCCGGGGTCGGGGCGAGCAGGGCGGCTGCCGTGCCCACCGCCACGGCCGACCGGGGCAGCAGTGCCGCGTCGCTGAGCACCTCGCGGGCACGCGCGTGCGTGTCCGGGTCGGTGATGATCACACCGTCGACCAGTTCGGGCCGGGCGGCGAGCACGCGCGCGTGGTCGGCGGGATCGACGGCCTGGGCGAGGTAACGCCAGCCCGGCAGCGCGGGGATGCCCTGCTCGCCGAGGAACTCCACGGTGGCGAGCACGTCCGGGCCGGGCGGCAGCAGCCCGCCGTCACCGAGCGCGCCGAGGATCCGGGAGTCGTCGGCGGCTGCCGTACGCAGGTCGAAGAGCTGCCGCTCGGCGGCGGACACGGCGTCGTCGAGCAGTTCGCGCAGCTCGTCGGCAAAGCGGTCGAGCTGCTCCGGGGTGAGGCCGCCTTCGGCGAGGGCGCTCGGGGCGATCTGCGCGCCGTCGCGCGCGGACGTACTCCCCTTGCCACCATCACCCCCACTGCCCTTGCCATCGTCGCCCGCACTCGACCTGCCGTCATCACCCGCGCGCGGCGCGGGCACGGACCCGCGCTTCGCACCGGACTCCCCGGGCAGGCTGAGCAGTTCCGCGAGCCGCTCCTCCACCGCCAGACCCTCGGCGAGGCGGCGCTCGGCGTCGTAAGAGCGCTCTGCGGCGGTCGCCGCGTCCGCCGCGCGGGCGGCCGTCAGCTCCGCGCGGGACTCGGCGGATGCCGCCTCGCGCGCGTGTTCCGAGGCGCGCCGGGAGGCCTCGCGGGCGGTGTCCCAAGCGGCGACAGCCGCCTTCTCGGCGTCGCTCGCGGCGAGGGCCGCGCGGGCCGGGTCGGCGTCGGGGGCGCTGTCGTCGAGCCAACCCGCGCGGACGGCTTCGGCGGTCTCCTGCTCGACCTCGGACAGCCGCTGCCGCAGGTGCCCGACCTCGCTGCGGGCCCGCTGCGCCTCGGTGGCCGCGGCAGTGGAGTCCCGGTAGGCGGACTCGCTGACCTCCTGGAGCGCCGCGGACCGCTCCTCCCCCTCGTTCGCGAGCGTCTCGGCGCTCTCCGCGGCCGCGTGCAGGGCTCGTACGAGATCGACGGCGGCCTTGGCCCGGGCGGCCAGCGCAGGTGCCGCGTCCCGCTCGGCCTCCTGGATCGCGGCGGCCACGCGCGCGACGCGGTCGGCTGCGGCGCGGTGCCGCAGTACGGCCTCGGCGGCCTGCCAGGCGGAGTGCAGGGTGCGTGCGTCGGCCAGCTCGCGCTTCTGCGCCGCCGCGGATTTCTCGGCCGCCGCGAGCGCCAACGAGGCGTGCCGGTAGGCGAGTTCGGCCGCGATCAGCGCGCTGCGCTCTCGCGCCGCCTCGGCGTGGGTGACGGCGTACGCGGCGGCGGTGACCCGCTGGGCGAGATCGGAGGCGCGCACGCGCTCCTGGGCGCCCCGTGCGGACAGTCGCCGGGCCAGAGTCCGCGTCCGCCGCTCGGCACCGGAGTGGATGTCACGCGCGCGTGAGCGAGCCTCGGCGGCCTCCACGATCCGCCCGAGCAGATCGACGGATCCGGCGGTGAAGTCCCGTTCGGCGATCAGCTCGGCGCGCCGGCCCAGCTTGTTCCCGAATCCGCTGACCAGGTCGGCGAGGCCGTCGGTGTCGCGCGTGTCCGTGACGGCCCGCAGCAGCAGGTCGGTGAAGTCGGAGTCCTTCTTGACGGCGAAGAGGCCGGCCGCCTCACCCTCGTCGGCGTTCATCTCCCGCTGGTAACGGAAGAGTTCGGGGTCGAGGCCGAGGTCGCCGAGGTGCTCGATCCAGCGGTCGTGGATCTCCTCCCAGTGGACCTCCAGATGCGGGTAGGCCTTGCCCGCCTCCGTGATGGCGTCCCGGAAGCCCTTCATGGTGCGACGGCGTCCCTGCGCACCTGACTGGCCCTCGACGTGCGGCCGTACGGCGGTGGACTCGGCGACGGGCAGGTTGTCCAGGCTCAGCCCGGGCCCCGGCCGGAAGGAGTACCAGGCCTCGGCGAACTTCCGCGGGTCGTTGGAGACCTGGCGCCCGCGCCACTCGCTGACCTTGCCGACCACGACGCACTCGCCGGTGAGCGTGTGCTGCCATTCCAGCGCGACATGCCCGCAGTCGTCGGCGAGCAGGAACTTCCGCAGCACACCGGAGCTGGCGCCGCCGAGGGTGTTGCGGTGGCCCGGCAGCATCACGGAGAAGATCAGCTTGAGCAGGACCGACTTTCCGCCGCCGTTCTCCAGGAAGAGCACCCCGGCGGGCGCCGGCCGGCGCGGCGGACCGACGGGCTCCTCCTCGAAGAACTCCGCCTGCGTCGGGGCGGGGTCGGGCACGGGCTCGCCCACACCGCGCAGGTCCAGCACGGTGTCGGCGTAGCGCGCACCGGCCGGTCCGATGGAGTAGAGGCGGACCCGGGACAGCTCGTACATGGCGGACTCTCGTAAGTCTTCGTCAGATCAGGGAAGTTCGGGGCGGGGCGTCAGGCGGAGTGGAACGGCAGCCCGGCGTCGGCCACCAGGTCCAGGTCGTCGGTGTCCTCGGCGGGCAGCAGGGTCGGCGTGCCGTCGGTGACCGGGACCACGCCCAGCTCCAGCAGCTCGGCCATGGCGGCGGTGCCCGCCATGTCACGCACCTGGAGCTGGTAGCGGGCGGTCGTGCGGTACGTACCGCCGTTGTCGTCGCCCGTCCGCTGCAGGAAGCCGGAGTCGGTGAGGAAGGCCACCGCCTTGCCGATGATGCCGGTCGTGGAGCCCGCGAGCCGGCGCGCGTCCTTGGTGGCGCCGGTGGCGCTGCGTCTGACCCAGATCCGCCACGCGGCCTCCAGCCCCGGCGCGTCCGTCGCGGGGTCGGTGTTGTCCCCCTGTTCGGCCGCCCGCTCCTCCAGCCGCCGGCATGCCTGCCGTACGAAGGCGTCGACGCCGTTGACCGTGACCCGCCCGATGTATCCGTCGTCGGCGAGGTCCTCGGGCCGCGGGAACGCCATGGCGGCGACGGCGAGATGCGCCAGCCCGTGCAGGAACCGGTCGCTGCCGTCGGCCGACGTACGACGTGCGTAGTCCCCCATGCGCACGGCGAACACCGAGTCCTCGGCGGCCGTCACGGCCATCCCCGCGCGCGGGGACACCTCCAGCACGACCAGTCCGAGCCCGGCGGCCACGGCGTCCGCGAGCCGCGCGAACGGCGGGTCCTCGCGGTAGCGGCGCAGCAGATCCGCGTACTCCTGGTCGCGCGCGGGCTGCAACTTCGGCTGCAGTCCGAAGGCGACGAGCCGGGCCGCGTCGGCGGCGTCGGCGGGCGTGACGGTGGCGGTCGCCGACAGGGCGGGGGCCTCCGGGTCACTCCGATCGACGTGCTCGGTCACGGTGTCGGCTCCTTGCTGCGGTGGTGCTCGTACGTACGGTCGTCGGTGGGCCTCATGCCGCTGCCGTAGGTGGGCCTCATGCTGCTTCCGTCCGGTCGGCGGCCATCCCGGCCGCGTCCAGCAGCGCCATCCCCACGATCAGGTCGGCCCCGCCGAACTCGGGATCATCCAGCTCCGTCCCGTCGTCCACGGCGAACAGCAGCTTCTCCTCCCCCTGTCGATAGGCGGTCCCGACCGGTGGGCTTGCCGCGTGAACCGCCATCAACGCCACGAGATACGGGAGGTCCGGGTCCTGGCGGCGCGCCTGCGCCAACAGACCCGACAACCGGCGCGGCGCATCGGCCGGCAGGTCCAGCAGATCCGTCGCCGCGGCCAACTGCTCCTCGCTGAACCGGCTGTCGTCCGGCGTCGCGATGAGGTCCGGCTCGGGCATCTCGGCACCGAGATGCTCCCGCTCCACGGGCGGCGTGAGCAGTATGTCCACGAGATCACCGACCCGCACGGACACGGGCGTACGCAGGCCCGTCCCGCGCGCGAAGAAGGCGTCCGTGACCCAGACGGCCTGCTCCAGGGGCAACGGCAGGAGGGGGGCGACGAGATGGCCGTACAGGTCTGTCCCCGATGTCGTCATGGGCGTCGCGAAGGCCTGCCGGTCCTGCTCGGCGCGGAACAGGGGGCCGGCCTCCAGCAGGCGGGACTGCAGCTGGGTGTGACGTCGGATGCAGTCCTTGACGATGTCGACGAGCTCGGCGGCGCGGCGCTTGTGCTCCGGGTCCTCCGTCTCGTCGCGGGCCTTGCGGATGTTGGTGAGGATCGCGTTCTCGTGGCGGTACCGGTCGGCGACGTGGTCGAGCGCCTCGGCGATCATGTCCGGCACGGCGTTCATCCAGTCGACCGCCCGGACATTGCGGCGGGTCGCGTCCAGGGCCCGGCGAAGGGTCTCCGAGTACTGCACGGTCCGGTACCGGGCCTGTTCGGCGGCCAGCTGCGCGTCGGCGAGGCGGCCGCGGTTGATCAGGACCTCCAGCTTGACCTCGGCGGCGATCTGCGCGCTGGTCACGTCGGTGTCGAGGGCGCCGACGAGGACGTTGACCGCCTCATCGGTCGTACGGAGGTACACCGTGCCGCCCGGCCCCGGCACCTCCTCGATCAGCTTGAAGTCGTAGTCACGGCGGACATAACTGCCGTCCGGCGCGAATGTGCCGTACACGGCCCGGAAGCCGCGGTCCACGCTCCCGACGTTGATCAGGTTCTCCAGGACCCAGCGGGCCACCCGCTCGTGCTCGGCGACGGGACGCTGCGAGGCCTGGGCGGAGATACGCGGGATGAGCCGGGCGACGATCTGGTCGTGGTCGGCGCCGGTGTCGAAATCCATGTTGAGGGTGACCAGATCGATGGCGGCGAGCGCCACCTCCGCCATGCCGTACACCGAGTACTCGCCCGCGAGGTTGGCCTTGCGCGCATCGAGGTCGTGCAGCGGCGCGGTGCAGGCGAGCGCGCGCAGCCGCCGCGCCAGTCCCTCGTCGGCGGCCGGGCCCGGAGCAGGGCGCGGCCCCGCGCTGAGCTGGGGCGGAACACGGTCCGTCGATGCGGGTGAAGTCACGATGCACAGACTAGGTCCTAGGTCTGACAACGACCCAAACGAACGCGTACCGCCGGGAGCCTGAACCGCAGGTCGTGCCCTGCGGGGTGCCCACCCGCCATCGGCCCTCCGATGCGCTCACCCGCCGCCGGCCCTACGGTGCGCTCACCCGCCGCCGGTAGACCTCCACCACTCGTTCCAGCGAGTCGTCGAGATAGACCGCGAGCAGCTTCTCCGCCTCGCCCGTGTCGCCCGTCTCCAGGGCCCGGAGGATCTCCCGGTTGCGCGCGAGGTACGGCTCGTGCAGCCGTTGTGGATCGTCCACGACGTGGAAGGCCAGACGCAGCTCCGCGAAGACGCTGCGCATCAGCTCGTCGGTTCGGGCGCTCCCGGCGAGGGAGACCAGCTCCCGATGGAAGTGGATGTTGGCCGTCCCCAGCCCTTTCCAGTCACCTTCGCGCACCGCGCGCTGCCCTTCGGCGACGGCTTCGGCGGGCCCCTCCAGGGGGTACGGCGGTTCGCCGAGCCCGCGTACGACGGCGCACTCGACGAGGCGTCGGGTGCGGTAGATGTCTTCGACGTCCTCCACCGCCAGGACCCGTACGAAGACGCCCCGGTTCAGTTCGTGGACGAGCAGCCGTTCATGGGTGAGCAGCCGGAACGCTTCGCGAAGTGTGTTGCGGGACACACCGAGCGCCCCTCCGATGCTGTCTTCCGACAGCCGGGTGCCGGGCGGGAAGAAGCCCTCGGCGATACGGCTTCTGAGGATGTCCGAGACCCGCTCCGCCGTGCTCGTGCGCCCCAAGAGGGCACGGTCGTCGGCCAGTCCGCCCAGCTGCTCTGCCATGCCCGGAATTCAACCGCAGACACGAGAACGAAACAACACGGGTATTGAAGGATCGTTCAACGATCCTCTACCTTGCTGCTCACCGTTCAGCTCAGTTCCGCACCCTCCGTCCCCTCACTGCGAGGTGCCCATGAGCACGACCCCTCCACCGCAGGCCCCGACCGACACCCAGCCCACCGCTGACGAACGCGCCGCCGACGACGGCGCGTTCGCCTGGCTGCGCGCCCTGGGTCCACGCGGCCGCCGCGCCTTCGCGGGCGCTTTCGGCGGCTATGCCCTGGATTCCTACGACTACTTCACGCTGCCGCTGAGCATGGTGGCGCTGGCCGCCTACTTCGGCCTCGACAGCGGCCAGACCGGCCTCTTCACCACCGTCACGCTGGTGGTCTCCGCGATCGGCGGCGCACTCGCGGGTGTGCTGGCCGACCGGATCGGCCGGGTCAAGGCGCTGATGATCACGGTCATCACCTACGCGGTCTTCACCGTCGCCTGCGGGTTCGCGCCCAGCTACGAATGGCTGCTGGTCTTCCGCGCCCTCCAGGGCCTCGGCTTCGGCGGCGAGTGGGCGGTCGGCGCGATCCTCGTCGCCGAGTACGCGAGCGCCAAGCACCGCGGCCGCACACTCGGCGCGATCCAGAGTTCGTGGGCCGTCGGCTGGGCACTGGCCGCGATCATGTACACGCTGGTCTTCTCGCTGGTCGACGAGGACCTGGCCTGGCGCGTGATGTTCTGGACCGGCGCACTGCCCGCGCTGCTCGTCATCTGGATGCGACGCCGTGTGCACGACGCCCCCGAGGCGGTCGCCGTGCGCGAACAGAGCGCCGAGAAGGGCTCGTTCACGGCTATCTTCAAGCCCGGCCTGCTGCGTACGACGATCTTCGCGGGGCTGCTCTCCACGGGCGTCCAGGGCGGCTACTACACCCTCGCCACCTGGGTGCCGACCTATCTGAAGACCGAGCGCGACCTGTCGATCGTCGGCACCGGCGGCTATCTGACGTTCCTGATCTCGGGCGCCTTCATCGGCTACCTGACCGGCGGTTACCTCACCGACCGGCTGGGCCGCCGGCGCAACATCTGGCTGTTCGCGCTGCTGTCGGCGGTCTGCATCCTGGCGTACGCGAACATACCGAGCGGCGCCAACACCCTGCTCCTGGTGCTCGGTTTCCCGCTCGGGTTCTGCATGTCGGCGATCTTCAGCGGCTTCGGCTCGTACCTGAGCGAGCTGTACCCGACGGCGGTGCGCGGCACGGGACAGGGCTTCACGTACAACACCGGCCGCGCGGTGGGCGCCATCTTCCCCACCACGGTCGGCTTCCTGGCCGACAGCTGGGGCGTGGGCGGTGCGCTGGTCTTCGGCGCGATCGGCTACGGCATCGCCGCACTGGCCCTGCTCGGGCTGCCGGAGACGCGCGGAAAGGAGCTGGTGTGAACCGTGCGGAGGACTGCCCTCTCACCGTCGTGGCGGACGACCAGCAGCTCACCGTCGCAGCCGACGACCCGCCGCTCACCCTCGTCGACGAGCACGCGCACGCGTGGAGCCCGAAATCGGCACGCGCCCGAATCCGCGAGGGCCTCACGGGCCCCACGGCCGGAGTCGCGGCGGGCCACACCCAGGCCAACCTGATCTCGGTGCCCGCCGACTGGGCGTACGACATGCTGCTGTTCTGCCAGCGCAACCCCAAGCCCTGCCCTGTCCTCGACGTCACGGACGCCGGCTCCTGGACGACCCCGCTCGCCGAGGGCGCGGACCTGCGCACCGATCTGCCGCGCTACCGGGTGTGGCGGGACGGCGAGTTGGTGGACGAGCCGACGGACGCAACCGAGCACTGGCGGGACGATCTGGTGTCGTTCCTGATCGGGTGCAGCTTCACCTTCGAGTGGGCGCTGGCCCAGGCGGGCGTCCCGATCCGCCACGTCGAGCAGGGCCGCAACGTCCCGATGTACCTGACCAACCGCCAGTGCCGCCCGGCGGGGCGGCTGCACGGCCCGATGGTGGTGTCGATGCGCCCGGTGCCGCCGCGACATCTGGCGGCGGCCCTGCGGGAGACCGGCCTCCTGCCGGCGGTGCACGGCAGCCCCGTGCACTGCGGCGATCCCTCCGCACTCGGCATCGCCGACCTCGGCCGCCCCGACTTCGGCGATCCGGTGGACGCCGAACCGGACGACATCCCGTTGTTCTGGGCCTGCGGAGTGACCCCGCAGGCCGCGGTGATGGCCTCGCGCCCGCCGTTCGCCATCACGCACGCACCGGGCCAGATGTTCCTGACCGACGCCCGCGACGATCAGTACCGCATCGCCGCCTGACGGAAGAAGCCACGGACCCATGATCTCCATCGATCTCAACGCCGACCTCGGCGAGGGCTTCGGCCGCTGGCAGCTCACCGACGACGAACGGCTGCTGTCGGTCGTCACCAGCGCCAACGTGGCCTGCGGCTTCCACGCCGGGGACGCGGCCACCATGCGGCGGGTGTGCGAGCAGGCGGCCGAGCGCGGGGTGCGGATCGGCGCCCAGGTCTCCTACCGGGACCTGGCCGGGTTCGGGCGGCGCGCGATGGACGTACCGCCCGCCGAGCTGGCGGCCGAAGTGGCCTACCAGATCGGCGCCCTGGAGGTCTTCGCGCGAGCGGCGGGCACGCGCGTGTCGTACGTCAAGCCGCACGGCGCGCTCTACAACCGCGTCGTGCACGACGAGGAGCAGGCAGGCGCGGTCGTCGACGGCGTGCTCCTGGCGGACGCCACGCTGCCGGTGCTCGGCCTGCCCGGTTCGCGGCTGCTGGAGCTGGCCGCCAAGTCCGGGCTGCCGGCCGTCACGGAGGCGTTCGCGGACCGCGCGTACACCGAGCGGGGCACGCTCGTGCCGCGTGGCCAGGACGGCGCCGTGGTCACCGACCCTGAGGCCGTCGTGGAGCGTTCGGTGGGCCTGGCCCGCGCGGGCGTGGTCACCTCCCACTCCGGAGTTCCCGTGGACGTACGCGCGCGTTCCCTGTGCCTGCACGGGGACACGCCCGGCGCCGTCGAGCTGGCCCGTCGGGTGCGGGCTCGGCTGGAGGAGTCGGGTGTCCGGGTGGAGGCCTTCGTATGAGGGCGCTGCCCGTCGGCGACGACGCCCTGCTCGTCGAGGTGTCCTCGGGCGAGGCGGCCCAGGCACTGCACGCGGAGCTGCTGCGGCGCCGCGCCGAGGGCTCGCTTTCGGTCCGCGAGATCGTCCCCGCGGCCCGGACCGTCCTGCTCGACGGCCTCGTCGACCCGGCCCGCGTCGCCGCCGAACTGGCCACGTCCGAAGTACCGCCCGCTCCCCCACGCGCGCGTGAGGTCGTCGAACTCCCGGTGCGCTACGACGGGCCGGACCTGGCCGACGTCGCCGCGCACTGGGGCGTCTCCCCGCACGAGGTGGCCCGTGTCCACGCGGACACCGAGTTCAGTGTCGCCTTCTGCGGTTTCGCGCCCGGCTTCGGCTACCTCACCGGACTGCCGCCGCGCTACGACGTCCCTCGCCGGGCCACTCCACGCACGGCCGTACCTGCGGGTGCGGTGGCGCTGGCGGGCCCGTACACGGGCGTGTACCCGCGCTCGTCGCCGGGCGGCTGGCAGCTGATCGGCACCACGGACACCGTGCTGTGGGACCACACGCGCGTGCCGGCCGCGCTGCTGTCACCGGGCACGCGCGTGCGCTTCGTTCCGGTGGGGAGCTCATGACCGACGTTCCGGTGGGAAGCTCATGACCGACGTTCCGATGGGGAGCTCATGACCGACCGCGCGCTCTTTGTCGTCCGCGCCGGGGCGCTCACCACCGTGCAGGACCTCGGCCGTCCCGGGCACGCCCATCTCGGCGTGCCACGTTCGGGTGCCCTGGACGGGCCGGCGGCGGCTCTCGTCAACCGGCTGGTCGGCAACGCCCCGGAGGCGGCCGTACTGGAGACCACGCTGAGCGGTTGCACGGTGCGGCCCCGTTCGACGGTCACCGTGGCGGTCGGCGGCGCGCCCTGCCGGGTCACGGTGGACGGACGCCCGGTCGCCTGGGGCACTCCGGTGCGCGTGCCTGCGGGTGCGCTCCTGGATGTGGGCGCGGCCCTCTCAGGCGTACGGAGCTATGTGGGCGTCTCCGGCGGAATCACCGTCGAGCCGGTCCTGGGCAGCCGCTCCACGGATCTGCTGTCCGGCCTCGGCCCACCGCCCCTCACGGACGGCGCGGTGCTGCCGCTGGGTCAACCGACGCTGCTCCACGCGCGCGTGGACGTCGCTCCGCAGCCGGCGCCCCCCGCCGAACTCGTCCTGCGCGTGACGCCGGGACCGCGCGACGACTGGTTCACGCCCAGTGCCGTGCGTGACTTCACCTCCCGCGTGTTCAGCGTCTCCCCCGCGAGCAACCGCATCGGGCTGCGCACCGAGGGCCCCGCCCTGGAACGGGCGCTCACCCGCGAACTCCCCAGCGAGGGGGTGGTCCTGGGCGCGGTCCAGGTGCCGCCCGACGGCCGGCCGGTGGTGTTCCTGGCCGACCATCCGACCACGGGCGGCTACCCGGTGATCGCCGTCGTCCGCGCGGCCGACCTCCCGGCCGCCGCCCAGGCGGTACCGGGCACCCCGGTCCGCTTCGTGGCCGTACGCCGTCGCTGACACCCGCCACATCCCGGCACACGGACTCCCGCCACATCCCGCCGCATCCCGCCGCACAAACTCCTGCCGACATCCCTCCACGCACGCGTGCCGACATGCCGCCACGCACGCCGACATACCGCCACGCACGCGTGCGCTACGCCGCCTCCGGTGCGAGATGCTGCTCCGCGACCCGGCCACTGTCCGGGCAACCAGCCGCCTCCGGCGCGGGCTTCGGCTCCGGGACCGAGCGCTGTCCGGGCACGGGCACCGACCGTCCGTCCGGCAAGGACAGGTGCTCCGGCACGGGCCGATGGTCAGGGACCAGCCGACATTCGGAGACGGTCGGGCCCTCCAGCACGGACCGGTGCTCCGGCAACGCCATCGCCTCCGGCAGCCACCGGTGCTCAGCCAACGCCATCGCCTCAGCCGACCGATGTTCGGGCAGCGCCGCCGCCTCAGCCGACCGACGCTCGGGCACCGCCATCGCCTCAGTCACCGACCGACGCTCGGGCAACCCCATCGACTCCGGCACCGACAGCGAGGCCAGCGCCCGCGACACCGACTGTGCCGCCCGCAGGTCGAGCCGATCGCTGGTGCCCTTCGCGCGGTGCCGCATCTCCACGGCGGCCAGGCGCACCAGCTGCGGCAGCAGGTCGTTGCACCGCCGGATCACCCAGGCGGTACCCGCGGTGGCCAGCCACAGCACGCTCGCCGACTTGGTGGGCGGCGGGAACTCGGGCTCGGGCGAGGGCGAGGGCGCCGTCGCGAGGCCCCGGTGCGCCAGCATCGCGTGGAAGCGCAGGGCGATCTGCCGGTGCCCGCGCTCCCCGGGATGCAGCCGGTCCGAGCTCCACATCGCGCGGTCCATGATCCAGGCGTCGTCGACCGCGTGCAGATGCACCGCCCCGTACCGCTCGGACAACGTGTGGACCACCGTGTTGACGGCCCGCTGCCGCCGAGCCAGCGGGTTGCCGAGGATCCCCGGCAGTCCCAGCATCGTGCCCGGGTCGGGCAGGCAGGCCGTGAGCACGGCCGTGCCCTGGCGGGCGAAGGACGCGTAGACCCGGTCGAGGCGTTCGGCGATCTTCTCTATGTCGAAGGTGCTGCGCAGGGTGTCGTTGACGCCCACCAGGACGGAGGCGACGTCCGGGCGCAGGGCCAGCGCTGCGGGCAGCTGGGTCTCCAGCACGTCCCGCGTCTGTGCCCCGCTGACCGCGAGGTTGGTGAACTCGGCGGCCGGTTCGGACAGCCCGCCGGCGAGCAGCGCGGCCCAGCCGCGCCACCCGTTCGCCACGGGATCGCCCACGCCCTCGGTCAGCGAGTCCCCGAGGGCGACGTAGCGGAGCGGCCTCATGCCGCGCCCTCCGCACGCACGAAGGGACGCACCGGCACCGCCGCGTCGTGCGCGGTGAGGAAGGCGTCCACGGCCGTGCCCCACCCGAAGCACTCCGCACGCGCGCGTGCCACTTCGCGGCGCTCGCGCTCGGGACGGTCGAGGATCATCTCCACGGCGTCCGCGAAGGCGTCCCCGTTGTCCGCGGCGATCGCCCCGGCGGAACCGATCACCTCCGGCAGCGCGGAGGACGCGCTCGCCACGACGGGTGTGCCGCAGGCCATGGCCTCCAGCGCGGCGAGCCCGAAGGTCTCGGCGGGCCCGGGGGCCAGGGCCACGTCGGCGGAGGCCTGGAGCGCGCCGAGCAGGCTGCGGTCGGCGACATGCCCGAGGAAGGTCACCGGCAGGTCCCGCTCCTGCGCCCGCTTCTCCAGCCCCGCGCGCAGCGGCCCGTTGCCCGCCACCACCAGCACGGCGCGCACTCCACGCCGGCGCAGCGATTCCAGGGCGTCCAGCGCGGTGCCGGGCCGCTTCTCCACGGAGAGCCGGGAGCACATCACCAGCAGCGTCTCGTCGGCACGCGCGTGCGTGGCACGCAGCGCCGCGTCGCGCAGGGTGGGACGCCGGTTCATCAGGTCGACGCCCAGCGGGGCCCGTACGACGTTGCGGGCGCCGATCCGCACGAACTCCCGCTCGGCGAACTCCGTGGTGCACACGACCTTGGAGTACGTGTGCGCCGTACGGACGTTGAGGGCGTCGGCCGCGCGCCGTGACATGTTCTCCGACAGGCCCCACGTGCGCAGCACGCCGTCGGCGGTCTCGTGGGAGACCATCACGGCGGGGACGCGGGCGCGGCGGGCCCACCTGCCGGTCCACCGCAGCGTGGTGCGGTCGGAGACCTCCAGACGGTCGGGGGCGAGCTCCTCCAGCAGGGCCGCGACCCGCCGCTTGTCGAGGAGCACGCGGTAGCCGCCGGTGCCGGGCAGCATCGGACCGGGCAGGGTGATCACCCGACCCTGCTCGGTCTCGCAGTCGCTGTACTTCTCACCCGGCACGATCAGCACGGGATCGTGGCCCGCCAGCTTGAAGCCCTTGCCCAGCTCGCGCAGCGCGGTGCGCAGCCCCCCGGAGGCAGGCGCGACGAAGTTCGCGAGCCGGACGATGCGCAGGCCGTTCATGCCGCCACCACCGCTCATGCCGCCATCACCGCCCGGCGCGCGGCGACCACGTCCGCGTAGTGCCCGATCAGCTGGTCGCCGATGGCCGCCCAGGTGCGGCCTTCGACCGTGGCATGCCCGGCGGCGCCGTACGCGGCCCGCAGCGCCGGGTCGGCGACCAGGGACTGCACCGCGTCCCGTACTGCGGCGGCGTCGCGCGGCGGCACCAGCAGGCCGGTGCGGCCGTGGTCGACCAGGTCGAGCGGGCCACCGGCGGCGGGCGCGACGACGGGCACGCCGCTGGCCATGGCCTCCTGCACGGTCTGGCAGAAGGTCTCGAACGGACCCGTGTGCGCGAAGACGTCGAACGAGGCGAAGATCCGGGCGAGGTCGTCACCACCGCGTCGGCCCAGGAAGACCGCGCCGGGCAGCGCCTCGGCGAGCGCGGGCTGGCTCGGCCCGTCGCCGACGATCATGACCTTCACGCCCGGCAGGCGGCAGGTGTCGGCCAGCAGCTCGATGTGCTTCTCGGGAGCGAGCCGGCCGACGTATCCGACGATCACCTCGCCGTTCGGGGCGAGCTCGCGGCGCAGCGCCTCGTCCCGGAGCTCGGGGCGGAAGCGGGCGGTGTCCACGCCGCGTGCCCACAGCTTGAGCCGGGGAACCCCGTGCGCCTCCAGGTCGTTCATGGAAGCGCTGGACGGGACGAGAGTGAGGTCGGCGGCGGAGTGGACGGAGCGTATGCGGCGCCAGGCCGCGGCCTCGCCGGCGCCCATGTAGGTGCGGGCGTAACCGGCCAGGTCGGTCTGGTAGACGGCGACGGCGGGGACACCGAACTTGGCGGCGGCGGCCATGCCACGGACGCCGAGGACGAAGGGGCTGGCCAGGTGCACGATGTCCGGGCGGTGCTGGACGATCGCCGCGGCGAGGCGCCGGCTGGGGAGGGCGACGCGGACCTGGGGGTAGCCGGGGAGCGGGAGGGAGGGGACATGGACGACCGGGCACGGCGCCGTCAGGGCGGCGAGCTTGTTTCCGGGCGCCGGGGCGGGTGCGACGACGAGGGGAGCGTGACCGCGATCGACCAGGTGTCGGGCGGTCTGGAGCGCGCAGTGGGCCACGCCGTTCACATCGGGGGGAAAGGATTCGGTCACGATGACGACACGCATACCGGTGTTGTCGCCGGGCTGGACGTGGCCGCGTCAACGTGGATCTTTCCGAACAGGGAACGTCCCATGAGCGTTACGCTGCGCACCCGGGCGGGTCAGATCACGTCCATGCGCGCCTGACCCGCAGGTCATCCCGCGTTCACCTGGCGGGCGGATCTCCCCGACATTCACAGCGTGAACACATGGCCCGCCCCATGATCAGCGTTCAGCCGATCGTCGCGGCCCGATGGATGTTCAGCCGCCTGTCACGCCCCGATCGACGATCGGCCGGCGGTCGTGGCCCGCCCGATGATCAGCCGGTGGTCGCATCCGGCCCGATCCGGCTGCGTACGGCCGTCTGGACCTCGGCCTCCTCCGCCGGATCTGCGGCGAGCCGGCGCAACCGCTCGACGACGCGCGTGTCACCGGTCTCGGCGTGCCGGGCGGCGATCTCGCGGGTGGTCTCCTCGCAGTCCCACAGGCACTCGACGGCGAAGCCGGACGGGAAGGAGGGATCGGTGGCGGCCAGGGCGCGGGCGGTGCGGCCGCGCAGATGGGAGGAGGCGGTCTCGCGGTAAATATGGCGCAGCACGGGGGCGGCGCAGGCGATGCCGAGCCGTCCGGTGCCGTCGACGAGGGTCCACAGCGTCGGCGCGTCGGGGCCTTCGCCGCGTACAGCCTCTCGTAGCGCCGCGAGGACCAGGTCCTTGTCCTCGGCCCCGCCCCGGCAGGCCAGCATGCGCCCGGCGGCGGCGCCCAGCGGATCGGGCCGTCGGGCCCAGCCCCGCGCGCGGTCGACGGCGGCAATACTGCGCATGCGTTCGAATGCGTCGAGGGCGGCTTCCACGACGACCGACGATCCGGTGACCACGGCCGCCTCGATCAGGTCGAGGGCGTCCGGATCATTGCTGTCAGCGAGGTAGCGCAGGGCCGTGCAACGGGCGCCGTCGGTGCCGTCCTCGGCGGCGGCGACGATCTCCGGGCGGTCCTCGGGGCCCGCGACGGCGCTGAGGCACCGAGCGGCGGGCACATGCAGCGCGGCACCGCGCTCGATGCCCTGCTGGGCCCACTCGAAGACGGCCTGCACGCTCCACCCCGGACGGGGCCCGGTAGGTCGCATCTGGCGTTGCCAGCGGTCGAAACAGCCGGCCTCGTGAGCGGCACGCACGCGCGTGGCGATCGATTCGCGCGGATCCTCGGCCCACAGCCGCCACGGCCGTGGCTCAAAAGCATCGCGTACGGCGACGGCCAGCTCGGCCTCGCCCTCGGAGTCGGCCGGGAAACGCGCCAGCACGGGCGCGGCCAGGGCGCGCAGCCCGCCGTCGTCGTCCCTGAGCGCCAGTTCGTCCAGCGCCCAGGCCCAGTTGGAGCCTGACGCGGCGTACCTGCGCAGCAGTTCGAGGGCGTCCCGCCTGCCGTAGGAGGCGAGGTGGCCGAGGACGGCGAGGGCCAGCCCGGTGCGTGACTCGTCGGTGTCGAGGGCGTCCTCGACATCGAAGAGGTGGGCCTCGATCTCGTCCAGTTCGCCGTTGAGGTCGAGGTAGAGACGGGCGTAGTACAGCGAGCGGTTCTCCACCTGCCAGTCGTGGCGGGGGTCTCGCAGCACGCAGTGGTTCAGAGCCGCGAGCGCTTCGGCGCGCGGGGCGGTGAGCGCGTGCAGTGTGCCGTCGCCCCGCCCCCGCTGGAGCAGGCCGAGCAGCGTACCGCTGGGCGCTATGACCGGTTCGAACATGGGAAACAGCCTCACATCAAGCGTCGACGCAACCGGGGTTCTTGCTTCACCTGGCCGCGTGACAACACGTCGGGGCGCCCGCCGTTTCCTGCTTGCTGTAGACCATTTTCCTCTGCCTCTCGTCAGTGGCCCATGCGGGCCGCATCACGGCCCGCATGGTGCGGCAACACCTGCCCAGCCATCGCGTCCGTGAATCACGACGTCATGATGACTCGGCACTTCCATCTGCCGCGACCGAAATTTCGGCGGCCCTGTACCGCCTCCCCCGTTTTCTGTGTTTTAGCTGGTCAGAACATTCGGATCAGTGTGCGCCGAACAGCGCGAGCAGTTCCGTCTTGCCGAACATGCGGGCCGTGTCGACGGCCGAGGGGGTGCCCGCGGCCGGGTCGGCGCCGCCCTCCAGGAGAGCCTTGATCACTTCCGTCTCACCCTTGAAGACGGCACCTGCGAGTGGAGTCTGGCCTCGGTCGTTGACATGGTCCGCCGCGGCGCCCCGGGCGAGCAGCGCGCGCACGGCCTCGGCGTGGCCGTGATAGGCGGCGAGCATCACGAGCGAGTCACCGCGGTCGTTGGTGAGGTTGGCCGGTACGCCCGCGTCGACGTACGCCACGAGCGGCTCGGTCTGCCCCTGCCGGGCCAGATCGAAGATCTTGGTCGCCAGCTCCACGACCTCGGGGTCGGGGGCTTCACTCATCGGCCGGACCGCCTCTCACTGCGAACACGGGGACTGCGGGGAACCATGGGAACTACAAGAGCTGCTGAAACTGCTGAAACTGCGGGGAGCACGGGCACGGCCTGCGAGCGATGCTCGGCCGTACGAGTGATTCGCCAGGGTACTGGCTCGCGCGGCACATGACCCGACGCGCCCGCGGCAAAGATCATCGCAGACACGGCCGGGCGCACCACCCAAGCTCATCCGGCCCAGGACACTCCGCCACCCGAGGGAAATCCAGCGGTTTTCACCCAGTTGCACCTTTTATCATATGGATACATCCTGTGATCCTGGAAGTACTCATGGTGACTGTCCCCACCAATCCAGGAGCACTCTCATGATCCTCTCCATCTCAGGCGTCGTCCTACTCGGCATCGTCGTCTTCATCTTCTTCCGCAAGGACGGACTGAAGGCGTCGCACGCCTGCATCTGCGCCCTGTTCGGCTTCTACCTGGCGAGCACGGCCATCGCTCCGAGCATCAAGGCCGGCGGCGAGAGCCTGGCGAGCCTCCTGGGCGGCATCCAGTTCTGACGCCGCCCCACCCACCCGTACGCACCTGTAGGAGACAGCAGTGGCCCGCCGCCCCCTCCCCCGCATCCTGAGCACAGGCAGCGCGCAGATCACCCGGAGCCGGGAGCTGGCCCGGGCGCAGTTCGCCCGCAGCCGGGAGCTGGCCCGGACGGCGACCGACAGCGCCTCTGACGTCCTCCATCCGCTGATCACGATCACGCGCGGGCTGCGCCGGCTGGCCTCGGCCGGGCGGCGCAAGTGGGCCGACACGCCCAAGGACAGGCGCGGCATGCTGCTGTTCATGGTGGCCGCGGTGATCCTGGTCGTGGCGCTCGTTCCGTACGGCCCGCTGCTCGCCGTCATCACGCTGATGGCGGCGGCGGCCTGGCAGGGCCGGGACCGCGAGCCATCGGCACCCGACGGCCCCGACGAGTCGCAGACGGAGCGGCTGAGGTCGCTGTACGACGCACTGGTCCCCTACTTCTCCGCCGCCGAGGACCCGGCACCGCTCTACGCCCACGGCGGCGAGTGGGAAAAGGCCTTCCCGGAGTACGAGTTCGACGGCACGGGACGCATCAGCGGTCTGCTGATCCGCTACCCCGCCTACTTCACCGACGGCGAGGCCCAGGCCCGCGCGCGGATCGAGCACCTGCTGACCGCGAAGTCCGGCCGCGGCCGGGAGTACCACTTCACCTGGGACGAGGAGGGCAACGAGCTCACCGTCACCGTCCTCGCGCCGCTGCCCACCGACATCGCCGCCCAGCGCTTCGTCACGACCCCCGGCGAAACGGTCCTGGGCTTCACCGACCTCACCCAGGTCCAGCGCACGCTCCCGCTCACCCACGGCGCGGAACAGCGCGACGTACCGCCGGTCGTCTGGCGCACCGGCATCCGCTCCACCGAGCCCCACCTGCTGGTCATGGGCCAGCCCGGCAGCGGCACCTCCACCCTGCTGCGCTCCATCGCCCTGCAGGCCCTGCAGTACGGCGACGTCGTCATCGTCGAGGGCGGCAGCACCGGCGAGTACGCCTGCCTGATCGGGCGGGACGGCGTCCTGGCCGTCGAGTGCGGGCTGGCCGGGGCGCTCGCGAGCCTGGAGTGGGCGGCGACGGAGACGGAGCGGCGCCTGATCGCCATCAACCGGACCCGTCAGGCGGGCAATCCGCCGCCGGACGACACCAAGCGCCCGCTCTGGATCCTCCTGGACCGCCCGACCGCGTTCTCCCACCTCGCGGCGGCGGACAACCGCAAGGATCCCCAGTCCCTGCTCCAGGTGCCCCTGCGGCACGGCCGCGCGGCGAATGTCACGGTGGTCGTCGCCGACCAGTGGGACGCCATGGACACGCTCAGCGACGCCGTACGCCAGCACACGCGCGCGCGTGTCGCGCTCGGCCCCGCGACGGCGGAGCAGTTGGAGACGGTCCTGGGCGCTCCCCCGCACACCACCCCGGTCACCGACGTCCCACCCGGCCGCGGCTACGCCCGCCTCGGTACGGGCCCCGTCCATCGTCTCCAGGTCCCGGCGACCCCGGACCCGTACGACGACGCGACGAGCGACGCGCACCGGCAGGCGGTACTGGACCTGCTGCCGGAGCGGACGACGCCGGTGGAGGTGGCACCGCCGGCAACGACGGCCAAGACGACCAAGACGGAGCAGGAACAGCAGCCGGAGCCGGAGCCGGTACCTGCGGACGCCGTGGTGGTCGAGACCTCGTAACCCGGCCATTCCGCGGGCGGCCGGCGCCGGTCAGGCGACGAACGTACGGAGCCCTTCGCTGCCCCCGGTCGCCCCGCCCTCCACCAACCGCGCCGCCGCCCCCAGCCTCACCGCGGCCTCCTCGGCCACCGCACCCCCCACAGTGAACGGCAACCGCACATACCCCTCGAAGGCGCCGTCCACCCCGAACCGAGGCCCGGACGGCACCCGGACCCCCACCCGCTCCCCCACTTCCGCGATCCTCGACCCCGACAGGCCCCCCGTCCTCACCCACAGCGTGAGCCCGCCCCGCGGCACCTCGAACTCCCACTCGGGCAGTTCCCGCCGCACGGCGGCGACCAGCGCGTCCCTGTTCTCCCGGGCCTGCGCGCGTCGCACCTCCACCGCCTGCTCCCAACCGCCCGTGCCGAACAGCCAGTTCACGGCCAGCTGCTCCAGAACCGGCGTCCCCAGATCGGCGTACGCGCGCGCGGACACAAGACTGCGGATCACATCCGGAGCCGCCCGCACCCAGCCGATCCGCATCCCCGCCCAGAAGGCCTTGCTGGCCGACCCGACCGTGATGACGGTCGACCCCGCGGGGTCGAAGGCGCACACCTGGCGCGGCATCTCGACATCGGGGTCGAGCCAGAGCTCGCTCATCGTCTCGTCGGCCACGAGCACCGTCCCCGCCGACCGCGCCGCGTCCACCAGCCGCCGCCGCTGGTCCTCGTCGGCGAGCGCCCCGGTCGGGTTGTGGAAGTCGGCGACGACATAGGCGAGCCGCGGCGCGGCCTCCCGCAGCACCTGCCGCCACCGGTCCATGTCCCAGCCGGCCAGCCCGTCCGCCATGGCGACGGGCACGAGCCTGGCGCCCGCCTCCCGCATCAGCTGGAGGATGTTGGCGTACGACGGCGACTCGACCGCGATCCGCTCACCGCGGCCCCCGAACAGATGGCAGATCGCGTCGATCGCGCCCATCGCCCCGGTCGTCACCATGATCTGCTCGGGCATCGTCGGAATCCCGTGCGCCGTGTACCGCTCGGCGATCATCGAGCGCAGCGCGGGCAGCCCGGCCGGATAGTCACCGTGCGTATGGGCGTACGGGGGCAGCTCCTCCAGCGCCCCTTGGACCGCACGGGTCAGCCACGGCTCGGGCGCGGGCAGCGCCGCGGTGCCCAGGTCGATCATCGAACCGAGCGCCTCGGGCGGCAGCGGTTCAAGGCCGCGCGCGGGCAGCGGGTTCCCGGCCGGTACGGCGGTCCAGCTCCCGGCCCCGCGCCGGGACTCCAGGAACCCCTCCGCGCGCAGCGCCTCGTACGCCGCCGCCACGGTCGTACGACTCACGGACAGCGCGAGGGCCAGCTCACGCTCGGCCGGCAGCCGCGCGGCGACCGGGACACGGCCCTCCAGCACGAGCAGACGAATACCGTCGGCCATGGCTCGGTACGCGGGCGGGCGCCTGGTGCCGGGGCCGGCGGGTCGGTCCTGCTGTGAGGTGAGGAGCCGGGCGAGCTGCGTGGCACCCACCGCTGAAGTCCACTGCGCCATGATTTCCAGTCCACCTTCCCCGAATTGGCCATGGATGGCATCGCATCCCAAGCCACAGGGTGTCATGCATCAGTCCACTACCACCACAGGGGGGCACGTCTTGTCCACGCAGGGGCATCTCCTACAGCGGCTCACGCAGGGGCATCTCCTACGACGGCTGTCACAGCTCTACATCGGGCTCGCGCTCTACGGCGCGAGCTCGGCGATGCTCGTCGAAGCGGGCCTCGGCCTGGAGCCCTGGAACGTGCTGCACCAGGGCCTCGCCGAACGCACCGGCCTGACGATCGGCGTCGTCTCGATCATCATCGGCGCCGCGGTACTGCTCCTGTGGATCCCGCTGCGCCAGCGCCCCGGCCTCGGCACCGTCTCCAACGTCTTCGTCGTCGGCATCGCCATGGACGGCTCCCTCGCCCTGCTCCCCGAGGCGCACTCCCTGGCCGTACGGATCCCGCTCCTGCTGGCCGGCATCCTGCTCAACGGCGTGGCCACCGGCCTCTACGTCGCCGCCCGCTTCGGACCGGGCCCCCGGGACGGCCTGATGACCGGACTGAACCGGCGTACCGGCCGCTCGATCCGGCTGATGCGCACGGCCGTCGAGATCGCGGTCGTCGTGACCGGCTTCGCCCTGGGCGGCACCGTCGGCATCGGCACCCTGCTCTACGCGCTGTCCATCGGCCCGCTCGCCCAGCTCTTCCTGCGGGTGTTCGCCGTTCCCCCGGCATCCGACGGCAGCACGGTCGTTGCCACCGGGCAACCCCGGCGAGCCATACTGCGTCCGTGAGCACCACGCGGATACGCCACCCGTACCTCGACCACCCCGGCCCGATCCCCTTCGCCCATCGGGGCGGGGCGGCGGACGGCCTGGAGAACACCGTGTTCCAGTTCCGGCGCGCGGTCGACCTGGGCTACCGGTACATCGAGACCGACGTCCACACCACGCGCGACGGCAAACTCGTCGCCTTCCACGACTCGACCCTGGACCGGGTGACGGACGGGGCGGGGCGGATCGCGGACCTGCCCTGGGGTGACGTTCGGCACGCGCGCGTGGCGGGCAAGGAGCCGGTGCCCCTCTTCGAAGAGCTCCTGGAGACCTTCCCGGACGTCCGCTGGAACGTCGACCTCAAGGCGGAGCCGGCCCTCCATCCCTTCCTGGAGCTGATCGAGCGCACCAACGCCTGGGACCGCATCTGCGTCGGCTCCTTCTCCGAGGCCCGCGTCATGCGAGCCCAGCGCCTGGCCGGACCCCGCCTGGCGACGTCGTACGGCACCCGGGGCGTCCTCAACCTGCGGTTGCGCTCCTGGGGCGTGCCGGCCGCGCTGCGCCGCTCGGCGGTCGCCGCCCAGGTGCCCGAGACGCAGTCCGGGATCCAGGTGGTCGACCACCGCTTCGTACGGGCCGCCCACGCGCGCGGGCTGCAGGTGCACGTGTGGACCATCAATGATCCCGATGCGATGCACCGGCTCCTGGACCTGGGAGTGGATGGCATCATGACCGATCACATCGACACGTTGCGCAAGGTCATGGAGGACCGGGGCGTCTGGGTCTGACCCCCGTCCGGACTCCGCCCCTCGCGCGGGGATCACCACGGAGAAGCGAGGGCGCGGGGTGGGCACCGATACCGTGCGGACGGATCCGGCCGACGAGGCTGCGGGCCGCCGACGCGAGCAACGCGGCTGGTATTTCTACGACTGGGCATGCTCCGTCTACTCGACGAGCGTGCTCACCGTGTTCCTCGGCCCCTATCTGACGTCGGTCGCCGAGAAGGCGGCGGACGCGGAGGGGTTCGTCCACCCCTTGGGCATCCCGGTGCGCGCCGGCTCGTTCTTCGCGTACTCGGTGTCCCTGTCGGTGATCGTCGCCGTCGTGGTGATGCCCCTGGTGGGCGCGGCCGCCGACCGCACGGGCCGCAAGAAGCCCCTCCTCGCGGCTGCCGCCTATCTGGGGGCCACGGCCACCCTGGCGATGTTCTTCCTGGACGGCGACCGCTATCTGCTCGGCGGCGTCCTGTTGATCGTGGCCAACGCGGCCCAGTCGGTCGCGATGATGCTCTACAACTCCTACCTCCCGCAGATCGCCCCACACGAGGAGCGCGACGCGGTCTCCTCCCGCGGCTGGGCCTTCGGCTATGCCTCGGGCTCGCTGATGTTGATCCTGAACCTGGTCCTGTATCTGGGGCACGACTCCTTCGGGGTCTCCGAGAGCATGGCCGTCCGGATCTGTCTGGCGTCGGCCGGCCTGTGGTGGGGCGCCTTCGCCCTCATCCCGCTCCTGCGGCTGCGCGACCGACGGTCCACGACGGACGACCGTACGGCCAGGGAACCGAGCGCGATGGGCTTCCGGCAGCTCGCGGCGACGGTCCGCGACATGCGCCGCCACCCGCTCACGCTGGCCTTCCTCCTCGCCTACCTCGTCTACAACGACGGCATCCAGACGGTGATCTCCCAGGCGTCGATCTACGGCTCCGAGGAACTGGGCCTCGACCAGTCCACGCTCATCGGCGCGGTCCTGCTGGTCCAGGTCCTCGCGGTGGTGGGCGCGCTGACGATGGGGCGGCTGGCCCGGACCTACGGCGCGAAGCGGACGATCCTCGGCTCGCTGGTCGCGTGGACGGTGACGCTGGCGGCCGGGTACTTCCTGCCGGCCGGGGCACCGGTGTGGTTCTTCGTGCTGGCGGCGGGCATCGGGTTGGTCCTGGGCGGCAGCCAGGCCCTGTCCCGGTCCCTGTTCTCCCATCTGGTGCCGCCGGGGAAGGAGGCCGAATACTTCTCGGCGTACGAGATGAGCGACCGCGGTATGAGCTGGCTGGGCCCACTCCTGTTCGGGCTGACCTACCAGCTGAGCGGAAGTTACCGAGACGCGATCATCTCCCTGGTTGCCTTCTTCATCATCGGATTCGCCCTGCTCGCGAGGGTTCCGGTGCGGCGGGCGATCAGCGACGCGGGCAATCCGGTCCCGACAAGGATTTAGCGTTCCCGGTGAAAGGGCGGTAGTGTACGCGTTTGGCCTGCCAGGCGTACCGTTACTGCGCGTCAAAGATGCCGAAACGCTGTGTGACATCTGCTAGCAGATGTGACAAACCGGGCGCCGGTGGGTACGACATTGGTCAGCAAGGCTGCGGCTACGACGGCGACGCATCACCCAGAACGGGACACGGGACGGGAATCTTTACCGCCGACCGGACGTTGACCGGATGACGACGACAGCGACACCTGTCCTGTGGGCGACAAGCCCGGGAGGCACGATTCATGAGTGAGCGAGCTCTTCGCGGCACGCGCCTCGTGGTGACCAGCTACGAGACGGACCGCGGCATCGACCTGGCCCCGCGCCAGGCCGTGGAGTACGCATGCGAGAAGGGGCACCGGTTCGAGATGCCCTTCTCGGTCGAGGCGGAGATTCCGCCGGAGTGGGAGTGCAAGGTCTGCGGGGCCCAGGCACTCCTCGTGGACGGCGACGGCCCTGAGGAGAAGAAGGCCAAGCCCGCGCGTACGCATTGGGACATGCTGATGGAGCGGCGTACCCGAGAGGAACTCGAAGAGGTCCTTGAGGAGCGACTTGCCGTTCTCCGTTCGGGGGCGATGAACATCGCGGTTCACCCCCGGGACAGCCGCAAGTCGGCCTGATCCCTACGCGGCTTGGGTGGGTTTGACCAGGCACAGCGTGTAACCGCGGGCGCCGTACGTGAAGGAGACGTACGGCGCCCGCGGTTTGCTGTGCCTGAAATCACCGTGCCTGAAACTGAAATTACTGTGCCTGAAAGCGAAAGAGGAGACCCGGCGCTCAGCGGCGCCGGGTCTCCTCTTTCGGTGTCAGCCTGCGATGTCGGCTTTGGTGTCAGCGCGTCAGAGGCGGGCGCGGGTCCTGCGGCGCATCCCCCGGCTCGTCCCTGATGACCTCGCCCTGGACGACCTTGCCGTCGGGGCGGTGCATGCGCGCCTGCTGGAAAGCGTCACCGAGTGAACCCGGGGACGCCTCGCGCAGCTTGCGCTCGAACGTCCGCTCCGCCTGACGGCTGAGGGCCTTCTGGACCGGCGGGATCAGCAGAACCAGGCCCACCGCGTCCGAGATCAGGCCCGGCAGCATGATCAGCAGGCCGCCCAGCATCATCAGGCCGTTGCCGCCGCCGCTCGTCGGGGTGCCGCCGCGTTGCAGCGCCTCGTTCAGTGCCTGGAAGGCACGTCGGCCCGCCCGCTTGATCACCACCGAGCCGAGCACGAGGCCGGCGAGCAGCAGCAGGAACACCGCGAGACCGCCCACCGCGTCCGCGACCACGGTCAGCAGCCAGATCTCCAGCACCAGCCACGCGGCGATGCCCAGCGGCAGGAATGTACGCAGCCGGGAGCGCCGAGGCGGGGCGGGGTAGGTGGGGGTCGGTGCGCCAGTCGTCATGCGTCCAGTGTGCCTGGGTCCGGCTCAGAGCGGGATAAGGGGACGGCCTACGGCACCTGTGCGGTCATGGGCAACGCCTGTGGCGGCTGGGGCTGTACGTGGGCCGCCTACGCCTGAGGGGGCGACGACGAAGGCTTGGCACGGCGGCCCATCAGCTTGCCCACCCGCTCCCGCGCTCCCCAGGACGTGACCCGCCACAGCGCCTCGACCAGGATGTCGCGGCTCATCTTCGAGTCACCGAGCTCGCGCTCGACGAAGGTGATCGGCACCTCGACGACATGGAACCCGGCCTTGACCGCGCGGCGGGCGAGGTCGACCTGGAAGCAGTAGCCCTGAGAGGCGACGTCGTCGAGGCCGAGGCCTTCGAGGGTCTCGCGGCGGAAGGCGCGGTAGCCGCCGGTGATGTCGCGGAGCGGGAGGTCGAGGGCGAGCCGGGAGTAGAGGCTGCCGCCGCGGGAGATGAACTCGCGGGACTTCGGCCAGTTCACGACCCGGCCACCGGGCACCCAGCGGGAGCCGAGGACCAGGTCGGCACCCTTGAGGGCGGTCAGCAGGCGGGGCAGTTCCTCGGGCTGGTGGGAGCCGTCGGCGTCCATCTCGATCAGGACGCCGTAGCCGTTCTCGATGCCCCAGCGGAAACCCGCGAGGTAGGCGGCGCCGAGGCCCTCCTTGCCCTTGCGGTGCAGGACCTGGACGTGGTCGTCCTCGGCGGCCAGTTCGTCGGCGAGCTTTCCGGTGCCGTCGGGGCTGTTGTCGTCGGCCACGAGCACATGCGCCGCGGGGACCGCCTTGCGGACCCGGCCGACGATGCTCTTGATGTTCTCCGCCTCGTTGTAGGTCGGAATGATCACCAACGCCGTGCCGAGCGGCCCGAACCGCTTCCCTCGGTCCTGTGTCGCGAGGTCCCCGTCGCCGTCGTTCACTGCTGCCCCTTCACATCCGTACGCAGACATCCACCATAGTGGTCGCGGCCTGGGCCGACGTGACTGCACGTTCGTATGGTGGTGTCGATTCCACAAGAGCGGGGTAAGGCTGGGTTTTCGGGGACCGGTACGTCGGTTTTCGCACTCTCTGCTGATGTTCACGCCTTCTGCGGATGGGGGCCCGGCGCCCTTCGGGCCGACCTGGGGCCCGCTGGCTGCGGGTCGACCGAAAGCCGTTGTCTACTGAGCGCCCGGGCCCCACCCGGGTCACACCTCCCCGATCGGCCGCGACGTTCCGTCGTCGCCGCGCGGGCGCTGAGCCTGGCTCCCAGTGGCGGTGCCCCGGTGCGGCACACCGTCCCTGACCCAGCGGCGTCGCGGCGGTTCCCGGAAGATCCGCGGGCCCCGATCGGGCGTCCGGTGGTGGACTCGGCCGAACCTATCGGCCCCGGGCCTGCGCCTGTCAACAGCCGTTTGACCTGCGGGTCTTCACCCAAATCGCTGGTCAGCGCGGAGGATGCGCAGGTCGCGCGCCGGGGTGGTGCGCAGGGATCGGATGCGCGCCACCCCCGGAGATCACTCGCCCGGCCGTACGAAGACCGTTCGTCCGCCCACAACCGTGCGCAGGCAGACCGGCAGCTCGCGGCCCGGGGACAGATCGGGCAGGCCAGGGGTGCCGGAGCGGGGGTCGGTGGACCAGCGGGCGACCCGGTCGTCGGGGGCCTGGACCACCAGTTCGTCGGTGCGCCACACCGCGTAGTCGGCGGGCGCGCCCGGCACCAGGACGCCCGCGTCGTCGCGCCCGACCGCCCGCCAGCCGCCCCGCGTGTGCGCCGTGAACGCGGCACGCACGGAGACGCGGTGCTCGGGCGTGCGGTGGAACGCGGCGGCGCGGACCGTCCCCCAGGGGTCGAGGGGCGTGACCGGGCTGTCGGAGCCGAAGGCGAGCGGGACGCCGGCACGCAGCAGGGCCGCGAAGGGGTTCAGGGTGCGGGCCCGTTCGGCGCCCAGGCGTTGGGCGTACATGCCCTCCTCGCCGCCCCACAGCGCGTCGAACGCGGGCTGGACCGAAGCGGTCAGGCCGAGCTCGGCGAAGGCCGCGACGGTCTCCGGCGTGAGCATCTCGGCGTGCTCGACGCGATGGCGGGCGGCGCGGATACGGGCGAGGCCGAGCTTCTCGGAGGCCGTGCGCACGCCCTCCACGACGGCGGTCACGGCGGCGTCCCCGATCGCGTGGAAGCCCGCCTGGAGGCCTGCCTCGGTGCACGCCGTGACATGGGCGGCGACGGCGGCGGCGTCGAGGTAGGCGGTGCCGGTGTGGGCCGCGTCGGCGTACGGCTCATGCAGGCAGGCGGTGTGCGAGCCGAGGGCGCCGTCGACGAAGAGGTCGCCGGCCGCGCCGATCGCGCCCAGCTCGCGCGCCTTCTGGACGTCCTGCTCCGCCCAGTAGCCGACGACCCGCGGTCCGGGTTCTCCGGCGGCCGAGCGCAGCAGCCCGGTGAAGTCGTCCTCGGAGGAGATGTCCGGCCCGCCGCACTCATGGACGGTGCCGATGCCGAGGGAGGCGGCGTGGGCGAGGGCCGCGCGCTGCGCCTCGGCGCGCTGGGCCGGCGTGATCGCCTCCAGCGCGGTGGCGCGTACGGCGTGGTGGGCATCCGCGACGAGCGGGGCGTCGCCCGCGACCAGGTCGCCGGGCGTCATGTCCAGCAGGGCCGTCGTGACGACCGCCGAGTGGACGTCGATGCGGGACAGGTAGAGCGGTCGGCCACCGGTGGCCTCGTCGAGCTCGGCGCGCGTCGGGGGACGGCCACCGGGCCAGCGGGAGGCGTCCCAGCCATGGCCGAGGAGCACCCTGTCCTGCGGGCGGGCGGCGGCGAAGTCCCGAACGAGGGCGAGGGCCGCGTCGAGGGAGGGCGCGCCGGACAGATCGAGGCCGGTCAGCGCGAGGCCCGTGGCGGTGGTGTGCACATGGGCGTCGGTGAACGCGGGCGTGACCAGGGCACCGTCCAGATCGACGACCTCGTCCACGCCGTCCGCGAAGGCGTCGGCAGCCCCCTCGGACCCCACCCAGGCAACCTGTCCGCGCTCCACGACCATGGCGGTGGCGAAGGGATCGGAGGGGCTGTGGACCTCTCCACGGCGGAGCAGGACGGTCTTCGGCGGGGCGGTGGGCTCACTCATGGGGAACAGTCTCGCGCGTTGTCCCGACCGCTCCGGACAGGGGGCGTCGACCGCGCCCCAGAGGGCAACGCCCTAAGGGGCGCGGGGAACTGCGCGACAAGCCACACACGGCCCGCAGCCGACGACGAACGACCGACGGCTCAACGCCGATCAGATCCTCGGTGGCCGCGCCTCATACGGCGTCGACAACACCACCGTCGTCCGAGTCGACACCCCCGCCAGCGCCCGCAGCCGGCTCAGCAGCTCCTCCAGCTCGTGCGGCGTCGCCACCCGAACCTTGAGGATGTAGTTCTCGTCGCCGGCGACGCTGTGACAGGCCTCGATCTCGGGCACGTCGGCCAGCCGTTCGGCAATGTCGTCGGGGGCGCTGGGATCGAACGGCTTCACCGAGATGAACGCGGTCATCGGCAGCCCCACGGCCTCGGAATCCACCACCGCGGCATAGCCGCGGATGACGCCACGCTGCTCCAGTCGCCGCACCCGCTGGTGCACGGCCGACGTGGACAGGCCCGTGGCCTTGCCCAGGTCGGTGTAGCTCATCCGCCCGTCCTTGACGAGCAGCTGCACGATCTGTCGGTCCAGCTCCTCCATGGCGCAAGAACCTACAGTGCGCTTGATCTCCTCGGATACCTGAGCAGTCCAGGTCATGCCCTGTTTGTGATGTGACCAGGGGACGACTGTGGGCTGCCTGAGGGACAAACCGGCCGCCTCGGGCACCTGCGGGCGGCATGTGACGAACGCCACAGGCCCCGAACAGGCTCCGTGATGTCCCCGTGATTAGCGCCGAGACCCGGCGGGAAGTGCTTGCTGTGGTCGAGGCCGCAGTGCCTTCACGGCCCCAGCCCGAGGGGGAGTTATCCATGCAAAGTCTTAAGCGCCCTGGTCGTACCGCGCCCAAGCGCCTTCAGTCGGTCGTCGAGCCCGCTCCGGAGGGCGTCGAACCCGACGACTTCGACGACGAAGAGCTGGACGCGTACGACACCTTCGAGATGTATCGGGTGATCTGCCCGGACTGCGCGCAGCCCATCGCCCTGCTGGCGGACGAGGAGGTGCTGCCGGAGCACGCGCTGTGCGCCTCACCGTGGAATCCGTTCGGCCTCACGGTCTGTGCCGGTACGGGCCGCAAGGCCGCCGAGGCGGGTTCCGCGGACGAGTCCGAGGAGCCCCACGAGCAGGAACTGGCCCTTCTGTTGACGCTCCCTCAGGGGCTGAACTGGCGGACCCAGCCCTTCTCGCACGTCGGCGGACCGGGCTCGCGCCCCATCAGGGTCCCGGCGATGCGCCGCCAGGCCGCCTGAGCGACCGCCGCCCCGGTCGCGTCGCTCAATCCCAGTAGCTGCCCTGCACCATGGCTCGCAGGCTGCCGTGGTGCAGGATCAGTGTGTCCGGGTCCGCCGGGACGGCGACTTCGCCGAAGTACGCCTGGCGGTAGGCGATCCGCAGCATGACGACGGCGTGCCGCAGGGCGGCGTACAGCGTGTAGAAGTCCATGTCGCGCAGCGTGTGGCCGGTGAGGTCCGCATAGCGGGCCTCGATCCGGTCGCGACGCAGGAAGCCGGGCAGCCCGCGCTGTCCGAAGGCGACCGTCAGGTCGTGGAAGAAGCGGTGCAGATAGACGGTCCAGCCGAGGTCGACCTCGCGCGGGGCCAGGGCCGCCATCTCCCAGTCGAGGACGGCCGCGGGTTCGAAACCGTCGTAAATGACGTTCCCGATGCGCGCGTCGCCCCAGTTGAGCACCGGCGTGCCCGGATCGCGCGGCCAGAGCTCCTCCAGGCGCGCGAACGCGTCCTCGATGAGCGGTGAGCGGGCGAGTCCGTCAACCACCCATTCGTAGTACGCGCGTTGGGCCGTGACATGCCGCCGCAGCGCGTCACCCTCGCCCGGACACGCGAGGAACTCGGCTTCCTTCAATGGGACTTGGTCGTGCAGCCGGGCCAGCAGTCCGATCGTGGCCGTTTCCAGGTGCTCGCGCTCGGCGTCGCTCGCCGCGTACAGCCAGTTGCCCTCGTAGGTGTACGGCATGACGTCGGGCGGCACCCGCCCTTCGACGCGCTCCATGACGAAGAAGGGCGCCCCGAGCGGGCCGGGGTCCTCCTCAAGCCACCACACCTTCGGCACGGGCAGATCCGTGTGTTCGGCCACGACGCGCATCGTCCGGTACTGGCGCGGCATGTCGTACACCGGGAAGACGGTGTACGCCGCCGGATCCGCCGCGAGGCGCAACGCGCAGGCGTGCGTGGGCGGTTGGGGGTGCTCGATGTCGAAGAGCAGGGTCTCGCTGGACAGGCCGTTCGACTCCGGGACGGTGACGCCGACCGCCTTCGCGCCGGGCAGCCGGGTGCCGAGCCAGGCGGTGAGGCGGCGGGTGAGTTCCTCGGGGTCGCGGGTGGTGGTGCGCGGGCGCGGTGCCGTGGCTGCCATGTCCCAAACCCCCTACGGTGCGACCGACTTGAAGTCCGCGAACCCGCTCGGGTCGTGCCTCCCGAACGAGCCGTGCTCGAAAATGCCGTGGCCGATGCGGCCGTCCAGCCGGAAGCGCGCCGCGTGGTCGGTGACGCCGTACGCGGCCAACGGGTGGGCCTCGGTGAGGTCGTAGCCGCGCCGGTCGACCCATCCGCGCCCCTGCCAGGTGCCGTGCTGCCAGTCGTCGGCGGGCGGGTAGCCGGCGCCTACGGCCAGCGGTGACGAGGTGAGGATCTCCACCTCCAGCTCCTGCGGCTTGCGTACGTCGCCGAGGTGGAGGAGGGCCCGCTCGGGGTGGCGGGTGCCCGAGCGGTAGGTGATCTCGGCCTGGGGCCGGCCGAGTTGGCGGTCCCGGCGGCCGGGGCGGACCATCGTCGCCTCACTCAGCGAGCGGTGGCCGTCCGCGTCCTCCTGGACGATCACCATCAGGAACCGGTCCTCGAACCGGACCGGGCACCAGATCCAGTGGAAGCCCTCGGTCGGACGCTCCTCGGCGAACCGCCCGCCCTCCTCCCCCGGTATCGGCCGCACACCCCAGCTGCGGTCACGGGTCCCGGTCCACTGGCCAGGGGTGACACGGAACTCCTGACCGCCCGCGCGCACGACGCCCGCCACACCGCCCGCCTGCACGAAGCGGCGCCCTTCGAGGGTGAGCCGGTCGCCGCGGCGCTGGACGTGGTGGGGTTCCCACAGGGCGGGGAAGTCGGCGGTCCAGGTGATGTCGTACGACAACGTGTCGTCGTCGCAGATCAGTCGCAGCCGGCGCAGCGGCTCCGCCACCTCGATGCGCAGCGGACCGACGGCGAGCCGCATCCGGTCCTCGCCGAGCGCGTCCGAGGCCCGCACGGCGTGCAGGGTGCCCCCCACCCGCAGGGTCGCGTACGCGTCGATCACCCCGACGTTGGGGTACACCCCGAGGCCGAGGATCAGCAGGGCACGCCCCTCGTGGTCGAGGACGTGGAAGATGCAGCGGTCGTAGGCGTTCCGGTCGCTGGTCGCGACGTACTTCATGGACAGGGGCACCTGGTGCACCGGGTACTCGTCGAGCGGTACCGGACGGTCGTCGTCGGCCACGGCAAACCTCCCTGGAGGCGGCTGGGCTGACGGTACGTCAGGCGCCTTCAGGTGGCCAGACACGGTGTCGGACGTTCGCGAACTCACGCCCTATTCCCACAAGCGGTGACTTGTCCGCCGGCCTCCGCGTTGCCCTGGTATGCCCCCCACGTACTCCGCGACCGGGTCCCAGCGCCGCATCTTCGTTCCGCGGCCCGCGGGAACGGTTGCGCCGCCTGCGCCCCCGCAGCAGCCGGATCCGCCGATCTACCGCGATCTGATGCGCATGTGGGCCGACCGTGGCCGCACTCTGCCGGGGCGCCACGACCCGGAGTGGATCCGGCTCACGGCGCCCACGGTCAGGCATGGCCAGTTCAGCGTCCTTCGGGACCTGCCAGGTGACGGGCGATGACCATCCGCTGGATCTGGTTGGTGCCCTCGACGATCTGCAGGACCTTGGCCTCCCGCATATAGCGCTCGGCCGGGAAGTCCGCGGTGTAGCCGTATCCGCCGAGGACCTGGACGGCGTCGGTGGTGACCCGCATCGCCGCGTCGGTGCAGTGCAGCTTGGCCATGGCCGCCTGCTTGGCGAACGGCCGGCCCGCGTCGCGCAGCCGTGCCGCCGCGAGGTACAGCGCACGGCCCGCCTCGATCTGGGTCGCCATGTCGGCGAGCATGAAGCGCAGGCCCTGGAAGTCGGCGATCGGTTTGCCGAACTGCCGTCGCTCGGTCGCGTACCCCACCGCCTCGTCCAGTGCCGCCTGGGCCACGCCGATCGCGCAGGCCGCGATGCCGAGCCGCCCGGAGTCGAGCGCGGCCAGGGCGATCGCGAAGCCCTGGCCCTCGTCGCCGATGCGCCGCTCGTCGCCGACCCGGACGCCGTCGAAGTGGACCTGTGCGGTGGGCGAGCCCTTCATGCCCATCTTCTTCTCGGGTACGGCGGCACTCAGCCCCTGCGCGTCACCGGGCACCAGGAACGCGGTGATCCCGCGCGGGCCGTCCTCGCCGGTGCGCGCCATGACCGTGTAGAAGTCGGCGATGCCGCCGTGCGTGATCCACGCCTTGTTCCCGGTGATCACCCAGCTGTCGCCCTCGCGCACCGCCTTGGTCCGCAGCGAGGCGGCGTCGGACCCGGACGCCGGCTCGGAGAGGCAGTACGCGCCGAGCAGCCCGCCGCCGAGCATCGCGGGCAGGTGCTCGACCTGCTGCTGCTTGGTGCCGTAGGTGGCGAGGGCATAGGAGGCCAGGGTGTGCACGCTGACGCCGAGGCCGACGGTGAGACGGGCCGCGGCGAGTTCCTCCAGGACCTGGAGGTAGACCTCGTAGGGCTGGTCGCCGCCGCCGTATTCGGAGTCGTACGGCAGACCGAGCAGCCCTGATTCGGAGAGCAGGGTGAAGACCTCACGCGGGAAGCGTCCGGCGTCCTCCTCCTCGGCCGCCTTCGGGGCGATCTCGCGCTGCGCGATGTCGCGGACGAGCGAGATCAGATCCCGGGCCTCGTCCGTGGGCAGTTGACGGTCCACCGGCTGCGGGGCGCGGTCGGGCATGGCGACGCTCTCCTCCCTTTCGGGAATGTCGGCGGTCGCGCGCCTTGGGTGGGGCGGCTCCGCCTGCTCTCGGATGCCGGCAGGTGCTCCGCTCCCGGGTCGCGGAAGCTGCTGACCAGCGGCTCTGCGGTGAGTATGCCCGATCGGGGACATCGAGTCACCAGTTAACGACCGCTTACTCCAAGAAACTTTCAGACCGCTTCCCGGCTTCCCGAATTGGTCCGAACCATTGACCAATTGGTCTAGTCCTCCTACCGTTTCGGTCCAACGCCTCTCCGCGTTCATGCCAATCGGCGTGCGATCCCCTCTGTCCCCTGCGAGGAGACACCCGATGCACACCCCGCTCCCCTCCCGCACGCGCGGCCGTGCCCTGCTGGCCGCCGCGTGTTCCGCCGCTCTCGGCGCCGGTCTGCTCGTCGGCGCCGGCACGGCGACCGCCGACCAGAACGGCACGGACCAGGACGGCGCCCGCAAGGCAGCCGGCTCCAAGGTGGTCGGCTACTTCACCGACTGGGGCATCTACGACCGCCAGTACTACGTCAAGAACATCGAGACGTCCGGCTCGGCGAAGAAGCTCACGCACATCAACTACGCCTTCGGCAACGTCGTCGACGGCAAGTGCGCCATCGGCGACACCTGGGCCGACACCGACAAGCCGTTCACCGCGGCGGAGTCCGTGGACGGCGTCGCGGACACCGCGGATCAGCCGCTGAGCGGCAACTTCAACCAGCTGCGCAAGCTGAAGAAGCTCCACCCGAACCTCAAGGTCGTCTGGTCGATCGGCGGCTGGAGCTGGTCCGGCGGCTTCGGCGAGGCGGCCAAGAACCCGGCGGCCTTCGCCCAGTCCTGCTACGACATGGTCGAGAACCCCAAGTGGGCGGACGTCTTCGACGGCATCGACATCGACTGGGAGTACCCGAACGCCTGCGGGCTGACCTGCGACACCAGCGGCCGGGAGGCCTTCCCCGAGCTGATGAAGGCGCTGCGCGCCAAGTTCGGCAAGCGGAACCTGGTCACCGCGGCGATCACGGCCGATGCCAGCGAGGGCGGCCGGATCGACGCGGCGAACTACGCGGGCGCGGCGCGGTACGTCGACTGGTACAACCCGATGACCTACGACTACTTCGGCGCCTGGGCCGCCACCGGCCCCACGGCACCGCACTCCGCACTGCGCTCCTACCCGGGCATCCCCCAGGAGGGCTACAACACGGCCGCCACCATCGCCAAGCTCAAGGGCCTGGGCGTCCCGTCCTCGAAGCTGCTGCTCGGCATCGGCTTCTACGGCCGCGGCTGGACCGGCGTCACCCAGGCGGCCCCGGGCGGCGCGGCCACCGGCCCCGCGAAGGGGACGTACGAAGACGGCTTCGAGGACTACAAGGTGCTCAAGCAGACCTGCCCGGCGACCGGCACGGTGGGCGGCACCGCGTACGCCAAGTGCGGGAACGACTGGTGGAGTTACGACACCCCGGCGACCATCAGGACCAAGATGGAGTACAAGGACCGGCAGGGTCTGGGCGGAACCTTCTTCTGGGAGCTCAGCGGGGACACCGCGAACGGTGAGCTGATCAAGTCCATCAAGTAGCGGGACTCTCAAGGGACTTGGGGCGGAGGACCACGAGACCTCCGCCCCTCGCCATTTTCCGTGCCCTTGCCGACCGGCTCAGTCGTCCCGCCGGGCGGGGTCGGGCGTCTTGTAGGAGGGGTCGAGCTCCTCGATGGCGCGCATGGCGCCGCCCAGCGTCTTCACCAGCAGCTCGCGCATGGTGTCGCGGGACAGCTCGGGGCGGTCGATCCAGTCGAGCGTGGCGCCCTCCACGCTGCACACCCAGGCGAGCAGGCCCATACGGGCCAGCGGGGCGATGTCGACGTGGCCGTACGCCCCCTCCGCGAGGGTCGCCACGATCGCCTCGCGCACCCCGTCCCGGACAGCGTGCACCTCGGCGTCGAAGCCGACGCCTCCGCTGACGATGGTGCGGTAGGCGGCCTGGTTGTGCTCGGCGTAGCGGAGATAGCTGTCGATGGTGCGGTGGACCCGGTCCACCGGCTGCAGCTCGCCGCCGCTCGCCGCGTAGGTGACCAGGTCGGCGACGGAGTCCTGGATGATCGCCAGGTAGTAGCCGCGCTTGGACTGGAAGTAGTAGTAGATGAGTCCCTTGGCGACATGGGCCTGTCGGGCGATGTCGTCCATGGAGAGCGCGTCGTACGACGTGTCGGCGAACAACTTCCGCCCGATGGTGATGAGTTCGGCACGACGCGCCACGGAACGCTCGGTGCCGCGGGCCCGGGGACGGGCCGCGTCACGCTGTTGACTGATATTCAATTTAGACCCTGTTGTTCAACGGGCGGCGGGACATCCGCAGTATGGCAGACCTTCACCAGCTGCTTGTTCGAGTCTGATCGACTCCGGTGAACCCGCTCGACAACAGGGTCGGTATTTGTCCGAACAAAGCGCCCCGTGTGCGTCAGCTCACAGCAGTCCGAGCTGGGTGACGAGCATCGCGACGACCACGACAAGGATCCAGCCCATGGCGTGCTCGAGGATCTTGGGGCCGTCGTCCTTGGGGCCACCGGTGCGGACCCGGGTGGCTGTGGCTGAGTGCGCGGTCATATCCCCACCATGCCACCGGGAACGGCCCCTCCGGCGGAGACGTTGCTCACAGCACCCCCGCCGCCGCGAGTGCCGCCCGCTGGCGCGGGGTCGGACACGCCGGGAAGTAGAGGTAACAGACGCCGCCGGTGCCGGAGACGACCTTGCCCGCGGCGTTGTACCGCTTGGTCCGCAGCCAGATGTTCTCCCACTCGCGCCGCTTGTAGACGCGCCGGACCGCCTGGTTGCTCGGCGAGTTCGGGTCGTTGGCGATCACGTCGCCGTCGGGGGTGAACCCTATGACGGTCATCAGATGCCCGGCGGTGCCGTACCCCGCCCCGGTCAGCTCCTCCTTGAGGAAGGACTGGGACGTTATGGCCGGGACGCCGGCCGCGATCAGCGCCTCCAGGTCGGTGAGCGAGCCGAGCCGGGTGACGACACCCTGGAGATCCTTGAAGGTGGCCGCGTAGGCGGCGTTGAACGGCCAGTTGCCGCAGCCCTCGTACTGGTAGTCGAAGGTGAACCGGGCCGCATGGCAGACCTGCGGGTCGGCGAAGGCCGGATCGACCCAGGCCAGCTGCTCCGGGGTGAGGCGCCCGCCCCAGTACTCGATGATCATCTGCGAGGAGGTGGGGCTGCACCAGGCCTCGCCGCCGT
The DNA here is from genome assembly GCF_044453205.1 of Streptomyces sp. NPDC051738. Taxonomy (NCBI): domain Bacteria; kingdom Bacillati; phylum Actinomycetota; class Actinomycetes; order Kitasatosporales; family Streptomycetaceae; genus Streptomyces; species Streptomyces sp. NPDC051738. The sequence goes on along the minus strand of NZ_JBITCM010000029.1, from coordinate 44,044 downwards.
TGTCGTACTCCGGGTACTGGCCGATGTGGATCTCCTGCGAGTACCGCGGGACGATCAGCTCTCGGGCGAGGCCCGGCGTGGAGGCCGGGACGGTGAAGCGGTCGGGGACGTCGGAGCCCATGGCGCCGGCCCGCCAGACCTTGGGGGTGAAGTTCGTGCCGGGCTTGCGGTAGAGGGTCAGCCGCAGTCGGTACGAGGCGAGGCGCAGCCCGCTGGCCGGGTCGTCGACGGCGAAGGTGTCCGTCCAGACGCTGCTCTTGCCGTCGCTCTGGTCGTCGACCGAGGTCCGCCGGATGTCCTGGTCACCGGCGGCCCAGCGGCCCAGCACGTACCAGGGGGTCGCGGTGCCGTCGGAGTAGGTGCCCCCCAGCTCGATCTGGAGCCAGGTGCCGTCGGGGGTGTGCGCGTTCCAGGACGCGATCGCCTCGGTCGCGGGGACGGTGAGGCGGTGGACGGGGGACGTCCAGGTCGCGTACTCCCAGCGGGTGGTCTTGCCTGTGTGCGGGTCGGTGTAGTCGGTGACGCCGAGGGGCTTGTCGATCACGATGCCGGGGCGGGCGCCCGCGACGGCACGCGTGCCCTCGGCGGTGCCGCGGCGCCAGTCGGCGTAGGTGGTCCAGGCGCGGTTGTCGACGGTGCGGGCCGGGGCGTCGGCGGCGGCCGGGGCATCGGCGCCCTCGTCGGCGGCGGCCGAGCCCGCGCTGCCGGCGACGGCCGCGGCGACGGCTGCGGTCAGGACGGCTCTCCGGGACGGCTGTTCGGCTCTGCTCATGGGCGGAAGACTCCCAGGTGTCCGAGTCGGCAAGGTCCAATGCACGGCTGTCCGCCAACTATGGCTGCAGGCGGCACCGTCTGCCAGCACTTCGGCCCCTGGCGCGCCTACCAATATTGGTCTCGACCACTGGCGCGAAGCGCGACGGCTGTCCGCCCCAACCTCCTTATGGGCAGGGCGAGATGAGCGAGCCGGGTCTCGGCGTACGTCGCTGCAACGGCGTACGCCGAGACGGTGACAGATCGTCAGACGAGATCCATGGCGGCCACCTCGTCCGGACGGCCGTAGCTGACCGGGCCGTGGAAGCGGCGGCGGGCGGTGGTGAACCACCACACCGTGGCCACGGCCAGGACGACGGCCAGGGCGATCGGCGCGTAGTTGAAGGAGTGGGCGGTGATCGGTGAGGCGTGCGGCAGCATGAACAGGACGCTGCTGAGCAGGATCCAGATCACGGCGACGGCCCCGACCGGCCGTCCCCAGCGGCCCAGGTGCCAGGGGCCCGGCTGGAACTCGTCCCCCAGTCGCAGCCGGAGCAGGATCGGGACGGCGTAGGCGAGGAAGAGCCCGACGACGTTGACGCTGACGATGGCGGTGAACGCGGTGTTCGACCACCAGCCGGGAAGCACGAGCGTCAGCGAGCAGGCGACCGCCAGCCACACCGCCTTGACGGGGGTGCGGGTGCGCGGCGAGACCGAGTGCCACCAGCGGGAGCCGGGCATCGCGCCGTCCCGGGAGAAGGCGAAGATCTGCCGGGTGTTGCTGGTGAGATTGGCGAGGCCGCAGAAGAGCATGGCGCCGATCACGATCAGCAGGAGCGCCTTCGCGGTGCCGAGACCGAGCCCGTCGATCAGGATCTGCACGGGCGGTGCGTCGGCACTCGCCACCCGGTCGTAGTCACGAATGCTGTAGACCAATGCGAGCATCAGCAGTAGTCCCGCGATCGCCGAGAATCCGATCGCCCGCGTGATCCCCCGCGGCGCGTTGACCGTCGCCCGGACCGTTTCCTCGGACATGTGGAAGCTGCCGTCGAAGCCGGTGAAGGTCCAGCTGGTGACCAGCAGACCGAGCATCCCGCCGTAAAGGCCGCTCGTGAAACCGGTGTTGTTCACGAAATGCGTGACGAAGGAAGCCGACTGATGATGTTCGGGCATGACGATCAGCGCGCTCACGATCACCACGAGTCCGATCAGCAGCCACCACACGGAGATCCGGTTCAGGACGGCCACCAGCTGCACGGTGTAGGTGTTGGCGAGCCCCTGGAGCACGATGATCAGGGCCGTGATCAGCACCGTCCGGTGCGGGGTCGGCTCGTACGAGGGCCACTGCAGGGCGATGAAGGCCTGGAGGAAGGTGGCGGCGGCGTACCCGGTGGCGGCCGTGCCGCCGACCTGGCCCACGAAGTTCAGCCAGCCGGTGTACCAGGACCAGGCGCCCTTGTGCCGTTTGGCGAGTTTTCCGGCGGAGAAATACAGCGCGCCGCTCGTCGGATAGGCCGAGGCGACTTCCGCCATTGATGCTCCCACGAAGAGCACCATGACGGAGACGCCGATCCAGCCGAAGACGAGAATTCCCGGCCCGCCCGCATTCAGGCCGAAACCGATTCCCGAGAAGATACCCGAGATGATGTTGATGATGGTGAACGAGATGGCGAAATTGTCGAACGCCTGAAAACGCCGTGTGAGTTTTCTCGGATAACCCATGGCGTGCAGGGTGGCATCGTCGTCCAGCTCGATCGGAACCGCTCCCCCGCGCGCTGTGGCACGCGGAGCCGTTATCCCTTCTGACACGGAAACGGACCTTTCTCTTGGTGGGGGGTGGTGGTACGTCAGGCGGTCGGCACCGGCAGCCCGCAGGCGCGGCGCGCCCGGGACAGCTGCTCGGCCGGGTCACCGAAGACGGACCAGGGCATACGGGAGGCGTACGGACCCATCGCCGTGAAGGCGGCGCGTGCCTCCTCCTCGCGCCGGGCCATGACCAGGGCGTGGGCGAGGTAGGCCAGGTCGAGGACGGGGGTGGAGCAGTACTCGGCCACCGCGGGCAGCCAGTTCTCGTGGATCGCCAGCGCGGTCGAGGTCCACTGCGGCTGCTCCCAGACGCGGTCGGCGAGCAGCCTGGTCGGGTCGTAGCACTCGACCAGGGCGACCAGGGGCAGCAGGCGCAGCGGTGAGTCGGCGGGCGCGCGCTGGCCGAGGAAGGCGGCGACGTCCCAGGCGGCGGTCACGGAGCCGCCGTACCGGGTGAAGAAGCAGGCCAGGAAGCGGTGGTGGGCCTCGCGGTGCCAGGGGTCGAGCGAGAGGATGTGCGCGAACAGGCGCCAGGGCCCGGGCGGTGCCGTGAGCAGCCCGCGCGGCGCCTGGTCGCGCAGCCGGTGCAGCCGGGCCATGGCCAGCTTGGCCACCCAGGGCGTGGGATCGGCGGGGGCGGCCGAGGCAGCCCGCTCGCAGGCCGCCAGCGCTATCCGCTCCAGCGCCTCGGTGCGCGGGTCGCGGGCGTCGGCCGCGCGCAGCGCCCGCAGCACAGCCACCCGGGCCCACAGCAGGGCCGCCTCGGGGCCGGGCACCTCGGCGACCCATCGCTCGGCGAGATCGGAGTCGGCGGCCTCCGAGGCGAGCACGAGGGAGCGGTGGGCGCGCAGGCCATGGTCACCGCGAGTTTCGGCCAAGGCGTCGTGGGCGCTCAGATAACGGCCGGCCCGGACATCGACGCATACGCTCGCGAGCACGCGGTCGTCGGCCGCCGGATGCCACACATACTGCCCTTCGAATAACCCCGCGGCCATCTGTCCCAGCCCATCCCCCGTTACGACACCTCACAGTTGCACACAAGGAACCTTACTCATCTCGCGACTCAACCGGAACGCACATTTCGGGGTGGCGTCCGGAGTTTTTCGGCGGCATTGAGGTCGGCCGGGGCTAGTTCAAAGCGACACCTTTTCTCATTCCGGCCCGCCCCCCTGGACACCGCCCCGCCCCGGCAACCGCTTTCACTCCCGACTAGAATGTTCCAAAGAAATATGCCGCCCCCCACTTCACTCCAGGGAAAAACGATTCACGACCTCGCCACCCGGCTCCGCCGCCTCCCCCCGTCCTGCGGCCCCGTCCGCCTGGTCGCCGTCGACGGGCACGCGGGCTCCGGAAAGTCCACGTTCGCCGGGCAGTTGGCCCGGGCGCTGGGCGACGCCCCCGTGCTGCACCTCGACGACATCGCGAGCCATGACGAGCTGTTCGAGTGGACCGGGCGCCTGCTGAGCCAGGTGATCGAACCGCTCACCCGGGGCGAGACCGCCCGCTACGCCCCCTACGACTGGCGGGCCCGCCGCTTCGGACCGCCCCGCCCCGTGCCGCCCGCCCCGGTGGTCGTCATCGAGGGCGTCGGCGCCGGCCGTCGCGCGCTGCGCCCGCATCTCGCCCAGTTGCTGTGGATGGAGCTGCCGCACGAGGAGTCCTGGACGCGGGGCCGCTCACGGGACGGGGAGGAGCAGCGGGAGTTCTGGCGGGGGTGGGTCCGGGCGGAGCAGAAACACTTCGCCGACGACCCTTCCCGGCCGTTCGCCGATCTTCTGATTCGGCAGTGCGGCAAGGGGTATGAGGTGACTACTGGGCCTGCCGGGACGGTTGGACCGGACCAGCCCCTCACGCAGGGTGACGACCCATCGGCAATGTGCTGAACTTGTGAAGAGCCTTGCGGGATTACTTCCCGGAGTGCTTCAACTCGGCTTGACCCGGGGGCCGTACAGGACTTACGTTCTCAATGTGCGGCCAATCGAGGTCGCCCCCTTACGCGAAGCCCCCGGTTGTTCCCCCGTGATCGGGGGCTTCGTTCTGCCCTCACTCCACATTTCGCGCGCTGTGAGGCGCGATTCGCTCACCCTCGGTCACCGAGCGCGGTGCACGCGATCTGCTCCCACCTCGTCAAACGGCCTGTGCGACACCCTGGGGCGGGCATGCCCGCGCAGGTACGATGCCCTCGGTGCGACCTACGAACGGCTGCTCTGCGCACCGTTGCAACTCCGGTCCGCGGTACGGCGGTTCGAACAAGGCGGCCCCGGGCGACGGCCCGGCGGTCAACCGACGGGGGCACGGTTTGTGGGGGACTTGATGGACTTCGGCATGCAGGGGCCCGAGGCCCCGGCCGACCTCGCCTGGCTGCGAGGTGTGGATGCCTACACGATGGGGGCCTATCCGCAGGCGGAGGAGGAGTTCCGCACCGCGGTGCGGATCGATCCCGGGATGGCCGACGGCTGGCTCGGGCTGCACGCGCTGCGCGTCGACACGACGACCGCGCTGCTGCGGATGTTCCGCCACCGGGACCGCTTCGGGGAACAGCGGACCCGGCACCGGCGCACGCTCAACTCCTGGTACTGGCTGGGCTGGTGGGTGCAACCGGTCCTGGAGAGCCCGCGCGACCTGCTGCTGTCCCACGCCTCGCACTGGCTGGACGGCCGGCACGTCCCGGAGCTGGACCGCGCGCTCGCCGGGCTGCCGCCCGTGGACACCGACCACCAGGTCCGCTTTCTGCACGCCTGCCGCGCCTACCTGGTCAAGGACTGGGAACAGCTGGTGCGGCACACCGAGCCGCTGCTCGACGACCCGCTGCTCGGCATCGAGGCGGGCCTGTTCGGCGGCATGGCGCGGGTACGGCTGGAAATGTACGGCCAGGCCGAGCCGCTGTTGTCGGCCGCGCTGATGCGCTGCCGCAGCGAGCAGCCACAGCGCAAGGAGCTGCGGTACTGGCTGGCCCGGGCGCACGAGGGCACGGGCAGGTCCGCCGCGGCCTTACCGCTCTACCGCGCCGTGCACCGTGTCGACCCCGCATTCATGGACACCTCGGCCCGGCTCGCTGCCATCGCCGAGGGCGACGGGTACGACGACCCCACCGACCTCGCGTCGATCACGCTGGCCGGGATGGGGCAGGACGTGGTCGACGGTCCCGACGGGTTCGATCCGCTCTTCGGCACCGAGGGGCGCGACCTCAGGCTGCCGGACGCCGAGCTGCCGCCGACCGGTCCGCTGCCGTCGGTGATCGATCCGACGGTGCGCGAGAAGACGGCCGTGGGGTCACAGCCGCTGCCCGCCGGGCCCACCGACCCCGGGTTGCTCGAGGAGGCGCTCGCCGAGCTGGAGCGCATGGTGGGGCTCGAACCCGTCAAACGCCAGGTCAAGGCGCTGTCCGCCCAGTTGAACATGGCCCGGCTGCGGGCCGGGCAGGGGCTGCCGGTCCAGCCGCCGAAACGGCACTTCGTCTTCTCCGGCCCCTCGGGCACCGGCAAGACCACGGTCGCCCGCATCCTGGGCCGCGTCTTCTACGCCCTCGGACTCCTCGGCGGCGACCATCTCGTGGAGGCCCAGCGGGCCGACCTCGTCGGCGAGTACCTGGGCCAGACGGCAGTGAAGGCCAACGAGCTCATCGACTCCGCGCTCGGCGGGGTCCTCTTCGTGGACGAGGCGTACTCCCTGTCCAACTCCGGCTACGGCAAGGGCGACGCCTACGGCGACGAGGCTCTTCAGGTGCTGTTGAAGCGGGCCGAGGACAACCGGGACCACCTGGTGGTGATCCTGGCCGGCTATCCCGAGGGCATGGACCGCCTGCTGGCCGCGAACCCCGGTCTGTCCTCGCGCTTCACGACCCGCGTCGACTTCCCCTCGTACCGCCCCCTCGAACTGACCTCGATCGGCGAGGTGCTCGCCACGGAGAACGGGGACGTGTGGGACGAGGAGGCGCTGGACGAGCTGCGGTCGATCGCCGGGCATGTGGTCGATCAGGGGTGGATCGACGAGCTGGGCAACGGACGGTTCCTGCGGACGCTGTACGAGAAGAGCTGTGCGTACCGGGATCTGCGGTTGACGACCTATCCGGGGGCGTTGACACGGGACGACCTGTCGACGTTGCGGCTGCCGGATCTGATGCAGGCGTACGGCGAAGTGTTGTCGGGAAGGGGCCCGCAGGACCCGTCCGCCATGTGAGGCGGACGGACGGGTCCTGCGGCTCCCGCTATCCGGCCAGCACCCCTTCCGGCTCCCCGCTGCTCACCCGCGGCCCGGTGACCCGCACTTCCGGCAGCTCCCGGTGGGCGGGGTCGCGGACCTCGCCCACGAGCAGTTCCAGGACGTCCTCCAGCGCGACGAGCCCCAGCACCTTGCCGGAGGCGTCGGCCACCTGGGCGAGGTGGGTCGCGGCGCGGCGCATGACCGTGAGGGCGTCGTCGAGCGGCAGTTCCGACCGGAGCGTCGTCATCGGGTGCCACACCTGCTGCGGCACCGCGCGTTCGGACTCCTCCAGGTCGAGTACGTCCTTCACGTGCAGGTAGCCCATGAAGGCGCCGTTCTCGGCCGCGACCGGGAAGCGGGAGTACCCGGTGCGGGCGGTGAGCGCGACGATCTGGCCGGGGGTGACCGACGGGCTGACCGTGACCAGGGACTCGCGGGTCAGCAGCACGTCCGTGACCGGGCGGGAGCCCAGTTCCAGGGCGTCCTCAAGGCGTTCCTGCTCCTCGGGATCGAGCAGGCCCGCCTGGCCGGAGTCCTCGACGAGCCGGTTGAGCTGCTCGCTGGTGAACACCGCCTCGACCTCGTCCTTCGGCTCGACGCGGAAGAGCCGCAGGATGGCCCGTGCGACGGCGCCGAGGGCCACGGTGATCGGCCGGCAGAAGCGCGCGAACCAGACCAGCCCGGGGCTGAGCCACAGCGCGACCTTCTCCGGGGCGGCCATCGCCATGTTCTTCGGCAGCATCTCGCCGACGACCAGGTGGAAGAAGACCACCGCGGCGAGCGCGATGACGTAGGTGAGCGGGTGGATCATGCCGTGCGGCAGATGGATCCACTCGAACACCGGCTCCAGCAGATGCGCCACCGTCGGCTCGGCGACCGCGCCGAGCGTCAGCGAGCAGAGCGTGATGCCGAACTGGGCCGCCGCCATCATCTGCGGCAGCCTCTCCAGGCCGTACAGCACCTGCCGGGCCCGCGCCGTGCCGAGCGGTTCGATCTGGCTGCGGCGGACCGACACGAGGGCGAACTCGGCGCCCACGAAGAAGCCGTTGGCGAGCACGAGCAGCCCGGCGAAGGCGAGTTGGAGCACGCTCATCGGGCGACCTCCACCACGGACCCGGTCCGGACCAGCCGGACCCGCTCGGCCCGGTAGTGGCCGACCCGGCGCACCGACAGCCGCCAGCCCGGCAGCTCGGCCTTGTCACCGACGGCCGGGATGCGTCCGAGCAGGTCGGCGACGAGTCCGGCGACGGTCTCGTACGGCCCCTCGGGCACGTCGAGCCCTATGCGCAGGAGGATGTCGACCCGGCAGCTGCCGTCGGCGTCCCAGGCGGGCCTGCCGTCCTCGGGCTGGGCGGCGGCGAGTTCGGGCAGGTCCTGCCCGTCGTGCTCGTCGCGGACCTCGCCGACGATCTCCTCGACGATGTCCTCCAGCGTGACCACACCGGCCGTGCCGCCGTACTCGTCGACGACGACCGCGATGGGCTGCTCGCTGCGCAGCTGGGCGAGGAGCGGCTGGACCGGCAGGGTCTCGGGGACCAGCAGCGCCGGGCGGGCGATGCGGCCGACCGGGGTGCGCAGCCGGTCACTCGAACGGATCGCCAGCGCGTCCTTCAGATGGACCATGCCGACGATCTCGTCGATCTTCTCCCGGTAGACCGGGAAGCGGGACAGACCCGTGGCACGGGTCAGGTTCACCACGTCCTCGGCGGTCGCCGACGACTGCAGCGCGCTGACCTTCACGCGCGGGGTCATGACGTGCTGCGCGGTCAGTTCGGCGAGGGACAGGGTCCGTACGAAGAGGTCCGCGGTGTCCTGTTCCAGCGCGCCGGCCTGGGCCGAGTGCCGGGCCAGGGAGACCAGTTCCTCGGGGGTGCGGGCGGAGGCCAGCTCCTCGGTGGGCTCGATGCCCAGGGCGCGGACGAGGCGGTTGGCGACCGAGTTCAGCCCGGCGATCACCGGGCGGAACAGGCGCGCGAAGGCGTGCTGCGGGCCGGCGACGAAGCGCGCGACCTGCATCGGCCGGGACACCGCCCAGTTCTTGGGCACCAGCTCGCCGATCACCATCTGCACGGCGGAGGCCAGCAGCATGCCGACGACCACGGCCACTCCGGACACCGCGCCCTCGGGGATGCCGATCGCGGTGAAGGGGCCGCCCAGCAGTTCCGCCAGCGCCGGTTGGGCGAGCATGCCGACGACGAGGGAGGTGATGGTGATGCCGAGCTGGGTGCCGGAGAGCTGGAAGGACAGTTCCTTGAGTGACTCGACGACACGGTGGGCCCGTCGGTCGCCCTCGGCGGCGGCCTTCTCGGCGTCCGTCGCCTCGACCGTGACCAGGCCGAACTCGGCGGCCACGAAGAAGCCGTTCGCGAGGATCAGGAGGAACGCGGCTGCCAGAAGCAGCAAGGGGATGGTCATGATGCCGCCGCCCCGGTATGTCGGGAGGGGGCGGCGCAGGTACTACAGGACGATCCGTCCATCGCTGGAGGGAATCACTCCTCGGGTAGCAGGGGGCCTCTGAAGCCCGGTGGGCACATCAGTGGCGGAGGCGCCAGAAATACGCCTCCGCCAACAGATTAATCAAGACATGGGGATTTACGGCAGGGCGAACGCCCTTGAGTCAGCCCGGTTGGTCCCCCGGCTCCTTGACGGCCCGGGCCTCGGCCAGGGCCCGCAGCGCGCGTGCGTCGGCGATGGCGTGCTGCTTGGCGATGCCCGGCTGGATGCCGAGGGCGGGCAGGCTGGTGCCGTCGCTGAGGTTGAGGAACACCCAGGGATCACCCGGGCGGAGGTTCACCTGAACGATCTCGGCCCACTCCAGACGGCGCTTGGTGGCGATGTTCACGACGGTGACGCCGGACTCGTCGGCGACGACCTTGACCCTGGCCAGCATGGCCAGCACGCCGAACATCAGGGCCGCGGTGAAGATGAAGCTGAGGCGCTCCCCCGGGCCGAGCTTCTCCAGCAGCAGCGCGACCGCCGTGATGACGACGAAGATCGCGACGCCCGCGGTGAGCAGGACGGCCCGGGTACGGCCCGGCCGGAACGTGACGGGCAGGGTGGGCAGTTCGGAGGACATCGGTGTACGGCCCCTCGGCTCAGAGGCGGCAGGCGTGGATGGCCGTGGTCAGGATGGCCCGGGCGCCGATGTCGTACAGGTCGTCCATGATCCGCTGGGCTTCCTTGGCCGGAACCATCGCCCGGACGGCGACCCAGCCCTCGTTGTGCAGCGGCGAGACGGTCGGCGACTCGAGACCCGGGGTGAGGGCGACGGCCTTCTCCAGCTGCTCGACGCGGCAGTCGTAGTCCATCATCACGTAGGTCCGGGCGACCAGGACGCCCTGGAGGCGGCGCAGGAACTGCTGAACCTTGGGTTCTTCGCCGTCCGCGCCGGTGCGGCGGATGACGACGGCCTCGGACTTCATGATCGGGTCGCCGACGACCTCAAGGCCCGCGTTGCGCAGCGAGGTGCCGGTCTCGACGACGTCCGCGATGACCTGGGCGACACCGAGCTGGATGGCGGTCTCGACGGCGCCGTCGAGGTGGACGACGGAGGCGTCGATGCCGTGGTCGGCGAGGTGCTTGGCGACGATGCCCTCGTAGGAGGTGGCGACCGTCTTGCCGTTCAGGTCCGCCAGGTCGTCGCCGACGATGCCCGGCTTGGTGGCGAAGCGGAAGGTGGAGCGGGCGAAGCCCAGCGGCAGGATCTCCTCGGCGTTGGCGCCGGAGTCGATCAGCAGGTCGCGGCCGGTGATGCCGATGTCGAGCTGGCCGGAGGAGACGTAGATCGCGATGTCACGGGGGCGGAGGTAGAAGAACTCGACCTCGTTCTCCGGGTCGACGATCCGCAGTTCCTTGGACTCGCGGCGCTGCTGGTAGCCGGCCTCATGCAGCATCTCCGCCGCAGGGCCGGACAGGGAACCCTTGTTGGGGACGGCGATGCGCAGCATGAGGTCGGCTTCCTTCGTTCGCTCTTGGTGGTGGGTTGGTTGCTGGTGCTCAGAGGTGGGCGTACACGTCGTCGAGGGAGATCCCGCGGGCGACCATCATCACCTGGACGTGGTACAGCAGCTGCGAGATCTCCTCGGCAGCCGCTTCCTTGCCCTCGTACTCGGCGGCCATCCAGACCTCGGCGGCTTCCTCGACGACCTTCTTGCCGATGGCATGGACGCCCTTCTCGACCAGTTCTGCGGTGCGGGAAGTGGCGGGGTCGCCCTGGGCGGCCTTGTGCTGGAGCTCGGTGAAGAGCTCCTCGAACGTCTTCTTGGACATGGTGACGCTCAGCTTAGGCCAAATACTGGATTCGTCAGCGCCAGGGTTCGGATACTGAGCGGAGGGTCGCCGCGGTCGCCACCGCCGCCGTCACCGCCTCGTGCCCCTTGTCCTCGTTGGAGCCCTCGATGCCGGCCCGGTCCAGGGCCTGCTCCTCGGTGTCGCAGGTCAGCACGCCGAATCCGATCGGCACGCCGGTCTCGACCGACACCTGGGTGAGGCCCTGGGTCACGCCCTGGCAGACGTACTCGAAATGGGGGGTGCCGCCGCGGATGACGACGCCGAGGGCCACGATCGCGTCGTAGCCGCGCCCCGCGAGGACCTTGGCCACCACCGGGAGTTCCCAGCTGCCGGGGACCCTCAGCAGGGTCGGCTCGTCGATCCCCAGGTCGTGCAGGGCGCGCAGTGCGCCGTCCACCAGACCGTCCATCACCTTCTCGTGCCACTGCGCCGCGATGACCGCGACCCGCAGGTCACCCACATTGCGTACGGACAGTTCCGGTGCGCCCTTGCCGCTCACGTTCTCAAGTCTCCTCGGTGTGCTCTTACTGGTTGCTGCAGGTGGACAGGGCGGCCTCGGGCGCCGGGTCCAGCCAGGGCAGGTCGTGGCCCATCCGGTCGCGCTTGGTGCGCAGGTACCGGAGGTTGTGCTCGCCCGCCTGTACGGGCATCGGCTCCCGCTCGGTGACCTTGAGGCCGTGAGCGAGGAGCGCGTCGGACTTGTCGGGGTTGTTGGTCAGCAGGCGGACGCCGCGCACGCCCAGGTCGGCCAGGATCTGCGCGCCGGCGCCGTAGTCGCGGGCGTCTGCGGGCAGGCCGAGTTCGAGGTTGGCGTCGAGGGTGTCGCGGCCGCGCTCCTGGAGCTCGTACGCGCGCAGCTTGGACATCAGGCCGATGCCCCGGCCCTCGTGTCCGCGCAGGTAGACGACGACTCCCCGGCCCTCGGCCTGGATGCGCCCCAGGGCCGCCTCCAGCTGGGGGCCGCAGTCGCAGCGCTGGGAGTGGAAGACGTCGCCGGTGAGGCACTCGGAGTGGACGCGGACCAGTACCTCCTCGCCGTCGCCGATCTCGCCGTGGGCGAGGGCGACATGCTCGACGCCGTCGACGGTGGAGCGGTAGCCGTACGCCGTGAAGGCGCCGTGGGCGGTGGGCAGATGGACCTCGGCCTCGCGGCGGACGGTGGGTTCGGCCGTGGGCTCGGACAGGACCGGCTCCTGCTCGGCCGGCTCCGGCGCGGCCTGCTCGCGCAGTTCGGCGCCGCGGAGGTGGGCGATCAGGTCCTCGATGGAGATGATCGTCAGGCCGTGCTTGCGGGCGAACGGGATCAGCTGGGGCAGCCGCAGCATCTCGCCGTCCGCACCGGCGATCTCGACGATGGCGCCGGCCGGGCGCAGCCCCGCGAGCCGGGCCAGGTCGACGGCGGCTTCGGTGTGGCCGTTGCGGACGAGGACGCCGCCGGGGCGGGCGCGCAGCGGGAAGATGTGGCCGGGGCGGACGAGGTCCGACGGCTGAGCCGTGCCGCTCGCCAGGAGCTGCAGCGTGGCGGCGCGGTCGGAGGCGGAGATGCCCGTGGTCACACCGTGCGCGGCGGAGGCGTCCACGGACACCGTGAACGCGGTCTTCATCGACTCGGTGTTGTCCTCGACCATCTGCGGGAGCCCCAGCCGGTCCAGCTCCTCGGGCTCCATGGGGGCGCAGATCAGGCCGCGGCACTCGCTCATCATGAAGGCGACGATCTCGGGGGTGATCTTCTCGGCGGCGACGACGAGGTCGCCCTCGTTCTCCCGGTCCTCGTCGTCGACGACGACGATCGGGCGGCCCGCGGCGATGTCGGCGATGGCCTGCTCGACGGGGTCGAGGGTGAGGTCCTCGGGACCTTCGGTGCGGTACAGGATCGGTGCCGTGGTCATGCCGGCGCTCCTTCCAGGACGGGCCGCGTGTCCTTGCGGGAGCGCAGCCACCAGTCGCGCATGCCCCACAGGACGAGTGCGCCGTAGATGACGTAGACGAAGCCTGAGAAGGCGTAGCCGTTGGCGAAGTTGAGGGGGACGCCGACCAGGTCGACGAGCAGCCAGGCGAACCAGAACTCGACCATGCCGCGCGCCTGGGCGTACATGGCGACGATGGTGCCCACGAAGATGTAGGCGTCCGGCCAGGGGTCCCAGGACAGGGTGGGGTACGCCTCGAAGAGCAGCGCCACCGCGACGGTGCCGGCGGCTGCCGCCGCGGCCATCGCGCCGCGTTCGCGCCAGGTCGCGAAGCGTACGGCGATGTGGCCGTCGCCCCCGTCTTCGGCCCGGCCCTTGCTGCGGTTCCACTGCCACCAGCCGTACAGCGCGACGACCATGACGACCGCCTGCTTGCCCGCGCTGCCGGTGAGATGGCCGAAGAAGGCACCGAAGAGGATCAGGCCGGCCAGGAACTGCACGGGCCAGGTCCAGATGGAGCGCCGCCAGCCGAGCGCGAGGGCGGCGAGGCCGAAGAGGTTGCCGACCATGTCGGACCAGAGGATGTGCTGGCCGAACAGGACGAACGCCTCGGCGTTCAGCGAGTTCACTTGGCCGCCGTCCCTTCCGGGGAGAGGCGGTCGCCCAGCATCCGCTCGACGTACTTGGCGATGACGTCGACCTCGAGGTTGACCGGGTCGCCGGGCTGCTTGAGGCCGAGCGTGGTCAGGTCGAGGGTGGTCGGGATGAGGCTGACGGTGAAGTAGTCGGGCCCGGCGTCGACGACGGTGAGGCTGATGCCGTCGACGGTGATGGAGCCCTTCTCCACGACGTACCGGGAGAGGTCCGCGGGGAGCGAGATCTTCACGATCTCCCAGTTGTCGGAGGGCTTGCGCTCCAGTACCTCGGCGGTGCCGTCGACGTGTCCCTGCACGATGTGGCCGCCGAGGCGCGCGCCGACGGCGGTGGGGCGTTCGAGGTTGACTCGGGAGCCGGCGGTGAGAACGCCCAGGCTGGAGCGGTTCAGGGTCTCGGCCATGACATCGGCGGTGAACTCGTCGCCCTCGTGGTCCACGACCGTGAGGCAGACGCCGTTGACCGCGATGGAGTCGCCGTGCTTCGCGCCGTCGGTGACGACGGGGCCGCGCACTCGGAAGCGACAGGCGTCGTCGAGGGTCTCGACGGCGGTGATCTCGCCCAGCTCTTCGACGATTCCGGTGAACACTTCCCGGGTCCTCCTGCCACATTGGGGCACGGACTCCGGGGCCTGTCGATGACGACAGAATGTACGAGCAGGGACACCGGGGGCGACGCCGGACAGGGCTCGCCACATGGACGAACCGGTACGGCGGCGCGCACGAATGCCCGCCCGCCGCGCACTGCCTCCCATCCGGACTTTAACCGTCGGTCCAGGAATTTCACCTGGTCAACCGGCCGCTGGAGGCGACCGGGTCGCGGACTGTAACCGCCGGTTCGGACTTTCACCGACCCCGGAGTGCGCTGCTTCTGGTACAGGGCCAGTGTGCCACGCCTGATCGGCGTCCATACGGGCGGACGGTGTGGGGTGGCTCACAGGCTCTCTTACTGGACTTCCCGACCGGATTGCCGCATCCCAACTCCCGCGCGCGGAGCCACTCTTGAGATTGGTCCATACCTATTGACGCTATGGTCTAGTCCTCTCTAGGGTGCGGGAAACCGGCGGGACCGGCGAGACCGGCGGGAATCTGCGGGAACCCCCTCCCCCTGTCGGACCTCTTCAAGATCGGACCTCCTCCAGCGGGTCATGCACGGACCCCGCTCAGACGGCCCGGCGGCGGTGACGACGGCCCTTGCCCGCCGCCGGGCCCCCCAACTCCCGCCGCCGACGGCTCTGACAGGGTGAGGGGCGTGACGACAGCGACCGCCGACGAGTTCGAGACGCATCGCTCCCGGCTGTTCGGCCTGGCCTATCGCATGCTGGGCTCGGCCGAGGAGGCGGAGGACACCGTCCAGGACGCGTATCTGCGCTTCAGCGGCGCCGACCGGGGCGCGGTCGAGCACCCGGCGGCGTGGCTCGCCAAGGTCGTCACCAACCTCTGTCTGAACCGGCTGACCTCGGCCAGGGCCCGCCGCGAGCAATACGTCGGGCCCTGGCTGCCGGAGCCCGTGGTCACCTCCGACGGCACCCTCGGACCGCTGGAGTCCGCCGAGCGGCGGGACGCCGTGTCGATGGCGATGCTGGTGCTGCTGGAGCGGCTCACGCCGACCGAGAGGGCCGTCTATGTGCTGCGGGAGGCGTTCGCGTACGGCCACCGGGAGATCGCCGCGGTGCTGGAGCTGACCGAGGCCAACTGCCGGCAGCTGTACCGGCGGGCGGTGCGGCGGGTCGGGGAGCCGGAGGCGCGGTTCGAGTCGGCGCCCGAGCGGCAGGAGGAGCTCGTCGCGTCGTTCGTCGCGGCGGCCCGGGAGGGTGATCTGGCCCGGCTGGAGAAGCTGCTGGCGGCCGACGTGATCTGGTCGAGCGACGGGGGCGGCAAGGTCGCGTCGGCCCGGCGGCCGGTCGAGGGCCGGGAGAAGGTGTCCCGTTTTCTGCTGGGCCTGTTCCAGCGGTTCGCGCAGGGCCTGGACTTCGCGACGGCCGAGGTCAACGGCGGGCCGGCGGTGGCCGTGTGGGCGGGCGGCACGCTCCTCGGCGTGGTCGCGTTCGAACTGCGCGACGGCCTCGTCGTGCACGCCCGGGCCGTGGTGAACCCGGACAAGCTGACGTTCGCGGGCCGTCAGCTGGCCGGGGTGTAGGGCCGTCTGTCACATTCCGCACCGGGTACTCGGTCCCAGCTGACGAGGGGCGCTCCGTCCGGGGGCGCCCGGCGTCCGAAGGGACTGAACCGACATGACCACGATCCTGGTGACCGGCGGCACGGGAACGCTGGGCCGACTCGTCACCGAGCGGCTGCGGGCGGACGGGCACGAGGTGCGGGTGCTCAGCCGGCACGCCCAGCCGTACGCCGTCGACCTGCGCAAGGGCGGACCGGGCCTGGACACGGCGGTTGAGGGCGTGGACACGATCGTGCACTGCGCGACCTCGCCGGGCGGTGGTGACGAGAAGGCGGCCACGCATCTGATCGCGGCGGCGCGGGCGGCCGGTGTACGGCACCTGGTGTACATCTCGATCGTCGGCATCGAGCGGGTGCCGTACGGCTACTACCGGACCAAGCTCGCCGTGGAGGGGCTGATCGAGGAGTCGGGGCTGGGCTGGACGGTGCTGCGCGCGACGCAGTTCCACGACCTGCTGCTGAGGGTGTTCGGGATCGTGTCCAAGCCGCCCGTGATGCTGCTGCCGGCCCGGGTGAAGGACCAGCCCGTCGAGGTCGCCGAGGTCGCCGACCGGCTCGCCGAGCTGGCCCTGGCGGCTCCGGCCGGGCGAGTCGAGGACATGGGCGGCCCCGAGGTACGGACCCTCGACTCCCTGGCCCGCGCCTACCTCAAGGCGACGGGCCGCAGGCGACTGGTGGTGAGCGTGCCGCTGCGGGGGAAGGCGTACGGGGGCTTCCGCTCGGGGGGTCATCTGGCGCCGGGGCATGCGGTGGGTAATGGGACGTTCGAGGAGTTTCTGGGGCGGCGGTTTGGGGGTGGGCGGGGCGTCTGAGCCGGGGGGGGCTGCGGGGCCGTGTGGTCTGGCCCGGAGGGGACGGAGGCCGCGCGGTCTCACCCAGGGGGCACGGTAGGCGTGCGGTCTGGCCCGGAGGGGGACGGTGGCCGCGCGGTCTGGCCCGAAGGGGAACGGAGGCCGCGCGGTCTGACCCGGGAGGCACGGTAGCCGCGCGGTCTGACCCGAAGGGGGAACGGAGGCCGCGCGGTCTGGCCCAGGGGGCACGGTAGGCGTGCGGTCTGGCCCGGGGGAGGCTGCGGTGGCCGTGCGGTCTGGCCCGGAGGGTGCACGGTGGCCGCACGGTCTGCTCCAGAGGGGGCGGGGCCGTGCGGTCTGCTCCAGAGAGGGACGGGGGCCGTGCGGTCCGACCCGGAGGGGCAGGTAGCTGTGCGGTCTGACCCAGGGGAGGCTGCGGTGGCCGCGCGGCCTGACCCGGGGGGCCGCAGCAAGGCCACAGTCCGCCCCGGAGGTCCCAAAGCGCCCCACGGTCCGACCCGCACGCCCCACAACGACCCCACGGTCCGACCCAAGGCCCCGCGCGGCCTTACGGCCCCCGGCAGGTCACCGGTCCGGCGGAGTGAACAACTCGTCCTGTGCGGCGTCCCGTGCGGTGAGCAGCGCTCCGCGCAGGACGGCGGCGCCGCCCAGGCCGCTGGGCCGCACGATCGTCGCCAGGGGCGACATCCGCCGGATCCGCTCCTCCACCCGCCCGGCGAGCTCCTCCCCGCCGGCCTGTCCGACCTCCCCGCCGAGGACCACACAGCCGGGGTCGAGGATGGCGACGACGGAGGCGACGCCGATGGCGAGGCGGTCGGCGAGGGCATCCAGGAAGCGGGCGGCCGACGCGGGGGCATAGTGGGGCGGGGCGGCAGGAGCCGCGTCGCGGTGCGGGGTGATGGGGGCCGCGGTGGCATGGGCGCGGGAGGATTCCGCGGAAGCTGCCGTACCGGAGAGGCGGGACGACTCCGCCGAAGCTGCCGTACCAGAAAGCCGGGACGACTCCGCGGAACCTGCCGTACCAGAAAGCCGGGACGACTCCGCGGAACCTGCCGTACCAGAAAGCCGGGACGACTCCGCGGAACCTGCCGTACCAGAAAGGCGGGGCCCTGCGCCGGACGCGGCGGGTCGGTGATCGGCGCGGCCCGCTCCGGCACGCACCATGGCGTCGGCCACCTCAGCCTGGCCGCCCGAACCGTCGGGGGCGCCCGTAGCCCCGCTGTGCGACGGCCGCCGGTCCCCGTCCCCCGTGCCCTCTGCGCTGCGCCCCGCCCGCCGATCCTCGCCCCCCGCGCCCTCCCCCTTACTCGCCACAACCCTCGCCACCGCACCCCTGACCACCCCTGCGGCCGACGGCTCATGCACAGCGCCGCCCTCCACACCCAGCCCGTGCTCCCGCGCCAGCTCCACGATCGCCGCCGACCCCGCCAGCGAATGGAATCCCCCCTCGCAGTCCACCGCCGAGGGCAGCGCCGAAGTCCCCGGTACCGGCAGGAACCCGATCTCGCCGGTACCGCCGGAGGCCCCGCGGCGCAGGGCGCCGTCGAGGACCACGGCCGCGCCCGTGCCGTGGCCCAGCCACAGGAGCACGAAGGTGTCGCGGTCGCGGGCGACCCCGTCGCGCTGTTCCGCGAGGGCGGCGAGGTTGGTCTCGTTCTCGACGTTGACGCGGGCCTCGGGGAGCCGTTCCTGCAGGGCTGCCACCAGGCGGCGGTGCCATGCGGGCAGGCCCGAGGAGTCGCGCAGCTCACCGCTCGCCGGGTCGATGAGGCCCGGGGCGCCGATGCCCACCGTATGGAGCCGGTCGGCCCCCGCCTCCTTCACGACCCGCTCCACCAGCGCCACCGCCTGCTCCACCGCGGGCCCGGTCTCCATGTCGCCGCCGATCGGCACCGACGCCTCCGCGAGCACGGCCCCGACCAGGTCGGACACGACCACCGAGACGCCCTCGGTACGGACGTCCAGCGCCGCCAGCTGGGCGCGGCCGACGACGATGCCGTACAGCTTGGCGTTCGGCCCGCGCCGCTGCTCCCCCGCCTCGCCGACCACCTCGATCAGGCCGGCGTCGGTGAGGCGCTCGACGAGGTCGGCGACGGTCGGCCGGGACAGGCCGGTCAGCTGCTTCAACTGCCCTGCCGTCAACGGGCCTTCCTGCTGGAGGAGCCGGAGGGCGAGCCGGTCGTTGATGGCCCGGGCGGTGCTCGGGGATGCGGGCATGCCGGGATCCTTCCAGATCGGCGGGGCCGGGCGGAGCACGGCCGGACGACGGCAGCGAGCGGACCACACGGGTGAGGGGGCCGGGCGGCCGTAAAGGACTCTATCTATCAGGCAGGCTTCCTGATAGTTTACGCGCGGCCTACGCATCGAGCGCGGACAGCGAGGATCTGGAGGGGTCGGACAATGAGTGAGGTGGTCTACGACCTGCGCGAGGTGAGGCGCGCCCGGTACGCCGTGGCGGCCGTCTTCGCCGTGCACGGTGCCGTCACCGGCTCGTTCGCGACGCGGGTGCCGTGGATCCAGGACCACGCCGGGGTCAGCGCGGGCCAGCTGGGGCTCGCGCTCGCCTTCCCCGCGCTCGGCGCGTCCGTGGCGATGCCGCTCGCGGGCAGCATCAGCCACCGCTTCGGCGCCCGGAACGCCCTGCGCGGACTGATCGCCCTGTGGACGCTCGCGCTCGTCCTGCCCGCCCTCGCCCCCAACATGCTGACCCTCTGTCTGGCGCTGTTCGTCTACGGCGCCTCGGCCGGCATGGCGGACGTGGCGATGAACGCGCTCGGCGTCGAGGTCGAGAACCGGCTGGACCGGTCGATCATGTCCGGGCTGCACGGCATGTGGAGCGCCGGCGCCCTGGTCGGCTCGGCGGCCGGCACGCTCGCGGCCCACCTGGGCGCGGACGCCCGGCTGCACCACGCGCTCGCGGCGGCGACCCTCACCCTGCTCGGCGTACTGGCCTGCCAGTGGGTGCTCGACCTCCAGCCCGCCGAGGACGAGGAGCCCCCGCCCCGGTTCGCGCTGCCGCCCAAGTCGGCGCTGCTCATCGGCGCGGTCGGGTTCTGCGCGGTCTTCGCGGAGGGCGCGAGCCTGGACTGGTCGGCGGTCTATCTGCGGGACCAACTGGACACCTCGGCCGGCCTCGCGGCGGCGTGCACGACGGGCTTCACGCTCACCATGGCGGTCGCCCGGATCGCCGGCGACAAGGTGGTGGACCGCTACGGCGCCGTGCGCACGGTCCGGTTCAGCGGCGTCCTCGCCACGCTCGGCGGCCTGCTCATCGTGGTGTCGGACCGGCCGGCCCTGGCGATGGCCGGGTTCGCGCTGCTGGGTCTGGGCATCGCGGTGGTCGTGCCGCTGTGCTTCGCGGCGGCGGGCCGCAGTGGCCCGAACCCCTCGCTGGCCATCGCGGGCGTCGCGACGATCACGTACACCTCGGGGCTCGTCGCCCCGAGCGCGATCGGCGGGATCGCCCAGGCCACCAGTCTGGTGGTGTCCTTCTGCCTGGTCACCGTGCTGTCCTCGGGGCTCGTCGTGTTCGCGCGCGTCCTGCGGGCCGGCGACCGCGACCGCCCGAAGGTCAGCCGCCCGGACGCGGCGGTTCCCGACCCGCGGCCCTGAAGAAGCCCTCACCGCGCGGCGCGGGGCCGCGAGCACATGCGGGACACCTGGGAAGGACGAGGTGACCAGTTGGCTCCCGCCGTCCTGAGCGGGCGCTCAACAACCCTGATCGGGCCTGGTCGGAACGGGCTGCGACGTCCCTGACAATGGTCCGGACACGCACCCGCACGACGAAAGCGAAACCGCACCATGGATCTCGGCGTCCGCTGGAAACTGCACGGCGACGGACGCACTCCGGCGCCCGGAGCGGTCGTCCGCCCCGACGAACGGCTCTCCTGGCCCCGCACCGTCGGACTCGGCGCCCAGCATGTGGTGGCCATGTTCGGCGCGTCCTTCGTGGCGCCGGTCCTGATGGGACTCGACCCCAACCTCGCGATCATGATGTCGGGCGTCGCGACGGTCATCTTCCTGCTCGCCACCCGCGGCCGGGTGCCCAGCTACCTCGGCTGCTCGCTCTCCTTCGTCGGCGTCGCCGCGGTCATCCGGGCCGACGGCGGTTCGAGCGCGACCGTGACCGGCGCGATCCTCGTCGTCGGGGGCGTGCTGTTCCTGGTCGGTCTCGCCGTGCGGCGCTTCGGGGCGCGGATCATCCACATCGCGATGCCCCCGATCGTCACGGGTGCCGTCGTGATGCTGATCGGCTTCAACCTCGCCCCTGTTACGGCCTCGACGTACTGGCCGCAGGACCAGTGGACGGCGCTGCTGGTGATGCTGTTCACCGGTCTCGCGGTGGTCTGCCTGCGCGGATTCTGGTCCCGTATCGCGATCTTCCTGGGCCTGATCTTCGGCTACGGCATCTCCTGGGCCTTCGACCGTGTCTTCGGGAAGATCCACTCGGTCGACGCGAGCGGCAAGCTCACCGACCACTGGCGGCTCGACCTCTCCGGTGTCTCGAAGGCCGACTGGATCGGGCTGCCCGACCTGCACGGACCGTCCTTCCAGTGGTCGGCGATCCTGGTCGCGCTGCCCGTCGTCATCGCCCTGGTCGCCGAGAACGCCGGGCACGTCAAGGCGGT
Source organism: Streptomyces sp. NPDC051738 (assembly GCF_044453205.1). NCBI lineage: Bacteria > Bacillati > Actinomycetota > Actinomycetes > Kitasatosporales > Streptomycetaceae > Streptomyces > Streptomyces sp. NPDC051738. Next base: position 22,817 of record NZ_JBITCM010000029.1, on the reverse strand, counting down.
CGGCGAGATGACCGGCGACGACCTCGACGACAAGCTGGGCACCGCGATCTCCGCGGACGGCGCCGCCTCGATGCTGTCCACCGCGGTGGGCGGTCCGCCCAACACCACGTACTCCGAGAACATCGGCGTGATGGCCGCGACCCGTGTCTACTCGACCGCCGCCTACTGGGCCGCCGCCGGCTTCGCGCTGCTCTTCGGTGTCTGCCCCAAGTTCGGCGCGGTCGTGGCCGCCATCCCGGGCGGCGTCCTCGGCGGTATCACCGTCATCCTGTACGGCATGATCGGCCTGCTCGGCGCGCAGATCTGGATCAACGCCAAGGTGGACCTGCGCAATCCGCTCAACCTGGTGCCGGCCGCGGCGGGCATCATCATCGGCGTCGGCAACGTCACCATGGAGTTCACCGACACCTTCGAACTGAGCGGCATCGCCCTTGGCACGCTCGTCGTCATCACCGGATACCACGCGCTACGGGCCTTCGCCCCGGCCCACCTCAAGACGCAGCAGCCGCTGCTCGACGAGGGCACGTCCTCCTACGACAGCGAGGATCAGCGCGCCAAGTCGTAGGCGTACGACGCCGTGAAGGTCCCCGGCTTCCCCTTGCAGCCGTCCGACTCCCCCGGCAGCTTCACCCACAGGTAGGCGTCGATCCGAGCCTCGCCCGTGGCGAGCGTCGGGGCCCGGCCCAGTTTGCGGCCGGCCGGGTCGCACCACTCCCCGTCTGTCGGGGCTCCGGCGCCGTTGCGGCTGGTGTCGATGACGGCGCCCAGGCCCGCGGGGCCGCCGAGGGCGTCGAGGACCTGACGGTCGTAGGCGATCTCGTCGGTGGTGGCGTGGAAGTTGGAGACGTTGCTGAAGACGCCGTCGGAGGACGCGGTCGAGGCGGCGCCGGCCTGCTTCAGCCACTGTGCCTGCTTGCCGGGCGGGTTCCAGCCGGAGTGGCCGGCGTCGTAGTAGACGCGCGCCTTCGGGTTCGCCGCCTTGAAGGCACGGCCCGCGCGGGCGAGGGAGGCGAAGCGATCGGCGCGCTCACCTTCGGAGAGGCAAGCGGACTGGGCGACGGAGTCCGGCTCCAGGATCACGATGACGTCGCCGGAGCCGAGCCCGGCGGCGAACCGGTCGATCCAGTCGTCGTACGCGTCGAGGTCGGGCGCCCCGCCCTGGGAGTGCCCGCCGCAGTCGCGGTCCGGGATCGCGTACGGCACGACCACCGGCACCCGCCCCGACGCCGACCCGCCCGAGGTGACCGCGCGGACCCGGGCGGTGATGGTGTCCGGCGTGAAGTCGGCGAACCACACCGCGGCCGGCTGGGCGGCGATCCGGGACTGGATGAGGGTGTGGCGCGGATCGCCGGAGTTGTCGCGGACCCACTCCAGCACCTGGGACTCGGGATGGCGGTAGAGGCGGGCGGACACCACGGTCGGCGGCTGCTTCCTCTCGGTTCCGGTTCCGGTCCGGGTCGGCGAGGGCTTGGGACCGGCCTTCCACTTCGGCGTCGGGGAAGCGGACGTGGGTGACGGGGACTTCGTCACGGACGGGGAGGGCGGGGGCACGACCGGCAGCGTCTCCAGGCTCGGCGAGCGCGTCACCTCGGGCGGCCGGGCCTCGTCGGAGCGGCCTCTGTCGTCGAGCGCGGACATCATGCCGGTCACGGTGCCGACGGCGACCACGACCGACGCCGCCACGACCATGGCATGCCGCCGGGCCGCCCTCCTGCGCTCGGACCTGCGTGCGGCCAGTCGCTGGGCGCGTAAGCCTGACACGGTCCTGCTCGCCTCCCCCACAGCTCCCCCACAGCGAGCGCGTTCCCCCGTTCTGGGGAAGCGCCGGGCCCGCCGACACTCCCGTCAGCCTAAAGCTGGGACATTGCCCTCATGGCGCAATGCGAACAATTCACCACACCCGTGGACGCGGTCATCTCCCGTATGCGCGCCCTCGACGCGACCCTGCCCGAACACGACGGAGTCGCGGTCTTCAACCGCGTCTACCTCACCGTCACGGAGACGGTCGACCGGCACATCGACCGGGGCCGGTTCGCGGACGCGCGGGCGGCGATCACGCTGGACGTGCGGTTCGCGGAGCGGTATCTCGCGGCGGTGGAACGGGCCGAGGACGAGCGGCGTCCACCGGCCTGCTGGCGGCCCCTGTTCCAGATGCGCCGCCATCCGGGCGTACGACCGTTGCAGTTCGCGCTCGCGGGCATCAATGCGCACATCGGCCACGATCTGGCGCTCGCCGTGGTGGACGCCTGTCGTAGCCTCGGCTGCGAACCCGCCGACCTGGAGGACGAGTTCGATCGGGTAGGTGATCTCCTCGTCTCGCTGGAGGAGCGCATCCGCGAAGATCTGATGCCGGGTCCCGATCTGCTCCAGATCACCGACCCGCTCACCCATCTGCTCGGCTCCTGGAGCCTGGAGCGCGCTCGCGACGCCACCTGGGTGGCGGCCCGGGCGCTGTGGGCGCTGCGCAGGCTCCCGGACGTCGCCGAGGAGTTCACCGAGCGGCTGGACGCGGCGGTGGGGTTCGCGGGGCGCATGCTGCTCACGCCACTGGCGGACTGATCTCGGCCACACCGGCGCCGTACACCTGCCTCAGGCGGGTACCCGAGTTAAGTTGATGATTGAACCGTCTGAGACAAACCGACGCAAAGGAGCGTACGGATGGCCATCAGGCTGGGGCTCAGCCTCCCCCAAGCACAGCAGTACGACATCGGGCGTGACGTACCGGACGTCGCGCGCACCGCCGAGCAGATCGGCTACGAGAGCCTCTGGGTCTATGAACGGGCCCTGTTCCCGGAACCGCAGACACAGGGCCTGTACGGCATCGAAGGACTGGAGTGGCCCGAGATGTACCGGGGCGTCCCGGATCCCCTGGTGACACTGACCCTGGCGGTGTCGGCCACCGAGCGGGCCCGGCTCGGCACCAGCATCCTGGTGGCCCCGCTGCACAACCCGTTCCAGCTGGCCAAGGCCCTCGCCACGCTGGACGCGGCGAGCGGTGGCCGGGTCGTGGCGGGCTTCGGCACCGGCTGGTCGCTCGACGAGTACGCGGCCGCGGGCCTGGCGCCGTTCGAGGAGCGGGGCAAGGTGCTCGACGAGGTCATCGACGTGTGCCGGGCCGTGTGGGGCCCGGACCCGGTGCGGTACGAGGGCCGGCACACCAGGATCGCGTCGGCCGTGGTCTCCCCCAAACCCGCGCGACCGATCCCGATCCTGGTGCCCACCAACAGCAAGAAGGCGATGACCCGGCTGGTCGACCGCCTCGACGGCTGGATGCCGATCGCCATGGGCGCCGAGCAACTCGCCTCACAGTGGCGGCAGTTGCGGGACCTCGCCGCCGAGCGCGGCCGGACCGAACCGATCCAGGCGGTGGTCCGGATCAACGCGCAGTACAGCGCCAAGGCGTACGACGGCGCCGACCGCGCCGCGTTCCAGGGCAGCACCGAGCAGATCGTCGAGGACCTGGCCGCCCACACCGCCGAGGGGCTCGACGAGTTCTTCTTCGAGCTCCAGGGTCTGGCGCGCGACGCCGAGGAGCTGAAGGACGTCGCCGCCGAACTGTACGAGGCGGTGCGGGCCGCCGGGCTGTGACGGGCCCCTGAGGACTCAGTCCTCCGGGCCTCTGAGAACTCAATCCTCCGGTGAGAACTCAGTCCTCCGGGAGCTCCACCGGCGCGATCTCGTCGTAGCGGTCGCCCGGCCCCGGGTTGGCGGGGTCGGTCGTGCCGCCGAAGTGATGCATCACGCCCCAGACCGCGTTCAGCGCGGTCTGGATCGCGCCCTCGGCCCAGCCGGCCGTCCAGGAGATGTCGTCGCCGGCGAGGAAGATGCCCCGCTTGTCCTCGGGCAGCCGGTCCTGCATGAAGTGCGTGAACAGGCGCCGCTGGTAGCGGTAGTGGCCGGGCAGGTTGGCCTTGAACGCGCCCATGAAGTAGGGCTCGTTCTCCCAGGAGACGGTCACCGGGTTGCCGATGATGTGCTTCCTGATGTCGACCTTCGGATAGATCTCGCCGAGCGACTTCAGCATGACCTCCATCCGCTCGTTCGCGGACAGCGGCAGCCACTTCAGGCTGTCGTCGCACCAGGTGTAGGAGAGGCAGATGACGGCCGGCTTGTCCGGGCCGTCGTCGAGGAGGTAGGTCCCGCGCGTCATCCGGTCGGTCAGCGTCATCGACATGACGTCCCGGCCGGTCTCCTCGTCCTTGTCCAGCCAGAAGGGCCGGTCGACCGGGACGAACAGCTTCGAGCTCTCCATGTAGTGGGTGCGCTCGATCGCCGTCCAGTGGTCGATCGGGAAGAGCGAGTCGTCGCAGGCGATCTTCGACAGCAGCATCCAGGACTGGGCGGTGAAGACGGCCGCCTGGTAGGTACGGATGTCGCCGTTCGCGTCGGTCACGGTGATCCGGTTGCCGGCGGCACGGTGCAGCCGGGTCACGGCCGGGCGGGGCTCGCCGTTCTCGTGGAGCTTGGCGAGCGAGGTGCCGTAGGACCAGTGGACGATCTTCTCCGGCTCGCGCTCCCACATGCGCACGGGCAGCTGCTGGGAGCCGCCGACGATGCCGCGGTGGTGGTCGTCGGCCTCGGTGTAGACGACGCGCAGGATCTCCAGGATGGAGTTCGGGAAGTCGGTGTCCCAGCCGCCGGTGCCGAAGCCGACCTGGCCGAAGATCTCGCGGTGCCGGAAGGACCTGAAGGCCTCGGAGTCGCAGAGGAAGCCGTAGAAGGTCTGGTTGTCGAGCTTCTCGACGAGCTTCGCCCAGATCTCCCGGATGCGCGGCACGTCCCGCTCGCGCATCGCCCGGTTCATGTCGGAGAAGTCGGCGCCCTCTTCGAGGCACTTGTTCCAGGCGTCGGCGACATCCCGGTAGACCTGCGGGAGATCGTCGATCGTCTCGGCGTAGTGGCTCTCGCCCTTGAGGTCGACGACCGTCGAAGGGGTCGCCTCGGCAAGGGGGTTGGGGAAGGCCTCGGTCCTGAGGTCCACCAGGTCGATGTAGTGCTGGAGGGCCGTGGAGGACGGCGGGAAGCGCATCGCGCCCATCTCCGCGGTCAGGCCCTCGGTGCTGGGGCCGTCGAAGCCGACGGTGCGCAGCCGGCCGCCGATCTGGTCGGCCTCGTACACGACCGGCTTGAGGCCCATCTTCATCAGCTCGTACGCGGCGACGATGCCGGACAGACCGCCGCCGATGACCGCGACCTCGGTGCCGTGCTCGGTCGCGGGTATCTGGCCGAGCCCCGCCGGGTGGGCGAGGAAGTCGTCGTAGGCGTAGGGGAAGTCCGGGCCGAACATGGTGATCGGCGGCTGCTGCTGCTCGTCGGTGTGCTCGACGGCGTTGGGCACCATGGACGTCATGCGGTACGGACTCCTTGCACGAAGTGAACTCGGGGGAAGCTGAGGGGGGTTCAGACCAGGGACCCGTAGAGGCCGGGGCGGCGGTCCTGCAGATACGGGTTCGCCTCGCGGGACGCGGCGAGGAAGGCGGGGTCGACGTCGGCGAGGAGGAGCTCCTCGGCGCGCCCGGCGCGGGTGCGGGCGACTCCGTCGGGCCCGGCGAGGGTGGAGAGGCCGACGAACTCGAACTCCCCTTCCAGGCCGACCCGGTTGACGTACGCGACGTACATCTGGTTCTCGAAGGCCCGCACCGGGATCATCGACTCGGCGACGAACTGGAACGGGTGCATCTGGGCCGTCGGGACGAGCAGCAGGTCGGTGCCGGCGAGGGCGTGGGCGCGGACGTTCTCCGGGAACTCGACGTCGTAGCAGATCAGGATGCCGACGCGGAGGCCGTCGAGCTCGGCTTGGACGACCTGCTGCTCGCCCGGCGTGAAGTGGTCGCGCTCGAAGCAGCCGAAGAGGTGGGTCTTGCGGTAGTTGGCGAGCCGGATGCCGTCGGCGGAGATCAGCTGGGCGGAGTTGAAGACGGTCTCGCCCGCGCGCTCGGGGTAGCCGTAGGCGATCGCCAGGCCGTGCCTCGTCGCCGTCTCGGCGATGGCGTCCGCGCAGTCGCCGTCGGCGGGCTCGGCGAGGCGGGCGATGTCGTCGCCGATGGCGTAGCCGGTGAGGAACATCTCCGGCGCGACCAGCAGCCCTGCGCCCGCCTCGGCGGCACGGCTCGCGGCTTCGTCGAGGACCTTGAGGTTCTCGACGGTCGAGCCGGGGCGGCCGGAGCTCTGGAGCAGGGCGGTGCGCATGCGTGTCCTCACCGGGGCGGAGGGTGGTTGTGGGGGCCACGTAGACGGTACGGGCGGCCGACCAGGGCAGACAAGAAGGAGCCGTTGCGCGCCGGTGAGCGGTTTGTTGCGTACGGCGGGAGGTGGGCGGCGATTCGTTGCGCGACCCACAGGCGTAGGCCCGCTCGTTCCCGGGGCGCAGGGCGCTACCGCGTCCCCGCCGGGCGGCGGAGGTGGGGTCCCGTCTCCGACGCGATGTGGTGCGGGCGCGGCGTCGGGAGAGTGGGGATCGTCCGCTTGACCTGCCGAAAGGGACCACGATGAACCGCCGAAGGATCGCCGTCAACCACCGAGGCATCGCCCTGAACCGCCGTACGAAGATCGTCGTGCTCAGCTCCGCCCTCCTGCTCACCACCGGCGCGGCCTCGGCCGCCACCGCGTCGAACTCTGACGCACCACGCCAACGGGAGGCCGCCGCGCTCACCGGCACCGCCAAGCTGTACCGCTCGGCCGGGGACGACATCACCTTCTCCTTCGACGCGCACCTGGCGGCGAAGGACAACGCCGACCCGACAAAAGCCACCGGCACCTTCGAGTTCAGCCACTACCTGAACGGCGAAGGCGCCAAGGCGAAGGCCGAGGTCGACTGCCTGCTCACCGGCGGGAAGGTGGCCGTCGTCTCCGGCGTCATCACCTCCTCCGACCTGCCGGGCGCCGAGGGCAAGCGGGTCGGCATCACCGTCCACGACGTCGGCCACCACGACCGGCTCGGCTACAGCTGGGCCTCGACGGGCAACCCCGTCGAGACGAAGGGGCTGCCCAAGTGCGTCGGCTCCGCCCCCTTCGAGAAGGTCAGGAAGGGGACGGGCGACTTCACCGTCGTGCCGTGGCGGCCCGAGTTCTAGCCAGGGCCAGCGCCGTCACCAGGTAGGGCACGGCGAGCACCGCGAAGACCGTGCTGTGCGCAGCGCCCGTGCCGAGCAGGGCGTACACGCCGAACGTGGCCACCGTGGCGAGCTCCGTGCCCAGGCTCGCCACGGAGGTGAGCGTGGCCCGGCGGGACTCGTCGATCCGGTGCTGGAGCCGGACGTCGGCGAGGACCTCCGCCAGCTGGAAGCCACCGAAGGCGAGGCCGACGAGGGCGATGCCGGCCGGGGTCCGGGTCGCGGCGCCGACGGCCAGGGCGAGCGCGGAGCCCGCGAGCAGCCAGGCCATCCCCTTGGAGCCGAGGCGTTCTGCCGGTCCGGTCAGCAGGCTGGCCGCCGTGACGAGGGTCCAGACGAGCAGGATCAGGTAGGGCACTGTCGTCTCCGCGACGCCGGTTTCCCGGGCCAGCAGGGGCGTGTACTCGTCGAGCGCGCCCCACACCGCGGCGACGGCGGGGATCAGCAGGAGGGCGCCGCGCACGGAACGGTTCTCGCGGGCTTCGGCGAGGCCGGTGCGCAGGGTCACCCACCAACCGTCACCACCGTGCTCCGGCCGCGTCCGGTGCTCCGGCAGCCGGGTCGCCACCGCGGCGGCCAGCAGACAGGCCAGGACGCTCGCGACACCCACGGCCCGATAGCCGCCCAGTGCGAACACCGGTCCGGCGAGGCCGATCGACGCCATGGTGGCCGCAAGCCGCGCAGCCCGCACCCGTCCCATCACGCGCGCGTACCGGTCGGCGGCGCCGAGCCGGTCCAGCTCGTCGTAGGCCAGCGCCTCCAGCGAGCCGGAACACAGTGCTCCGCCGACGCCCCACAGGACGAACCCGAGCGCGAAGGCCCCGTACGACGGGACGATCACCCACAGGGCGAAGCCGACGGCGTTGAACAGCGGGCCGATCCACAGCAGCAGCCGCCGGGAGACGGCGTCGGCCAGCGCGCCGGAGGGGACCTCCAGCACGACGGCCGTGATCGACCACAGGGCGAACAGCGAGGAGATCTGCCAGAGCGACATGCCGGTGTCGGCGAACAGCAGCGCGTACACCGGGTAGAGCAGGACGAAGTCGTCGAGGAACGAGTAGCCGTACAGCGTGGCCGTCAGCCGTCGGACGCCGGTGGCGGGTACGCGTGCGGGTGTGAGTGTCATGAGGCCTTCCCGGAAGGGCGGTTCGGACGTCGTCGGAACGGCGTCCGAGGCGGCCCTCGGGAGGCACGGCTGGTGGATCAATGTCGCCAGGTCATGACACCGATGGTAGGCGGACCGGGCTCATTCGCGCAGGGAGAATGTGGTGATCACGGCCGCGTGGTCGGACGGCCAGTCGTTGTCCTCGACGTCCGGCCAGGGGCGCGGGCGCCCACTGACGTAGGTCTCGGAGTCGAGCACGCGCAGGCCCCGGTGCAGGACGAAGTCGATCCGGTCCTGCGGCTCGGGGCGTCCGCTGCCGTCCTCGTGCAGGGCGTGGATCGGCGACCAGGTGTGGCCGGGGCGGGCGACCGGATCCGGGTGGGCCTCGCGGTAGGAGTCCCGCAGCCCTGCCTCCTCGGCGGCCTTCGTCACCGGCCACGCCACGTCGGGCCGGTCCAGGTGAGAGGGGCTGTTGAAGTCGCCGACGAGGACGACGGGCACGGAGTCGTCGATGCGGCCGAGAGCGTCCCGCATCTGGGCGAGGCGCACATCCTCGTGGGCGGTCGGATCACCGTCGATCACATAGGGGCCGTACTCCTTGTAGTCCAGATGGACCGTCCACACATCCGCCTCGGCTCTCTCGTGCACACGGACCCGTACGCCGGCTGCCCCGTAGAACCCGACGTCCGGGTCCCCGAAGCGGGCGGTGATCGGGTACCGGCTGATGACTCCGAGGTTCTCCCCCGCCCGGTGGTGGTACCAGCCGAGGGCGTCGGCGAGCTCCTCCGCGGCCGTGCCGTACGTCTCCTGGAGGCCGACCACGTCCACGCCGGTCTCGGCGATGACCTTGAGCTGCTTGGCCCGGTGGTCGTGGACCTTGGTGCCGCCGTACCAGAGGTTCCAGGTCATGACGCGTAGGCGGTACGGCAGCAGGGAGCGCAGTGCCGAGGGGGTCACGCCTTCCAGACTGGCCTCGACGGTCCGTCCGGGCACCGCCTCGATGGGCGCGAGCGAGGGCACCGCGAGCACCGTGCACCCGGCGGCCTCGGCGGAGGCGACGCCGGTCTCGGTGTCCTCGACGGCGACGCACCGGGACGGGTCGACGCCCAGGACCCGGCAGGCGGCCAGATACGGGTCGGGGGCGGGCTTGGTGTGCTCGGTGTCGTCGGCGGTGACGGAGACGGCGAACCGGCTCGCGCCTCCCAGAGCTGCCAGGACCGTGTCGGCGACGGCCCTCGGGGACGCGGTCACCAGGGCCGTGGGAACGCCCTCGCGGGCCAGCGCGTCGAGCAGGTCGAGCGCGCCGGGGCGGGGGACGATGCCGGCGCGGACGCGGTCGGTGAACTCCCGGTGGAGCTCGTCGGCGAGGACGTCCGCCTGGGCACCCGTGGCGGCGGCCAGCCAAGCGGCGGTGTGCTCGACGGGCCGGCCGAGCACGTCTGCCTCGTCCGCCTCCGTCAGCGCCCGCCCGGCGACGAGTTCCACCGCCTCCCACCACAGCCGCTCGGTGTCGACGAGCGTGCCGTCCATGTCGAAGAGGACGGCCTGGAGCGGGAGTCGGGTCACGGTTGTCTCTTTCATGCGCGGGGGGGGGTTCATACGTGGGGGGATCAAGGACGTACGGGGATCAAGGACGTACAGGGATCAGTGTCGGCGTTCGGCCACCAGCACCGGCCGCTCCGGCAGCGACACGCTCACCGCGGCGCCGGCGCCGAGCGCGGCCGACTCGTGTGCGGGCAGGTCGGCCTTGACCTCGGTGCCGTCGGCGAGGCGTACGGTCAGCCGGGTGGTGGCGCCGAGGAAGGCCGTGGCGACCACGCGCGCGTCGGAGGCGTCGTCGGCGCGCACGTCCACCGACTCCGGTCGCACGAGCACGTCGACGTCGGCCACCGAGGGTAGGTCGCCGTCGACGGGCAGCCGCCGGCCCAGCACCTCGACGCCGCCCTCGACGAGCCGGCCCGGAATGCGGCTCATCGTGCCGACGAACTCGGCGACGAAGGCGGTGGCGGGGCGGCCGTACAACTCGGCCGGGGCGGCGCACTGTTCGAGGCGTCCGGAGCGCATGACCGCGACCCGGTCGGCCATGGACAGGGCCTCCTCCTGGTCGTGGGTGACGAAGAGGGTGGTGATGCCCAGCTCCCGCTGGAGGCGCCGGATCTCCTCGCGCAGCGTCAGCCGCACCTTGGCGTCGAGCGCCGACAGCGGCTCGTCCAGCAGCAGGACGCGCGGGCGCAGCGCGAGGGCGCGGGCCAGGGCGATGCGCTGCTGCTGGCCGCCGGAGAGCTGGTGCGGGTAGCTCTCGCCCTTGTCGGCGAGGCCCACCAGCTCCAGCAACTCGGCGGCCCGGGCGCGCCGTTGGGCGGTGCGCACCTTGCGCATGCGCAGCCCGAAGGCCACGTTGTCGAGGGCGTTCAGATGCGGGAAGAGGCTGTACGACTGGAAGACCATCCCGGCGTCCCGGCGGTGCGCGGGGATGCCGGTGACGTCGTCGCCGTCCACCAGCACCGCGCCCGAGTCGGGATGCTCGAACCCGGCGAGCATGCGCAGCGCGGTGGTCTTGCCGCAGCCGGACGGGCCGAGCAGGGCGAGGAGTTCACCCGGCTGGACGGTCAGGTCGAGTCCGTCGAGGGCGACGGTGGGCCCGAACTCCCGGCGCAGTCCCCGGAATTCGACGGTGGCGGCCTGCGCCGCTGCCTCTACTGACGCTGTCTTTTCAAGCACGGTCATGGTTCATCCCCGGGAGGTAGGACGGGTACGGCCGCCGAAGCCGGCGAGCACGAGGAGCAGCACCCAGGTCACGAGCAGGCTGAGCACGGACACGGCGACGGACAGCTGGGCCTGCGAGCCGCTGACGTTCACGATCCACACGGCGAAGGGCTGGAAGCCGAGCAGCTGCGCGACCGTGAACTCGCCGAGCACCAGGGCGAGGGTGAGGAAGGAGGCGTTGAGCAGGGCGCCGCGGAGGTTGGGCAGGACGGCCTGCGTCAGCGCCTGCGGCCAGCTCGCGCCGCAGCTGCGGGCGGCCTCCACCAGGGTGCGTACGTCGATTGCGCGCAGCCCGGCGTCCAGGGCCCGGTACACGAACGGCAGCGCCATCACGACGTAGGCGAGGACGAGCACGAACGGGAAGTCGGGGTTCTGGATCGCGACGAACGTCTGGAACAGCGGGGTCCGCGACAGGTGCTCGGGCCCCCACTTCAGCACCGTCCCGATCCCTGCGACGAACGCGATCGGCGGCACGACCAGCGGCAGCGAGCACACGATCTCGACGACCGGCCGAAGCCGGGGCGCGCCGAGCCGCAGCGCGACCATGGCGGGCACCATCAGCAGCAGGACGACGGCGATGGTGGCGAGCGCCAGCTCCAGGGAGAGCAGCAGGCTGGAGGTGAAGCCCTCGGTAGAGAAGATCTGGGTGTAGGCGTCGAGGGTGAGCCCCTGCCCGGGCACGTCGACCGTGAAGACCACCGACGCCGCGAGCGGCACCAGGAAGTACAGTCCGGCGAGGCCGAGCACGCCCCACCGCCACAGGTTCAGGCGAGCCATCGCGCGCTCCGTCGTTGCAGGGGCAGATACACCGCCATGACCAGGCCGGCGACCAGGACCATGTCGAGGCTGAGGGCGAGCGCCACGTTCTCCTGGCCGACCAGGACGTTGCCGGAGAGGGCGTCGGCGATCTGGAGGGTGACCAGCGGGACGGAACTGCCCACCATGGCGGCGGCGGTGGCGTACGCGGCGAAGGCGCTGCCGAAGAGCAGGACGAACCCTCCGAGCAGCGTGGGCAGCAGCACGGGCAGGGCCACGTGCCGCCAGTACTGCACGGCGGTGGCGCCGTTGTTCTGCGCGGCCTCGCGCCACTGGGAGCGCAGGCCGTCCAGGGCCGGGGTGATGGTGAGGACCATCAGCGGGATCAGGAAGTACAGGTAGACGAGGACCAGGCCCCAGAAGCTGTAGAGATCCCAGCCCTTGTCCTTCAGGCCCAGGTGGCGGGTCAGCACACCGGCGTTGCCGAGCGTGGCGACGAAGGCGAAGGCCAGCGGGACGCCGCCGAAGTTGGCGAGCACCCCGGACGCGGTGAGCACGGCCTCGCGCAGGGCGCGGAAGCGGGAGGTCACCACGGCCTGGGCGAGCGGCAGCCCGAGGAGGGCGCCGAGCGCGGCCGAGACTGCGGACAGCTTGACGCTGCCGAGCAGGGCGGTGAGGTAGGCGCCCTGGAGCGAGTTCGTCAGGTTCTCGGCGCTGTACGAAGTCGCCCCCGTGGCCGGGTCCTTGACGGTGAAGGCGCCGTCCAGCATGGCCAGGGCGGGCAGCCCGAAGGCGAGCGCGGTGAAGACGAGCAGCGGGAGGACGGCGAGCGAGCCGCCGAGGGCACGGCGCCGCCGCTTGCGCGCAGCGGCGGGCGCCGTGTCGATCCCGGTGAGGGTGGCCGTCATCCGGAGATGGCCTTCGCCCAGCCCTGTCCGAGGACCGTCTTGGCCTTGTTCTGCTGCTCCTCGGTCGGGAAGGAGGGCGTCCCGGAGACCTTGGGCAGCTTGGCCGCGGCCGTCTCGTCGAGGGTGCCGGCCTTCTCCATGGCCGTCATCAGGGCCGGTCGGGCGTAGCCCTTCAGCCACAGGTTCTGGCCCTCGGCGCTGTAGAGGTACTCCTGCCACAGGCGGGCGGCCGCGGGATGCGGGGCGTCCTTGTTGATGGCCTGGGAGTAGTACTGCGAGAACTGGCCGTCGCTCGGCACCGACACCTGCCAGTCGACGCCCTTGGACTTGAACTCCTCGGCATATCCGGCGTTCAGGTAGTCCCAGTCGATGCTGATGGGCGTCTCGCCCTTCTCGACGGTGGCCGGGGTCGACTCGACGGGCGTGTAGTTGCCGTTCTTCTTCAGCTTGGCGAAGAAGTCGAGGCCGGGCTGGATGTCGTCGAAGGAGCCGCCGCTCGCGAGGGCCGCCGCGTAGACGCCGCCGAAGGCCGAACCCGACTTGGTGGGGTTGCCGTTGAGGGCGACCTGACCCTTGTACTGCGGCTTGAGCAGGTCGGCGAAGGTCTTCGGGCACTCCTTGACGCGCTTGGCGTCGCAGCCGATGGAGATGTAGCCGCCGTAGTCGTTGAACCAGCGGCCCTGCGCGTCCTTCTGCCCCTCGGGGATGTCACCGAAGGCCTGCACCTTGTAGGGCGCGAGCAGCCCCTGCTGGGCGGCGCTCAGCGCGAAGGAGCTGCCGAGGTCCAGGACGTCCGGCGCCCGGTCCTGCCCCTTGCGGGTGGTCACGGCGTTGATCTCGTCCTGGCTGGAGCCGTCCGGGCTCTCGACCTCGATCTTGATGCCGTACTTCTTCTGGAAGCCGTCGATGAGGGCGCCGTAGTTGGCCCAGTCACGGGGCAGCGCGATGGCGTGCAGCGTGCCCTCCTTCTTCGCCGCCTTGACCAGGGCGTCGATGCCACCGAAGTCGGCGGCGGAGGTGGCGGTGGCGGCGCTCTTGCCGTCGGCGGCGGTGGAGGCGTTGTCGGGGGCGGCGCCGCAGGCGCTCAGGGCGAGCGCGGCGACGACGGCGAGGGCGCCGGTCAGGACGGCTGTTCTCGGCTGGAACACGGTCACTCCAAGAAGGGGCGCAGAAGTGCGGGGACGCTCAAGGGCGGCAACTTGTCTGAACAAGTTGGCCTCAGTAAGGCCTCCTGTGGTGACGCGTGCGTAAACGTCCGCGAAATCCTGACCCCCAATTCCCTGCACAATCGCGGGTAAGCGTGATCGCTGTAGGGTCTCGTCTAGCCTGTTCACGCTGTGCACAGCAGCCGATCCGGAGGGACACAGTGCCGACGCGACACGAGGAGATCGCCGACGAACTGCGGCGGGCGATCGACCGCGAGGAGTACGCGGTCGGCAGCAGGCTGCCCTCCGAGACCGAGCTGGCCACCCACTACGGCGTCTCGCGCGGCACCGTCCGCCAGGCCGTCGCGGCACTGACGGCCGAGGGCCTCATCGGCTCCCGCCAGGGCGCCCGCCGGGTCGTCCTGGCCAGCCGCCGCAGCCAGAGCTTCGCCGAACTGCGCAGCTTCGCCCAGTGGGCGCACGCGATGGGCCGGGAGGCGACCGGCCATGTGGTGGCGCAGGAGTACCACCCGGCGACGAAGGAGGACGCCGTACGCCTCCAACTGAGCGCCGGAACACCGGTGTTGCACGTCCTGCGGGTCCGCGGCCTGGACGGCGAGCCGGTACTGCTGGAGCGCACCGTCTACGCCGACTGGATCTCCCCTGCCGTGGCGGCCATAGAGCCCGAGTGCCCCTCCGTCACACAACGTCTGTATGAGGAAACGGGGTTGGTCTTCGCCTACGGCGAGCACGTCATCGACGCGGTGGCGGCCGGCGCCCAGGACGCCGAACTCCTCGGCATCCGCCGCACAAGCCCGCTCCTTCGGGTGCGACGCGTGACGACGACCCGCGAGGGCCGCCCGGTGGAGTGGTCGGACGACCGCTACCGCTCGGACGCGGTGAGCTTCAGCGTGCACAACTCGATCGACAACAACGCGCTGGCAAGGAAGACGGCCCACTGACACGCCCTCCGCCGAGCGGCTATGCGGGTCCACCTGGCGGAGGAGGCCGGCGAGTGGGCAAGCGGGCGAGACTGCCCGTATGGACGCCACCGAGATTCCCGCCCTGCCGTTCGTCGACGAACACGCGACGACGGTCGAGGCGGACACCGACGCCGTCTGGCGCGAGCTGGGTGCCTTGATGGACGGCTCCCGCGGCTTCCGGGTGGCGGTGTCGGTCCCGGGCCGCGAGCTGGCCTACGTCGGCCGCCACCCCTTCTCGACCTATGCCCTGATCTTCCACCTGGACGAGACGGGCCCATGCCACACGCGTCTGCGGGCCGAGAGCAGGGCAAGGTTTCCTGGCCGGGCGGGTGCCGTCTATCGACGGCTCGTCATAGGCACGGGCGGGCACGCGATGATCATCCGGCACATGCTCAGGAAAGTCCGGGACAACGCCGCTCAGGGGCGCGGGGAACTGCGCGACAAGCCCCCACAGGCCCGCAGCCGACGAACTACGTAGGCGACCCGGAAGAAAACCGCCGCAACAACGGCGACAACACCAGCACAGACTTGGTCCGCTCCACGAACGGCTCCCCAGCGATCCGCTCAAGCACCCGCTCGAAGTGCCGCATGTCGGAGGCAAAGACCTGCACCACCGCATCCGCGTCCCCGGTGACAGTGGACGCGGCCACAACCTCCTGGTACCGCTCAAGCCCCCGCCGGATCGTGTCCGGCGAGGTGTTGTGCCGGCAGTAGATCTCGACGAACCCCTCGGTCTCCCAGCCGAGCGCCGACGGGTCCACCCGCACGGTGAACCCGGTGATGGCCCCGGTCGCACGCAGCCGGTCCACGCGCCGCTTCACGGCGGGCGCGGACAGGCCGACCAGCTGCCCGATGTCCGCGTAGGAGCGGCGGGCGTCCTCGGCGAGGGCGTGCACGATGCGTTCGTCGAGATCGTTCAGCACTGCGGGTGGTTCACTTCACTTCTGATGCGACTGAGGCGCCCGCTGTGGCAAGGCGCGAACGGCGATAGCCGTACACGAAGTAGAACACGAGACCGGCGGCCATCCAGCACCCGAACACCACCCAGGTGACGGTGTCGAGGCTGAACATGTTGTACGCGCAGAACAGGAAGCCCAGCACCGGCAGCACCGGTCCGAACGGCACCCTGAACGTGCGCTCCAGCTCGGGCCGCCTGACGCGCAGCACGATCACCGCGATGTTGACCAGCGCGAAGGCGAACAGCGTGCCGATGCTGGTGGCGTCGACGAGCTTGCCCAGCGGGATGAGGGCGGCGAGCGCACCGCAGAACAGGGACACGATGATCGTGTTGAGGCGGGGCGCGCCGGTCTTGCGGTGGACCTTGCCGAACGCCTTCGGCACCAGGCCGTCACGGGACATCGCGAACAGGACGCGGGTCTGGCCGTAGAGCACGGTGAGCACGACGCTCGCGATGGAGATGACCGCGCCGAGCGCGAGCAGGGTGCCCCAGAAGGACTGGCCGCTGACGTCGTTCATGATCGCGGCGAGGGAGGCGCTGGAGCCCTCGAACTTGGTCCACTTCCAGGCACCGACGGCGACACCCGCGACGAGCACGTACAGCACGGTCACGATGATCAGCGAGAGCATGATCGCCCGCGGCAGGTCCCGCTTGGGGTCCTTGGCCTCCTCACCGGCGGTGGAGGCGGCGTCGAAGCCGATGTACGAGAAGAAGAGCGTCGCACCCGCGGCGCTCACGCCCGCCATGCCGAGCGGCATGAAGTCCTCGTAGTTGCCGGACTTGAAGCCCATGAAGCCGACCGCGCAGAACAGCACCAGCGCGGCGATCTTGACGGCGACCATGATCGTGTTGGCGCGGGCGGACTCGCGCACGCCGCCCAGCAGGAACACCATCGCCAGCAGGACGACGATCAGCGCGGGCAGGTTGATGATCCCGCCCTCGCCGGGCGCCGAGGACAGCACGGACGGGATGGTGACGCCTATCGTCCCGTCGAGCAGCTCGTTGAGGTACTCGCCCCAGCCGACGGCGACGGCGGCCACCGAGACGCCGTACTCCAGCACCAGACACCAGCCGCAGACCCAAGCGACCAGCTCGCCCATCGTTGCGTACGCATACGAGTACGACGAGCCCGCGACCGGGATGCTGCCCGCCAGCTCGGCGTACGACAGGGCCGAGAACAGCGCTGTGAGTCCGGCGATCACGAAGGCCAGGGTGACCGCGGGACCGGCCTTGGGGACGGCGTCGCCGAGGACGACGAAGATGCCGGTGCCGAGCGTGGCACCGATGCTGATCATGGTGAGCTGCCACATGCCCAGAGAGCGCCGCAGGGACCCTCCCTCACCCTGGCCACCCTCCGCGACCAGGTGTTCCACGGGCTTGCGACGCATCAGGCGCGCGCCGACGCCGGGGGACACCGGGGCGGCCGACTGGCCTGGGGACTGCGGGGGTGCGTCTTGGTCGAGCACGCGCTGGCTCCTTCTCGCTGCCGGTCAGGGCGGCAGGGACCAGCGGCACCCCTGAGACCAGGGACCCACCGAGCGGGGTCCCTGCCACGCCACGTACGAGGCGACAGCCTATGAGGTGTGACGTTGCGAGTGAAATGCAGCAACCTTGCGCGTACCCGCAAGATCATTGCGTTCCTGGGGGTTGGGTGGGTGTTCGTTGCGCGGCGGCTTCCGACCGTTGCGCGGGGGCCCTTCAGAGGGCCTTGACCAGGAACACGCAGGGATCGGCCTGCTCATGCCGTACGCCGTCGGCGTCCAGGTGGGCCCAGCGGTCGACGTAGGCCACCGCGGGCCGATAGCCGAGCCGTGCGTACAGCGCCGCCGCGCGCGGGTTGTCGTCGCCGACCCCCAGGCCCATGACACCGACGCCGCGCTCCTGGGCCAGTCGCTCGGCGGTGTGCACCAGGGCGGTGCCGACGCCTTGGGAGCGAAGCGATTCGGGCCAGACGAAGAGGCCGTTGATCTCGGGGCAGCCCGGGTGCGCGGCCCGCACCTCGGGCGCCGCGCACCCGGTCCAGCGCACCTCCGCGTGGCCCACGGGCCTGCCGTTCAGCCACGGGATCAGATAGGTGCTGTCCCCCGCCTCCTGCCGTGCGAAGCGGGCGGCATGGTTGCCGTCGATGCTGTGCGACGGCATGAAGCGGTCCAGCACCTGGATGTCCTCGGCCCTGCAGGCGGCGATCTCCATGCGCCGACGGTAGGGCCCAGGCATGCGGAACGGCCCCTCATTTTCCCGGCGGGCGGGACAACGGGGGCCGTGCACAAGGGCATTGACGAGGCGTCAGTTCCAGCTGGCGTGCAGCGGCTTGCCCTCCGCGTAGCCGGCCGCGCTCTGGATGCCGACGACCGCCTTCTCGGCGAACTCCTCCAGGGAGCCGGCACCGGCGTAGGTGCAGGACGACCGCACGCCCGCGATGATCGAGTCGATCAGGTCCTCCACGCCCGGGCGGGCCGGGTCGAGGAACATGCGGGAGGTGGAGATGCCCTCCTCGAACAGGGCCTTGCGGGCGCGGTCGTACGACGACTCCTCGGACGTACGGTTGCGCACGGCGCGCGCGGAGGCCATGCCGAAGGACTCCTTGTACGCCCGCCCCTGAGCATCGTGCTGAAGGTCACCCGGCGACTCGTACGTCCCCGCGAACCAGGACCCGACCATCACGTTGGACGCGCCGGCGGCCAGCGCCATGGCGACATCGCGCGGGTGCCGGACGCCGCCGTCGGCCCACACGTGCTTGCCGTACTTCTTCGCCTCGGCCGCGCACTCCAGCACCGCCGAGAACTGCGGCCGGCCGACGCCGGTCATCATGCGGGTGGTGCACATCGCGCCCGGGCCGACACCGACCTTGATGATGTCGGCGCCCGCTTCGATCAGATCCCGCACACCCTCCGCGGCAACGATGTTGCCCGCGACGATCGGCACCTGCGGATCGAGCGCGCGCACGGTCCTGATCGCGGCGATCATCGACTCCTGGTGGCCGTGCGCCGTGTCGATGACCAGCGTGTCGACACCCGCGTCGAGCAGCTGCTTGGCCTTGCCCGCGACGTCGCCGTTGATACCGACGGCGGCCGCTATGCGCAGCTTGCCGTTCGCGTCGACGGCCGGCGTGTACAGCGTGGCGCGCAGGGCGCCCTTGCGGGTGAGGATGCCGACGAGGCGGCCGTCGGCGTCCACGGCCGGGGCGTAGCGCCGGTTGTGGTGGTCGAGGGTGTTGAAGGCCTCGCGCGGGTCGAGGTCCGCGTCGATGATCAGCAGGTCGCGGGACATGACCACTTCGAGCTGCGTGAAGCGGTCCACGCCGGAGAGGTCGGAGTCGGTGACGACACCGATCGGCTTGTGGTCCTCGTCGACGACGACACCGGCGTTGTGCGCGCGCTTGGGCAGCAGGGCCAGCGCGTCGGCGACGGTCTGGTGCGGGGCCAGCACGATCGGGGTGTCAAGGACGTGGTGGCGACTCTTCACCCAGGAGACGACCTCGGTGACGACCTCGATCGGGATGTCCTGCGGGATGACCACCAGCCCGCCGCGCCGGGCCATCGTCTCGGCCATACGGCGGCCCGCGATGGCGGTCATGTTGGCGACGACCAGCGGGATGGTGGTGCCCGTGCCGTCCGGGGAGCTGAGGTCCACGCCCTGCCGCGAGCCGACCGCACTGCGGCTCGGGACCATGAAGACGTCGTCGTACGTCAGGTCGTACGCGGGCTGGATGTCATTGAGGAAACGCACGTGCTGCACATCCCAGTCGATCAGAGGTGGCCCCCGGACAGGTCAGCCAGGGGGAGGAGCACGTACTTCATTGTCCCATGCTGACCGGATTGCGATGCACGGTCACATCATCCAAGCAGGTCAGAGGTCCCTTAGGAGGAACCTCCAATACCGCCGTCAGACATACGAGAGTGCGGCACGCGCCGCACAGGGAACTCGACCGTCAGCCCGCGCGGTAGGCGTCACCCGAGGGCGAGCGCCACGGTGAGCGAGGACGCGCGGGCGACCGCGTCCCTGAACACGTCCTGCGCGACCGCCCACTCCTCGGGCTTGGTCTTCGCGTACGGCTGCCAGTTCCGTACGACGACCAGCAGCCCCCGCTCGACGGCCCCCTCCGGCCAGACCGTGTGGTCGGAGAGGGAGTCGGCCAGCGCGTCCCAGTTGCGGCCGAACCAGTCGGGCAGCCGCAGGGCACCGGCGCAGCGGTCCATCAGACCGGCCTTGTCGGTGACCCCGTCGAGGTCCAGCGTGACCACGAGCTCCGTCATATCAGCCCCGTTCTCCTGACATTCCGTCAGCTTCCGTCCGGATCGGCCCTGTTGAGCGCCGGCTTCGGCGTCGCCCCCGCCGCCATCAGCACGTCCGCCGCCGACGTGTCCGTCACCAGGCTGGTGACGAGCCCCGAGCGCAGCACCGCGTCGATGGCGGCAGCCTTCCGCGCCCCGCCCGCGATGGCGACGACCTCGGGGATACGGCGGAGCTGGTCGGCCTTGACGGTGATGCACCGCTCGCCGAGGTCACGCCCGACCCGGCGCCCCTCCCCGTCGAAGAGGTGCGCGGACATCTCGGCGGCGACGCCGAGGGAGGCGTAGTGCGCCCGCTCCTCGTCGCTGAGCATGTCGTGCACCGTCGAGATACCGGGCTCCCAGGAGCCGATGGAGACACAGGCGACCGTGACCTTGTCGAAGTATTCGAAGGCGCGGGCGATCCCGGTCTGGTGGCGCAGCGCCGCCGCAGTGGCCGCGTCCGGCAGCAGCATCGGCGCGTAGATGGGGTGCGCGTCGCCGCCGGAGACCTGCGCGGCCCGCCGTACGGCCTCCACCGAACCGCGCTCGGCGGTCCCGGCGTCGTAGACGCCCGTCAGCTGCACCACGGTGCACGGCGGCAGCCGGTCGAGGGCCGCTGCCATGTGGATGGTGGACCGGCCCCACGCCAGTCCCAGTACATCCCCTTCGTTCACCAGCTCGCCGAGCAGATCGGCGGCCACCTCTCCCAGGTTCTCGGGGTCGGGCGTCTCCTCGGCCTCGGCCGGGGACTCGACCACGACGGCGTGCCTGAGGCCGTACCGGGCGCGCAGCGCGTCGGAGCGCTCCGCGTCCAGCTCGGCCGGCACACGGATCTCGATGCGCACCAGATCCCGTTCGAGAGCGGTCTCCAGAACCCGGGCCACCTTGAAGCGGCTGACGCCGAACTCCTCCGCGATCTGGATCTTGGACTTGCCCTCGAGGTAGAAGCGGCGGGCCATGGCCGCCGCCTGCACCAGCTCAGCGGGTCCCATCCGCATGGCTGACCGGCCCGCCGACATACCCGACACGGCGATCTCCTCACTGCTGTTCACACTCTGGATTCGCCGTTCATCCTTGCAGATCCGGCGCTCTTGATCCGCCCTGATGGGCGCCGTTCACGTTCCCTTGGCTCAGTGGTCGCACGCCCAGGCGGCGGTCTTCGTCACCGCCTCCGCTTGAGCACGCAGCGCACGGACCGCTTCGGCCGGGTCCTTTGCCCCGTACACCGCCGAACCGGCGACGAAGACATCGGCACCGGCCTCGGCGCACCGCTCGATGGTCGAGGCCGCTACACCGCCATCTACCTGGAGCCACAACTCCAGACCGTGCTTGCTGATCAACTCACGGGTGCGGCGGATCTTCGGAAGCATGATGTCGAGAAACGCCTGACCGCCGAAGCCCGGCTCGACCGTCATGATCAGCAGCATGTCGAGCTCGGGGAGCAGATCCTCGTACGGCTCGATGGGCGTCGCGGGCTTCAGCGCCATGGAGGCACGCGCGCCCTTGGCCCGGATCTCCCGGGCCAGCCGCACGGGAGCCGCGGCGGCCTCGACATGGAAGGTGACGGAGGAGGCCCCCGCTTCCACGTACTGGGGCGCCCACCGATCGGGGGCCTCGATCATCAGATGGCAGTCCAGCGGGGTGTCCGTCGCACGGGCCAGGGACTCTACGACCGGCACGCCAAGCGTGAGGTTCGGGACGAAATGGTTGTCCATCACGTCGACGTGGAGCCAGTCGGCGCCTTCGACCGCCTTGGCCTCGTCCGCGAGGCGGGCGAAGTCGGCGGACAGGATGCTGGGGTTGATCTGCGCGGCCATGACCCAAGACTGCCACGTCCGGGCACGAATGTTCGCGCCGGTACAGACCTGAGACGTTCATCGGATGTTGTGTCCGGGCCGCACGTGCCTTCCTTGGCGGCCAACCGGCTGCGGGGGTGGCCATGAGCGGGAGCCGAGGCATCGCGCACCTTGTCTGCGGGCGGCGCGCCAAGTGGGTGGTGCTCGTCCTGTGGCTGGAGGTGCTGTTCCTGACCGTACCGTTCGCCCAGAAGCTGGCCGACGCCCAGGACAACGACGCGGCCTCGTGGCTGCCCGGCTCCGCCGAGTCCACCCAAGTCCTGGAGATCTCCGAGAACTTCAGGCCGGAGCAGATCCCCGCGATCGTCGTCTACGCCCGTGACGGCGGCCTGACGGCACAGGACCGGGCGGCGATCACCGAGGACGTCGACCGGCTCAAGCAGCTGACCGACCACGGCGTCCGGGGCGCCGAGACCCGGGGCCCGGTCTTCGACCGCGAGGTGGACCCGCGCGCGGCCCAGGTCCAGGTCCAGGTCCCGATCACCATGGACGAGCAGGGCTGGGAACGTATCGCGCCCGCGGTCGACTCCATCGGGGATGTGGTCGGCGAGGGCGGCGCCGGTCCGGCCGTGCACATCACGGGCCCGGGCGGCACCTCCGCGGACTTCGCCGAGGCCTTCGAGGGCATCGACTCCACGCTCCTGCTGTCGGCGATGGCGGTGGTGATCGTGATGCTCCTGCTGACCTATCGCAGCCCCACCCAACCTCGTGATCATCCCGCTGGTCCTGCTGGTCGTCCTGCTGATCCTGTGCGCGCTGCTCCGCGCCCTGATCGCCCCGCTCCCCTGATCGGCACGGTGATCCTGTCCTTCACCGCCGCCCTGGGCAGCCCGTCCGGCCTTCGAGGACAAACACGGCCGTCCCCAACCCCCACCCACCCACAGACGCCGACCACAATCCCAGCCCGTCCGGCGTTTGAGGACGAGGCCCCTTCAGGGCCGAAGCGGGGTCTGG
>NZ_JBITCM010000028.1:209-114615 GCF_044453205.1 Streptomyces sp. NPDC051738 | reverse complement strand
CGAACCCGGAAGCTAAGCCTTACAGCGCCGATGGTACTGCAGGGGGGACCCTGTGGGAGAGTAGGACGCCGCCGAACAAAATTTGAGAAAACCCCCGTACCAATTACTGGTACGGGGGTTTTCTGCGTTCGGCTACCGTGGCTGGCATGAACTACAAGATCCGTTCCGTGCGTGCCGATGAATGGCCCTCGGCGAAGGCGCTACGGCTTGCCTCGTTGCAGGATCCCGTGGCGCATCTCGCCTTTCTGGAGAGCTACGAGGAGGCCTCGGCCCATCCGGATTCCTTCTGGCAGGAGCGCACCGCCCGCGGTGCCGAGGGTGCGTCCGGCACGCAGCAGCTCATCGCCGAGGGGCCGGACGGGGAATGGGTGGGAACGCTGACCGTGCTGATCGAGGAGCCCGGGGCGACGGACTGGGCCGGGTTTCCGATCGAGCGGAAGCAGGGGCATGTCGTCGGGGTGTTCATACGGCCCGAGCTCCGTGGGATCGGTCTGACCGAGGTGCTTTTCGATGCCGGCCTGGAGTGGGCGTGGGGGCGTGGCGTCGAGCGCGTGCGGCTCATCGTGCATGAGGAGAACGGGCGGGCGCAGGCCTTCTACCGCAGGGCGGGGTTCGTGCCGAGTGGGCGGACCGTGCCGCTCGCGAAGCGCCCGGGTGAGGTGGAGTTGGAGTTCGTCCTGGAACGAGAGTGACCGGCTACACCGGGAGTTCGTCGTGCGGCCAGCGGGAGCGGGCCTGTTCCCGGGACCGGAGCAGGGCCAGGGTCGGCATACCCCGGTCCGCTCCGGCGGCCAGCAGCTCCGGCAGTTGGGGAAGCGGAGCCACGGCGGCGACGTCGTCCAGGACGAGCGTCATTGGTGGGTCGAGGCGACCGGAGGATGACCGTTCGGCCATGCGCCGGCCGCGCTCGACCACGCTTGCGGCGAGGGCCGTCAGGAGTGGCATGGCGCCCGGGTTGGCTCGGGGGTCCTCGATGGATTCACCCACCAGATAAAGCGTGCCCCCTTCATGGATGAAGGAATCCAAGGTGAGGGCATCAGTTCGGTTGGGAGTGCAGGACTCTCGGATGTTGACCGTGGAGAGGGCGGAGAGCGCTCTGCTGGTCAACTCCTGTGCCATGTCGCGGCGTTCGGGGTGGGCGGTGAGGGCCGCTTCGAGTTCGCCGGCCGACCCTGGGGCCGCCTTGGGGTTCGTACGGAGGATGCGTACGGCGTCCTGGATCTGGCTGCCCTGGGACCAGCGGTGGACGTGGCGGATGGTGCGGCCGTCGATGGCGGCGGCGTGCAGGTAGCTGCGCAGGAGCGTTTCGGCGGTGTCGGCGACGGCTTGGTCGAGGCGGGAGGTGGGGCGGACCGGGGTCAGCAGTGCGGTGGCTCTCGCGGCCGCTGTCTGCTTGTCCTCGCAGGCCGTTGTGGGGGACCAGTGGAGGCGGGCCGGGGTGTCGCAGAGGTGGGCGGGGTCGTGGAGGAGGACCGGGCCGAGTTTGCCGCGTGCGTCCTTCGTGTCCTGCCAGAGGGCGTGGTTCGAGGTGACGACGAGGGCCGCGCCTTCCGCGTCGCGTAGTGCCTGGGTGGCGGTTTGCCGGCGGGCTTCCTTCGGGGCCACGAGGATCTTTTCCCACCGGCCCACTGGTTCGGGTTCGGATTCGAGTTCGGTGAGTAGCGGGTTGCGGGGCTCGGTGGCCGTCAACGCGTCGTCGCCGCGTTCCGTCGCCCCCGCGGCCGTCATCGCCGGGCCCGCGTCAGGACGTACTGCCTGCGTCTCGTGACCACTGTCCCGCGTCCGCGTCGGCTCCACCGCGGTCCGCGGTGCCGGTACCTCCCCCTTCGGGGGCGTAGGAGCGGGCACAGGGGCTTGGAGCCAGGGCTGTTGCTCCACGCTGCCGTTGCCGGCCGGCGTTGCGCTCGGGTCCGTCTTCTCGGCGTGTCGTGCCTTCCTGACCACCCGCCAGCGAGCCACCGTACCCATCACGAACACGGTCAGCACGATGAGGATCATGAACTGGCCGATGAACAGGCCCCAGAACAGGCCGTAGCCGGAGAGCTGACCGGCGGGTGTGGCCGGCCATGCGCCGGGGATGTCGTGGGGGTGGGCGATCAGGGAGCGCATCGCCAGTGGCGTGCGGGTGAAGGTGACTTCGGTCGGCCAGGTGCCGTGGGCGAAGAGTGCCGCCAGGCCCGTCGCCGTCCACACCAGCAGGGTCATGCCGAGGAGGAAGGCGAGTAGGCCGATCAGCAGGCCGTCGGGGATGCCCCCTTGGCCGTCCCGGTGTTCGCGGCGGTCGTCCGGTCTCACGCTGCCCCCTTACGCCACCGTCGATTCGGAGTCGCCCAGGTGTTGCTCCACGAAGGCCGCCGCCCGTTCCTCCGCCTCCAACTCGGCGGCGCGCAGGGCGTCGTCGGTCAGGTCGGTGGAGGACTCGGTCATGGCGCGGTCGGTGAAGACCAGGGGGCGTTCGGTCTCGGTGACCAGGTGTTTGACGACCTGGACGTTGCCGTTGACGTCCCACACCGCGATGCCGGGGGTGAGGCTGGGGATGATCTCCATCGCCCAGCGCGGCAGGCCCAGCACGCGGCCCGTGGCCCTCGCCTCGTCGGCCTTCTGGGCGTAGATCGTCCTGGTGGACGCCATCTTCAGGATCGCGGCCGCCTCCTTGGCAGCCGCACCGTCGACGACGTCCGAGAGGTGGTGGACGACGGCGACGAAGGACAGGCCGAGGCGTCGGCCGAACTTCAGCAGGCGCTGGAAGAGCTGGGCCACGAACGGGCTGTTGATGATGTGCCAGGCCTCCTCGACCAGGAAGATGCGCTTCTTCCGGTCGGGGCGGATCCAGGTGTGTTCCAGCCATACGCCGACGATCGCCATCAGGATCGGCATGGCGATGGAGTTGCGGTCGATGTGGGACAAATCGAACACAATGAGCGGCGCGTCGAGGTCGATGCCGACCGTGGTGGGGCCGTCGAACATGCCCCTGAGGTCACCGTCGACCAGACGGTCCAGGACCAGCGCCACGTCCAGGCCCCAGGCCCGTACGTCGTCTATGGCGACGTTCATCGCCTCGGCCGACTCCGGCTCGGGGTGCCGTAGCTGTTCGACGATGTCGGTCAGGACCGGCTGGCGTTCGATGATGGTCTCGTTGACGTAGGCGTGCGCGACCTTGAGGGCGAAGCCGGAGCGCTCGTCCAGGCCGTGCCCCATCGCGACCTCGATGATCGTGCGGAGCAGGGCGAGCTGACCCGTCGTCGTGATCGACGGGTCGAGCGGGTTGAGGCGGATCCCCATGTCCAGGGCCGCCGTCGGGTCCAGGCGGATGGGGGTTATCCCCAGCTCCTGCGCGATGAGGTTCCACTCGCCGACGCCGTCCTCGCCCTGGGCGTCCAGGACGACGACCTGGCGGTCGCGGAAGCGCAGCTGGCGTAGGACATAAGTCTTCTCCAGCGCCGACTTGCCGTTGCCGGACTCGCCGAGGACGAGCCAGTGGGGGGCGGGGAGCTGCTGGCCGTAGAGCTGGAAGGGGTCGTAGATGTAGCCCTTTCCGGAGTACACCTCGCGGCCGATGATGACGCCCGAGTCGCCGAGGCCGGGGGCGGCGGTCGGGAGGTACACCGCCTGGGCCTGGCCCGTGGACGTGCGCACCGGCAGCCGGGTGGTCTCGACCTTCCCGAACAGGAAGGACGTGAAGGCGTCGGTGAGGACGGACAGCGGGTCCCGCATCAGGTCCTACCTCCGAATGCCGGTGGCGAAGGGGAGTGTGTTCACGAATGCCCGGTGGTGCTCCCGGTCGCACCATTCCAGCTTCAGATACGACTTTCCGGCTGACGCCCGGATGGTCCGCTTGTCGCGTGCGAGGGCCTCGGGGGAGCGGGAGGAGACGGTGATGTAGCCGACCAGGTTGACGCCGGCGGCGCCGCTCGCGAGGTCCTCGCCGCGCTGGTCGAGGCGGGTGTGGGCGGCGACGTCGCGGGGGTCGACGGTGCGGTTCATCTTGGCGGCGCGGCTGGCCTCGGCCTCGTCGTTGGTCTTCTCGGTCAGCATGCGTTCGATGGCGATCTCGGTGGGTTCGAGGTCCATCGTGACGGCGACCGTGCGGATGACGTCCGGGGTGTGGACGAGGAGGGGCGCCAGGAAGTTGACGCCGACCGGGGTCATCGGCCATTCCTTCACCCAGGCCGTGGAGTGGCACCAGGGCGCGCGTGTGGAGGACTCCCGGGTCTTGGCCTGGAGGAACGTCGGCTCCATGGCGTCCAGCTCGGCCGGCCAGGCGTTGCGCTTCGTCATCGCCTGGATGTGGTCGATCGGGTGGTCCGGGTCGTACATGGAGTGGATGAGGGAGGCCAGACGGCCCTGGCCCAGGGGCTGGCGGACACGGATGTCCGCCTCCTGGAGGCGGGAGCAGATGTCCGTCAGCTCGCGGGCCATGACGACCGCGAGACCGGCGTCGCGGTCGACCTTGCCGCCGTGCGGGCGGGCCGCGCGGGCCATCGCCATGGCCTCGGCGGCCAGTTCGCGGGTGTAGTGCATGCAGGCGACGAGGTACGCGCGGTGCTGCTCGCTGCTCGTCGACACCATCGACTGGAGTTGGTCGTACGACTCCTGCAGCCATCCCGGGGTGCGCTCGTCACCGCGGACGGCGACGTCCTTGGCGTGGGCGTCCGGGTCGGCGGGGAGGGTGCGGGCGAGCATCTGGAGGCGGGTGACGAAGCCGTCGCCGTTCGCCACGTGCTTGAGGAGGGTGCCGAAGCGGTCGACGAGGGCTTCCTGGTCCTCGGAGTCGCGCAGGCCGACGCCGGGGCCCTCGATCTCGATGGCGGCCGTGACGGTCCGCCGGTCCGCGTGCAGGAGTACGGCGATCTCGTCGGGCCCGAACGGGGCGGCCAGCCACGTGATGCGGCCGATGCCCGGCGGCGGGCCGACCTCGACCTCGCGCCCGTCGGCGCCGGTGCCGGCCTCGATGACGCCGGAGCGGTAGGTCGTGCCCTGGCGGAGGGTGCGCTTGTAGCTGCGGTTGATCTCGAACCACTTGTAGATGGTCCGGTGCTTGTACGGCACGTAGACCGCGGCCAGCGCGAGCAGCGGGAAGCCGGTGAGCAGCACGATGCGCAGGGACAGGACGGGGACGAGGAGCCCGCACATCATGCCGAGGAACGCGCCGACGATGATCAGCGCGATCTCGCCGGTTTCACGGTTCCGGCCGACTACGGCGTTCGGCCGGGCGCGGCCGATCAGATATGTACGGCGGGGCGTGACCGGATGGGACACGTGGGACTGCGTCGTCAACGCCCGTCACCTCCTGAACGATTGCTGTTGCGGGTGTTGCCGGCGTGGGGGGTGTTAATCGGGCTGCTCGAGCGGGGTGCGGGTGCGGCGGAGGGGACAGATCCGCCGCCTCCGTTCGAGGAGCGCGAACTGTGCGCGGCGACTCCGCCGGAGGCGGGGTTCGAGGGGCGGGCGCCGCTCGACTGGCCTGAGCCGCCCTGGTTGTCCGCGCGGGAGCTGTGCGTCTTGATGCCCTGGGCGACGAGGGTCGCGGGAGAGCTTATGACGGCGGCGGCCTTGCCCTCGGCGCCGCGCATGATGCGGTTGTTGCGGGAGCCGGCGAGCTCGTCGCCGAAGCCGGGCACGAAGCGGTAGATCATCGCGCTCGCGAAGATGGCGAGCAGGATGATGGCCAGGCCGGAGACGACGGCCGAGAAGGCGTTCGGGCCGTCGTCGGTGGACAGGGCGCCGGCCAGGCCGAGGACGATCACGATGACCGGCTTCACCAGGATGACGGCGATCATGATGCCCGCCCAGCGGCGGACGTGGCCCCACAGGTTCTTGTCGACCAGGCCCGCGTAGACGACGGTGCCGAGGAGGGCGCCGACGTAGAGCAGGGCGGCGCGGATGACGAGCTCCAGCCAGAGGATGCCGGCGGCGAGGATGCTGACCAGGGAGACGACGATCAGCATGATCGGGCCGCCGCCGATGTCCTCGCCCTTCTCCAGGGCGCCGGCGAAGGTGCCGAAGAACGTGTCTGTCTGGTCGCCGGTCGTTTTCGCCAGGACCTCTGTGACGCCGTCCGTCGCCGATACGACCGTGTAGAGGATCAGCGGCGTGAACGCGGACGCGAGGACGGTGAGCCAGAGGAAGCCGATCGCCTCGGAGATCGCGGTGGTGAGGGGGACGCCCCTGACGGCTCGCTTGGCCACGGCCAGGAGCCAGAGGAGGAGAGTCAGGATCGTCGACGCCGCGAAGACGACCGCGTACTGCTGGAGGAACTTGGGGTTCGTGAAGTCGACGTTGGCGGTCTCCTGCACGGCCTCGCTGAGCTGCTTGACGGTCCAGGAGGCGGCGTCGGCGCAGCCCTTGGCGAGGGAGGAGAGGGGGTCGAGGGTGGCGGTGGGGTCGGTTAGGGAGCGGCCGCCGGAGCCGGTGCCTGAGCCGCCGTTGTCTTGTTCGCAGTAGTCCTTGGCGGGGCCGACGATGAGATCGCAGTTGTCACCCGACGGGGTCGGTGAGGGTGTGGGAGCGGCGACGGCACGCGCGGCCAACAGCACGACCGTGGTCTGTACGGCGGTGAAGGCGGCGGCGACCTTGAGTACGCGGCGCGGATCAGCGGGCATACGTGAAGCCTCCGTACTCCTCGACGGCCTTGGCCATCTCGTCGGCGCTGGACGCCCGGTTGTCCCCGGGGACGGGTGCGGGGCCGTCCTTCTGGGAGAAACTGTCGACCTTCCAGTCACTGTTTGCCCAGCGAAGCTGGAGCGTCATGGTGAACCAGTCGCTGCTGGCCGGATTGGTCGAGCTCTCCCCGGCCATGCCGAACACGCCGGTGCACCACACCTCGACGGTTGCTGTGGAGCTCGAGTAGCTCGTGATCTTGGTGCCGACCGGCACGGTGCGTGAGACGTAGGTGTTGCCCTCCGTCGCGTCGCCGTTCTCGTCCAGGCCGATGCTGCTCAGGAACTCCTTGGAATACGCCTGGTCGAGCTTGGCCGCGAGCTCCGTCTGCTTGTCGGCGACGAACACCTGCTGGACGATCTCGGCTCTGCGGGCCGGCTTGAGGATGTCGGCGGAGACCAGCGAAACCGCGTAGTTGGCCGCAGCGCTCTGCACACCCTGTGCATCGTGCGCGAACCCCGCCGGAATCCCCCCGACCTCCCCCTCCACCGGCCGCGCCCCACTCGCCGCCGTGGCGGAAGATTTCGGCTGGTTTTCGTCCCCGTTCGATGAACCGGAGTCGTCGCCTCCACGGTTCGCGAAGGCGATCGCTGCGATGAGGAGGACCACCACGCCGACCACGGTGACCAGGCTCCGGGACGACGAGCGGCCGCCTCGCCGCGCGCCCCCGTACACGTCACCGCCGCTCTCGGGCAGGCGGGTGCGGGTCTGGCCTGTGCCTCCGTAACCGCCGGAGGATTCCCGGTCGTCTCCCTGGCTCATGCCGCGTACGCCCCCTCGACGTCGGACGGAAACACGTAGGAGTACGACGGTAGCCGTGCTGGTTCCCGCATGGGCGCGGTGTGGTGACTCGACATCAGGGAAACGCAACCTCAGCCGGTGAACACGACGGGTGGGTGGGGGACTAGGGGGCGGAGGAGACGGCGGTGGCTAGACGGCCATGCCGTACACGATGGTGAACAGCGTGCCCAGTGAGCCGATGATGAAGACGCCCGTCAGACCGGCGACGATCAGCCCCTTGCCCTGCTCGGCGCTGAACGTGTCGCGCAGGGCCGTGGCGCCGATGCGCTGTTTGGCCGCGCCCCAGATGGCGATGCCGAGGCAGATCAGGATGGCGACCGCCATGACGACCTGGATCATCGTCTTCGCTTCGTTCCCCAGTGCCCCGAACGGGCCCCAGTCCGGAGCGATCCCGCCGATGATGGTGTTGATGTCGCCCTTATCGGCCGCAAAGAGCATGTAAGTCACCGCCCCTGTCGGGTAGTTCCGCAGTCCCCTGCGGTGCGCAGAGGTCAGACCTCATTCTCGCCGATATTGTCGCCGTCGTATGTCGACTTGGCGTCATTGATGGGCGGGATTCGTACGAATGGCCCGTACGGTCACTCTGTGTATCACGGCAGGTCACGCCGGGCAATGAGGCCTGAGCGGAACCCGTCGTGTGGTTCCGTCGTTAGCCTTCTTCACGCCGGGTGCCGTTTCTGACGGCCGGTCGGGTGAGTGGTCGTGCCGGTGTGCTGCGGGTGAAGGCTATCCCGGCAGCGCGAACGGGCCACGGCGGGGTGCCGTGGCCCGTTGCTGTCGGGGTTGGTGACGGAGTGTCAGCGGGAGGTCAGCCGGTGAAGGCCGCCACGCCCTGCGGAGTGCCCCAGCCGGTGGGGCCGTCGTAGCCGCTGCGGGCGGTGCAGAAGTACGACGTGGAGCAGGTGCCGTTGTTGCCCGAGGTGACGTCGTTGAGGGCGGACGTGCCCGCGGCGGCGTACGGGAACTGCGCCGGGTAGGCGCTGCTGGACGGCGTGCCCGCGAGTGCGTACACGCCCGCGATGATCGGGGCGGAGGCGCTGGTGCCGCCGAAGGTGTACCAGCCGGCGGTGACGCCGTAGGAGTCGTAGACCGCGACGCCGGTCGCCGGGTCCGCTACGGCCGAGACGTCCGCGATCGTGCGCTTGGCGCAGCCGGTGTCGGTCTGCCAGCTCGGCTTGGCGTCGTACGCGGAGCAGCCCGAGCCGGTGCCTGCGGTGCTGCTCGTCTTCCAGACGCTCTCCGTCCAGCCGCGGGAGTTGGAGGAGGTGGACAGCTTGGTGCCGCCCACGGCGGTGACGTAGCGGGACGCGGCCGGGTACTCGGCGCCGTAGCCCGAGTCGCCCGCGCTGACGGTGATGGCGACGCCCGGGTGGTTGAAGTACGCCGAGTCGTAGGACGGGTCGGACGACTCCTCCGAGCCGCCGTAGCTGTTGGAGACGAACTTGGCGCCCAGCTTGACCGCCTCGTTGACGGCCGTGCCCAGGTCCTCCATGGATGCGGAGGACGCCTCGACCAGCAGGATGTCGCAGTTCGGGCAGATGGCGCTCGCCATGTCGACGTCGAGGGAGATCTCCTGGGACCAGCCGCTGTCGGCGGTGGGCAGGGAGGTCGTGGAGCCGGTCTGGCCGACCTTCTTGAAGCAGCCGTTGGCCGTGGTGCAGGTGGGGAGGTCGTACTGCGAGCGGTACTTGGCGAGGTCGGCGTCGGCGTTCGGGTCGTCGTAGGCGTCGACGATCGCGATGGTCTCGCCGGAGCCTTCGGAGGCGGCGGCGGAGGTCAGGCCGTAGGCGTCCTGGAGGTCGGAGGGGCCGTAGCCGGAGGGGCTGGTGGCGTCGGCGGCCTTGGGGGTGACGCCGTTCTGTGCCGCCCGCTGCTTCTCGAAGGCGGTGACACCGCCGGTGACGCGGACGGAGTTGCAGGCCAGGTCGCCCTTGTGTTTGGGCGTGGCGCACGGGGTGGCTGCCCAGGTGACCTTCGTGGCCGAGGGGGTCTGCGGGGTGGTGCTCGCGGCGGTCGCGGTGGTCGCGGTGCCGAGTCCGGCGAGCGCGAGTGCGGCGGCGGTGGCGGCTGCCGCGGTGAGGCGGCGCCATCTTCTGGGGGGTGTGGGGGAGTTGGGGGTCGTCGTACGCAACGTACAGCCTCCTGTGAGTGGGTGAAGAGGCCTGCGGGTGGGGGGTCCGCCGGTGCGGTTCCCGGCGGGGGCGGCGGCCCGCCGATGACTGTCGCTTGTTGGGTACGTGACAACAAGGTGGGTTTCGGAATCCTGACTTCCCCATTGCTCAGGGGTGTTGGGGATTGCCGATCGATGGCGCGGCAATGGGCGGGGGATGGGCGACGGGTGGCCGGGGGATGATCGGGAATTGGCCCTGGTTTGACCCGCGCCGAAACGGCCCCGCCTGATCCGGCGGCGCTGCGGTGCCCGTATCGCGTCGAACCGTCAGCGGGGCCTGAGGCCGTGGAGCAGGTGGTGGACCAGGCCGTCGACGCTGCCCAGGGCCGTCTCCGGGGTCAGCATGCCGCCCGCGATGAAGGCGGCCATGCCGTGGAGGGCGGCGCCTGTGACGAGGTTGAGGAACTCGGGGTCGCCCTCGATGATCTCGCCGCGCTGCTGGGCGTCCGCCATGACGCGCGCCAGTGAGCCGACCGTGCGGTCGACGGCCGCCGCCATCTGTTCCGAGGCGTCGGGCTCGTGCTTGCGGGCGTACATGAGCTCCAGGAGCTCGGCGTTGTCGATCGCGAAGGTGAGGTAGGCCCGGGCCAGGGCCGAGAGGCGGGGCTCCAGGGGGAGCGCGGGGTCGTCCGCCGAGTCGAGTGTCCGGGCGAGCCGCTCGTACCCGGCCAGGGCCAGGGCGTTCAGCAGGGCCTGCTTGTCCTTGAAGTGGCGGCCGGGGGCGGCGTGGCTGACGCCGACCTCGCGGGCCAGTTCGCGCAGGGAGAGGGAGGCGGCGCCCTTGTCACGCAGGGTGCGTTCCGCGGCGGAGAGCAGGGCGGCGCGCAGGTCTCCGTGGTGGTAGGGGCGGCTCTCGGGCATGCGCACCATCGTAGCTTGATGTTGGCGGTGCCATCTTTGTTGGCGTCGTCACCATTGTTGTCATTGACAGCATTGTTGGCGACGCCTACATTCGAGAGTATGGCTGACAACACGAAGAAGATCGAGAAGAAGGTCGAGAAGAAGGTCGAGAAGAAGGTCGAGAAGAAGGTCGATGACGCGTGGGATGCCACCCGTCTTCCCGACCTCGCGGGCCGCACCGCCGTCGTGACCGGCGCCAACAGCGGCATCGGCCGCACCGCGGCCGACGCGCTGGCCCGCGCGGGCGCGCACGTCGTGTTCGCCGTACGGGACCTGGAGCGGGGCCGGGCCGCGGCGGCGACGGTGAACGGCAGTACCGAGGTGCGGCGCCTGGATCTGGCGGATCTGTCGTCCGTGCGGGAATTCGCGGACGGCTGGCAGGGGCGTCCCCTGGATCTGCTGATCAACAATGCGGGCGTGATGATGCTGCCGCAGCAGCGGACGGCGGACGGCTTCGAGATGCAGTTCGGCACGAATCATCTGGGGCACTTCGCGCTGACGAACCTGCTGCTGCCGTATGTCACGGACCGGGTCGTGACGCTGTCGTCCGGCGCCCACCGCTGGGGCAACGCGCGGATCCGCTTCGAGGACCTCGGCTTCACCTCCGGCTACGACCCGCAGCGCGCGTACGCCCAGTCGAAGCTGGCGAACCTGCTCTTCACGCTGGAACTGCAGCGCCGGCTGGCGGCCTCCGGTTCCCCGGTCCGCGCCCTTGCCGCGCACCCCGGCTACGCCGCCACCAACCTCCAGAGCCATGCGGCGAACCCGGTGATGCGTGGGCTCATGAAGTTCGGCAACAGTTTCCTCGCCCAGGACGACAGGGCGGGCGCGCTGCCGACGCTGTACGCCGCCACGCAGGACCTTCCCGGCGCGAGCTACGTCGGGCCGGACGGGCTGGGCGAGATGCGGGGCGGGCCGACGCTGGTGGGCCGGAGTGCGGCGGCGAGTGACGCGGAGGTCGCGCGGCGGTTGTGGACGGTGTCGGAGGAACTCACCGGGGTGAGCTGGGCGTTGGGGGCGGGGAAGTCGGGGGCGTCGGGTGCGTTGGGGACGGAGGGCCGGGTGGCGGCCGAGCGCTGACGGGCGCCGGCGAGTGCCCGCGCGCCCTGCCGCCGGGGTGGTTCTGCCGGACCTGCCTTGCCGTGCAGCCTGTGCAGCCCACGCAGCCCATGCAGCCCGTATCGGCTACGACTCCGGCTGCGTCACCGTCAGAGCCCATCGGATGTCGTCCGACGAAGCGTCGACGCCGATCGTGAAGGACCCGAAGTGGACCATGCCGGGGTCCATGGTCACCGAACCCACGCCGGCCTCCCCGTCCGGGCAGTCGACCGAGAACGCGGCGACCTCGGTCTCCTGCGACATCGTCACCCGCACATCGCCGCCGCCTTCGCACGCCACCGTGAGCACGGTCGGCAGACCCTCCCACGCGCCGCCGGACGCGACACCGCCGTCACCCGTCTGCTCCGGTACCCACACCAGCCCGTCCGGCCCGGGATGGGGCAGCAGGACATCGGCCGACGCGGCGGCGGGGCCGGCTGCCACGCCGGTCAGCGTGCAGGCCGCGAACGCCGTCACGGCGAGAGTTCGCTTGGTTCGTCTCACGATGGTTCCCCCTCAAGACGCCTTGGTCGTCGATCAGTTGATCGAGCGGGGCAAGTCTGCCGCGCCGGACGATCGGGTGCTTGAGTATGCGTACTCAGAGGTAGGTCGAAGTTCGTCCGCGGAGGTGGTCGACAGATGTCGGTGCCGAGCCTGCTCGGGGTGTTCGCGCATCCCGACGACGAGTCCCTGTCCTCGGGTGGGGTCCTCGCCAGGCATGCCGCCGCCGGCGCGCGCACCGCTGTCGTCACGGCGACGTGGGCCCCGGACACACCGCGCGGTGCCGAACTCGCCGAGGCGCTGCGGATTCTCGGCGCCGGTGAGCCGCGGATGCTCGGTTACGCCGACGCCGGGGTGCCGCACTCCGCGCCCGGCAGCCCGCGGCTGTGCGAGGCGTCGCTCGACGAGGCGGTGGGCCGGCTGGTCGCCCACCTCAGGGAGTTCCGCCCGCAGATCGTGGTCACCCACGACGAGTACGGCGGCGTGACCGGCCATCCCGACCATGTGCACACCCATCGCGTCACCACGCTCGCCGTCCGGGCGGCCGGCCTCGAACGCCTCTACCCGGACGCCGGCGCCCCCTGGCAGCCGAGCGCCCTCTACCTGGCCACACACCCGCACTCGGCCCTCGACGCACTGAGCGAACTGGCCCGTGCGGGCAAGGGCATGAACACGGTCCCGGACGAACGCGTCACCGCGACCGTCGACGTGAGCCCCTGGCTGCGGCAGAAGTGGGCGGCCGTACTGGCCCATCGCACCGAGGTGGAGCGGGGAGCCGCACCCGGGCTGCTGGCCGGCTTCCCCGAGGCGGTCCGTGACGGATCCTCGGCACGGAGTGGTACATCCGGCAGGACACGGTGTCCGGGGTGCCGGTGCAGACGGAACTCACAGCGTGAGCAGTGCCCTGCCCTGCCCTACTCGGCCGGGAGCCCGTCCCGCAGGGCCTTGGCGGTGACGGCCGGGTCGTAGCCCTCCGGGACGCCCTCGACGAGGATGATGTCGCCCTCGATGTGCCGGGACCGCAGCGGCGCGATCTCCTGGTAGGCGGGCGAGTCCCACCACGCCCGCGCCTCGGCGATCCCGGGGAAGCCGATCACCACGACGTGCCCCGGCCAACTGCCCTCCTTCGTCTCGTGCGGCGTGGTGTGCACGAGGAAGCGGCCGCCGTACGGCTCGAAGGTGGCGGGGATGCGCTCGATGTACTCGGCGATCTCCGGGTGCGGGGCGGCGTCCCGGAGGTGGGCGATGGCGTAGGCGGGCATGGCGTCGTCCTTCCGTCGGTCGGTCGGGCTGTTCCGTGCGGTTCCGATCGTGGCTCTCCCGATCGTGGCCTTTCCGATCGTGGCACGGGGCTTCGCCGGGATCGATGACCTGCCAGGTAATGCCTCTGACGCTCCTCTCACCTTCGTCAGCCACAGTGACCCCCGATGAAGCCCGCCTCCCGTACGTCCCGCACCCGCCGCCTCTCCCTGTACGCCGCCAGCCTTCTCCTCGTCCTCACCTCGGCCTCCGCCGCGGCCGACGACGCCGGTACGGGTCCCTTCGGTGTGACCGCCTTCGCCGCGGCGACGGCGCGGAGCGTGCGGGTGGGTGCGCTGTTCGCGGCGGACCGTCGGGACCGTCTGCGCGGCGGTCACTTCTGCACCGCGTCCGTCGTCCACAGCCCTCACCGGAACCTCGTCGTGACCGCCGCCCACTGTCTGGACGGACGGCCGGACGAGCTCCTGTTCGTGCCGGGGTACCGGGACGGCGAGGCGCCGTACGGGGTGTGGAAGGTCGGGCGGCGGTTCCTCGCGGAGGGGTGGAAGGAGAGGCGGGACGAGGACAGTGACGTGGCGTTCATGGTCGTGGAGCGTCGGGGTGGGGAAGGCGTCGAGGACGTGGTCGGTGGGGAGCGGTTCGCCACGGACACGGCCGTGGGGGCCACGGCGGTCACCGTCACCGCGTACCTCAACTCCCATGAGCAGCCGGTCAGTTGCACCAACAAGCCGCGCCCGCGCAGCCGTACGCAGCAGCGCATCGAATGCCCCGGCTTCAGCGGCGGGAGCAGCGGGAGCCCGTGGGTCGACGGGGACGGGGCGGTCGTCGGGGTGCTGGGTGGGCATGACGGGGGTGGGACGACGGCGGACATGTCGTACAGCGCGGTGTTCGGGGCGGAGGCGGCGCGGCTGTACCAGGAAGCGGAAAGGGACTCCGCGTCCAACTGATCTCTGTGGCAAGGTCGGTTCGGTGGACGCACTGAAGGATCGGGATCCCGCGCACATAGGCGCGTACACGCTGCTCGCACGGCTCGGGGCGGGCGGTATGGGACAGGTCTATCTGGCGCGGTCGCCCGGCGGGCGGCTGGTCGCCATCAAGGTGATCCGCGAGGAGATCACCGACCATCCGGAGGCCCTCGCCCGGTTCCGGCGTGAGGTGGAGACGGTGCGGGCCGTGCGCAGTGCGTATACGGCGAACCTGATCGACGCTTCGTTGGATGCGGCGCCCTATTGGCTGGCTACCGAGTATGTGGCGGGGCCTACCTTGAGCAAGGCTGTGGGGGAGCGGGGGGCGTTGCCGGCCGAGGCATGCCGTGGGGTGCTCGCCGCTCTCGCCGAAGGCCTCGCGGCGGTGCACGCGCACGGTGTCACGCACCGGGACCTCAAGCCGCAGAACGTCATCCTCGCCGCCCAAGGGCCTCAGCTCATCGACTTCGGGATCGCGCGCGGTGTCGGCCAGACGGCCCTCACCGAGGCCGGGTACGCGCCGGGCACACCCGGCTTCACCGCGCCCGAGGTGCTGCTGCGCAACGAGGTCGGTCCGGCTGCGGACGTGTTCGCGCTGGGCGCGACGCTGGCGTACGCGGCGACCGGGCGGCCGCCGTTCGGCATGGGTGAGTCGGCCGGCGTCAGTTACCGGGCCGTGCACGAGCTCATCGACCTCGCGGGCGTGGAGCCGGAGTTGGCGGCTCTTGTCGAGGCGTGCGTGGCCAAGGATCCGGCGGCGCGGCCGGCGCTCGGTGAGGTGATCGCGCGGTGCGGGGTTCGGTCGGCGCTCGTCGAGGACCCGTTCTACGCGGGGCTCGCCCAACTGGCCGAAGCGGCACCGCAGACGCCGCCGAGCGGGCAGGCCGGGGTCGCGCTGCCGGTGCCTCCGGCGCATCCGCCGCTGGGGGCGCATGAACTGCCCACGGCCGGGGCGCCGAACGGATACGGGTACACACCGACACAGGTGAGCGGGCCCACGCAGGTCGTCCGCCGTCGCCGCATCGCGCCCTGGACGGTCGCCGTGGCCATGGGGGTAGCGGTCGGCGTGGGAGTGGCCCTCGTGCTCATGGCGCCGGACGACGACAAGGGCGGCGGCTCCGCAGCGGGGGGCGGCAAGTCGCCCAGCCCGTCGTCCTCGGCGGCGTCGAAGGGGGCTCCCGCATACGCGGGCGACAAGATCGACCGTACGCTGTGGTCCTCGGAGACCGGCGAGTGCCAACTGCCGCCGGAGGAGCGGGCAGGCAACGGCTTCATGGGTTCCGTCAGCGATGCCGACAACCCCGACGCCGCCACGGAGACGCTCACCCTCGATGGCAAGGTGCGGCTCGGCTTCCGCGACAAGTACGCCACCGAAGGCACGGCGCCCTACTACGTCACCGTCAGTGTGAAGCCGCCGCACGACATCGACCCGTCCACCGGCAGGCCGATCGAGGGGCTGCTCTCCGACAACGCGAACGTGGGCTACCTGAGCAAGCCCATCGACCTGTACAGCGGCAGCGCCCCGGGCGACTGGAAGTACGTCACGTACCCGGACGACTTCAAGTCCTGGGCGACGGGCAAGCCGTCCCCCGCCATCCCCTTGACCAATGACCCCGGCGACTGGACCGTGCAGTTCCATCACATCCGTACGCCTGACGACTACTCAAGCATCTTCTGCCGTGGCTTCACGGTGAAATAACGCCACTCTCACGGGATACGGTCTTGAACAGCGGCGATATGGGGGAGGGTTGAGCCGTGCGAAAAGTATGGGTGGCCGGTGGTGTCGCGGTCGCGCTCGGCCTGAGCTTCGTCATGCTGCTCGTCGTCGGGGTGTACATCGTCGCCGGGAACCTGGTCAACGGCGTCGGCAAGGGCGGCGTAGCACTGGCGAAGGGCTCGGTGCCCGGCGCGTACCAGGCGCTCGTGCAGAAGTGGGGCAACCTGTGCCCCGCCATCAACCCCGCCCTGCTCGCCGCCCAGCTCTACCAGGAGAGCGGCTGGGACCCGGACGTCGTCAGCCACGCCGACGCCCGCGGCATCGCCCAGTTCATCCCGAGCACCTGGGCCACGCACGGTGTCGACGGCGACGGCGACGGCGACCGCGACATCTGGGACCCGAAGGACGCGATTCCGTCGGCCGCGTCGTACGACTGCGAACTCGCCAAGTACGTCAAGGACGTGCCCGGCGACACCACGAACAACATGCTCGCCGCCTACAACGCGGGCGCGTACCGCGTCATAAAGGCGGGCGGGGTGCCGGCCATCACCGAGACCCAGAACTACGTCACGCGGATCCGCAGCCTGGAGAAGAGCTTCGCCGCCCCCGTCAGCCGAGTGGACCCCTCCAAGCAGGCCGCCGGCGCCATCTACTACGCCCAGAAGAAGCTCGGCACGCCCTACCTCTGGGGCGGGGAGGGTACCGCCGCGGACGGGGGGCGGTTCGACTGTTCGGGGTTGACTCAGGCCGCTTACGACAGTGTGGGGATCTCGTTGCCACGGGTCGCCAATGATCAGTACAACGCGGGGCCGCATCCGGCCAGGAACGAGCTGCTGCCGGGCGACCTGGTGTTCTTCTCGAAGGACCTCAGCAACTCTCGGGCCATCCACCATGTCGGTATTTATGTGGGTGGTGGGTACATGATCGACGCGCCGAGAACGGGTGCTGTGATCCGGTTCGACCCGATCGACACCCCGGAGTACTTCGGGGCCACCCGGGTGACCGAGGATGGCGCGAAAGCACTGCCCACGAACGTTTAGACGGAGCGTGAACCCACCCCCTGAGCTGCGGCGATGGGTCTCTCTTCGATAACGTCTGAGTGATCATTCAGTGGAGTGTGGAACGTATCTACAGGGGCCGTGCGTTCCTGGTGACGTAGCCGGATCTACAACCACGGGGGTGGGCGGAGCGGCGTACGCAGGATGCGCCAACGAGACGACGAAGGGGCCGCGGCATCATGGCTGGACTCGCAGAATCCGGGTCGAACCCCGACGTCGAGCTGCTCTACGACATCAATGGCCTGGCCAAGGACGCGCCGCGCTGGTTCGACCGGGTCATGGAGTACGTCGGTGAGTACGGGATCGTCCTCGCTCTGATCCTGCTCGTGGTGTGGTGCTGGTGGTCCGTGCGGCGCAAGGGCGCGGAGGACGCCGCCTCGTCCGTGGCCGCGCTCGTGTGGGCGCCGCTGGCCGCCGCGGTCGCGGTGCTGGTGAACGTGCCGATACGGGGGTTCGTGGAGCGTCCGCGGCCCTTCAACGATCATCAGGGACTCGAGGTCCTGGTGAGCGGCAAGACCGACTACTCGTTCGTGAGCGACCACGCGACGATCGCCATGGCCCTGGGGGTCGGGCTGTTCGTCGCGAACCGGAAGTTCGGGCTGGTCGGGATCGGGCTCGCCCTGCTCGAAGGGTTCTGCCGGATCTATATGGGCGTGCACTATCCGACGGACGTCGTGGGCGGCTTCGCCCTCGGCACGGCCGTCGCGCTCCTGCTGTCGCCCATCGCCATGGCCCTGCTGACGCCGGTGATGTCCGCCATCGAGCGGTCGCCGAGGGGCGGGTGGCTGATCAAGTCGCGGGGACGGTCCCGGGTGGGTGGGCAGGACGCGGTGATTCCGGGGGCCCGGAGGGAGACGGCGGGGGCTGAGGAGCGGGATCTGGCGGCTTAGGCCGTCCGTCCCCGGTCGGTTCCGGGCCCGGGTGTGGGTGTGGGTTCGGTTCCGGTTCGGGCTCCGGTTTCGCCCCCCCCCGCGACCCGGCTTTCAAGCGTCCAGCGCCTACAGCGCCTGCGGGTACGTGAAGAACCTCTCCGGGTCGTACTGCTTCTTCAGGCTCGTCAGACGCGTCGCCGCATCCCCGTAGTACGCCTTGCGCCAGTCGGTCAGGGTCGGGTCCGTGTAGTTCTGGTACGCGGCGCCCGAGGCGTGCGGTCGCATCGCGTCGTGGGTCGTCTTCAGCCAGGCCTGGGCCGCGGAGCCCGTCGTGCCGGCGCGCCAGGAGGCGATGTACTGGGCCAGGAAGCGGGAGCGGCGGTGCACGAAGGCCGTCGCCGTGGGGGAGACGCGGTTGACCGCGCCGCCGAGGGCCGTGAGGGCGATGCTGCCGGAGCCGCCGCGGACGGTCTGCATCTGCTTCAGCAGGGTCTGGATGCCCGCCGAGGAGAGGGAACGGTCGAAGAAGTCCGACTTCGCCGTGTACGTCTCGCGGCTCAGCGCGCCCTGCGGGGAGCGGCCGGGGGTGGAGCCGGGGAGGTGGCACTGGGCGTCCGTGGAGAAGGACGAGCAGCCGGCGTACAGCTCCATCGACTCCTCGTACGAGCGGCGCTTGAGGGCGACGTTGCTCGCGGGGCCGGGGCCGCCGGGGCGGTCGGCGAGGCTGTCCACGGCGTTCTGGAGTTCGCCGTAGGTGCCCAGGGAGAACGCGGCGACGGTGATGGTCGGGGTGCCGCCCGCGTGGTTCGAGATGCTCAGGGCCGACCAGATCTCGTCGGGCTGGGTCGGGCCCCACTCCTGCCAGGCCTTGATCAGCTTGGTCGCCTTCGACCAGGGCCAGGTCATGTACGCCGTTACGGCCTGGGGGGCGGCGTGGGTCTTGAAGTGCAGTTCCGTGACGACGCCGAAGTTGCCGTTGCCGGCGCCGCGCAGGGCCCAGAAGAGGTCCTTGTTGGTGGTGGCGTTGGCGGTGAGCTGCTTGCCGTCGGCCGTGATCAGGGTGGCCTGGGTGAGGCTGTCGCAGGTCAGGCCGTAGGCGCGGGAGGTCACGCCGTGGCCGCCGCCGAGGGTGAGGCCGGAGACGCCGACGGTGGGGCAGGAGCCGGCGGGGATGGTGACGCCCTTTGCGGCGAGGCCGCGGTAGACGTCGATGAGCTTGGAGCCGGCGCCGACCACGGCGGTGCTGCCGGAGGCTCGGATGCGGTTGAGCCTGGAGACGTCGATGATCAGGCGGTTGTTGCCGGAGGACCAGCCGGCGTAGGAGTGGCCGCCGTTGCGGATGGCTACCTTGAAGTGGTGGGCGCGGGCGTAGGCGAGGGTGGTGCGGATGTCGTCGGGGTGGGCGACGTAGGCGACTGCGGCGGGCTTCAGGGCGTCGAAGCGGGTGTTGTAGAGCTGGTGGGCGGACTTCCAGTCGGCTTCGCCGGGGCGGATGAGGGTGCCGTCCAGGTCTCGGGCGAGGGCGGTCCAGTTGGCGGGGGCGGCGGACTTGCTGGTGGCGGCGGATTGTGTGCGGGTGGCTGTGTCTGCGCCGGTGTCTGTGGCGGAGCCGGTGTTGCCGTTGCCGTTGCAGGCGGTTGTCGCCAGGGCGGTGAGGGCTGCTGCGCCGCCGCCGATGAAGGTACGCCGTTCCATGTCGCCTCCTGGGGGGTTACGTGGAACGAGACGGGGTGGTGGGGGTCGGGGTTCCATGGTGTCGGGGTACGCCGGGTGTTTTCTCGCCCCCGCCGCCCCTACCCGTCCCATCCACCAGGGGCGCTGCCCCTTCGACCCCGGCCCGCTTCTGGGGGCTGCCGCCCCCAGACCCCCGCTGTCGGCCCCGAAAGGGCCTCGTCCTCACACGCCGGGCGGGCTGAAAGTGCCTGGGCCTGCGTCGGGATGTCGCCCTCGCTGCACCTCGTCGCCCCCTCGGGTGGGTGGGGGATTGGGACGGTGCGACCTCGTCCTCACACGCCGGGCGGGCTGAAAGTGCCTGGGCCTGCGTCGGGATGTCGCCTTCGCTGCACCTCGTCGCCCCCTCGGGTGGGTGGGGGATTGGGACGGTGCGACCTCGTCCTCACACGCCGGGCGGGCTGAAAGTGCCTGGGCCTGCGTCGGGATGTCGCCTTCGCTGCACCTCGTCGCCCCCTCGGGTGGGTGGGGGATTGGGACGGTGCGACCTCGTCCTGACACGCCGGGCGGGCTGAAAGTGCCTGGGCCTGCGTCGAGATGTCGCCGTCGCTCCACCTCGTCGCCCCCTGCGGGTGGGCGGGGAATTGGGACGGTCAGATCCGGCCTCACATGCCGGGCGGGCTGAAACGCCTGGGCCTGCGCCGAGACAGACGTCGCCCTCGCTCCACCAAGTCGCCCCCTACGGGCGGGCGGCAGATCGGGACGGTCAGGCCCGGCCTCACACGCCGCACGGGCCGAAATCCGCAGGCCTGCGCCGAGAATGTGCCGTTGTGCAACCCCTACAGGAACGCCAGGTTCACAATCCCGAACGCGCCCGCGGCGACAAGCGCCGCCGCCGGCATCGTGATGAACCAGCCGAGAACGATGTTCTTGGCCACGCCCCACCGCACGGCGTTCACCCGCTTCGTCGCGCCGACGCCCATGATCGCGGAGGTGATGACGTGGGTCGTGGAGATCGGTGCCTTGAACAGGAATGCCGTGGTGAACATGATCGACGCACCGGTCGTCTCCGCGGCGAAACCCTGCGGCGGGTCCAGCTCGATGATCTTTCGTCCGAGGGTCCGCATGATCCGCCACCCACCGGCATACGTCCCCAGCGACAGCATCACGGCGCACACGATCTTCACCCACACCGGGATGGGATCGCCGTAGTCCTCGACATCGGCGATGACCAGCGCCATCACCACGATGCCCATCGTCTTCTGGGCGTCCTGGAGGCCGTGCCCGAGCGCCATGCCGGCGGCCGAGACGGTCTGCGCGATCCGGAATCCCCGCTTGGCCTTGTGCGGGTTGGCGCGCCGGAAGATCCACATGATCGCCGTCATTACCAGGTAGCCCGCGCACAGGCCGACGATCGGTGAGACGAACATGGGGATGACGACCTTCTCCAGCACCCCGCTCCAGTACACCGTCGTCCCCCCGGCCAGCGCCGCCCCCACCATGCCGCCGAACAGCGCGTGAGAGGAGGAGGACGGGAGGCCGTAGTACCAGGTGACCAGGTTCCAGGTGATCGCACCGACCAGGGCCGCGAAAAGGATCCCCATCCCCTTCGAGCCCTCGGGTGTCTGAATCAGGCCCTCGCTGACGGTCTTGGCGACACCGGACCCCAGAAAGGCGCCGCCGAGATTCATCACCGCGGCCATCGCCAGCGCGGCCCGCGGCGTCAGTGCCCGCGTCGAGACAGATGTGGCGATCGCGTTCGCGGAGTCGTGGAAACCGTTGGTGTACGTGAAGAAGAGCGCGACCAGGATGGTCACGACCAGGGCGAAGGTGTCCATGAAGGGTTCAGGACTCCTTGACGGCGATGGTCTCCACCGTGTTCGCCACGTGCTCGAACGCGTCCGCCGCTTCCTCCAGCACATCGACGATCTGCTTGAGCTTCAGCACCTCGATGGCGTCGTACTTGCCGTTGAAGAGGTGGGCGAGGAGCTTGCGGTGTATCTGGTCGGCCTGGTTCTCGAGGCGGTTGACCTCGATCCAGTACTCGGTGAGGTTGTCCATGGTGCGCAGGTTCGGCATGGCCTCGGCCGTGAGCTCCGCGGCCCGCGCCAGTACTTCGATCTGCTGCTCGACGCCCTTGGGGAGTTCCTCGATGTTGTAGAGGACGACCAGGTCGACGGCCTCCTCCATGAAGTCCATGATGTCGTCGAGGCA
Organism: Streptomyces sp. NPDC051738; assembly: GCF_044453205.1. Lineage (NCBI taxonomy): Bacteria > Bacillati > Actinomycetota > Actinomycetes > Kitasatosporales > Streptomycetaceae > Streptomyces > Streptomyces sp. NPDC051738. The sequence goes on along the minus strand of NZ_JBITCM010000028.1, from coordinate 92,728 downwards.
GGATGCGAGGTTGTAGATGTCCTCGCGGTCGAACGGCGTGATGAACGAGGAGTTCAGCTGGTGGAAGATCGCGTGTGTGGCATCGTCACCCGCGTGTTCTGCGGCCCGCATACGCTCTGCGATCTCGGCCCGGCCGGCGTTGTCCGCCCCGAGCAGTTCCATCAGGAGTTTCGAGCCCGTGACGATGTTGTCCGCGGATGCGGCAAACATGTCGTAGAAGCTCGTCTCCCGGGGGGTCAGACGAAATCGCACGTGGGGTCCTCAAGAAGCATCGGTTTCGGTCAGGCTGATGCTAGGCGCATCATCCGGCCACGGCTAATGGGCCGTCCTCCAGTGTCGCCCATCGGGCACAGTGGTCGGCACGGGGGCAGCCCAGTGGTCCAGTCCAACGGCCGTTCGCGGCATCGGCCACAGGCCCTATACCCAGCAAAGTTCGGTACGATATACCCAGTAGGGGTATATGAAGCGGTTTACGTCTGGAGGACGCGATGACGACCACCGAGGCCGGCGCGGGTGCGACCTCCGCCGCTGAGCAAGCCGTCGAGGCGAACGTCACGGACGTCACGGAGGTCGTGACGGACCATGACCGGGGCATCCACGGCTACCACAAACAGAAGGACGAACACCTCAAGCGCCTGCGCCGTATCGAGGGCCAGATCCGCGGCCTCCAGCGCATGGTCGACGAGGACGTCTACTGCATCGACATACTCACGCAGGTGTCCGCCTCCACCAAGGCCCTGCAGTCCTTCGCCCTCCAACTGCTGGAGGAACACCTGCGCCACTGCGTCGCCGACGCGGCCCTCAAGGGCGGTGCGGAGATCGACGCGAAGGTGGAGGAGGCCACGAAGGCGATCGGGCGGCTCCTGCGGACGTGAGGTCCGCCTCTCACTCGCCGGCTGGCTCACGCACCGGCCGGCTCACCCACCCGCCGCGTCCCGCTCCTCCGCCACGCGCAGCACCTCGTCGATGTCCTCCAGGCTGAGCCGGTCCTCCCGGGCGGCCGAGGCGGCGATGATCAGCTCTCCGCACAGTTCGATCTCGGCGAGGGCCACGTGGTCCTGAACTGCCGTACCGCCGACCGGAGCCACGTGCATCACCTCTTCTCTGCCGTTACCGACTTCCTAGAGTAGGGAGCGGCCTACGCACCGCGCATGGCACGGAAGGGCTAGTTCTTGACGCCCGTCACGCACGCACACGCCGGCCCTCACTCCTCGGCGATCTTGCCCGCGTAGATGTCCTCGCGGTCCGGAAGGCGTACGTCGACAGGGGCACCGAAGTCATACAGCAAGGTCGTCGAGGCCACCGCGACCGCACCGGTCGGCTGGCCGTTGACGAAGCTGAACCGGTGCCGGACCTTCCGGATCCGGCCATCGTCGTCGAGATACACGTCGAACGGCACCTGGTCCGTGGCGAACCCTTTCGCCGCCGCCGCGAGGGCGTCCTTGTTCCCGTCGGAGGCGTCCTTGGCGGCCGTACCGAGATCAGCGGTCCCCCGGTAGTGCCGCACGGGGGTACCCGCGATCTCCTCCTCGCCCACATACGTCGCGGTCCGCGTCCCCCGCAGCACCTCGGCGGCGGCGTACGGATCGGTGGCACCGCCGGTGACCAGATTCCCGTCCGAGAGCGTGCGCGTGTCGACGCGCACCCACTTGTCGGCGGGCACTCCGGCACCGCGGTTCTTCATGAACAGCGCCCCGGGAGCGAGGAGCTCCATGATCGGCCGGTGCGCGGTGGCGCCGGCGGGATCCTGGGGCAACAGCACCTTCAACTGGCCGACCTGCCTGCGGAAGTCGTACACACCCTCGCCGCGGATGGTGACGCGGGTGCCGCCGGTGGCCATCTCCATGGAGGTGCGGGCCTTGGAACTGCGGGCGCCGACGAGCGCGTCGGCAGCGCGCCGCACGACCTCCGTGGCGTCCCGACCACGCGAATCCTCGGCGGCCGCCCCGCTCTCCGCGCACCCGCTGCCTGCCAGACAGAGACACAGGACCCCGGCGGCAACGCCTGCTCCATACCTCCGCCTGTGCTGCTGCCGCTCCGTCATCGCCTGCCTACCCCCAGCCAGTACGTCCGTCACGGGCCCCCTGTCGTTCCGGTTAACGACGGGTAGGTGCCCTCGTCACGCCGCCCGGAGGCGTTGGACGTACTTGCCTTGGGTAACGTTGTCGACGTGGCGCAGCAGGACGGACCGACAGCCCCCGGAAATCATCGCGGCCCCGAGGAACACCGCACTTCGACGGTGGAGAAGGGCCGCTTCTGCTCGGCGCATTGCAGTTGCGGCTGGCGGGGGCCGGCGAGACGGGCGCGGAGTCTGGCGCGTACGGATGCGGAAGGCCATACGCAGGTGTGACCAGGTGACCCGGCGCCAAGAAGGCGTCCCGCACACGGAGACGGGCCCGCCCCCTGGGAGCCAGGGGGCGGGCCCTTTATCTGCCTCGCGGTGGCACCGCCATGCAGCACCGCGAGGGGTTCATGTCGTCGGGCGTCGGCTCAGCCGAAGCGGCCCGAGATGTAGTCCTCGGTGGCCTGGACCGACGGGTTGGAGAAGATGCGCTCCGTGTCGTCGATCTCGATCAGCTTGCCGGGCTGGCCGACGGCGGCCAGGTTGAAGAAGGCGGTGCGGTCGGAGACGCGGGCCGCCTGCTGCATGTTGTGCGTCACGATGACGATCGTGAAGCGCTCCTTCAGCTCGCCGATCAGGTCCTCGATGGCGAGGGTGGAGATCGGGTCGAGGGCCGAGCAGGGCTCGTCCATGAGGAGGACCTTGGGCTCCACGGCGATCGCCCGCGCGATGCACAGGCGCTGCTGCTGGCCGCCGGAGAGGCCGGAACCCGGCTTGTTCAGGCGGTCCTTGACCTCGTTCCAGAGGTTGGCGCCCTTGAGGGACTTCTCCACGACGTCGTCCAGCTGCGACTTCTTGTACGAGCCGTTCAGCCTCAGACCGGCCGCGACGTTGTCGTAGACCGACATCGTGGGGAACGGGTTCGGCCGCTGGAACACCATGCCGACCTCACGCCGCACCGTCACCGGGTCGACCCCGGCGCCGTACAGGTTCTCGTCGTCGAGCATGACCTTGCCCTCGACCCGGCCGCCGGGGGTGACCTCGTGCATGCGGTTGAGGGTGCGCAGGAAGGTGGACTTGCCGCAGCCGGACGGGCCGATGAAGGCCGTCACGGAGCGGGGCTCGACGGTCATCGAGATGTCCTCGATGGCACGGAACGTTCCGTAGTAGGCGTGCAGGCCGCTGACGTCAATTCGCTTGGCCATGGATATCACTGCTTCTTTCGAATCCGAGTCGCTGACTGTTCACACTTGGCCGCGTCAGCGACCGGTCTTGGGGGCCTTCCAGCGGGCGAGAGCCCGGGCCGCCAGGTTCAGGATCATCACGAAGATGATCAGCGTGAGGGCCGCGGCCCAGGCGCGGTCGATGCCCGCGTCCGATCCGGCGCTCAGCGTGTACTGCTGGTAGATGTACAGCGGCAGCGACGCCTGCGGACCCTCGAACGGGTTGTTGTTGATGAACGGGTTGCCGAACACCACCAGCAGCACGGGCGCGGTCTCGCCGGCGATACGGGCCACCGCCAGCATGATGCCTGTGGTGATACCGCCGATCGCGGTGGGCAGGACCACCTTCAGGATCGTGCGCCACTTCGGCACGCCGAGGGCCAGGGCGGCCTCACGCAGCTCGTTCGGGACGAGCTTGAGCATCTCCTCGGTGGAGCGGACCACGATCGGCAGCATCAGGATCGTCAGCGCGAGAGCGCCGGCGAGGCCGGAGAACTCCAGGTCGAAGGCCAGCAGGATGCTGAGGATGAACAGACCGGCGACGATCGACGGGATACCGGTCATCACGTCGACGAAGAAGGTGACGGCACGGGCGAGCGCACCGCGCCCGTACTCCACCAGGTAGATCGCGGTGAGCACACCGATCGGCGCGGCGATCAGGGTGGCGATGCCGACCTGCTCCAGGGTGCCGATGATGGCGGCGTAGACACCGCCGCCCGGCTCGGAGTTGCCGACGACGCCCATCGAGTGGCTCAGGAAATATCCGTCGAGGACCTTGATACCGCGCACGACGGTCGCCCAGATCAGCGACGCGAGCGGCACCACGGCGAGCAGGAAGGCGACCCAGACCAGCGAGGTCGCGATGCGGTCCTTGGCCTGGCGGCGGTTCTCGACGCGCGCCGAGATGACATACGTACCGAGGATGTAGAGGATCGCGGCGATCAGGCCCCACTGGATCTTGCTCTCGATCCCGGTGGCCAGGCTGAGGCCGATGGAGACGGCGAGCGAACCCGCGGCGATCCCCAACGGGGCCCACTTCGGCAGCTGGCCGCCCTGCAGGGAGCCAGGGCGCTTGTCGGTGACGGCTGAGTGGCTCATGCGTTGGCCCCCGAGTACTCCTTGCGACGGGCGATGATCATGCGGGCCGCGCCGTTGACCAACAGGGTGATGACGAACAGGACCAGACCGGAGGCGATCAGCGCGTCACGGCCGAACTCGTCCGCCTCGGGGAACTTGGCGGCGATGTTCTGGGCGAAGGTGCCGCCGCCGCCGTTCAGCAGGCTGAGGTGGATCAGGAAGTCGGGGGAGAGCACGGTGGCGACGGCCATCGTCTCGCCGAGCGCGCGGCCGAGGCCGAGCATCGAGGCGGAGATCACGCCGGAGCGGCCGAAGGGCAGCACCGACATGCGGATGACCTCCCAGCGCGTGGCGCCGAGGGCCAGGGCCGCCTCTTCGTGCATCTGCGGAACCTGGTTGAAGACCTCACGGCTGACGTTCGTGATGATCGGCAGGATCATGATCGCGAGCAGGATGCCGACGGTGAGCATCGAGCGCGCCGGGCCTTCGTCCCAGGAGAAGATGCCGGTCCAGCTGAAGTAGTCGTTCAGCCAGCCGAACAGGCCGTCCATGTGCGGTACGAGGATCAGGGCGCCCCAGAGGCCGTACACGATGGACGGTACGGCGGCGAGCAGGTCGATCACGTACGCGATCGTGCCGCCCAGCTTGCGCGGGGCGTAGTGGGTGATGAACAGCGCGATGGCGACGGCGATCGGGACGGCGATGACCATGGCGATGATCGAGGAGATGATCGTCCCGTAGGCCAGGACCGCGATACCGAAGACCGGCGGCTTCGTGCCGGTGCTCCACTCGAAGGTCGTGAGGAAGTTGCCCTCGTCCTCGCTGATGGCGATGACGGCTCGCCAGGTGAGGAAGGCCGCGATCGCGCCCATGACCACGAGCAGGAAGACGCCGGACCCTCGGGCGAGACCGAGGAAGACCCGGTCTCCGGGGCGGGTGGCGCCGCGGGCGGCACGCTTGCGCTCGCCCTCGGTCGGCAGGGGCGCGGGGGGAGGTGTGTCTTGTGTGGCTATGTCCATCGGGTTCTCCGGTCTGCGGAGCCGTACTCAGCGTACGGATCCATGGCGGCGGTGCACCGGACGGTGCGGCCCGGTCTCGGTGAGACCGGGCCGCACTCTCAAATCAGCTCAGGCCCGCGATGGTGGTGCGGACCTTGGAGATGATGTCGGCGGGGATCGGGGCGTAGGAGTTCTCGGCGAGAATGCCCTGGCCGTCCTCGCTGGCGATGTAGGTCAGGAACGCCTTGACGGCCGGCAGCGTCTCGGCCTTGTTGCCCTTGTCGCAGACGATCTCGTACGTGACCAGGGTGATCGGGTAGGCGCCGTCGGCCTTGGTCGTGTAGTTGATCTCGAGCGCGAGGTCCTTGCCGGTGCCGACGACCTTGGCGTCCGCGATGGCGGCGGTGGCGCTGTCGGAGGAGGGCTTGACCGGCTCGGCCGCACCCGTGTTGATGGCGACGGTCGACATGCCCTTGGCGTAGGACTCCTCCATGTAGCTGATGGAGCCGGAGGTCTGCTTGACCGCCTGGGCGACACCGGAGGAGCCGGACGCGGCCTGGCCGCCCGGAGCGGTCCACGCCTTGCCGCCCTCGAACTTCCAGTTGTCCGGGGTGGCGGCCGTCAGGTACTTGGTGAAGTTGTCCGTGGTGCCGGACTCGTCCGAGCGGTGGAACGCCTGGATCTTGGTGCTGGGCAGCTTCGCGCCGGTGTTCAGCTTCTTGATCGCGGCGTCGTCCCAGGTCTTGATCTTGCCGCTGAAGATCTTGGCGATCGTCGGCGCGTCGAGAACCAGGTTGTCGACACCCTCGACGTTGTACGCGAGGGCGATGGCGCCGCCGACCATCGGGAGGTCGATGCCCTGGCCGCCGTTGGTGCACGCGGTCTTCTTGGACTCGGCGATCTCCTCGGGCTTCAGCGCGGAGTCCGAACCGGCGAAGGCGACCGTGCCCTGGTTGAACGCTGTGACACCGGCGCCGGAGCCGCCGCCCTTGTAGTTGATCTGGACGCCCTGGCAGGCGGCAGAGAACTGCTTGACCCAGGCGTCGATCGCGTTCTTCTGCGCGGACGAGCCGTCGGCCAGCAGCTGGCCCTTGGCGTCGTCACACTTGATGTTGCCGGCGTTGGCGGTGGAGGTGGTGCCCCCGCCGTTGCCGGTGTCGTCGGAGCCGCACGCCGTCAGGGCCAGGGCGCCGGAGACGGCGAGAGCGCCGAGAGCGAGGGCCCGCCGGTTCTTGCGCTGAAGCTTCACTTGAGGGAGTTCCTTCCAGGAGCCGCCGTCCTGAAATTCGGCGGCGTGCGAAGAATGGGTGATGCCGGCACGTCCCCCCAGGGCGCGGTCCGTCATCGTGCAGGGCCGAAATTAGGCAGATCAGGTGAAGGCGCCGAAGGGCGTAAATGAACGAGGGGTGAACCCCTGGGGACGGTGCGGTGAGGTAACGGAACGCTCACGTTGGGGACACGGCGCGGTACCAACGCTACCGCTGGATGTCGGCGACTCTGTGTAGTGGCGTCACTGCGGAGAGGGGCCGTTTCCGGACACCCGGGCGGCCCCTCTGTCGTCGTGTACATCGTCCCGGCTACGTCATGTGCAGGGAGCTGAGGAGGGCGTCGACCAGCGTGCGGTCCCGGGGCTGGGTCAGCCGGGTCCGGGCCGCCGTGGGGGAGAGCCACAGCAGGCGGTCCACCTCGGTGCTCGGGGCGAAGACGCCGGGGCCCGCCTCGGCCGCCCAGTAGCGGACCTGCTTGGGGCGGCCGCCCGCCAGGTACCGCATCGTCGGCAGCTCGGCGCCCGGCTGGGCGGCGTGGCCCGTCTCCTCCGCCACCTCGCGCAGGGCACCGGTGAGGGGGTCCTCGTCGCGCTTCAGCTTGCCTTTCGGGTGCGACCAGTCGTCGTACTTCGGTCGGTGGACCAGGCATATCTCCAGCTCACCGTCTACCGGCGAACGCCGCCACAGGACACAGCCGGCGGCGTGGACGATGAAGTCGTTCGCGTGAGTCACCGGGCGTATGCCTCCTTCAGGGGACCCCATGAAGTCCCCATGGGGTGCCTAGGGGGTGCCTACCGTCTGCATCTGCCAGGACTGCTGGAACGCGAAACGCGCCGCCTCCACCTCGTGCCGCTGGTCGGCGTGCAGCACGCCGAGGGCGTACGCCGTCGCCGGGGCGATCCGCGGGGTGCGGGCAGCCTGGGCCGCCGCTGCCGCCGCCTCGGAGGCGTCGCGGTGCCGGTTGAGTGCCTGGCCCGCCGCCAGCAGCCGTACGTCCACCGGCGAGTTGTCGCCGTGCAGGACCTCGCGGGCGTAGCGGTGCAGGCGCAGCAGCAGGCGGACCTGGTGCCAGGGGGCGTCCTGCGGATGCGGGGCCGGGTCCGGGGAGAGGCCGTGGATCAGGGCCTCGGCGTTGTAGGGGTGGCCGGCGGTCACCAGGGGGAGCGCCGCGACGGCGTCGGTGAGCCGCTCCTCGGCGGCGGTGGCGAGGGGGCACAGGTCGGCGGTGGCCGCGGCGGAGGTCAGGGGGACCTCGCTGGCCAGTACGGCGATGTTGTCGGCGACGGCGTGGAAGCGGGAGGAGCCGAGGGCCTGCAGGGCGGTGCTGTGCGCCCGGGTCCGGGCGAGGGTGAGCTGCCGTTCGAGCAGGGCGCCCGCTTTGGCCGCGCCCACCGTGAGGTTGCCGCGCTCCGGGGTGGGCGCCGCGGCGGGGGGACCCGAGGCCACCTCCGCCGAGCCAGCTCCCGCACCCGCCCCGCCCACGTCGCTCGTGCCCAGCTGGGCAGGCAGGACCGTCGCCCCCGACAGCCGGTGCAGGGCCAGCAGGAGGCGTTCCAGCCGGCCCGCGTACGCGTGTTCCATGGCCAGCGTTCCGGAGAGCCAGGCCAGTTCCGGGCGGATGGCCTCCGACCAGTCGGTGTCCAGCAAGGGGCGGAACGTGTGCAGGCTGGCGCTGATACGGCGGGCCGAGCGGCGCAGGGCCCGGGCCGCGTCTACGGACTCCGCCGAGCCGTTGGCCGCCCCTCCACCGTTCTCCCGGTGCAGGCGCAGGGCTCGGAGGAACTCCGTGGCCTGGGCGCGCAGGTAGCCCCCGAGGGCGTCCCCGGTCACGGCCCTGGCCGCGGGGTCCGTCGGATCAAGGTGTTGCTGTGCCACGCCGGCGCCTCCGGGCGTCTATGAGCATCTCCTGGACGTTGCGCAACGGCTGGCCGTCCGCGTCCGTCGCGTGCCGCGTCCACTCACCCTCCGGCCCGAGGTGCCAGGACGCGGTGGAGTCGGACATACCGGTCTCCAGGAGCCGGTTGAGCGCGGCGCGGTGGGCCGGGTCGGTGACCCTGACCAGGGCTTCGATACGTCGGTCGAGGTTGCGGTGCATCATGTCGGCGCTGCCGATCCACACCTCGGGCTCGCCGCCGTTGCCGAAGCCGAAGACCCGGGAGTGTTCGAGGAAGCGGCCGAGGACGGAGCGGACGCGGATGTTCTCCGACAGCCCTGCCACACCCGGGCGGACCGCGCAGATGCCGCGGACCCAGATGTCGACCGGCACGCCCGCCTGGGACGCGCGGTAACAGGCGTCGATGAGCGCCTCGTCGACGATCGAGTTGACCTTGATGCGGACGTGGGCGGGACGCCCGGCACGGTGGTGCTGGACCTCCTTGTCGATCCGCGAGACCAGGCCGTCGCGCAGGGACTTGGGGGCGACCAGCAGCCGCCGGTACGTCTCCCGGCGCGAGTAGCCGGAGAGACGGTTGAACAGGTCGGACAGGTCGGCGCCGACCTGGGGGTCGGCCGTCAGCAGGCCCAGGTCCTCGTAGAGCCGGGCCGTCTTCGGGTGGTAGTTGCCGGTGCCGACATGGCTGTAGCGCCGGAGGGTGTCGCCCTCCTGGCGGACCACCAGCGACAGCTTGCAGTGGGTCTTCAGGCCGACGAGGCCGTAGACGACATGGCAGCCGGCCTCCTCCAGCTTGCGCGCCCACTTGATGTTGGCGTGCTCGTCGAAGCGGGCCTTGATCTCGACCAGGACAAGCACCTGCTTGCCGGCCTCGGCGGCGTCGATGAGCGCGTTGACTATGGGGGAGTCGCCGGAGGTCCGGTACAGGGTCTGCTTGATCGCGAGGACGTCCGGGTCGTCGGCCGCCTGCTCCAGGAAGGCCTGCACGGAGGTGGAGAACGAGTCGTACGGGTGGTGGAGGAGGACGTCCCGGTTGCGCAGGGCCGCGAAGATGTCCGGCGCGGACGCCGACTCGACCTCGGCGAGGTCGCGATGGGTGCCCGCGATGAACTTCTGGTACTTCAGTTCGGGCCGGTCGACGGAGGCGATGCGGAAGAGGCCGGTGAGGTCCAGGGGGCCGGTCAGCGGGTAGACCTCGGCCTCGCTGATCTTCAGCTCGCGCACCAGCAGGTCGAGGACCTCCTGGTTGATGCTCTCCTCGACCTCAAGGCGCACCGGCGGACCGAAGCGGCGCCGCATGAGTTCCTTCTCCAGGGCCTGGAGGAGGTTCTCGGCGTCGTCCTCCTCGACCTCCAGGTCCTCGTTGCGGGTGACCCGGAAGGCGTGGTGCTCCAGCACCTCCATGCCCGGGAACAGCTCCTCCAGGTGCGCGCCGATGACGTCCTCCAGCGGCACGTACCGGCCGGGGGAGGCCTCCAGGAAGCGGGAGAGCAGCGGCGGCACCTTCACCCGGGCGAAGTGCGGCGTGCCGGTGACGGGGTTGCGCACGCGCACGGCCAGGTTCAGGGACAGGCCGGAGATGTACGGGAACGGGTGCGCCGGGTCGACCGCCAGCGGGGTCAGGACCGGGAAGATCTGGTGCCGGAACAGGGTGAAGAGGCGCGCCTGCTCCTTCTCCGTCAGCTCGTTCCAGCGGACCAGGTGGATGCCCTCCTCCGCGAGGGCGGGGGCGACGTCCTCGTGGTAGCAGGCGGCGTGCCGGGCCATCAGCTCGCGCGAGCGGGCCCAGATCATCTCCAGGACCTCGCGGGGCTGCAGGCCGGACGCGGACCGGGTGGCGACACCGGTCGCGATACGGCGCTTCAGACCGGCCACCCGGACCATGAAGAACTCGTCCAGGTTGCTGGCGAAGATCGCCAGGAAGTTGGCCCGCTCCAGGAGCGGGGTGTTCGGGTCCTCGGCGAGTTCGAGGACGCGCTCGTTGAACGCGAGCCAGCTGCGCTCCCGGTCCAGGAAGCGGCCCTGGGGCAGCTGGACCCCGTCGACGAGTGACTCCTCGTAGGCGTCGAGGTCGGCGTCGATGTCCGGTTCCAGGTCGGAGACGACCGCGGAGACCGTGTGCGGGCGGTGCGCCGCTATGGAGCCCACGGAGGGCTGCGCGTGCTGGACGTTGGCCTGGGAGTTTGTGGACTGGCTCATATGTCCATTGTTCCGCGTGTCCAGGCCGATGGGCGCGTCGGAAAGCGCGGGTGGGAGCGTCGCGGGGAGGTGTCGGGCGTCCCCGTTCCTCGCGTTTCCCTCCGGGGGCGGCGCGGGCGCTGGCACGGCGGCGGTCATTGGCTGAGCGTCGCAAGTCCGTCTGAACCAATGGTTACGGAGACATGGCGTGCGGGATAGCGGAGGGCGGCTCGCGGGCGTCTACATGACGGGACGGTTGCCCGCGCACACGTCTGAGCCGCACGTCCCTCCCCCCGTGGAGGGACGTGCGGCTGGTCTTCGGGGACGTGCGGCCGGCCCTTACGGGGTGCGGCGGCGCAGCACCGCGAAGGCGGCGAGGGTCGCGGCGGCGGCCACGGTGAGGGCGATGCCGGTCTCGATGTACTGAAGCGGCCAGAAGTGGGACCCGGGGTGGAAGGTGACCTCGACGGTCGTGACGCCCCCCTCGCCGGTCGAGGCCCAGGCCACCGTCCAGGCGGAGCGACCCGGATCGAGGCCCTCGGGCCCGGTGCGGGTGACCGTCGGCAGCAGGTCCTCGCGGTAGCGCTCCAGCACGTTGTAGAGGAGCAGCGCGGCGGCGAGCCCCACCCCGGCGGCGGGCAGTGCCCGGCGCAGCAGCAGTCCGGCGAGGGCGCCGAGGGCGAGGCCGGCCAGGACGTAGCCGACGGCCGCCGGGCCGGTGCCGACGAAGACGTCCGGGCCGTACCAGTCGCCGACCACGTTGGCGTTGCCGTCCGTCTGTGCCCAGCGGTTCAGCAGCACGATCGCGCCGGTGCCGGCGGCGAGCAGGACCGCCGGGACGGCGAGCTTGGCGGCCAGCCAGCGGACCGGGCTGACCGACTGGGTCCAGGCGAGCCGTGCGGTGCCGTTCTCCAGTTCCCGCGCGATGAGGGCGCCGCCCGCCCAGGCGGCCACGGGGAAGATCGACCACGACAGGGTCGTGGTGATCAGGCTGATGCCGTCGGAGTAGTAGTCGTCGACGGTGATCGCCTGGATCGAGGCGCAGGAGGGGAGGCCGTCCGCGGCGATCGGCTCGGCGCACGGGACGTAGGCCCGGCGGGCCTCGTCCGCGACGCTGTACAGCCAGATCAGGCCCGCCGTCGCGGCGGTCAGGGCGAGCACCCAGAAGACGAGGGCCGTCTGGTGCACCCGCAAGACGGCCCAGACAAGGCCGCGCGGCCCGCGCGTGGTGCGGCGGTCGGCCGGGGTGCTCGTGGCGGTGAGGGTGGCGGTCATGCGGCGGCTCCGGTACGGCGCTTCAGCAGCAGGAAGGCGATCAGGACCGCCAGGGCCGTGACGGCGAGGACGATGCCCGTCTCGACGAGTTGCAGGGGCCAGAAGTGGGAGGAGGGGTGGTAGTCGCGGTAGAAGCCGACGATGCCGTTCTCGGCGAGGCACTTGGCGTCGTCGACGCAGATGGGGTCCGGGACGCGGGCGCCGGTGGAGGTGAGGCCGCCCTCGTCGAGGACCATGCCGGTGTACGGCGGGTACTCGCCCTTGCTCGTGAGCGTCTCGACCGGCCACAGGCGCGGGCGCAGTGTGCTGAGGGTCTGCATGAGGATCAACAGGCCGACGACCGCCGTGCCGAGCGCGGGCAGGGCGCGGCGCTGGAGCAGGCCCGCGAGGACGCCGACGGCGAGGCCGAGCAGTGCGTAGGCGGTGGCGAGGGTGCCGTTGGCCAGGAAGATGTCGTCCTCGTACCACTCCCGCCAGGGCGTGATCGACCGCAGTACGGCGGTCGACGACCACGCCATGCGGTGCAGCAGCGTGAGCACGGTCGTGCCCGCCACGAGCAGGACGGCCGGGACGGCGAGCTTGGCGGCCAGCCAGCGGGCCGGGGACACGGACTGGGTCCAGGCCAACTGGGCGGTGCCGCTCTCCAGTTCACGCCCGATGAGCGCGCCGCCGGCCCACGCGGCGACGAGCAGCGGCACGAAGCTCAGGAGTGGGTCGCCGAGGCTGTTGGCCAGGCCGAGGCGGCTGATGGCGGGGCCCGAGTTGTCGCAATCCAGGCTGACATCTGCCAAGTGGCAGCCCATCGCCCGGTATTCGGCCAAGGCGGCGTCCGTCCCCGGCCCGTACGCGAACAGCAGCGCCCCCGCGCCGACGGCCACCAGCAGCACCCAGAACCACAGCGCCCAGTGGTGCACCCGCAGCATCGCCCAGACCAGTCCGCGCGGCCCGCGGGAGGGCGCGACGGTGGCGGACCTCTCCATGGTCACGGCGGTGGTCATACGGCGGCCTCCCGCACGGAGTCGAGCCGCAGGGCCGGCGCCTCGGGGGCGCGCAGGTGGGCGAGGACCAGCTCCTCCAGGGTCGGGACGGTGGCCTGCAAGCCGTCGCCGAGGGGGCCCTCGGGGCGTACGAGTGCGGTGAGTTGGCGTCCCGTCGTGCGGGACTCGATCACGCCGTGCGGGTCCAGGGAGGCGTCGGCGCGGCCGGTGACGAGGCGGTGCGCGGCGAGCAGGTCGTCCAGCGGGCCGGCGAGGCGGACGCGGCCGGCGCCGAGCAGCAGGAGGTGGTCGCAGGCACCGTCCAGCTCGGCCACGACGTGCGAGGACATGACAACCGTGGTGCCGTGGTCGGCGGCGTCGGCCATGAGCGTGGCCATCAGCTGGTGCCGGGCGAGCGGGTCGAGGTCGGCCATCGGCTCGTCCAGGAGCAGCAGTTCGGGGCGCTTGCCGAGGGCGAGGGCGAGCGCGACGCGGGTGCGCTGGCCGCCGGAGAGTGTGCGGATCTTGGCGTCCGGTTCGAGGTCGCCCTCGGCGACGATCCGCTCGGCGACCCGGTCGTCCCAGCGGCGGGGGTTGAGCTCGCGGCCGAAGCGCAGGGTGTCGGCGATGGTGAGCTGCGGGTGCAGGGGCTTGTCCTGGGCGACGTACGCGATCCGCTCGCGGGCGGCCGTCGGGGCCTGGCCGAGGACGGTGATCGTGCCGTCGGTGGGTCGCGCCAGGCCGGCCGTGAGCGAGAGGAGGGTCGACTTGCCCGCGCCGTTCGGTCCGACGACGGCGCAGATCCGGCCCGCCGGGAGCCGGAAGTCGCAGCCGTCCAGCGCCTGCTTGCGGCGCCGCCCGAACGTCTTGCTCAGCGCGGCCGCCTCGATGGCGGTCTCGGTCATGAGTCGTCCCCCTTGAAGTGCGTGTCCAGTACAGAAGTGAAGAGCGCGTCCACGTCGTCGCGCTCCAGGCCGGCCTCGCGGGCCCGCACGGCCCATGCCTCCAGCTCGGTGCGCAGCGGCGAGTCGGCCGGCGCGGTGTTCAGTCCGCGTCGCACGAACGTGCCGAGCCCTCGTCGTGCCTCGACCAGGCCCTCGCGTTCCAGTTCGCGGTAGGCCTTGAGGACGGTGTTGGGGTTGATGGCCGTGGCCTCGACGACCTCACGGGCCGTCGGCAGCTTGTCGCCGGGCTCCAACAGGCCCAGGCGCAGGGCCTGTTTGGTCTGCTGGACGATCTGCACGTAGGTGGCGACGCCGGAGCGCCGGTCGATGCGGTACTCGACCATCCCGTTCCACCACCCTTTCACTAATTGAGTAGTGAAAGGGTGGTGCAAAGAAAGGGGCGGCGTCAAGCTCGCCGCCCCTTACGGGAGTTATGTCAGGTTTCGGTGCGGTACATCAGGTCGGTCTCGTACGTCACGAACCCCAACCGCTCGTACACCGAAACCGCCGCCTTGTTGTCGGCGTCGACGTACAGCATCGCCGTCGGCAGCCCCTGTGCCGCCAGGTGCCGCAGGCCGATCGTCGTCAGGGCCTTGCCGAGGCCGCCGCCCTGGGCGCCCGGCCGCACCCCGAGGACGTACACCTCGCCGAGGCCCTCCTCCGCGTGGACCTTCGTCCAGTGGAAGCCGATGAGGTCGCCGCCGCGTTCCGCCAGGAAGAACCCGGACGCGTCGAACCACGGCTCGGCCTTGCGGTCGTCGAGGTCGCGCTGGGTGAGGGAGCCCTGCTCGGGGTGGTGGGCGAAGGCGGCGGCGTTCACGGCGAGCCAGGCCGTGTCGTCCTGGCCGGGCACGAAGGCGCGGACCGTGACGCCCTCGGGGAGCACCGGGTCCGGCAGGTTCAGGTCCGCCAGCGAGCGGCGCATCTGCCGCAGTTCGCGGAAGAGGGTGAGGCCGAGCACCTGGGAGAGATGGCGGGCGGCGGCGTGGCCGCCGTGGGCCCACACCCGCAGCCGCTTGCCGGACGCGGCGAGGAGGGCCGAGCCCAGCGCACGCCCGTGGCCGTGGCCGCGGTGCGCGGGGTGGACGACCAGCTCGGCGGCCGGCGCCTCCACCGGGTCGGTGTCCTCCAGCTGGGCGTAGCCGACGAGTTCCTCGGCGACGGTCAGCAGCAGATGCGAGACGCCCTCTCGCTCTTCCCCGCGCAACTGGAGCCGCCCCTGCTCGGACACCGCCTGCTGCCCGTCGCTGCGGGCTGCCTCCGCCAGCAGCTCCAGTACGGCCTCGGTCTGCTCGTCGGACAGCGCGGCGTAGGTCTCGATGGCACGGGAGGGGAGGGGGCGTGCGGTGTCGTCGCTGGTCATGCGTACGAGGGTAAGGGGAGTGCCCGGCAATGTGGCGGCAAAGGGGCGGGCAAAGGGAAACCAGAAAGTAACCATGAACCCCCTGTCGCGCTACGCGCGTTGACTTTAGGCTGCGCCCGACGGGGCCATGTCACTTTCGACCCACAGGGGGGCGTATGCCAGCCGAGTCCCAGGCGCACCAGCGCCGCAGACGCCGTACTCACCTTCTCCTCGCCGGAGCCGCCGGTCTCGCCACCGTCGGCGCGCTGGCCGCGGCGCTTCCCGCGACGGCGTCGGCGGAGAGCGCCGAGAAGCACGGCGGCGGTCACCAGTTCAGCCGCTACCAGGACGTGCAGCTGCTGTCCTTCAACGACCTGCACGGCAACCTGGAGCCGCCGGCCGGTTCCTCCGGCCGGGTCACCGAGGTGCAGCACGACGGCACGACGAAGACCATCGACGCGGGCGGCGTGGAGTACCTCGCCACCCATCTGCGTGAGGCCCGCGAGGGCAACAAGTACTCCATCACCGCGGCCGGCGGCGACATGGTCGGCGCGTCCCCGCTGATCTCGGGCCTCTTCCACGACGAGCCCACCATCGAGGCGCTGAACAAGCTCGACCTGGACGTCACCTCGGTCGGCAACCACGAGTTCGACGAGGGCGCCAAGGAACTGGCCCGCCTCCAGAAGGGCGGCTGCCACCCGACGGCCGGCTGCTACGCGGACGAGGAGTTCGAGGGCGCCGACTTCCCCTACCTCGCCGCGAACGTCCTCGACGAGAAGACCGACAAGCCGATCCTCAAGCCCTACTGGGTGTGGAAGAAGAAGGACGTCAAGGTCGGCTTCATCGGCGTGACCCTGGAGGACACCCCCGGTGTCGTCTCCGCGGACGGCGTCAAGGGCCTGAAGTTCAAGGACGAGGTCGAGACGATCAACAAGTACGCCAAGGTGCTCCAGCGCCAGGGCGTGAAGTCGATCGTCGCCCTGATCCACGAGGGCGGGCTGCCGGCTTCGGGGTCGTACAACTACAACTGCGACTCCCCGGGCGCCGGTGACGGCATATCCGGCCCGATCGTCGACATCGCGAAGAACATCACGCCGCAGGTCGACGCGCTGGTCACCGGCCACACCCACGCCGCCTACGTCTGCACGGTCCCCGACCCGGCCGGCAAGCCGCGCATGGTGACCTCGGCCGCGTCTTTCGGCCGCCTCTACACCGACACGACGCTGACGTACGACCGCTTCACCGGCGACATCGCCCGTACGTCCGTGAAGTCGGCGAACCACGTGGTCACCCGGACCGTCGCCAAGGCGCCCGACATGACCGAGCTGATCAGCAAGTGGAACACCCTCGCGGCGCCCATCGGCAACCGCGCGATCGGCTACATCTCCGCCGACATCTCCAACACCGGCACCGAGTCACCGATCGGCGACCTGATCGCCGACGCGCAGCTCGCGCACGGCAAGGAGCTGGACCCGGAGACGGATCTGGCGCTGATGAACCCGGGCGGCGTCCGGGCACCGCTCACCTACGCGGCCAAGGCGAGTGAGGGCGACGGTGTGGTGACGTACGCCGAGGGCTTCACCGTGCAGCCGTTCTCCAACACCGTGAACCTCCAGGACTTCACCGGCGCACAGCTGATCCAGGTGCTCAAGGAGCAGGTCAGCGGCACGAACGCGGCGTCGCCGAAGGTCCTGCAGCCCTCGTCGGGTCTGACGTACACGCTGGACCTGACCAAGTCGGGTGCGGACCGGGTGGTGACGGACTCGATCAAGCTGAACGGCGCCGCCATCGACCCGGCGGCCACCTACCGCGTCGCCACCAACAGCTTCCTCGCGGGCGGCGGCGACGGCTTCCCGACGCTGGGCCAGGGCACGAACGACCTGGTCGGCTCGGACGACCTGACGGCGCTGGAGAAGTACCTGACGGCCAACTCCTCGGCGACGAACCCGATCGCGCCGCCGGCGGCCAACCGGATCACGGTCGTGCAGTAGGACGTGAACTGACGTGAACTAGATCGCATACCTCCGGTTGCGGTTGCGGGTGGGGGGCGTGCGCATGGTCGGATGGGCCGATGCGTTCCCCCCACCACATAACGACGCATCCCTATACGAACCCGTATGAGGAGCTCGGCAGGCTGGACGACGGTCCGCGCGACGTCGGCCCACAGGACCCCGGTCCGCTGGACGAGTTCTTCCACGAGGACGTACCGGACGAGCGTGACGAGGCGGAGGCCCAGGACGATCCCTGGGCCCCGCCCAACCACCGCCGCAGCGGCCGACGCCGCCGCGGCCGTTTCGCGGGGCTTCCCCTCGCGCTGAAGGCGGTCGTCGGCCTCGTCGTCCTCGCCGCCTTCCTCGGCCTCGCCGACCGCTGGGCCCTGCTGTACACCGAGCGCAGAGCGGCGGCCGCCCTCAAGGACCGCCTCGATCTGGCCGCGGCCCCCGAGGTGGAGATCGACGGCTTCCCCTTCCTCACCCAACTCGCCGACGAGCGGCTGGACTCGGTGAAGGTCACCGTCCCCGACGTGGCTGCCGACCGGGTCTCGCTGGCCCAGGTGACGGCGACGGCGTCGGACGTACGACTGGACACCGACGGCCCGGCGTCGGTGCGCGGCGCCGACGTCCCCCACCTGGAGGGCGACGTCCTGCTCTCCTTCGCCGACCTGAACCGTGAACTCGGCGCGTCCCAGGTCACGTTCACCGGCGAGGGCCACGACCGGGTCCGGGCGCGCGGCACACTGCCCGTCGCCGGCCATGACCTCCGGCTCCGTGCCGAGGCCCGCATCGTGCGCGAGGGCGACAGCGGCATCGCGACGCACATCGGCGGAATGCGCCTGGACATCGGGGAGCTGGCCACGTATCGCCCCGGCGCCCGCGCCTCGGAGGGCCTGCACCTGAGCCGGCAGTCGGTGGCCCGCCTCGCCCACGAGACCCGTAAGGCGAAGGCGCTGCTGTCGGTCCCGTCGGTCGTACGGCGGCTCGGGGTCCCCGACTCCGTCGTGCGCGAGGCGCTGCGCAACGAGTCCAAGCTCACCGACCTGACCGGTACCCCGCGCTTCGCCCACCGCGCGATGAAGCTCAACCTCATCGACCTGGCCCTGGAACACCCCGAGCTGCTCAAGCTCCTCGGCTTCGACCCCGCGCTTCTCGACGCCCTGCCCCGGCTCACCCGCCCGGTCCTCGCCGACCAGCTGTCCCTGGGCTTCCGGCTGCCAGAGCCGCCGAGCGGGCGGCTGCGGCTGCGGGACGTGCGGGTGGAGGAGGACGGGATCAGGGTGCGGTTGGAGGGGTCGGGGCTGGCGGTCGGGCGCTCGCGCTGATGCCCGTAATAAATCCTGTGTGAATTCTGCTTCGGTTCCCGGGATTCCCTAAAAATCGATCTCAGGCTCAATTCATTGAGGTCTCAGCCGATTCGGCTTTTTCCGGCTCCGGCATCCCGTAATGTTTTCCATGTCGAAAGCGAACGACGCGAAAGCAAACAAGGAGAGCCGCATGAGCTTCCACAAGATCGCCCCGGTGAAGAAGACCCGCAAGCCCGCCGTCCCCGCGCCCAAGAAGAAGGCGGCCAAGAAGGTCACTCCGAAGCGTCGACCCGTGGGCCACCGGGACTGACAAAGAATTCACCTAAGTAAATCCAAGTAATTCACAGGAAAGGTATCACCTCATGAGCTTCCACAAGATCGCCCCCGTCAAGAAGACCCGCAAGCCCGCCGCCCCGGCGCCGGCCGCCAAGAATAAGGACTGCGCGAAGAAGTCCGCCCCGAAGCGCCGCCCGGTCGCACACAAGGGCTGAGCCGACCGACGAGGCGGGGTCACCGGAGCGCTCGGGCTCCGGGGCCCCGCCTCGGTCATGTCCGGAAGCCTTCTCCGGCGCCGGGAAAGGGAGTTGAGCATGAGGGAAGTGCGTACGGCGTTCCGGCGGTTCTGGCCGCTGACGCGGGGCGACCGGAAGTGGCTGCTGGTGATCGTGGCCTGCGTCGTCGTGGCCGCGCTGGCCGAGACCGCCTCGATCCTGCTGTTCGCGGAACTCACCGACAACGCGCTGAAGGCCGGTTCCCTGGCCGCCTTCTGGGGCCCGGCGGCGGCCTGGCTGGGCGTCGCCGCGCTGGGCGCGCTGGTCGGCTACCTCGGCAACTCGCTCGCCACCTGGACCGCCGAGAGATTCGTGCTGCGGCTGCGCGCGAAGGTCTTCCGGCACACCCAGAACCTGCCACCCCACTTCTTCCAGAAGCACCGGCGCGGCGACCTCGTCGAGCGGCTCACCGGTGACGTCGAGGCCATCGAGCAGATGGTCGTCTCCGGCGTGGTCGGCACGGTCTCCGCCGCCTTCTCGGCCGTCTTCTACGCGGCCGCCGCCCTGTACCTCCGCTGGGACCTGGCCCTCGCGACCCTCGTCCTGGCGCCCCTGTTCCTGCTGGCCGCCCGACGCTTCGGCGGCCGTATCCGCACCGCCGCCCAGGACGAACGGGTCGCCGACGGCGCCATCACGTCGGTGGTCGAGGAGTCGCTGGGCAACGTGGTGCTGACCCAGGCCTACAACCGCAGCGGCGACGAGGAGAAGCGGCTCGACCGCGAGGCGCGGGCCTGGATGAAGGCGTCCGTGCGCGGGGCGCGGCTGAGCGAGATGTACGAGCAGCTCGTCGAGGTCGTCGAGACGGTGTGCGTGCTCGCGGTGATCGGGCTGGGGGTGTGGGAGATCTCGGCGGGCCGCATGACCCTGGGCCAGCTCCTCGCCTTCGCCGCCTTCATCGGCTACCTCTACCCGCCGGTCCGCAGCCTCGGCCAGCTCGGCCTCACCCTCACCGCCGCCACGGCCGGCGCCCAGCGCCTCGGCGAGATCCTGGACGCCGAGCCGGCCGTGACGGACCCCGCCCGCCCGGTGGCCGAGTGGCCGGTGCGGGGCTGGGTCGGCTTCCACGGGGTGTCCTTCCGCTACCCGGGCGCCGCCAGGGAGTCGCTGACCGACGTGACCTTCACGGCCGCCCCCGGCGAGCTCGTGATCGTCACGGGCGCGAGCGGCGCGGGCAAGTCGACGACGTCCAAGCTGCTCACACGCTTCTACGACCCGTCGGCGGGCGTGATCACCCTGGACGGCGTGCCGCTCACCGACATGCGCCTGGACTTCCTGCGCGAGAACGTCGCCCTGCTCCCGCAGGAGACGCTGATCCTCAACGGCACCGTCCGCGAGAACATCGCGTGCGGCCGCCCCGGCGCGAGCGACGAGGACATCGAGCGGGCGGCGCGTTCGGCGGCGGCGCACGACTTCATCGCCGCGCTCCCCGAGGGATACGACACCCACATCGCCCCCGGCACGGCGGCCCTCTCCGGCGGCCAGCTGAAGCGGATCACCATCGCCCGCGCGATGCTGCGCTCCGCCCCCGTCCTGCTCCTCGACGAACCGACGGCCGGCCTCGACTCGGTGGCCGCCCGCCAGGTTGTACAGCCCCTGCGACGACTGATGTCCGGCCGCACGACGATCCTGATCACCCACGACCTGACCCTGGCCCCCGACGCGGACCGCGTGCTGGTCGTGGACGAGGGCCGACTGGTGGAGGCGGGCACGCACACGGAGTTGGTGGCACGGGGAGGCGCGTATGCGCGGCTGGCGGGGCCGACGGCGGGGGTGTGGACGGAGGAGACGCTGGTTCTGAGGCTGTGAGGGTAGGTTTCACACGGTATGCCCGGCGGCCTCCACTGAGGTCGCCGGGCATACCGTGTGTCGTGTCGCCGTCTGGGCGTCAGGCGACCCGGTGGACGCGCTGTGTGTCCAGTTCGTAGCGGGCGCCGACGATGGCCAGTTCGCCGGAGGCCACCTTCGCGGCGAGGTCCGGTTCCGCGGCGAGGCGGGCGTGGACGGCCCGTACGTTGGCGTCGATGGTGGAGTCGACGCGGGCGTCGCCCTCCTGGGTGCGGTCTATGTTGGGCGCTATCTGGTCGGCGATGTACTGGATGTGGGCGGGGAGCCGATCGCCGGACTCGTCGGCCGCGACGGCCGCCTTCACGGCGCCGCACGACTGGTGCCCGAGCACCACGACCAGCGGGATGTCCAGTTCGAGCACACCGTAGGCGACGCTGCCGAGCACGGCCTCGTCCAGGACCTCACCGGCGGAGCGCACGGTCATCAGGTCACCGAGCCCCTGGTCGAAGACCAGCTCCGGCGGCACCCGGGAGTCGATGCAGCCGAGGACGACGGCGAAGGGGTGCTGACTCGACGTCAGGCTCTGCCGTACGGCGGGCGACTCGTCGGGGTGCCGCTCGCGGAAGGTGCGCCAGCGCTGGTTGCCCGCGGCCAGCTCACGCAGGGCTTCCGCGGGGGTGCCGGGGCGGCGGCGGGAGGTGGGGGGCGCGGGTGCGGCGGAGGCGGTGGCCGTGCCGAGGGCGGCGGTGGTCCCGAGCGCTGCGGCCCCGGTCAGCCCGGCCCGCAGGAGTGCGCGGCGGGCGAGCGAGGGGAGAGCGAACCGCTTGTGAGCGGCGCTGGCCGGCTGTGAGCCGGCGGATCTGTCGGAGTTCACGGGGTGGAACGTACGCCCGAAATTCGAACCAGAATTTCACCTTGCTGAATCATGGACGGGTGCGGCGAAGTCATGATCGGTTGTTGGTACGGCCTTGGTGTTTCGCGGTGTGTTCGATGACTCCGCTCGTGCCCGTGGCGGGCAGGCCGGCCCCGCCCAGCGTCTGGGCGAGGCCGGTGAGGGGGCTCAGGAAGCCGACGGCGTCCAGTTACCCAGCCAGTCCGCGACCTCCTGCCCGGCCGCCTGGGCGTCGGTCAGCTGAGGCCGGTTGGAGCTCGCGGAACCGGAGCCCGCGCCGGTGTTCTTGTACTCGGCGAAGCGGTCGTCCTTCCAGGGGAAGCCGCCCATGTCCGACCAGGGGGTGGACTTGATCGCGGCGCTCAGGCTCGTCTCCCGCACCGTGGTCTGCGGGTCGACGGTCGTGTCGCCGCCGGGGTGCCAGTTGCGGCCGAGGAAGAAACTGCCGTTGCTCACATCGCCGCCCACGGTCGAGCGGGTGATGAGGATGCCCTTGCGGTTGCCCTCGGTGCTCGGCGCGGTGACGTATCCGGCGGACGAGCCGTCCCAGCGCTTGCGCAGCGTGATGACCGACCGGTCGATGACGGCGCTGCCGCGGCCGAAGATGAAGTCGACGTTGCCGAGGATGTAGGAGTTCGCGACGTAGACCCGGCCGAGCGTGCCCTTGGCGGCCGTCTCCATCTCCAGGGTGTCCTGGTCGCCGGTGATGATGAGGCCGTCGAGGAACACCTTGTCGGCCATGGTCAGCACGGCCACCGCCTGGTGGCCGGGGAGGGACTGGTTGGCGCCCTCGTTGAAGTCGTTGGTGACGCTGAGGTTGCGCAGCTGGGTGTCGTCGGCCTTGATGCTGAGGGTGGCGCTGCCGGGCGTCCCGTACGTCCCCGAGCCGTCGGGCTTGGTCATGCCGGCGGCGTGTCCCTCGACGATGACGGTGTCCTTGCGGCTTGCCCCGGTCCCGACGATCGTCACGTGCGGCTTGTTCGCCGGTACGGTCACCGCCTCGCGGTACGTGCCCGGCTTCACCTGGATGACGACGCGGGAGGGGTTGTTCGCCGGTACGGCGTTGATGGCGGCCTGCACGGTCGAGTACTGCCCCGAGCCGTCCTTGGCGACGGTGAGGGTGGTGGCGGCGGCCTTGGTCGTGGCCGTCGTACCGATCGAACTACGCGGTCCCGCACCGGCCTTGAGGAGCGAGGGCACGTCCGCCGTCTTGTCGAGGGTGTAGCTGTAGTAAGCCTTCGGATCGAAGGCGGTACCGCCACTCTCGTTGCGCCCGCTGGTGCCGACGAACGTGTTGCCCTTCTGGACGATGCTCGCGGTGCTGTCCTTGGTGACGGGGTTGTTCATGCCCTGGAAGTAGGAGTTCTCCAGGACCATGGCCGTCTTGCCGCGCGAGTAGTTGCCGTACGACGACTTGATGTCCGTCCCCGCCGCGTCCTCCAGGAAGTTGTTGTAGAGGTGCGCGTGGGCGGCGTTGTCGGTGGACGGGTTGCGCTGCTCGATCTCGCGGAACCAGTTGTGGTGGATCGTGATGTCCGTCTTGACGTTGTCCGTCCAGCCGATGCCGAAGGTCTTGTTGTTCTGGCTCAGCTTGTTCCAGGAGACGGTCACGTTCGTGCTGTCCTTGCGGACGTCGATGAGCCCGTCGGCCATGTGCCGCAGATCGTTGTGGTCGATCCAGACGTGATGCGCGCCGTCCATCTGAATGGCGTCGAAGTCGTGATCCTTGTCGTTCCAGACGCCCTGGTACGAGTCCCGGATGGTCAGGTTCCGGATGATCACGTTGTGCACGCCGGAGCCGAGGAAGAAGCCGCCGCCGACGATGTGCCCGGACGTCCCGGACCCGACGATGGTCTTGTCCGACTGGACCTTGATCTCTTTCCCGGCCGGATTCATGTTGATGGCGGCGGCCACGACGATGACGTACGGCTCGGCGGCCGTCGCGTACTTCTCCAGCTCGGCCTGTGTCCGCACGGTCACGGTCTGACCGTCGCGGCCACCGTAAGTGCCTTTCTGCCCGAGGGAGTTGACGGAGGCGAACCCGTCGGCGGCGGCGGTCGCCCAGGCGGGGGCGGCGGCGGTCGCGGCGGCGGCCTGCTGCTGGGCGCCGGAGCCGAGGAGGCCGAAGTCCGTGCCGTAGGCGAGAACTCCGGACGCGGTCAGGGCCAGCGGCACACCGACCGCCAGAGCCGTCCTGCTTCTGCGGTGACGGGCCTTGCTGTGCTGCTCACTCATGCGGCGATCCGTTCCGTGCGGGGGGATGATCCGGGGACCAGTCGCCGCACGGAACGGAAAGGTTGCCGCCTTCTGAGAGCCCTGAGAGCCCTACAGATGGCTTACTTGGCGCAGGTGTTGGGGTCCAGCTTCTCCTCCACCTTGTCCTCACGGCCGTCGGGCTGGCCGTTGGGGAGGAGCTTGTCGGAGGTGCCGTCGATGTAGTAGCCGTACGAGTAGATCGTCTTCCAGCCGGCGTCCCGGCCGCGCCAGGTGTGCGCGGTGACGTCGCCGTCGCCCTTGTTCCACTGGTAGTCCTCGACCTGGAAGATCGGGTTCACGCGCACCACGCGCTGGTACGGCGTCCAGGTCACGGCGACCTGGGTGCACGGCGGGATGGACTTCTCGCTGCGCCGCTCGAAGGACGACGTCTTCTCCCAGCCCCATTCGTAGCCGGCGCTGCCGCCCACGCCGCCCGAGAAGATGCTCTTGGCGAGGGAGAGGTTGATGGTGCCGCCGACGCTCTTCTTGGCGAACGTCTTGGTGCTGTAGCCGCTGACGAAGGTCTCCTTGTCGTCCGTCGAGCCGCGGTTGCCGATCCACGGGGACGTGCGGACCGTCTCGCCCTTGGTGGACCAGGTCGAGGCCTCGGCATAACCGCACCAGCCGCGGAACAGCTCCCACGGCCCCGCCGGCTTCCACAGCCCGAAGACGTCCCGCAGGTACTCGTCCTGGGTCTTGAACTCGCCGGTGTCCACGTTGTACGCGCCGTAGACGCCGGTCAGGCTCGGCTCCTGGTTGCAGAGCCGCTCGACCAGCAGGTCGGTGTTCCCGGGGTCCGTACCCCGGATGTTCGACGCCCCGCCCGGCCCGTTCCCGGCCGCCTGCGCGGAACCGGTGCCGGTCAGTACGCCGGCTATCGCGAGGGCGGTGGAGGCGGTGATCAGGGCGCTCTTCTTGACGCCGTTCCTGGCGCTCTTCCTGAGCTTCGATGTGCGAATGAGTCGCATGGGGGTGGCTCACTCCTGTGTGCTGTTGCACGGTGCCGACGGGTACGTCCGGCACCTGTCTGACAGCCACGAAGAGTTGCAGAGAACTGGTGGGTAGGGTCGGGATCGGGTGTTCATGACAGGGAATTGACAGTTGGGGGAGGCGGTCTGTCGGCCTTTACTCCTCCTTGCGATCACGTCCCGCGCCCGCGCTCGCGCGCCTGCATGGGCGCCCGGCCCGGCCTGGGGGGGGGAGTGCGTCGGACCGGGCGCCGCACCACAACTCTCGCGCCACTCGCCTCCCTCGCGCCTCAGCCGAATGGCCAGGCTCAGCCTGCGTTCCAACCCCCTTGCCTCGGCCGAACGGCCGACCTCTCCGGGCGAGTTGAGGTGACCGGGGTCCGGGCATCGGAATGATCAGAGGGCTACCAGGTCGACGACGTTGATCACGACGTGACGGTTGGACGCGATCGCATAAGCGCTCACCCACACCTACCCGCGTCGATGGGCCGGTTGTCGGCGTCGTAGGCATTCCCATCCTCGTCACGTCGCCGCGCGGATCGCCTCGGGGGTTCTCTGACAGGAGTTCGGATCCACCTCGTGGGCCTTGATCGGTTCCTCTTCTCCGGCTGGGGTGGCGATGGATGGGCGTGTCACCTTCCACCTGCCCGGATGCGGTCACCACGGCTGACCGAGATGCGGAGTGCGTCCTCCAAGGACTCCGTGGCACGGGTGAGCGCGAAGCGTACGGCGCGTTCGCCCGCCTTGGGGTCGGCGAGGACGGCCCTGGCGCCGACGAGTACCTGTTCGCCCGAGTCCAGTTGGGCCGCCTCGATGTCGTCGGCGAGCAGGGAGAGCCTGCTGCGGTCGCTGTCGGTGCTGAGGTAGCAGGGTTTGCCGTCGGGGGTGGTCCAGGGGAGGAGGCGGAGTGCGCAGGTGTCCGGTGCCGGCGGCTCTTCGGTGACGCTCACGCGGAGACCTCCGCTCCGCTGATGGGGCGCGGGATCGCGTCGATGCCGTAGGCGATCCAGAGGGCGCGGCGGCGTTGCAGGATGCGTTCACGCTCGCAGGGGCATACGTGGGCGGGGTGGCGGGGAGGTGCGGCCAACCGCTGCTCGATGAGCGGGAGTTGGGGCGGGGCTGCTCGGTGCCGTTCCCGGGTCGGCAGCAGCGCTCGTACGAGTGCAAGTAGTAGCGATGCGATGAGTCCGGCGGTACGTTCACGCATGTCGGCGCTCCTTGATAAGCGTCGGCCACGCCCCCGGGCCGAGCTGCATCGGTCGCGGGGGTTTTGGCATGGCAGTGGCTTTGACGAGCGGTGATTACCGTTCGTGCCTCGATCGTCACAGGTGCGGCGTACGCTGCGGAAGGGGTTCGGTGTTGTCTGGGGCGCCAGGCAACGGAGAGGGGTGACGTGGGCGAAGTCGTTGACGGGGAGCGGGAGTCGGGGCGTGCCGAGCTGGGGCGGACGCTGAAGACCCTCCGGGAGAAGGCCGGTAAGTCGCTGGGGCAACTGGCCGACGAGACGGGGTACGACAAGAGCTATCTGAGTCGTCTGGAGTCGGGACAACGGCTGTCCAAGGCGGCGGTCATGGAGGACCTGGACGCGTACTACAGCACCGGTGACCTGCTGGTTCGCCTGTGGCGTGACGCGCGGAAGGAAGTCGCTAAGGACAAGTACAAGGGGTTCATGGAGCGGGAGGCGACGGCGCGGGTCATGTGGATGTTCCAACTGCGTGTGCCGGGCTTGTTGCAGACCGAGGACTATGCACGCGCGGTGTTGTCAGGGTTGTCTGGAGCTCAGACAACGGCTGGCAACGGCGAGGAAGTCGAAGAGCAGGTGGCGTTTCGCATGGGGCGGCAGGAACTGCTGTACCGCGAACCGGCGCCGAGCGTCCGCGTGATCCTGGACGAGGGGGCGCTTCGGCGGCCGGTTCCCGACACGAAGGTGTGGGCGGACCAGTTGTCCCACCTGCTGGAGGCGGCGGAAATGCCGTCGGTGGCATTGCAGGTGCTGCCTTTCACCGTCGGGGTGCACGACCTCATGAGCAGCGACCTCATCCTGCTGTGGCAGCGAGTCGGTGACCCCGTTGCCTACGTGGAAGGCAACGGCTTCGGCCAGCTATTCGAGGATCCGGACAGGGTTTTGGCCTTCCGCTTGTCCTACGATCTGGTCAGGGACGCGGCTCTGACCCTGGCGGAGTCGACGGCGTTCATCAGGCGCCTTCTGGAGGAGTGCAGATCATGAACCGAACCCCCGACCTGGCCACGGCCGTGTGGCGCAAGTCGTCTTACAGCGACGGGGGAGCATCGAACTGCGTCGAGGTCGCCGACGGCCACCCCGGCATAGTCCCCGTCCGCGACAGCAAGATCCCGCACGACGGCCAGATACTCGTCTTCGGGACGACCTCGTGGACGGCCTTCCTGACCGGCCTCAAGAACTAGGCGCCGGCCTCGCGTCGTCGTCCGTCGCCGCCGCGCTGCGGTTCTGCCGGCTCAGGTGGACGGCGTGAAGCAGCGTGCCGACCGCTGCGGCACCGCTCAGCAGGGAGCCGAAGGCCGTGATCAGCGAGCCGGGGCCGTCGCCACCGCCGCCCGCGGGCACCGCGACGACGGTCTGGGTCACGACGGTCGCCGGGGTCGGGAGTTCGCTCGGGCCTGTGGTCGCATTGATGGGCTCGCTCGGATCCACGGTCGGTCCCACGGTCCCTACGTCGGTCGGTAACTCGGTCGGCTCCTCGGTCCCTGCGTCGGTCGGCCGCGGGGTCGCTCCCTGGCCGGGATCGCTCGGTTCCGGGATCGTGTCCCCTGTGTCGCCGGCGTCATCAGACGTCTCCGGGGGCTGTGTGGTGTACCAACTGGTCGACCCGCCCCCTGCCGAGCGCGGCCCCTCGTCCGACCCCGACACCACCGCCAGCACGAGGAGCGCGACCGCACCGGCCGTGAACGCGAGACTCAGCGTGATCCACAGAGCGATTTTCGGTAGCGAATTCTTCAGCATGGCTCCCCCTCGCCTCAAGCGTAGGGGGAAACGGCCGGGAAGTGGATCTCCTTCCCGGCCGCTTTGAGTGAACAACTCCGCCAGGCGGAAGCCCTGTTGGAGCCACGGAGAGGCCGAGGCGTGAGCCGGGCAGTGCCCACGCGTTCGTCCTACAGCGACGGGGGAGGCATGAATTGCGTCGAGGTCGCCGACGGCCACCCCGGCATCGTCCCCGTCCGCGACAGTAAGACCCGTTCGCCCGCTGGTCTTCTCGGCGGCGTCCTGGTCCGCGTTCCTGGAGGGCGTCAACACCATGGGGTGAATCAGGCGGGAAACGGGACCCGAAGGCCATGGTGCGTCTATGGTGGAGCTATGGCAGGGAACACGACCATTCAAGTCTCCCGGCAGGCCCGCGACCATCTCGCGCAGGTCGCCAAGGAGCGCGGGATGACTCTGGGACAGCTCATCGACCAGCTGGCCTCGGAGCAGCCGACGGCAGAGCAGATTGCCCAGCGGGTGGCGGCCGACCGGAAGGTCGTCCGTGACGTGATCGGCGTCGGCATCAGCGACGAGGAGTTCGACCAGGCGCCCGACGTGCTCGGCAACATCTACAAGATCGCTGCTGAGAAGATGCGCAAGGCGCAGGGTGCGGCTGCGTGATCATTCTGGACACCGGTGCCACCCGAGCGCTCGCGGAGGGCCACAAGACACTGAACCTCCTCGCGGGGAACATGGCGAGTTCCCCTGGCGACCTGCTCCGGATTCCCGCTCTCTGCCTCATGCAGGCGGAGTCGGAGGACGCGGGGGCTGCGGACCGAGTTCTCGCGTTCTCCTCGGTCATCGTCGACGACTTGAACACCATTTCGGCGCACACCGTCGGCACCATGATCAGGGATGGCTACGGCGGCCCCGACACCTGCCACGCCCTCTACTGCGCACTGCCGCGTGCCGAGTTCACAGGGATGTCGATTCTGCTCACAGACCGTGAACAGAACTATCCGCCCGGCGTGGTCACCGTCGACATCGACTCTCCTGGCATGCTCGGCTTCCACTGACCTCCGCGTCGAAGGAGCACATCGATCAGGGCTGCCCACGCGGACAGGAAGCCGACCCGCTTGAATTCCCTACACCGGCTCCGCCGGCGGAGTAGCGGCCCCCGGTAGCCGTACGGTCGCCACCGTCCCGCCGCCCTCCGCGCGGGCCAGCGTCACCTGCCCGCCCGCCTGCTCGACCGTACGGGCCACGATCGACAGGCCCAGCCCCGAGCCCGGCAGGGCCCGCGCGCTGGGGGAGCGCCAGAAGCGGTCGAAGACGTGGGGGAGTTCGTCGGCGGGGATGCCGGGGCCGTGGTCGCGGACGGTGAGGACGCCGTCGCCGAGTTGCACCTCGATGCTGCCGCCCTCGGGGCTGAACTTCACCGCGTTGTCCAGGATGTTGACCACAGCCCGCTCCAGCGCCGCCGGTTCCGCGCGGACGTACCAGGGCTGGAGGTCGGCCGTGATCGTCAGCTCGGGGCCGCGGAGGCGGGCGCGGCGCAGGGCCGACTCCACCGTGTCCTCCAGCGACACCACCTGGACGCGTTCGCCGCGCTGCCCCTCCGAGCGAGACAGCTCCTGCAAGTCGCCGATCAACGACGCCAGTTCGGTCATCTGCGCCTTCACCGAGGCCAGCAGTGCCTTGCGGTCGGCCTCCGGGATCGGGCGGCCCGTCTCCTCGCTGCGGGTGAGGAGTTCGATGTTGGTGCGCAGGGAGGTGAGGGGGGTGCGCAGTTCGTGGCCGGCGTCCGCGATCAGCTGTTGCTGCAGCTCGCGGGAGCTGGCCAGGGCGGAGGTCATGGAGTTGAAGGAACGGGAGAGACGGGCCACCTCGTCCTCGCTCTCGTCCTCCACCGGGATTCGGACGCTCAGGTCCTCGGTGCGGGCGACGTGTTCGACGGCCTCGGTGAGCTTGTCCACGGGGCGGAGACCGGCGCGGGCCACCGCCAGGCCGGCGGCTCCGGCACCTACGACTCCGATGCCGGAGACGAGGAGGAGGATGAGGGCGAGTTCGTTGAGGGTGGTCTGGGTGCCCTTGAGGGAGACCGCGAGTTGCACGGCGACCCCTTGGGAGTCGTTCTGGTCGACGCCCAGGTACACGGTCAGCACGCGTACGGCGTCGCCGTCCTCATCGGTGCCGTTGCGGAAGAAGGCCTTGTCCCGGTCCGCGCCCTTGATCACGTCCTTGTCGGCGGCGGTGACATTGACCGTGCCCGGGGAGGTCGGGTCGACGCAGGGAGCGCCCTCCGCCTTGATCGCCTGGACGTAGTTGTTCCGGCCGAGGAACACCTGGTCGTTCTCCTGCGGGGTCTGAGTGCACCTCTGCAGAAGCGCGTTGACCGTGCCGGGCCTCTGTGCCATCTCCTTCAGGTCGCCGTTGACCTGCTCGTAGAGCTTCCCCTGCACGATGAACCAACACGTCACCGAAACCGCCGCCACCGCGAACGCCACCGCCGCGGCGACCAGCATCGACAGCCGGGCCCGGATCGGCAGGGCCCGGAACCGGCGTACGACCTTGCTCACTCCGCCCCACCCTGCCGCAGCACATACCCCACACCCCGCACCGTGTGCACGAGCCGCGGCTCGCCGCCGGCCTCGGTCTTGCGGCGCAGGTACATGACGTACACGTCAAGGGAGTTGGAGCTCGGCTCGAAGTCGAAGCCCCACACCGCCTTGAGGATCTGCTCCCGGGTGAGGACCTGGCGCGGGTGCGCCAGGAACATCTCCAGCAGCGTGAACTCGGTACGGGTCAGCTCCACAGGCCGCCCACTCCGCGTGACCTCCCGCGTCGCGAGGTCCATGCGCAGGTCGGCGAAGGTCAGCGCCTCGTTGTCCGCCGCGCCCGCACCGGCGGCCGCCGCGTAGGAGCTGCGCCGCAGCAGCGCGCGGACCCGGGCGAACAGCTCGTCCAGCTCGAACGGCTTGACCAGGTAGTCGTCGGCCCCGGCGTCCAGCCCGGTCACCCGGTCACCGACCGTGTCACGGGCGGTCAGCATGAGGATCGGCGTCGTGTCACCGGCACCGCGGATACGGCGGGCGGCGGTGAGGCCGTCCATACGGGGCATCTGGACGTCCAGGATCACCAGCTCGGGCCGGTAGGCCGTCGCCTTGTCCAAGGCGTCGGCGCCGTCGACCGCGACCTCCGTGTCGTACCCCTCGAAGGCGAGGCTGCGCTGGAGTGCTTCGCGCACCGCCGGCTCGTCGTCGACGATCAGGATGCGCTGGGGGTCACGGTCGCCTTCGGCGGGGCTCATGGGCTCGGGATCCTCGGGTGCGGTGGGACGGGGGCTGGATGGAGGCTGGCTGAGCGGGCTTGAACGCTTTCAGCCTCGCACGTTCTCAGCCTCGTACGGTACGGCGACGGTTGCGGGCCGCGGTCGCCCTGCGGCCCGCGCTCAGGCGGGCGGTCGCCAGCTCCGGCGCCCGGGACGGGGCGGTCGCGGCGGTCGGCGTGTGCAGGGCGCCGGCGACCGCGAGGGCCAGGGTGATGTCGGCGGCGCCGATGCCGGTGGCGGTGTGCTCAACCTGCTGGATCATGACGTACCCCTTCAGTCTTGCCAGTGTTGCCGGTCTTGGGAGTTCAGCTCTGCGAACCCGACCGCAGCTTCGCCAGGTCGGACTTGACGGTGTTGATCGGGATGGCGAAGCCGAGGCCCACGCTGCCCGCGTCGGACGAGCCCGAGCCGGCGGCCGAGTACATCGCCGAGTTGATGCCGATGATGTTGCCGTTCATGTCGATCAGCGCGCCGCCGGAGTTGCCGGGGTTCAGGGAGGCGTCCGTCTGTATCGCCTTGTACGTCGTCGTCGACGATCCGGTGTCGCCGTTGAACTCCTGACCACCGAACTCGAACGGCCATCCGCCGCCGCCCTGCTGCTGTTGTTGCTGCTGGCCCTGGCTCTCGTCCGTCGAGACGGTCACGTCACGGTTGAGCGCGGACACGATGCCGCTGGTGACCGTGCCGGTCAGGCCCTCGGGCGAGCCGATCGCCACGACCTCGTCGCCGACCTGCACACCGGAGGAGTCGCCGAGGGTGGCCACCGTCAGCCCGGACGCGTTCTGCAGCTTGATCAGCGCGAGGTCCTTGCTGCTGTCGGTGCCGACGACCTCGGCGGTGTACTCCTTGCCGTCGCTCGTCGCCACCTTGATCTGCGAGGCGCCGGAGACGACGTGGTTGTTGGTGACGATCTCGCCGTCACTGGTGATGATCACGCCGGAGCCGGTGGACGACCCGGCGTTCGAGGTAGCGCTGATCTCGACGATGCTCGGGCTGACCGCCTTGGCGACCCCGGAGACCGTGCCCTTCTGGCTGGAGGGAACGACGTTCGTGCTGGTGGAGCTGGAGGTGGCGACGGTGTCGTTGCCGGTCAGCTCCTGGATGCCGTACGCCGTACCGCCCCCGATCGCCGCGGCGACGATCGCCACGGCCGCGAGGAGGGCGACGGGACCGCGAGGCCGGCGCCGCCGCGCCGTCGGCGCCTGGGCCACGGGCTCGGTGAGAAGAGCGGTAGGGGCTCCGCCGCCCGCCTCCTGCGCCGCCGGCTGATACGCCGGCGGAGGCGGCCACTCCGGGTTCACGGGGGAGGAGGCGTGCTGCTGGGCGCCCTGGTAGGGGTTCTCGTAGTCGCCGCTGCGGCGGAAGCTCTCGGTCATGGAAATGAGCTTCTCGCCCGACCATGAGAGCTTCCTGAGCGCTCCCTGAGAAGCCCGGCAGAAGCTCGTATGCCCGATGTAAAGCCGGTTCTGGCAGCAGGCGGCTGCCTCTCAGAGAACGCTCAGAGAAGCCCCCTAGGGGCGCGGGGCTGTATCAATTTGCGGCTACCGCCGCGTGGGCGCGACCAGCCACAGGCGACCTGCAGTCGCAAGACGGCCGAACCCCCCGAGCGCTTAGGCGCACCCACAAGACCGCCGCGCAACCAACCGCGACGGAAACACCTTCAACCGCTCCCGCCGAGACCCGGCAACCCGAAGCCCGTCATCAAGCACAAGATCCACCGCGGCCCGAGCCATGGCCGACCTGTCCGACGCGATAGTCGTCAGCGGAGGATCTGCCAAGGCCGCTTCCTTGATGTCGTCGAACCCGGCGACAGCCAACTCCCCCGGCACATCGATCCGCAGCTCCCGCGCCGCCCGCAGCACACCGATGGCCTGGTCGTCGGTGGAGCAGAAGATCGCGGGCGGCCGCTTGGGCCCGGAGAGAATCTCAAGCGCGATGCGATACGCGTCGTAGCGGTTGTACGGAGCCTCGAACAGCCGCCCCTCGGTGGGCACCCGGGCCTCGGCCATCGCGCGCCGCCAGCCCTCGACGTGGTCGGAGACCGGGTCGCCGACCGCCGGCGTCTCCGCGGTGCCGCCCATACAGGCGACGTACTCGTAGCCGTGCTCCAGAAGGTGGCGTACGGCGAGCTGGGCGCCGCCCAGGTCGTCGGTGACGACGGCGACGTCGTCGATGGCCTCGGGCCGCTCGTGGAGGAGGACGACCCGGGCGTCCCAGGCCTCGATCTCGGCGGCGGCGAGGTCGTTCAGGGCGTGCGAGACCAGGATGAGCCCGGAGACGCGCATACCGAGGAACGCCCGCAGATAGTGGACCTCGCGCTCGCCGACGTAGTCGGAGTTGCCGACGAGGACCATCTTCCCGCGCTCGGCCGCGGCCCACTCGACCGCGTGAGCCATCTCCCCGAAGAAGGGCTGGCGCGCGTCCGGCACGATCAGGCCTATGAGGTCCGTGCGCCGCGAGGCCATCGCCTGGGCGACCCGGTCGGGCCGGTACCCCAGTTCCTTGATGGCGGCGAGGACACGCTCGCGCGTGGCCGGGGCGACCGGCCGGGGTCCGTTGTTGATGACATAACTGACGACGGCAGTGGATGTCCCTGCCAGCCGCGCCACGTCATCCCGAGTCACCTTGGCCACGCGCGGAGTCTACGCGGATGGACCTGCTCTGGGCAGGGCGTCAAGGAGGTTCCCTGTCGCCCGACTGTCGCTCCGCAGTGCGAGAGCGACGTCGAGGACGCCCCGCCCGAGCGTCCGTCGCGCCTTTCTATGCCTCGGCCCGGACCTCGACGCCGTCCAGGGCGTCCACCTCGTCCGCATCCTCCGGCTTTGCCTGGCCGGCCTTGGCCTTCGCCTCCTCGGCGGCCCGGTCGACCTTCTCCGGAGTAACGAATCGATAACCGACGTTCCGGACCGTCCCGATGAGCGACTCGTGCTCGGGTCCGAGCTTGGCGCGCAGTCGTCGTACGTGGACGTCGACCGTCCGGGTGCCGCCGAAGTAGTCGTAGCCCCAGACCTCCTGCAGCAGCTGCGCGCGCGTGAAGACGCGGCCCGGGTGCTGGGCGAGGTACTTCAGGAGCTCGAACTCCTTGAAGGTGAGGTCGAGGACCCGTCCCTTGAGCTTGGCGGAGTAGGTGGCCTCGTCGACCGACAGGTCGCCGTTGCGGATCTCCATGGGGGAGTCGTCGTTGACGATCTGCTGGCGGCCCATGGAGAGCCGGAGCCGGGCCTCCACCTCCGCCGGACCGGCGCTGTCGAGGAGTACGTCGTCGATGCCCCAGTCGGCGGTGACGGCGGCGAGGCCGCCCTCGGTGACGACGAGGACGAGCGGGCAGCCGGGCCCGGTCGAGCGCAGAAGCTGGCACAGGCTGCGGACCTGCGGGAGGTCGCGGCGTCCGTCGATGAGGATGACGTCGGCGCCGGGGGTGTCGACGAGTGCGGGGCCTTCCGCCGGAGCCACGCGCACGTTGTGCAGCAGCAGGCCGAGGGCCGGGAGCACCTCCGTCGAAGGCTGGAGGGCGTTGGTCAGGAGCAGCAGAGAACTCATATGTCTGGTTCCTCCTCGGTCCCTGCGAGGACGTATGCGGTGCGGAACTGCTCTGCGATCCCGAAGGCCCGTACACCTGCGGTTTCCCGCGTCGTATACAACGCTTCCGAAAGCACAAAAGGACCCGGGGGCTACGCTGCCCGAGTCCTCTGCCTAGCAGAATAGCCCACATGAGCAACGGTCCGGCAGGTCATGTGGCACGATCCACGGTTCGTCCGCACTCTGAGACGACCAGACTGACACCTTTGCGGACGTTTCTGCACACCGACGACGGGGTGACGATCGATTCCGTATACGACCCGGGTGCGGTCGTATACGACTTCTCCCGTCCACCTGCCGGTGACCTGGCGTTCGTCGTCGCCCACGGCTTCACCGGGGACGTGGACCGGCCGCATGTGCGACGGGTGGTGGAGGCGTTCACCCGGCACGGGGCCGTCGTCACCTTCTCCTTCCGGGGGCATGGCGCCTCGGGCGGCCTCTCGACGGTCGGCGACCGCGAGGTGCTCGACCTGGCGGCCGCGGTGCGATGGGCGCGGGAGCTCGGGCACGCGCGCGTGGTGACCGTCGGCTTCTCCATGGGCGGGTCGGTGGTGCTGCGGCATGCGGCGCTGGACGGAGGGGAGTACGGACGGGGACGGGAGGGGGACGGTGGGGCGCGTACGGATGCGGTGGTGTCGGTGAGCGCACCCGCGCGCTGGTACTACCGGGGTACGGCTCCCATGCGGAAACTCCACTGGCTGGTGACCCGGCCCGAGGGCCGTCTCGTGGGCCGCTACGGATTCCGTACGCGGATCCATCACCGGGAGTGGAATCCGGTACCGATGTCGCCGGTGGAGGCGGTGCCGCGGATCGCGCCCACGCCGTTGCTCATCGTGCACGGCGACCAGGACGGCTACTTCCCCCTCGACCACCCCCGCATGCTGGCCCAGGCGGCCGGTGACCACGGCGAACTCTGGCTGGAGCCGGGCATGGGCCATGCCGAGCACGCGGCCGGGGGCGCGCTGCTGGACCGCATCGGGCACTGGGCCGTCGCACAGGGCGGCTAGCCTGACGGGGTACACAGCCGATCGACAGAGGAACCGCATGCCAAAGGTCACGGTGCGCTACTGGGCCGCCGCGAAGGCCGCGGCCGGGATCGCCGAGGAGCCGTTCGACGCGGTCACCCTCGCCGAGGCGCTCGACGCGGTGCGCGAGCGACACCCCGGGGAACTGACGCGCGTCCTGCGGCGATGCTCGTTCCTCATCGACGGTGACCCCGTGGGCACCCGCGAACATGAGACGGTACGGCTGGCCGACGGCGGCACGGTCGAGGTGCTCCCGCCGTTCGCAGGAGGGTGACGATGAGCGACCAGCCGTATCAGGGACAGCAGGGACAGCAGGGGCAGCCGGGGCAGGGGTACGAGGGGTACGACTCGTATCAGCAGCCCGCGCCGCAGGCATGGCCCGGGCAGCAGACGCACGACGATCCGCAGGCCGCCCAGCAGTACACCCAGCAGTGGCAGGGGCAGACCTGGGAGACGCAGGTGCACTCGCCGGTGACGTCGGCCTCTGAGTACCGGGGTTCGGAGTACCGGGGTGGGGACGCCGCCGGGTATCAGGCGGCGTCCGGCTGGGACGGTGCGCCGCACGGGCAGGCGCAGCAGGTGCAGGCACAGCAGGCACAGCAGGCACAGCAGGCACAGGTCCAGACCCCGTTCCCGTCGCCCGCGCCGCAGCAGGGCGGGACGCGGTCGCAGGCCCCCGAGCCCGGCACCGACGCCCCGTCCGGCGACGGCGACGGCTCGGGCTACGGTCCCGCGACGATCTCCGGCAACTCCCGCATCACCGACGCCCAGCGGGCCCGGCTGGAGGGCCGTTCCCCGATCATCGAGCCGGGGATGCAGCCGGCCGCGCTCACGGCGCTGCTCGGGCTGCTGCTCTCGGGGGCGGCGGCCATCGGGTCGTACGCCCTCGTGGTGCCCCTCGTCGTCCTGCAGGCGGTGACGGCGGCGGGCTGGTTCCGGCTGAACGGCATGTGGCCCGCCCGGCAGGGCATCGCGCTGGCCTTCGCGGGTGCGCTGACGGCGGACGTGGCGCTGCTGGTGGCCGATCGTGCGCCGGCGGCGATCCTCGGGACGCTGGGGGTGTGGGTGCTGTTGACGTTGGTCCTGCAGCTGCGGTCGCACGCCGATCCGGACGAGCGGATGTACGGGCTGATGGCGACGGTCGTCTCGGCGGCGCTGGCGATCATCGCGGCGGGGTATCTCGCCGCCGAGGCCGACGCGGTGACCGTGGGGGCGATGGCGGTGGCGGTCGCTGTTCTGGCTAGGGCGTTGCCGTTGCCGACGGCGGCCTCCGTGGTCGTCTCGTTGCTCGCGGCTGCGGGGGCGGGGGTTGCCGGGGGTGCGATGACCGGGGTGGGTGCCGGTGGGGCGTTGCTCGGGGTGGGCGCGGGGGTGTGTGCGCTGATCGGTCACCGGGTGGCGAGCTACGACTATCCGTCGCGGTTCGTCCACTTCACGGCGGGGGTTGCGTTGCCGCTGGCCGCGGCGGCGCCTGCGGTGTATGTGCTGGGGCGGACGCTGGCCTGAGGCCGGGTTTTCCTCGCCCCCGCCGCCCCTACCCGTCCCATCCTTCTGGGGCTCCGCCCCAGACCCCGCTCCTCAAACGCCGGAGGGGCTGATTTCAGCCCGTCCGGCGTTTGAGGACGAGGCCCCTTAAGGGCCGAAACGGGGGTCTGGGGGCGGAGCCCCCAGGGACGGGACGGGTAGGGGCGGCGGGGGCGAAAAGTGACTCGGTCGGCCCTGTCACAGGTGATCGACAATCCGCCGGTCACCCCCACTCCAGGGTTACCCTCGCGCTGGACGGCCACCCGGCCGTCGTGACCGTCGTCCGTCGTCGACGACCACCGATGTGGGGGGAACACCACACCATGCGCGCCCTGCGGATACTGCTGATCGTCGTCGTGATACTCGGCGGCCTCTTCGTGCTGGCCGACCGGCTCGCCGTCGGGTTCGCCGAGGACGAGGCGGCCGGCAAGCTCCAGACCAGCGAGAACCTGGATGCCGCGCCGGACGTGTCCATCAAGGGCTTCCCGTTCCTGACCCAGGTCGCGAGCGGCACGCTGGACGACGTCGAGGTCGGCATCAAGGACTACGAGGCCGCCACCGGCACCGACGGCAAGACGATCCGGATCGACGACCTCACGGCGAACATGAAGGGCGTCGAGTTCTCCGGCGACTACAGCTCCGCCACCGCGGCCTCCGCCACCGGCACCGCGTCCGTCACCTACGCCGAGCTGCTGAAGACCGCCAAGTCCGAGCCCACCGAGGTCGCCCCCGGCGTCACCGCCAGCGTCGTCGGCCTCTCCGACGGCGGCAACGGCAAGATCAAGGTCGCCGTCGAGGCCACCGTCCTCGGCACCAAGGTGCCGAACCCGGTCTACGTCCTCAGCTCGGTCACCGCCCAGGGCGACACCGTGCGGGTGCAGGCCGACACCCTGCCCAGCTTCGGCGGCGTCGACATCGCCGAGTCCCGGGTCCGCGCGATCACCGACTTCGAGCAGAAGATCGACGGCCTCCCCGGCGGCATCCAGCTCGACAAGGTCCAGGCGGCGAAGAG
Organism: Streptomyces sp. NPDC051738; assembly: GCF_044453205.1. NCBI lineage: Bacteria > Bacillati > Actinomycetota > Actinomycetes > Kitasatosporales > Streptomycetaceae > Streptomyces > Streptomyces sp. NPDC051738. The sequence continues at coordinate 54,331 of NZ_JBITCM010000028.1, read as the reverse complement.
CGGCGTCGAGATCACGGTGAAGGGTTCGAACGTCCGCCTCGCCGGGTAGGACCGAGCACGGGTCGGCGGGGTCTGCCGGGTCTGCCGGGTCGACCGCTCGCCGGGTGTCCGATGGGCGAGACAGTGCCGTCCGCACCGTAGATGTGATCGCCGATAGATCCGTCCGGAGGCCGTCCGGAGGCCGTGCGGGAGCGGCTTCGGCGAGCTCCTATTCCCGAATGGCGGACGATCTCGTCTCAGTATGCGACACGCCGGTGACACGCCCGCCTGTCCGTCCCTACGATCGACGACTATGAAGCGACAGGCGGTTCTGACGAAGCGGCGGGCAGTAGACCTGTGCCGCGTTGCCGCCATGCTCTGTCGCCCCTTCTGAGCGGAAGCTCCGACTTCTGCGTTTCCCCCAGCCCTGACCAGGGCACAGGTGCGCCGTCTCGGCATGAAGCGGAGCGCGCGCACCCCCCCCGCACTCGCACGCCCCGCCGCCGTAACTGCCCCGGAGGAGAGAAGAGCATGAGCCGCAGCGACGTCCTCGTCGACGCCGACTGGGTCCAGGAGAACCTGGACAACGCCAACATCGCGATCGTGGAGGTGGACGAAGACACGTCCGCCTACGAGAAGAACCACATCAAGAACGCGATCCGCATCGACTGGACCAAGGACCTTCAGGACCCGGTCCGCCGCGACTTCATCGACCAGGAGGGCTTCGAGAAGCTCCTGTCGGCGAAGGGCATCGCCAACGACACGCTGGTGATCCTCTACGGCGGCAACAACAACTGGTTCGCGTCGTACGCCTACTGGTACTTCAAGCTCTACGGCCACGACAACGTCAAGCTCCTCGACGGTGGCCGCAAGAAGTGGGAGCTGGACGCTCGCGAGCTGGTCGAGGAGGTCCCGGAGCGGGCCACCACCGACTACAAGGCCAAGGCCCAGGACAAGTCCATCCGCGCCTTCCGTGACGACGTCGTCGCCGCGATCGGCTCGCAGAACCTGGTCGACGTCCGCTCGCCCGACGAGTTCTCCGGCAAGCTGCTCGCGCCGGCCCACCTGCCGCAGGAGCAGTCGCAGCGTCCGGGCCACGTCCCGTCCGCGCGCAACATCCCGTGGTCGAAGAACGCCAACGACGACGGCACCTTCAAGTCGGACGAGGAGCTCAAGGAGCTCTACGCCGAGGAGCAGGTGGACCTGGCGAAGGACACCATCGCCTACTGCCGTATCGGTGAGCGCTCCGCGCTGACGTGGTTCGTGCTGCACGAGCTGCTCGGTGTGGAGAACGTCAAGAACTACGACGGCTCCTGGACCGAGTACGGCTCCCTGGTCGGCGTTCCGATCGAGCTCGGCGCCAACAAGTAACCCACCCCACCCGCAGAACCCGACCGGCCTTCCTTCCGGTCAGACCTCTTATGGAGAAAGACATGTGTGGAGCGAAGGCCGGCGGCCCGGACGCCTCGACGATCAAGCCCGGTGAGACCACGATCCAGGGTCAGGTGACGAAGGACGGCGAGCCGGTGACGGGCTACGTCCGTCTGCTGGACTCGACCGGCGAGTTCACCGCGGAGGTCCCCACCTCCGCCACGGGCCAGTTCCGCTTCTACGCGGCCGAGGGCACCTGGACCGTACGTGCGCTCATCCCCGGTGGCACGGCCGACCGTACGGTCGTCGTCGCCGAGAAGGGCGCGCTCGCCGAGGTCGCGATCGCGGTCTGACGGTACTGGTCGGCCGAGGGGCCGCATCCCACGGGTTGGACGCCCGGGGTGCGGCCCCTTCGGCGTGTGCGGGGCCCTACGCTGGAGGTATGTACGCACGCCGGCGTCACATCTACTTCGCCATGATGGGCACGTGCCTCGCGCTGTTCGTCCTGGCCTGGGGCGTCGTACGTCTGTGGTCGGTCCCGGTGGCCGTGGGGATGTGCGTGGTGGCGATGGTCATCCCACCCGTCGCCGCGATGGTCGCCAACCGCCGGGGGCCCGAGGACCGCTGGTGGGACGATCCCTCCGGGGACCCGAAGTCCGACGAGTGGTGGGACGAGCTGGACGGCAAGAAGCGGCCGCGGTAGAAGACCTGCATGTCGCCTACGAGGCTGTCCACCGTGGTGCTGGACGCGCACGACGCCCATGATCTCGCCGGGTTCTACCTGCGGCTGCTCGGCTACCAGGTGCGTGCCAAGGAGCCCGACTGGCTGCTCATCGGCCCGCCGCCCGGCACGGAGGGCCTGGCCCTGGCCTTCGAGACCGAACCCGAGTACACCCGGCCGGTCTGGCCCACCAGGAAGCCCGGCGAGCAGCAGATGATGCTCCACCTGGACATCGAGGTCGACGACCTGGAGGGGGAGACTCGGCGCGCCGTGGCCGAGGGCGCCACGCTCGCCGAACACCAGCCGCAGGACGACGTACGGGTGCTGTTCGACCCGGCCGGGCACCCCTTCTGCCTCTGGACCGAGACGCCTCAGTAGACGAGCGCCTGCGTCTCGTCCGCCATCGACTCCTGGACGAACACCTGCGCACCCGCGATCCGTACGCCCTCGATGACGTCCTTCTCCGTGATGTCCCGGCGGGCCGCGCACTGCGTGCACAGGGTCAGCCTGCCGCCCGCGAGGATCGAGTCGATCAGGTCGGGCAGCGGGGCGGCGTGCGGCAGCTCGAACTCGGCGGCGCGGCCCGGCAGCGCGAACCAGGCGGACTCGCCGGTCAGCCACAGGGAGACATCGACACCGCTCGCCACGGCCACCGCCGCGACCGTGAACGCCTGTGAGCAGCGTTCGGGGGCGTCGGCCCCCGCCGTCACCTTGATCACCAGCTTCTTGGCCATGGCTGAATCGTAATCAACTCCCTTACAACCTGCGGCGTTGGCCATGGGTCTCCTGTGCGCACGTATACGGAATGCACACTTCACGTTCTGTGGGGGGACGTTTTGGAAGAACCCGGACCCATCGGAGAGGCGCCCGGCCCGGCGCCGGAGCCGGTGCCGTCACCGGAGCCGGAGCCCGCCGGCACGCCTCGGCCGAGACGCCGTGGGCGCACCGTCATGTTGATCGCCGGTGCCGCCGTCCTGGGGCTCGTGGCCGGGACATGTGCCGGCTACCTCGTCCAGGCCGACCGCGAGCCCACCAAGCTGCCCTCGCTCTCGCAGCCGAAGCTGACGCAGGCCAAGGGCGCGGCGCCCGAGCCGCTGTCGGCCGCGCGGGACCGGCGGGTGAAGACCGACGGTGACCTGCGCAAGCTGCTGCTGAAGAAGCCGCGCGGGGCGAAGACCGCCGACTGGCTGAGCGGGGACGACGGCTGGATGGACCTGGCCGCGTACGCGAGCACCTTCGAACGCCCGAAGGGTGCCTTCGAGGAGCTCATCACCAGAGAGTTCCGCCGAGCGGCCGTCGCCGGCTGGAAGGACGACCACGTGGCGGTGGAGATCCGGCTGATCCAGTACCGGCAGGAGGAGGTCGCGGCGGCTGCGGAGGCCACCAGCAGCGGCCACTACTGGTCGGATTTCGAGGACAACGACAGCTGGGCCGTCCCCGGCACCGAGGGCGGCATGGCCTACGTCTACAGCGACCCCGAGACCGAGCCCGGCTATCTGCCCGTGTACTCGGCGGAGGCGCTCGCGTGGCGCGGTGACATCGCCATGGAGATCTTCGTCTCCGACACGAAGCCGATCAGCAAGAAGACGATCGTGGGCCTGGCCGAGCGGCAGATGGAGCGGCTGTGAGCGAGAACCAGCCTGTGAGTGAGAGCCAGTCTGTGAGTGAGGACCAGCCTGTCCCGGCAGAGAAGCGCCCGCGCCGCGGTCGCGTCGCCGCCGTCGTCACGGGATCCGTCCTGCTGGTCGGTGCCCTCGTGGCAGGCGCCGGCCACACCGTCGTCACCGTGCGGGACGCGGACCGGGACGCGGGGGCGCCGGTGTGGAAGTTCCCGGTGGACAAGGCCGACGACGAGAAGGCGCCGAGCGCGACGGGGCTGGCCGGGATGCTCGTGCCGTACGGCACCGACGGCTGGGTCCGGGGTCCGGACCTCGGCGAGTTCGGCTCGGACACGCAGCTCAGTGGGGCGCAGGCGACCGCGCTGAACAAGGAGTCACTGCGCGATCTGCCCCGCTCGCAGCGCCGTCAGCTGGAGAAGCAGGCGGACCGGCTGCGCATCAAGGGCATGGCGATGCGCAGCTACTTCAGTGCCTACGGCGCCGGTCGCAATCTGGATCTCGTCGTGGACATCTACTCCGTGAGCATCGTGCTCAGCCAGATGGGGAGCCAGGCCGCCGTCCGGGACATGGCGACCTTCCAGACCGAGTTCCTCGACACCCTGGACATCTTCCGCAAGGGCCCGGAGGTCAAGGGCCACAAGAACGCCAAGTGCTTCCTGGCGCCCAAGGAGGCCGACGAGAACATCGACAGCATGTTCTGCTCCGCCTACGTGGGAGACGTCCTCGTCACTGTCAACGCGGACGGCGTCAGGCCACTCGACAGCAAGGGAGTCGCGATGCTCCTGAGCACCCAGCTCGACCGCATCGCCGAGCCGGGGGAGGCGGTATGACCGACCAGCAGCCACAGACCACCGAGCCGGGGACCGACCCGACCGAAGCCGCGATCCCGACGCCGGTGGGTCACACCGTGACCACGGCCCCGGTGGCCCCCGCCCCGCACCCCATGGTCCCGCCCCCACCCCCCGCCGCCCCGCCTTTCGTGCCCCCACCGGCCGCCAGGAAGGACCGCCGAGTCCTGCGCGCCGTCCTCCGCTGGACCGCCGCCGTCGTCGTCTTCGCGGCCGTCGGGGCGGGTACGGCGTACGGGATCGCCGGGATGGAGCGGACCGACGTACCGGGGCTGGAGACCGAGTCGGACGGGCGGTGGGAATACCCGAAGCTGAGCAGCCCGCCGCTGCCGTCCGGCAGCCCGCGGCCCTTCGCCGAGGAGAACAAGGCCGAGGCCCACTACGCCGACCTGCGCGCCCTCGTGCTGCCCGCGCCCGAGGGCGCCGAGGCCGACCCGGCCCTGCGCGGGGACGACGGCTGGCTGGCCACGAAGGACTTCCTGGCGGAGTACGCCGACAACGAGGAACGCGGGGAGCTGCGACAGAAGCTCGTCGACAGCGGCCTGCGGCACATCGCCGCCCGCGGCTGGACCACCCAGGACGGCACCCACACCCGTGTCTACCTGCTCCATTTCGACACCGCGGCCGTCGTGGACGAGTTGGTCGGCGATATCGCCCCCTTCAGCTTCCCGGGCTACCGGGTGCGCGGCACCGAGGCGTCGGTCCCGGACGAGGACTTCGCCCAGTTGCCGTGGCCCGGCTCCTTCCCGCGTATCGCCTACGTCGAGTCCGAGCCGTACGGCGCCGAGCAGGTCCGGCAGGCCTATCTGTCCGCCGGGGACGTCCTCGGCGTGGTCATCCAGTCACGCAAGGGCACCGCGAAGGCCGTACCGTTCCAGCAGACGGTGACCTTGCAGAGCCAGCTGCTCGGCTGACCCCGCGAGGGCGTACCTCACAGCAAGGGCCGGGCGCCAGCCGCGTAAGCTGGGGCCCGGCCCTGTACGTACCGCACAACCTCCGCTCAACCGAGGAGCACCCCGTGGAGATCTTCTTCGAAGCCCTGCTGGTCCTGGTCTGCGTCGGCGTCCTCGCCTTCGCCGGGCTGACCGTGAAGAAGCTGTACCAGGGCCAGCGCTGATCCCCCTCACCGACGTACGAGACTTCTGAGCTGATCATGATCGAGATCCCGTCCGACCTCCACAAGGACCTCGTGCCCCTCGCCTTCCTGCTCGGCACCTGGGCCGGCGCGGGCGTGCACGACTTCCCCGGCGCCGAGAAGTGCAACTTCGGGCAGGAGGCGACCTTCACCCACGACGGCCGGGACTTCCTGGAGTACCAGTCGCACACCTGGGTGCTGGACAACGACGGCAACAAGGTCCGTCCGCTGGAGTCCGAGCACGGCTTCTGGCGCATCGACGCCGACCGCAAGGTCGAGGTGACGATGGTCCGCGACGACGGCGTCGTCGAGATCTGGTACGGCGAGCTGGCCGACAAGAAGCCGCAGATCGACCTGGTCACGGACGCAGTGGCCCGCACGGCCGCCTCCGGCCCGTACAGCGGCGGCAAGCGGCTGTACGGCTACGTCAAGAGCGACCTGATGTGGGTCGGCGAGAAGCAGACCCCCGAGGTCGAGCTGCGCCCCTACATGTCGGCACACCTGAAGAAGGTCGTCACCCCGGAGGAGGTCGAGCGCTGGGCCAAGGCCCTGCCCGACGACATGCCGGACGACGGGATCGCTTTCTTCAAGTAGTTCTAGACTCGTCGGTGTGGTGAGCACCGACTGGAAGAGCGACCTCAGGCAGCGCGGCTACCGGCTGACGCCGCAGCGGCAACTCGTGCTCGAAGCCGTGGACACTCTTGAGCACGCGACCCCCGACGACATCCTCGTGGAAGTGCGGAAGACGGCGTCGGGGGTCAATATCTCGACGGTCTACCGGACCCTGGAGCTCCTGGAGGAGCTCGGGCTGGTCAGCCATGCCCATCTGGGGCACGGCGCGCCGACCTATCACCTCGCGGACCGGCATCACCACATCCATCTGGTGTGCCGCGACTGTACGAACGTGATCGAGGCCGATCTGTCGGTGGCCGCGGAGTTCACGGCCAAACTGCGCGAGAACTTCGGGTTCGACACGGACATGAAGCACTTCGCGATCTTCGGCCGGTGCGGGGACTGCACGGCCAAGGCCGCGGACGGGAGGAGCGGGAAGAGTTCGACCGGGGCCTCGAACAGCAAGAGTTCAACTACCGAGTCGTAGGCTTGTCCTCATGAAGAGCCCCCTGCTGACCCTGCCCGGCGCCGTGCCCGCCGAGGGCGTGGACGAAGGTGTCGCCGCCCACTACGGCGATCTGTTCCGCGAGCAGCGCGCCCTCGCCGACGGCACCGGATTCGTCGACCTCTCGCACCGTGGAGTCGTCGCCGTCTCCGGCGACGACCGGCTGAGCTGGCTGCATCTGCTGCTCACCCAGCACGTCAGCGACCTGCCGACGGGCGAGGCGACCGAGGCGCTGATCCTCTCCGCGCACGGACACATCGAGCACGCGCTGTATCTGGTGGACGACGGGGCGACGGTCTGGGCCCATGTCGAGCCCGGCACGCAGGACGCGCTGATCGCGTACCTGGAGTCGATGAAGTTCTTCTACCGGGTCGAAGTCGCCGACCGCACTGACGAGTTCGCGGTCGTGCACCTGCCCGCCGGGTCCATCGCCGAGGTGCCCGAGGGCGCCGTCGTACGCGAGACGGCGTACGGCCGCGATCTGTTCCTGCCGCGTGGCGAGCTGGAGTCGTTCGCCGCGAAGGCGGGCCCGGCGGCCGGGATCCTGGCGCACGAGGCCCTGCGCGTGGAGCACCAGCGCCCGCGCCTCGGCTTCGAGACCGACCACCGCACCATCCCGCACGAGCTGGGCTGGATCGGCACCGCGGTGCACCTCCAGAAGGGCTGCTACCGCGGCCAGGAGACGGTCGCCCGGGTCCAGAACCTCGGCAAGCCGCCGCGCCGGCTGGTCTTCCTGCACCTGGACGGCAGCGAGGTCCATCTACCGCCCCACGGCACCGAGATCCACCTCGCGGACGAGGGCCCCGACGGCCGCAAGATCGGCTTCATCACGACGTCCGTACGCCACCACGAACTCGGGCCGGTCGCCCTCGCACTGGTGAAGCGGAACGTGCCGGTGGACGCGCGGTTGGTGGCGGACACGACGGCGGCGGCGCAGGAGGTCGTGGTCGAGCCCTGACGACCGGCGCCTCTAGCGCAGGGTTCGTTCGACCTTGGCGACCTGAGCGCGGATGAGCTGCTCCTCGGGTTCGGGGGTGAGCTCTTCGCGCTGCTGGTCGGTCAGGCCCATGCCGAAGAGGGTGTCGGACTTCACGTACGTGATCACTCCCTGAACGCGTACGACGGTGAAACCCTGGTAGAACGAGGGCGAGTTCAGCGAGTACCGCAGCGTCTCGTCGCCCAGATCGGGGGCCTTCTCGGCCTGGAAACGGCCCTCCCTGGTGCCGTTGCTGTCGATGTTGTCGAACTGGATCGCCCCGCACTTCTCGAGCGCGCTCCGCAATGCCGCCATCCGGGCCTTCGCGTCGCTCTCTGCCCAGCCGACGAGCGCCATGCCGTGCTGGTCCAGCTCGTCGCTGGGTCGGTAGAGCTGCGCCGTGGCGACAACCGTCTCCGCCCTCGCCTTGGCGTCGGGGTTGCGCAGCACCGCGCATTCCGTCGGCCGGACCGTCTCGGAGGAATCGGCCGGAGGGCTGCTGGGTTCGGTGGCGGTGGTGCGGTAGACCTCGAAGCCGCTCGGCGTCTGTGCCGTGGTGAGCAGCGCGGTCTTCAGTTCCTTCGCCGTGTAGGGGGAGGGCAGAGGATCTGTGGAGGCCTGTTTCCCGGTGTTCGCGTTGGTGGTGCCGGGCTCGGTCTTCCCCTCGGCCGAGCAGGCCACCAGTGCGAGCAGAGCGACTCCGGTGACGTACGCGGATCTCTTCATGGTCCCCCCCCCCAGGACGATGGCAGCGACGGTCGGATCTTGACCGGCGGTGATCAGTTGGTGTTCAGACCTCGATCAACACCGTGAACGGGCCGTCGTTCGTCAGTGACACCCGCATCTTCGCGCCGAAGCGGCCCGTCGCCACCGTCGCGCCGAGGGCGCGGAGTTGGGCGACGACCTCGTCGACGAGGGGCTCGGCGACGTCGCCGGGGGCGGCGGCGTTCCATGTGGGCCGGCGGCCCTTGCGCGCGTCGCCGTAGAGGGTGAACTGGCTGATGACGAGGAGCGGGGCGGCGATGTCGCTGCAGGACTTCTCGTCGTTGAGCATGCGGATCGACCAGAGTTTGCGGGCGAGTTGGGCGGCCTTCTTCTTGGTGTCCTCGTGCGTGACGCCGACGAGCACGCACAGCCCCTCGCCGACGATCTCCCCGACCGTCTCGCCGTCCACGACGACGCTCGCGCCGTCCACTCTCTGCACCACAGCTCGCATGGCGCCCATCATGCCGTGTGTGTTGAGCCGCCTGGTGAGGGGCTTGGCCGCGACCCCTTTGGGGCCTCTTTTTGGATCCTTAACCCCCCATCTGGGGCTGTTCGTGGGCACTCGGTCACATAGCGGCCAGTTGGGATGGCACCATGCTTCCACACGCCGGTCGAGGGGACGGTAGAGGCACATGAGCACACCGAGTACCGGGCAGCCCCCTGGGGCTGTCGTGTTGACCCAGGCGGGCCAGCCGGCCGCGATCCGGCCGCCCACGCAGCGCACCGCCGACGATCCGGGCCCGGGCCCGCACGCGCCGTTGCCCGTGGACCCGCCCGAGCAGGACCTGACCGTACTGAGCCTGCCCGAACTGCGCACCCTGCGCCGGGACGCGCAGAGCGATGAGGCGGACCTGAGCTATGTACGGCGGCTGCTGCAGGGCCGGATCGACATCCTGCGGGCGGAGCTGGCCCGGCGCTCTCCGGCGGGCGCGGCGTCCGTCGTGGACCGCCTCCCGGAGATCCTGACCGACGCCCCGGCCCGCCACCGCTCCTCCGCCCGCCACGTGACGCTGGGCACCCCGCAGAGCGAGGAGTACCGGCGGCTGGCGGCGGAGATGCTGGCCGAGGTCGAACTCTCGGACCTGGAGGCACGCACGGACGCCGAACTGAACACCGCGATGGGCCGCCTCGTCCGCTACGAGCAACAGGTCTCCCGCCGCCGCCAACGCCTCCAGCGAACGACCGACGACTGCAGCGCGGAGATCACCCGCCGGTACAGGGAGGGCGAGGCACAGGTGGATGACTTGCTGACGTAGCAGGGGGCTCAGCTCCATGACGGCACTTCTCGACGCCGGTCCGGGCAAAATCAGCCCGTCCGGCGTTTGAGGACAAGGCCCCTTCAGGGCCGAAGAGGGGGTCTGGGGGCGGAGCCCCCAGGGACGGGACGGGTAGGGGCGGCGGGGGCGAGGAAAACCCGGCGACACCCCCGCACATGCCGACCTACCGTGACCCCATGACCCGCCCCGAACCCCACATCGACGTCCGCCCGATCACCGAGGCCGACATCCCCGACTGGATCCGGGCCCTGAACACCGGCTTCCTACGCACCCCCGGCGTCGCCGAGACAGAGATCGCGGACCGGGCGTCGTACATCATCCCCGCCCGCACCCTCGGCGCCTTCGACGCCGGCCGCTGCGTCGCCACCTTCAGATCGTTCCCACAGGAACTCACCACCGTCGGCGGCGCAACCGTCCCCGCCGACGCCATCTCGAACGTCACGGTCACCCCCACCCACCGCCGCCGCGGCCTGCTCACCCGCATGATGGCCCACGACCTGACCGCCGCGAAGGACCGCGGCGACGTCGTCGCGACCCTGATCTCCGCCGAGTACCCGATCTACGGCCGCTACGGCTTCGGCCCGGCGACCTGGACGGCCCAGTGGACGGTGGACACCCCCCGCGCCGGCCTCGACCCGAGGTGGTCCGGCCCCGAGGACGGCGGCCGTATCGACATCGTCGACCCCGCGGACGTACGCAAGATCGGCCCGGAGCTGTACGAGCGGGTGCGCCGCGCCCAGCCCGGCGCCGTCGACCGGGACGAGCGCTGGTGGCAGGTCAGCACCGGGTTGCTGCATCTGGACCGTTCCCCGTGGGCCGAGCCCTTCTTCGCCGTGCACCGCTCGGCGGGCGGCGAGGTCGAGGGGCTGGTGTCGTACAAGGCGGACGACCATTGGGGCGACGGCAAGCAACCGTTGAACACGGCGACCGTGAACTGGCTGATCGCGGCCACCCCGGACGCCGAACGCGCCCTGTGGCGCTACCTGTGCTCGATCGACTGGATCACGACGGTCAAGAGCGGCTGGCGAGGGCCCGACGACCTGCTGCCCCACTATCTGCCCGACCCCCGTGCCGCCCGGATCACGACGCTGGCGGACTGGTTGTGGGTGCGGATCCTGGACGTCGTACGGGCTCTGGAGGCGCGGACATACGACGGGCAGGGCGCGCTGGTGCTGGAGGTCGTGGACGGGGCCGGACTGGCCGGCGGGCGGTACCGGCTGGAGGCGTCCCCGGACGGGGCGTCCTGCACGCCGACCACGGCTGCCGCCGAACTCGTCCTCGACGTGGGCGACTTGGCCCGGCTGTGGCTCGGTGACGAGTCCGCCGTACGGCTCGCCGCGCTGGGAGTGGTGCGGGAAGAACGAGCGGGCGCCGCCCGGGTGGCCGACGCCCTGCTGCGTACGTCCAGGCGACCTTGGTGCCCGGACGTGTTCTGAGGTCTCCTCTCTGCCGGCGAACAGGTCTGCTCATCCGTAGCGAGCTGTGCGGTTGTGGTTGTGGTTGTTGTTCAGTTGTGGCTGTGCCGGCTGTGCTTTCGATCTTCGGTTGTCGGTGTGAAGTTGTGGCTGTGCTGACCGACCGGGCTCCCGGCTCCCCTCCGGAAGGGAGCCCGGTCAGCCGAACCTGGTCCCTAGTGGGCGAGCAGCATGACGAGGATGACCGCGCCGATGCCGCCGATCATGGTGTTCCTGGCCTTGATGCCGATGGACAGCGCGATGAACGCGATGATGCCCATCGGGCCGTACTTCCACTGGACGAGCTGTTCGAATCCGATGGCCAGTGCGGCGACGGCGAGGTAGATGAGCGGCATGCCGGGCCCCCTTCCAGTGGCCAACCCTCCTGAAGTTTGACCATGTTGTTGAAGTTGGCGACCAACTTCACTTTACTTATGACCGCTTGGAACGTCTCATAACCACCATCCCTAGAACTGCCTAAAGATGGCGGGAAGTTGTAGTGTTCGGTCGTGGAGCCGAAACACGCCTCCGTCAATGGGCGGAAGAGGTCGCAACGGCCACAGAACTCACATCGGGAGGTGGCCGACGAGCTGCGCGCCCGGATCACCTCGGGTGAGTTGCAGCCCGGCCAGCGCATGCCCACCCAAGCGAGGCTGGCCGACGAGTTCGGCGTCGAGCGCGGAGCCGTCCGGCAGGCTCTGCGCATCCTGCAGTCGGAGCATCTGCTCACCAATGTGTCCAAAGGGGCCCCGGCGACCGTCGCCCCCGACCTCACCAGGGCGCTGACCGGCCCCGGAGCCCCGCCGCAGCCCACCATGGTGGCCCTCGCCCCGCGGATCGCCGCCGCCTTCGCGTCCCCGCACGTCGAGATCGACGCCCTGTGCCTGACCTCGGTCTCCCTCACGCTCGCGATCGGTGAACCGCTGCGCCAGATCCACGCCGGACAGCTGAAACCGGCCAAGGTCGACGTCCGGGTCCTGCTGCCGAGCCGGGACATCTCGCTCGCGTTCCCGACCTCGGTGGACGCCTCGGCCGACGACGCCGATGACGCCGACGAGCAGCTCCGGCTGCGCTGGCTGGCCCAGCGCAACGCCCAGGGCCAGGTGCTCCGGCACAATCTGCAGGCGCTGCGCGCCACGCACGGCATCGATGTGCGGATCAGCTTCCGCGCGCTGCCGTTCACGCCGCCGGTCAAGCTGTATCTGCTCAACAGCGCGGAGGCGCTCTTCGCGTACTACACGCTGGCGCGCCGCGAGGTGGAGATCGACCACCAGCACCTGGAGATGTACGACGCCCCGGGCATCCAGTCCATGCTGTTCGCCTTCGAGCAGGGGGCGGGGCTGCGGGACACGACGTTCGTGGAGCAGTCGCATGTGTGGTTCAACGCGTTGTGGGAGACGATCAGTTCGGAGCTGGTGCTCACGAGCTGATCGTCCCCCACAACGTTTGAGCTGGGTGTTCGTCGCTCTTGTCGCTCCCGTCGGGTGCAGGGCTCATAGAGCGGGCCCCGACACCAGGACGGCGAGGACGACGGCCCCGATCGAACTGATGGTCGGGTTCCTGGCCTTGATGCCTATCGTGAGCAGCAGCAGGCCGATGATGCCGGTGGCGCCGTACTTCCATTGGAGGGTCTGTTCGACACCTACGACGAAGACGGCGGAGAGGAGTGCGAGGACGGGCATCGGTGTTTCCCCCTTCGGGCTCCTGGGGATGGAAGGATTACTTCCGCCAACTCAACCAACTTGGCGCCAACTCTGACTAAGTTGTCCCCACTTGGCCCCTACTTTGAAACAAGCTACAAACAACTCCCGTTAGATGGATCCGAGTTGTAGCGTTTGGTCGTGACTCAGGAGAACGTTGCAGTGAACGGCAGCAGGAGACTCTCTCCCCAGGAGATCGCCGACATCCTGCGGGAACGGATCCGCGTCGGAGAGCTCAAGGCGGGCGACCGCCTGCCCACTCAGGCCGAGCTGGCCGAGGAGTTCGGCGTGGAGCGAGGCACCGTACGCCAGGCCCTGCGCGCGCTCCAGGAGGACGGTCTCCTCACCAACGTCAGCAAGGGCAGCCCGCCGCGCATCGCCCTCCCGGCCCCCACCCGGGGCGCCCCCCAGCCGACCATGGTCAGCCTGGCGCCCCGTCTGACGGAGGCCTTCGCCGTGCCGCAGGTCCGCGTGGACGTCGTATGCCACACCTCCGAGACCCTGATGCTGGCCCTCGGTGAGCCCCTCCGTCTGATCCACGACGGCTCGATCCGCCCCGAGTCGATCGACGTACGGATCCTGCTGCCGTCGCGGGACATCCATCTCGCCTTTCCGGTGCTGGTGGAGGGGCGGGGCGACGACGACCCCGTCCATCAGCGCTGGCTCGCCATGCGCAACGCGCAGGCCCAGGTGCTCCGGCACAACCTCCAGGCCGTCCGCTCCACCCATGGCGTGGACGTGCGGGTAACCTTCCGCGCGCTGCCGTTCACACCGCCGGTGAAGCTCTATCTGCTCAACGGCGACGAAGCGCTCATCGGCTACTACGTCCTCACCGAACGTCAGGAGGAGTACGAGAGCCAGACCCTGGACATGTACGACGCCCTCGGCTCCCAGTCCCTCCTCTTCTCCTTCGTACGGCAGGCCGGGCAGCGCGACGCCGCGTTCGTCGAGGAATCCCAGAAGTGGTTCGACGCCCTCTGGGAAACCATCAGCACTGACCTGACACTCTCCTAGTGACCTCTGATACGAAGCAGACTGAACCGGTGACCGATGAGACCGAGAACGACACGGAACAGCTCCGGGAACTGATCACACCCGCTCGCATCGTGCTCTGGGACTTCGACGGACCGATCTGCCGGCTGTTCGCCGGGCACACGGCGGAGCGGGTGGCCACCGATCTGGTGGAGTGGCTGGAGGGGCAGGGGTTGCACGGCCTGCTGACGGAGGAGGAGCGCGAGTCCCTGGACCCGCACGTCGTGCTGCGCGCCGTGGACCGCCGGCATCCGGGCAGCGACCTGGTGGCAGAGCTGGAGGAACGTCTCACCAACGAGGAGCTCCTGGCGACTTCGTCCGCGATGCCCACGGCCTACGCCGACCCGCTGATACGCACCTGGTCGGCGGTCGGATCCCGGCTCGCCATCGCCACCAACAACTCCCCCCGGGTGGTCCGCACCTACCTGGACAGCCGCGGGCTGCTCTCCTGCTTCAGCCCGCACATCTACGGCCGCACCCAGGACCTCCACCACCTGAAGCCGGACCCGCACTGCCTCAACCGGGCCCTGAACACCATGGGCGCGGCTCCCTCGTCCGCCCTGATGATCGGCGACACCCCGTCGGACCTCCTGGCCGCGAACAGCGCCGGCGTCCCGTTCCTGGGCTACGCGCGTAACGCCCGCAAGGAGAAGGTGCTGCGCGAAGCCGGAGCCGCGTCCGTCGTGCGCTCACTGCTGCCGCTGCTGCCACTGGTCCGCGCCCAGGCCTGACCCATCAACAGGGTGCCTGAGTCATCCACAGGTTGAACACCATGGCGGCCCCAACGGCGAGGCCGCTGCGGCACGGCGCGCCGACCTGCTTGCGCTAGCATCCCCGCTCCGATTGAGCATTCGGTCGCCCCCGTCGGTACAGAAAGGCGAACAAGCCGAACCTCGGGCGACTTGGCACAGATCTCGAGCAGAAGAGTGGGGAACCCTCGTCGCTGCCTACGTGAGCGTCACTCTGGCACGCGTGGCTCCCGCCGCATGCTTACCTTTTGCCCGTGGTGCCCTGACGCCAGTCTGTGCGCCTGAACAAGAGCAGCCCGGCCGTCGAGATCTTGGCGGAGCGCGACGGCCGGGCCCGGAACGAAGGACAACACATGCCCCTCGCAGCAATTGTCACCTTAGCGTTGGCCGGCACGGCTGCCGTTCTTGCCTACCGCGACGAAAAGCTGGGCGCCGCCATTCTGGTAGGTGCCGCCGTGCTGACGGCGTTGTATCTGCTCCTGGGGGCCGCGCCGGACGCGGACGGGGGCTCGGAGATGCCTGTCCCGCTGACGACCAGGACTTCCTCGACACCGAGCGAACCGCCAGTTTCGCCGTAACAGGGTTCCTGTAGCATGCGCGGCACCGAACTGAGCAATCGCTTTGCTTCGCTCGTAAATATGCGTATGTGGCGGTCAACCGACCGCGCATGTGGACGACCTCGAGCGACAACGCGCAGACCTCACGCAGACCTCGGGCAGAAGAGTGGGAAACGCCCGTCGCGGGCTACGTGAGCGTCACTCTGGCATGCGTGGTCCCCGCCGCATGCGTACCTTTTGCCTACCATCCCTCCTCCTGTACCGGAGCAGCCAGTGGCCGCACCTCCTGATCCCCGTCTCTTCGCCGGGGGGCGCGCCACGAGACACGGCATCGACAGCCTCTCCGCGGCGTTCGTGGAGGTCGCCAAGAAGGGCCAGGCCAGCAGTGGCCACCACAACGAGAACTACCTGCTGCCCTTGACGGAACCGGTGGCGGACCAGCTCCGCCGCCCGGCCGGCACGACCGTCACCGTGCGGGTTCGCCGCACCGAGGCCCTGCCCGTGGTGATCCGGACCTGGCGGAACGAGGCGGAGATCCTCGCTGCCGTCAAAGGGGTCCTGCCGCACGCACCGGAGTGCCTCTTCCACAGCGAGCGGTTCGCGATCCACAGCTATGTGGAAGGCGTACCGCTGTCCAGCGTCTGCGGCAACGGCAAGCCCGTCGACACCCTGCTCGTCGACGCGCTGGCCGACCTGCTCGCCCAGATGACCCGGGTGCGGCGCGGGGCACTGCCGCCGCTGCCCTCCGTCTGGCCGCACAGCAACACGGACAGCCGGGGATTCCTGCGGGCCCTCGCGCATCTCGCGGACGAGCAGATCAGAAAGCCCAACTGGACCGTGTTCGGTGGGCTGTTCGCCGCACTGGGCATTCCCGAGGACGCTCTGCTGCGGTTCGCCGAACGCGTCCCGGCCATGACCCGGCGGCCGTACAGCCTGCTCCACGCCGACCTGCACCGCGACAACCTGATCCTGTCGTACGAGGAGGGAGTCCCTCCCCTCATCTGCGTCGACTGGGAGCTGGCGACCTACGGCGACCCCCTGCACGACCTGGCCACCCACCTCGTGCGCATGCGGTACCCGACCCACCAGCGGCCCGAGGTGATCCACGCCTGGGAGAAGGCCATGCGCAAGGTCCGCCCCGCCGCCGTGGCCGGCCTGGCCAAGGACCTGCAGCACTACATCGCCTTCGAGCGCGCGCAGTCCGTCTTCCCCGATGTGATGCGCGCCGCCGGATCCCTGGTCGGCTCCTTCACCCAGAAGCGCCTGGACGAGGCGACACGGGCGGTCCGCCGGGCGGTCGAGGCGGCGGCGGAGCCGCTGCGGCTGAGGAACGTGCCGGGCGAGCGGGAGACCGAGCAAGCCCTGTTCCGATGGTGGGCGTCCAGGAGCGACCGGGTCGGAGCCGGCCTCGACTGGGCGCTGCGGGCGTTCGAGTGGCAGCCGGACTCACGGCTCCCCGAGCATCCGGACTTCCCCTCCACCGCCGTACGCGCCGCCCTGGTGGCGGAGGGCGAGGCCCCGGCCGACCGGGTGTTCAAGGGAACCGCACACCTCAACACGGTGGTCATGGTGCCCGGCGTCGACTTCCCCGTCGTCGTACGGCGAAGGGTGCCCGACTTCTGTCGCCGGGAGCCGAGCTACCTCAGCGAGCACGCCGTGCTGCGCGCCATCGACGAGTCCTCCGCCGAGGTGGCGGCGCCGCGTGTCCTCGCCCTGGGGGAGAGCTATCCGAAGGACAGCTTCACGATCCACACGTACGTCGGCCCGCGCGACATCGGCCGGCCCCCCAGCCATCCGGTCAACGGCCTCCTGCCGCATGAGGCGGACGCGCTGGTCGACCAGCTCTGCGCCCTGACCCGGGTGGACTACGAACGCGTCGATCCGGCGGCCGGCGAGGGCGGTTTCCATCGCTGGCTGCGCGAGCAACTCGTGCTGATGGTCAGGGAGTTGCCGAAGAAGTCGCACCAGTTGGCCAGACAGCTCGGACTGCCCGACGCGGACAACCTGCAACAGATCCTGGCCCGCCACGAGGTGCGGGACCGCAGGCCGGCCCTGCTGCACGGCGACCTGAACCCGTGGAACCTCGTCCGTCGGGACGACGACCTGGCGCTGACCATCATCGACTGGGAGATGGCCCTGGTGGGCGACCCTCTCTACGACCTGGTCCGGCACATGCATCTCACGCCCACCCGGCCGGAGATCCGGGACCGGATGTTCCGCCGCTGGGAGGCCAAGCTGGAACCCCGGTACACCCGCGGCTGGCGCAAGGACTGGCGGGTCTACCGCTGGATCGAGGTCGTCCGGTCCGCGTACATCGACCTCGACCGGTTGGTGACCGGCGCGAGCCTCGACGTCCCGAACGTCCGCCGGGCGGTGGACTCGTACGCGATGACGCTCGCCGCCGCGACCTCCGCCCTCGGCGTCCCGAGCCGCCCCACGGCGAACCCCTACCTGGCCCGGGTCCTGGCCTAGGACGTGCGGCGGGGCCGGGGCCGGGGGCGGTCGCCGCGGGCGGTGCGTAGGCTCGACGCCATGAGCGAGGCAGGCCTGCGTGAGCGCAAGAAGCAGCGGATGTACCAAACCGTCTCCGACACCGCCATCCGCCTCTTCCTGGAGAAGGGCTTCGACGCCGTCTCCGTGGCCGAGGTGGCCACCGCCGCCGAGATCTCCAAGCCGACGCTCTTCCGGTACTTCCCGACGAAGGAGGATCTCGTCCTGTACCGGTTCGCCGACCATGAGGGCGAGGCCGCGCGGGTGGTGGGGGAGGGGCCCTCTCCCGTCGCGGCGTTGCGGCGGCACTTTCTGGACGGGCTTGAGCGGTGCGATCCGATCACCGGGCTCAATGACCATCCGCACGTCCTCGCCTATCAGTCGATGCTGTACGGCACTCCCGCGCTGGCCGCCCGCCTGTACGGCTACCTCGAACGCTCCGAGGCCGCGCTCGCCGAGGCGCTCGGCGGAGGGCTGGACGCACGTCTGGCCGCCGGGCAGATCGTCGCCGTGCAGCGGGTCCTGGCGCTGGAGAACTGGCGGCGGATCGCGGCGGGGGAGCGGGTCGCCGAGGTGCGGGGCGACGCGGTGGCGGCGGCCGAGCGGGCGTTCGGGCTGCTGGAGGCGGGGTTGCCGCCGGAGCTGACGGCCGGCTGAGGCTCGGTAAAATATTTAACTCGGTTACATTTTTTCGGTACGCTCGGTGGAATGACGTCGACCGACCCTGCAACCACCGCCACCGCCACCGCCACCGTCACCACTCACCTGCACCACGCCCTCCTCCAGGAACGCGCCCACCACGACCACTGCCGCGCCACCCTCGCCGCCATGGTCGACGGCGCCCAGGAACACGTCGTCACCGGCGAGGACGTCTCCGCATCCGGTGCCGATGCCGAAGTGCTCGGGTACCAGCTGCGCAGTCACGCCAAGGCGATGCGCGAGCTGCCCGAGGGGCCCCTGTTCTTCGGGCGGCTGGAGACCGATCGGCAGAGCCTGCACATCGGGCGGCTGCGGATCACCGAGCGCCCGGCCGATCCGCCCCTGGTCGTCGACTGGCGGGCACCCGTCTCCCGGGCCTTCTACCAGGCCAGTGCCCGCGATCCACAGGGCATCTCCGTCCGGCGACGCTTCGGCTGGGCGCCCGGCAGCCGCGGGGACTCCGCCGACCTCACCGGTCTGGAGGACGAGCACCTGGAACGGGGCGAGTCCCGGGCCAGCGAGATCGTCGCCCGGGAGATCGAGCGGCCCCGCGTCGGGCCCATGCGCGACATCGCCGCCACCATCCAGCCGGAGCAGGACGATCTCGTACGCGGGGACCTCGCCGTGTCGATGTGCGTGCAGGGTGCGCCCGGCACCGGCAAGACCGCCGTCGGCCTGCACCGCGCCGCCTACCTGCTCTACACCCACCCGCAGCGCATCCGCCGCGGCGGCCTGCTGATCCTCGGCCCCAACCGCACCTTCCTGACGTACATCTCCCAGGTCCTCCCGGCCCTCGGCGAGACGGGCGTCCGGCAGTCGACGCTGGCGGAGGCCTTGGGGGAGGGGATCGCCGCTCGGAACGCGGGCAGCGGGGCGGAGGACGGTGCGCGGGCGGCCGTCGTCAAGCACGACGTGCGGATGGCGGAGATGCTGCGGCGGGCGCTGTACGCGCGCGTGGGTGGCGGTGCCGGGTCGGTCGACTCCGTTGTCGTGCCCGACGGTTCGTATCGGTGGCGGGTCTCGGCGGAGGAGCTGCGGCGGATCGTCGCGGGGGTGCGGGACGAGGAGCCGCCGTATGCCGTCGGGCGGGAGCGGGTGCGCACGCGGGTGGTGCGGCGGATCCAGGCGCAGGCCGAGCGGCGGGCCGGGCCGCAGAGCAACGCCTGGGTGCGGAAGGTCTCCGGGGCGCGGGCGGTGAGGGAGTACGTCGATGCCGTATGGCCGCGGGTGCGGCCGGAGGAGGTCGTGGCCCAACTGCTCGGCGATCCGAACGTGTTGGAGGCCGCCGCCGACGGTTTGCTGGACGGCGACGAGCAGAAGGCGCTGCTGTGGACGAAGCCGCCGAGGTCGTGGAAGTCGGCGCGCTGGTCGGCCGCCGACCTGGTCCTGCTCGACGAGGTGGCCGGGCTCATCGAGCATCCGAAGGGGTACGGCCATGTCGTCGTCGACGAGGCGCAGGACCTGTCGCCGATGGAGTGCCGGGCGATCGCGCGGCGGGCGCCCTTCGGGTCGATGACCGTGCTTGGGGACCTGGCACAGGGGACGACTCCGTGGGCCGCCCGGTCATGGGAGTCGGTGCTGCGGCACCTGGGCAAGCCGGACGCGGCGGTCGTACCGCTCACGACGGGCTTCCGGGTGCCTCGGGCGGTACTGGCCCTGGCCAACCGGCTGCTGGAGCGGCTGGACGTCGAGGTGCCGGCGGCTCGTTCGCTGCGCGGCGACGGGGAACTGCGGTTCCGGGCGGCCGACGGCGATCTGGTGGGGGCGGTCGTCGATGCCGTACGGGATGCGCTGGGCCGGGAGGGATCCGTGGGGGTCGTCGCGGCCGACGGGGATGTGGTGCGGGTGCGGGAGGCGCTGGCGGCGGCCGGGATCGCGGCGGGGGGTGCGGACGAGCTGGGGGCGCGGGTGGCGGTCGTCCCGGCGAGTGTGGTGAAGGGGCTGGAGTACGACCAGGTCGTCGCGGTGGAGCCGGCGGCGATCGTGGAGGCGGAGGAGCGGGGGTTGCACCGGCTGTATGTGGTGGTGACGCGGGCGGTGGCGGGGTTGGAGGTGGTGCATGGGAGGCCGTTGCCGTTCTGAGTTCCCCTTCGGGGCGGGGCGGCCGTACCCGCGTGTACGAACCGCCCCCTTCCTCGCCCACGTCGTGGGTCACCGCAGGTGGCGGCCCAGCAGTTCGGTGACGCGGGTGACGCCGTCCGTCCCGTGTCCGAGTCCGATGACCCGGCGGGCCTGGCCCTCGGCGGCGCGCATCAGGCTCGCGTCGATCCCGTGCGACTCGGAGGTCTCGATGACGTGGGCCATGGTGGACGCGGCGGAGGTGATCGGGTTGAGCTCGCCGGAGTAGGTGCCGTCGTCGGCGTCCCTCGCGAACTCCTCGAAGAGCGGCGGCATGATCGCGCCGATGCCCTGCGCGAAGGGGAGCAGTTCCCGCGCGGTGATGCCCTCGGCGCGGGCGACGGCCAGGGCGTGCGCGTAGCCCGACATCGCCGTCCAGAAGATGTCGAGCAGGGCGACGTCGTAGGCGGCGGCGCGGCCGATGTCCTCGCCGAGGTGGGTGTGGGTGCCGCCGAGCGCGTCCAGGACGGGCCGGTGCTCGCGGTGGAGCTCCTGCGGGCCGCTGTAGATGAACACCGCGTCGGACGTGCCGATCGTCGTGGTCGGCGTCATGATCGCGCCGTCCAGGTAGTGGATGCCGTGCGCGGAGGCCCAGTCGCCCGTGTCCCGGGCGCGGGCCGGGGTGTCGGCGGTCAGGTTCACGACCGTACGGCCTTTGAGCGCCCCGGTGACCGCATCCGGCCGCAGGACGGCGTCGGCGGCGTCGTAGTTCACCACGCAGACGACGGTCAGCGCACTGGCGGCGACCGCCTCCGCCGGTGACGCGGCGGCCGTGGCACCGCGGTCGAGCAGCTCGCGGTCCCGCCCCGGCGTGCGGTTCCAGACGGTGACCCGCACTCCCGCGTCCAGGAACGCGCCCGCCAGAGCACGGCCCATCGGGCCCAGACCGAGGACGGTGACGGCGGATTCGCCGACGTAGCCAGACATGACTCAACTCCCTGTAGGGTGACGATAATTGATGACAAAAGGGGTGCTGAATGAAGGGTGGGACATGACGCATCGGCGCCACGATCCGAATGTGTGCGGGGTGACCGCCGCGATCACCGTGATCGACGGCAAGTGGAAGACGTCACTGCTGTGGCTGCTGGAGGACGGCCCCCGCCGCCCGGCGGAACTGCGCCGCCGGCTGCCGGGCCTCAGCGAGCGGGTGCTGACCCAGGCGTTGCGCGAGCTGGAGTCGGACGGGCTGGTGCACCGGGAGGTGTACGACGTGCTGCCGCTGAAGACCGTCTACTCGCTGACCGAGTTCGGCCGCGACCTCGCCGAGGCTCTCGGCCCCCTCTCCGACTGGGGCCACCGCCGCCTGGAGCGCATGACCGACGACGTTCAGTCGGCCTCCTGAGCTGAATCCCACCTCCGTCCTTCATCCGGCCTTCATCCGGATCAGCCACATCAAGGGTCGGATGACGGGCGCGCGCTGCCAAGTACGCACAAAAAAGTGGGTATCCGGGTGCCGGGGATGACGGGGATATCGGGGATGACGCGGATACGGCTACGACCGCGCCAGTTCCTCCCGGAACCCCTCGCGCCACGACGGATAACGCGGCTCCCAGCCGAGCTCCCGCCTGGCCTTGGCGTTGGAGAACCCCCGCCCCTCGGTCATCATCGTCACCGCCACGTCCCCGGCAAGCAGCCTGACCAGCCACTTGGGAACCCGCAGCGGAGGCTTCGCGCCGGCGCAGGCGGCCAGGTACGGCAGCCACTCACTGGCCGGCGCCGGCTCGTCGTCGACGATGTTGAACACGCCCCTCGCCCGCTGCTCCACGGCGAGGACGGTGGCGCTCGCGGCATCGTCGAGATGCACCCAGGAGCAGTAGCCGGTACCGCCCCCGACCAGCGGGAATTGCCGTTTGCGTACGAGTTCGACCTGGTCGTCGGTGGCGCCGGGCCCGTAGAACCCGCCGTAGCGCAGGACGGTCCCGTCGGCCTTCAGGACAACCTCCTGGATGTGCCGGATCGCCTCCCCCAGCGCACGCAGCTTCCCCGTCTCGACGGGCAGCGGATCCTCCTCGGTCTTCACCCAGCCGCCCTCGCGGACGCCGTTCCAGATGGCGGCGCTCTGCGCGACGACATGGGGGACGCCGGTCGCCGCCGCGGCGGCCAGCAGGTGGTCGGTGCCCTCGGTGCGCAGCCGGTTGGTGGTGGCGAACCACCGGTCGAAGTGCCTGATGTCGGGCTTGCCGGAGTGCGGCGCGGAGATCGCCGTCATCTGGTGCACGATGACGTCCGGCCGGGCCGCCGCCACCGCCGCGGCGACGGACCTGCCGTCGAGCCCGTCCATCACGACTCCCTCCGCGCCCATCCGCCGCACCAGGTCGAGCTTGGCCGCGCTCGTCGTCGTGGCCGTCACCTGGTGCCCGCGCTCCACCAGCCGGGGCACCAGCCGCCGCCCGATGACCCCGGTCCCCCCTGCGACGAACACCCGCATGACACTCACCGTCCCGATTCCGCAATACGTCTGTGAAACCTAGGACGAGCGGAGTCGCCCTTTGTGTGACATGGCAGGGAGGGAAGCGGGTGGCCGCCGGGCCTCAGCCGTCGAGCAGGGGCCCTAGCCGCCGAGCAGCGGCAGGGAAAGGCCGCATTGGACGGGCTTCGAGTGGGCGGGGTCGAGGGCGTTGGCCACGAGTTGGGCGGCGTTGGTGTCGTAGGCGAGGGAGACGTGCTCGGAGAGGTCCTCGGGGCAGATGTCCTGGATCGTGATGTTCCGGACGGTCGCGCCCTTTCCCGCGGTCAGGAACTGGTTCGTGTACGGGGTGACGACCTCGTCGAGCCGGGTGGCGATGACGGTGTAGTCGACCCCTGGCTGGGTGTCGCCGTCCTTGTCCAGCTTCTTGTTCACGTCCGAGCCGACCATCTGGTCCGACCATGCCTGGCCGACGACGGCGGAGATGGCCGGGTTGAGACCCAGCGTGGTGGCCAGGGTGCCGAGGCCCAGGGCGGTCGTGCCGTGGTTGGAGGGCGCCAGGCCGATGAGGCGGCGCACCTTGTTCTGTTTCGGATGCGCGGGCTTGGTGCCGCCCTCGAACCGCAGATACCAGCGGGGCGTGACGCCTCCGCCCTGGGAGTGCCCGACGAGGTCGACCTGGCGGGCACCGGTGGCCTTGAGCACGCGGTCGACGTATCCGGCGATCTGCCGGGCCGAGTCCGGGATGGGGCCGCTGGCCTTGAACGGGCTGCCGGGCGCGCCGCCGTAGTTGGGGGTGAAGACGCAGTAGCCCTGCTGCTTCAGCCAGGGGGCCAGCATGCTCCAGTCGGAATAGGCGTTCGTCCAGGTCGCGTGCAGCAGGACGACCGGGCGCGGATGCTTGCGCGTGGGCTTGCAGCTCCAGTCGTCGGCTCCGGCCGGCGGCGCATCCGGGTGCAGGGTCCCCGCGAGGAACGCCGCGGGGGCGGTGAGGAGCCCTCCCGGCGGTCGCGGCGGTTCGGGTGTGTCGGAGGTGGCCGCCGCGCTCTGGAGGCCGCCGGTCAGTGACAGGGCGAGGCCCGCACAGACCGCGGCCCACCTGGCGCGCATCCGGTTCGACCGTCTCCGGGAAACATTCCGCTCCGACACGCGTACTCCTCGCCTCAGGCCGGCCGGGCGCCGACGCGAAGATGATCGAGGAGCGGATCGCCACAGGGGCTGGCAGCCGCTCGCGGGCACTACGTATGGAGCAGGCGGCTTTCATCCGTCCAGCCCACGGATGGGGAGGGTGCGGGGGAGGAGGGCGCGGGGGAGGGTGCGTGCCCAGCCCCGCGCATTTGCTCGTCCCTGACCGGTCCCTGACCGACGCCCGTAACCGACGCCCCTAACCGACTTCCGATGCCGCACCCGGGAACTCGTACGCGGCCCAGTCGGCGAGCTTGCGATAGCCGAGGCGCTGGTAGAGCGCGTTGCTGGTGGGGTTGGACAGGTCCGCGAACAGCACGACGTCCCGCGCGCCCGCGGCCAGCGCGGCCCGGCTCACCTCCGCCGTGACGGCGGCCGCGTAGCCGCGACCGCGCAGGTGGGCCGGCGTGTAGACGATGTCCACCTGCACCTGGCCGCCGATCACCGGGTTCATGCCCGCGACGGAGACGGGAGTGCCGTCCGGGGTCTCCCAGAGCGTGTAGCGCTTGTCGGCGAAGCGTGACTCGGCCCACGAGTCGGCGTCCAGGGTGACGACCTCGCCGACGGCCTTGGCGAACTCGCCGCACCAGAACATGGCTTCGTCGAGGTCCTGCTCGCCCAGGACGCGGCCCCGGCCCGCCGGCGGCGGCTCCGGTGGGGTGAGGGTGCCCAGGCGGTACAGCCGGAGCCGAATGTCGCGGAGTTTCGGCGTCGCGCCGGTGTGCCGCTGCCAGGCCTCGGCGAAAGCGGTGGCGGTGTCCTGGTCCGCGCTGACGGAGGGAAGAGGCTGCCCGAGGGCGGCCAGGCGGGCGGCGAGGGTGTCGGCCTGCTCGGGCGTGAGCGGGGAGAGGCTGCAACCACGGTGCGGGAGGCGGTAGAAGGTCGCGTGGATCTCGCCTGCCCGCTCCAGCACACCGAAGAGGGGGGCTACGGCGCCGAACGCCTCCGCCCCACGCACGCGCACTCTCTCGGCCCAGGTCAGCTGCATGACGTGCGTGCCGGGCCGAGAGCGCAGAAAGTCTCCGGCTCGGGCGAGGAAGTCGTCGACGTCTTCGGTGAGGTACCAGTCATCCGGGCGCATGCTTCATCGTTCCCCGTGCCGTGGGTGCGCCCGCACTTTTCGGCCAGGGCGCGGCCGCAGAGCCTCGTGCCGCTTCGCTGAACTCGGTCAGCACACAAGGCTCCCGTGCCGGGGTGCCGTAGAGGCTCCGCGTCAGGACCGGGCGAGGACGCAGAACGCGTGGCCCTCCGGGTCGGCGAGGCACGTCCACGGGACGTCGCCCTGGCCGACGTCGAGGTCGGTGGCGCCGAGGGCCCGCAGCCGGGCCACTTCCGCCGCCTTGTCGTCACCGGGGTCCGGCACCAGGTCGAGATGGACGCGGTCGTGGTCCGGCACGGCCTTCGCGCCGGTGCGGAGGAATTCGAGATACGGCCCGGCACCCTTGGCGGAGCGAAACACCGCATGGTCGTCGGTCACCTCGTGCAGGGTCCAGTCGATCGCCTCGCCCCAGAACCGGGCCATGGCCCGCGGATCCGCGCAGTCGACGACGATCACGGCGATCGGCCCGGTGTCCCGGTGGCTCTCCCGAGGCTCCAGCACACAGAACTCGTTGCCCTCAGGATCAGCGAGAACCGTCCACGGCACGTCGCCGCCCTGGCCCACGTCGGCGGGCGTCGCACCGAGATCCTTCAGGCGCGCGACCAACTCCGCCTGATGGGCAGCGGAGGTGGTGGCGAGATCGAGGTGCACACGGTTCTTCGTCGCTGTCTTGGATTCCGGTACGGCGATGACGTCGATGCATACGCCGACCGGCTCCAGCCAGTCGAAGCCGGCGGGTTTGGCTGCGGTCGCGCCGGGTTCTGAGCCGGAGACCTCCCAGCCGAGCGCCGCCGCCCAGAACCGGGCGACCGCCGAGTCGTCAACAGCCTTTATGTTCACCAGAACAGGTCGCAGCGTCATGGCGGTGATCCTATGGACCTGCTTGTCCTGTCGCGGATCACTGTGGGCAGCCGCATCTAGGGTGTTCATCGCGGAAGTCCACTGGTCGGCCCGGAGGCGCCATGTCCTTGCAGACGAACCTGCAGATGAAGCTGGTCGCGATAACGCTCGACTGCCCTGATCCGCTGGCTTTGGCGGCGTTCTATCAGCAGGCCACCGGCCTTGAACCGCACCCGAAGTCGGACGCCGACTTCGCGGGGCTCAACGGTGAGCACGGACTCGTCATCGGATTTCAACGGGTCGACGACTACCTGGCTCCGAGGTGGCCCGGTCAAATCGTCCCCCAGCAGCTTCACATCTGCTTCAAGGTCGACGAGGACTTGGACGTGGCCGAGGCCCGGCTGCTGGAGCTGGGTGCGGGCAAGCCGGATCATCAGCCGCACGGCGACAAGGCGCGCGTCCTCACCGATCCGGCTGGGCATCCCTTCTGCATCAGCCCACGCTGAATCAGCCCACGCTGACTGTCGGACACACGAGGGCCTCGACCTGTCTTGCAGCCGGGAACCGGCGCCCAGTCACCACGTGGCATGGCGCACTTTTGCAAGCGGGTGCTTGCAATAGTTAGCGGGGGTGAGGCAAGGTGGGGGCATGGCATCGCTCAACGTCGGCAATCTCGGCGAGTATCTGCGTGAGCAGCGGCGCACCGCGCAGCTGTCACTGCGGCAACTCGCCGATGCCGCCGGGGTGTCCAATCCGTATCTGAGTCAGATCGAGCGCGGGCTGCGCAAGCCGAGCGCGGAGGTGTTGCAGCAGGTCGCCAAGGCGCTGCGGATCTCCGCCGAGACGCTGTACGTGCGCGCCGGCATCCTCGACGCCGAGCGGGACCGGGACGAGGTGGAGACGCGCGCCGTCATCCTCGCCGATCCCACGCTGAACGAGCGGCAGAAGCAGGTGCTGCTCCAGATCTACGAATCCTTCCGCAAGGAGAACGGGTTCGGGATATCCCCGGAGGCAGGGGAGGCCGCCGAGACGGTCGAGCCGTCCGAGGCGGTCCGACTGGCCGACCTGGGCACCCGGCAGAGCGACGGCCACGAGGGTGCGGCGGACGCGGCCGATGCCGCGGACGCGGTGGACGCTCAGGGCAGCGACGCCGCCGTACGCCGTAGCCGTACGACCCGTAAGACGCGCACCAACCGCACCACCCGCACCACTCGTACGTCCGACGGCAGCGACGCCGACCCGGAGAACCCGACCAACCCGCAGCAGTCAGCCGGCTGACCGAGCACTGCCGTGCGCACGCCACGAGCGAGCACACGTCGGCACGCAAGCCGAGCAAGGCAAGCAAGGTACGCGAGGCACGCGACGGCGAGCAGCCGTCCGTCCGACCGACCGCGGATTTAAAACCCTCACTTCAAAGCAACCCGGGAGGACCATCACCATGGCCATCGCCGACGACCTGCGTAAGACCCTCAGCGACCCGACCCCGCTCTACTTCGCCGCCGGCACCGCCGACCTGGCCCTCCAGCAGGCCAAGAAGGTGCCCGGCCTGGTGGAGCAGCTGCGCGCCGAGGCGCCGGCCCGGTTCGAGGCCGTTCGCAACACCGACCCGAAGGCCGTCCAGGACAAGGCCACCGCCCGCGCCAAGGAGGCCGGGGCCAAGGCCAAGGAGGCGCAGGAGAGCTTCCAGACCAAGGTCAACGAGTTCATCGGCAACCTGGATGCCGACGTCAAGAAGTTCGGCAGCAACCTGGACGCGGACTTCAAGAAGTTCGGCAGCAACCTCGACGCCGACCTGAAGAAGCTCGGCGAGACCGCTCAGGACCTCGCGCTGCGCGGTGTCGGCGTCGCCGCCGAGTACGCCGTGAAGGCCCGCGAGACCTACGAGAAGGTCGCTGAGCACGGCGAGCAGGCCGTGAAGACCTGGCGCGGCGAGGCGGCCGAGGAGATCGAGGAGCTCGCCGTGGCCGTCGAGCCGAAGGCCGAGCCGGCCGCGGTCAAGGAGGACAAGGCCGAGGCCAAGCCCGCCGAGGACAAGCCGGTCGCCGAGGCCGCCCCGGCGAAGAAGACCACCGCCAAGAAGACCCCGGCGGCGCGCAAGACCACCGCCAAGAAGACGACTCCGCCCGCCAAGTAACACGGACGGGTGAAAAGGGGCTGTTCGACACGGGCCGGGCACTTGCGGAGTGCTCGGCCCGTTGTTCGGGTAGCGGTCCTGCGGTTGCGGGTACGGTGACCGCGTAGGTACGAGCCGATTCGGGTGGTGGACGTTGTGCTGATGCAGGGCTTCGCGGGGTTCATGTGGCTGCTGAGCATGGCCCTGATCCTTTTCAGCGGCTTCGCGCTGATCGACGCGGCCACGCGCCGCGAGGACGCCTACCGCGCGGCGGACAAGCAGACCAAGCCGTTCTGGCTGATCATCCTCGGCCTCGCCTTCATCGTGAACCTGATCTTCAACATCCTGTCGTTCCTGCCGATCATCGGCCTCATCGCGACGATCGTGTACATGGTCGACGTCCGCCCCGCGATCAAGGGCATGCCCGGCGGCGGCCGCGCCAGAAAGGGCTCCAGCAGCGACGGCCCGTACGGCCCGTGGAACGGCGGCCGCTAGCCGGCGAGCGGTAACGGCGGCTGCTGCTGGTCAGCGCCGCTCAGCGGCAACGCCTTAAGGGGCGCGGGGCTGTGTCAATTTTGCGGCTCCGCCGCGTGGGCGCGACCAGCCCAAGCGAACCCGCAGACGGCATACGACAGACCCCGCAACGGCGAGTCCCCGCTACACCGTCCGGTCAAGCAACAGCACAGCCACATCGTCCGCCAGCTCGCCCCCATTGAGGTCCCGAACCTCATTGACAGCGGCCCGCAACAACGCCTCCCCCTGCAGCCCCTCCGACAGCTGCCGCCGCACCATCTCCACCATGCCGTCCTGGCCGAGCCGCTCCCGGCCCTCACCGACACGGCCCTCGATCAAGCCGTCGGTGTAGAGCATCAGACTCCACTCCGCCCCCAGCTTCACCTCCATCCGCGGCCACCGCGCACCGGGCAGCAGACCGAGCGCGGGCCCGTTGTTGTCGTACGGCAACAACTGCGCCGGCCGCCCGGGCCGGGCCAGCAGCGGTGACGGATGCCCCGCGAGACACAGCCCCGCCCGGCGTCCGTCCGGCGCGATGTCCACCGTGCACAGCGTCGCGAAGATCTCCTCGTCGGCCCGCTCGTGCTCCAGCACCTGCTGGAGCGTCCCCAGCAGAGCGTCCCCGCACAGCCCGGCCAACGTCAGCGCGCGCCAGGCGATCCGCAGCTCCACACCGAGGGCGGCCTCGTCGGGCCCATGCCCGCAGACGTCGCCGATCATGGCGTGCACGGTGCCGTCGGCCGTGCGGACGACGTCGTAGAAGTCACCGCCCAGCAGGGCACGCGAACGCCCCGGACGGTAGCGCGCGGCGAACCGCAGCGACGACCCCTCCAGCAGCGGCGTCGGCAGCAGGCCGCGCTCCAGCCGACGGTTCTCCTGCGCCCGCATCCGGCCCTCGGCAAGCCGCCGCTCGGCCGTGTCGGAACGTTTCCTCTCCACCGCGTAGCGGATCGCGCGGCTCAGCAGCCGTGCGTCCAGCTCGTCCCGGAAGAGGTAGTCCTGGGCGCCCACACGCACCGCCTCCGCGCCGCGCTCGGCGTCGCCGGACGCGGTGAGCGCGAGGACGGCATGCCGGGGCGCGATCTCCAGGACGCGCCTGAGCACGGCCAGCTCGTCGTCGGCGGCCCGGCCGGGCGCCGGGAGCGCGAGGTCCAGCAGGATGCAGTGGACGTCGTCGGTGAGCAGCCGCTCGGCCTCGGTGAGGTTGCGGGCGGTGCGCACGCGGATCGGCTTGCCGGCCGAGTCGAGCATCTCGGGCACGACCGTGGAGCCGCCGGGATCGTCCTCGATCAGCAGCAGCGTCAGATTGGTGTGGGTGGTGTTCTCGACCGTCTCTTCCTTACGCGGGGCCTCTTCCTTGGAGGTGCCGCCTGGGGGCGCGGCCGGTGCCTGACCACTCTCCACGGCCGGGATGGCTCGCTGCCGCGGTATGGGTAGGGGCATCGTCTTGGGTTCCTTCCCTCCCCCCGAGGGCTGGCGGAAACGAGGGACCTCGATCCACCGACGGGGACCATAGCGGTAGTCGGCGCCGCAACGGAATGGTGTGAGACACCCCGCCTGGACACCGGCCACTGTCATATGCCGCGTTCCCTACCGCAGTTGGACAGGCCGGGGAGGGGGTGGGGATGACGAACGTCACGTCCACCCTGGGTTTGGTGGCTATGTGGCGTGGGGTGGGTCACGTGGTGCGGGTCACGGCCCACTCAGCGCAAGACGCCCCGAATCAACCCGCATCGGGCCGAACCACCCCGAGGATCGGCATCGAACCGGCCCCCGCGACGGTCACCGTGCGCCCGGGGCGCGGGGCGTGAATGATGGCGCCGTCGCCGATGTAGAGGGCGACATGGCTGGCGTCGTCGTTGTAGATGATGAGATCGCCGGGGCGCATGTCCTCGATGCCGATGCGCTTCAGCTGCTTCCACTGCTCCTGCGAGGTCCGCGGAATGCCGCTTCCGGCGCTCGCCCACGCCTGCGACGTGAGGCCTGAGCAGTCGTACGTCTTCGGGCCCTCGGCGCCCCATTCGTACGGTTTGCCCAGCTGGGCCGAGGCATACTCGACGGCCTTGCGCCCCTGTTTCGAGGCCTTGGTGTCGAGGTCCTTCAGGACGCCGGAGTCCAGCCAGGCGGTCTGCGCCTTGTAGGCGGCCTCCTCCTCCAGCTTGGCGAGGCGCTCCAGCTCCTCCTTCTCCAGCTGGGATTCGAGCTGTTCGGCCGCCTTGATCTGCTTCTCGATCTTCTTCTGGGCGGCCGCCTTGGCCTTGCGGCCCGCCTCCAGCTTCTGCCACTGGGCGGAGGCGTCCTTGGCGTACTGCTCCAAGTCCTGCTGGGTGCGGGTCATTTCGGCCAGCAGCCCCTTGGCGGCCCGCCCGCCCTGCAGCACCCGGCCCGCGCCGTCGAGGAACTCCTGCGGGTCGTCGCTGAGCATCAGGTGCGCCTCGTCGGGCAGCCCGCCGGAGCGGTACTGGGCGGCGGCCGCGGCGCCCACGTGCTTCTTCAACTCGGCGAGCTTCTCCTGGCCTTTGACGATCCGCTTCGCCAGCGCGACGATCTCGGCGGACTGCTTCTTGGCCGCCTCCTCGGCGGCGTTGTACTCGTCGGTGGCGACGGCCGCGGCGTGATAGAGCTTCTCGAGCTTCTGGCGGACCTCCTCAAGGTCCTTGTTCGACACGGGGGTCGGCGATGAGGAGGGTGACGGTGTGGGGGTCGGTGCCGCGAAAGCCGTGCCTGGCGCCGCCAGTACGGTGACCGCACAGACGACGATCACAGCCGATGCGATCAGGCCGCGCTTGCCCGAGCCCATACCTGTTGCCCCCAAACTGATGTCTCGTCAGTAACTTACGAGCGTCCGGGGGATCGTGCCACGACGGCGCGCAAAGTGACAGAGGTCTGCTTCCCCCCTTTCCCTCCCCGTCATGACGATCTCCCCGCCTTTGTGACGAACGACTCGCGGAGATCGTTCCCCGCAGGCCAGGGAACAGACCACAGGGTCACCCCCGCGGCGCCAACGCCTCCCACCGCACCGTCACTTCCCCCTGCCGCCACCGCACCGGCCCGTCCGTCACCGGCCAGTCGACCGCGAGATCCCGCACCGCCCGGATCCAGCGCTGGCGTGCGCCGTACGACGCGTAGGGCGCGGCAGCGGCCCAGGCGCGGTCGAAGTCCCGCAGGAACGCATGCACAGCCTCCCCGGGAACATTGCGGTGGATGAGCGCCTTGGGCAGCCGCTCGGCGAGGTCCGACGGCCGCTCCAGTGAGCCCAGCCGCGTCGCGAAGGTCACCGTGCGCGGCCCCTCCGGCCCCAGCGCGACCCACACATGACGGCGCCCGATCTCGTCACAGGTCCCCTCCACGAGCAGCCCGCCAAGCGCCCCCGACACCGGATCGGCCGGCGCGAGCCGCGCACACAGCCGCTCCCAGACCTCGGCGACCTCACCCTCCTCGTACTGCCGCAGCACATTCGCGGCCCGCACGAGCAGTGGCCGCTGCGGCACCGGAATCTCGAACCCACCGTGCCGAAAGACGAGCCCCTCCCGCTCATACGGCTTGGCGGCGGCAACCCGAGCCGGCTCGATCTCCACACCGACCACGCGCACGCGTGGCGCGACGGTACGCAGCCGACCGAGCAACTCCACGGCCGTCCAGGGAGCGGCGCCGTACCCCAGATCGACCGCGACAGGATCCGCGGCCCGCCGCAGCTCGCCCCCGTGCGCGTAGGCGATCCACCGGTCCATACGGCGAAGCCGGTTGGGGTTGGTCGTCCCGCGAGTAACCGTTCCCACGGGGCGGGCGGCTGCGCGGGCTGTCATGCATACGAGGGTAAGCGGCCCGCACCAGGCGGGACGCGACCCGCACTGGCGCAACGGCGAGCAGGGGACGTGCCGGGGGGTGTCCGCCCGCAGCGGCGGGCGTCAAGAAAGAGCACCTCCAGGCCAACGGCAACCGCCCGACCGAGGACGGACACCCCCCGGCGCGGCCCCGACCCACGACGAACGAGTAGTGCGCAACGCGAACCCCCGCCGATCCCGCACGGGCCGCCGCAGGCACAAGACAGGCACCCCCACGCACAGAACCCCCGAACAGTTGAGCGACCCCCGGTAATACCTCGGCAAAAACCACCCCACCCGGAATGGGAATGCCTCCCTCCGCTGTTGCACCCCCGTGGAGGGCGCGCGCACCCTCCACCCGGCATGCCCGCAGCCAAGGAGGACCGCCACGTGAGCCACTACGTCAGCAGGCTCGGGCGTCGCTCCCCGGCGACCCACCCCCACCCCCGGCTCCGCCTCCCGCACCGCCGCCCCCGCCGCGTGGCCATGCTCTCCGTGCACACCTCCCCGCTCCACCAGCCGGGCACCGGCGACGCCGGCGGCATGAACGTTTACATCGTGGAGCTCGCACAGCGCCTCGCCGCGATCAACATCGAGGTGGAGATCTTCACGCGCACGACGGCCACGGGCCTCCCGCCGACCGTCGAACTCGCCCCCGGTGTCCTGGTCCGCCACATCGACGCGGGCCCCTACGAGGGACTCAACAAGGAGGACCTCCCCGCCCAGCTCTGCGCCTTCACCCACGGCGTGATGCAGGCCTGGGCCGGCCACCGCCCCGGCTACTACGACCTGGTCCACTCCCACTACTGGCTCTCCGGCCACGTCGGCTGGCTGGCGGCCCAGCGCTGGGGCGCCCCCCTGGTGCACGCCATGCACACCATGGCCAAGGTCAAGAACGCCAACCTGGCCGACGGCGACACCCCCGAGCCCGCCGCCCGCGTCATCGGCGAGACCCAGATCGTCACGGCCGCCGACCGCCTCATCGCCAACACGGCAGAAGAGGCGGACGAACTCGTACGGCACTACGCGGCCGCCCCCGACAAGGTCGCCGTAGTGCACCCCGGCGTGAACCTCACCCGCTTCTCGCCCGCCGACGGCCGAGCCGCCGCCCGCGCCCGCCTCGACCTCCCGCAGGACGCCCTGATCCCGCTCTTCGCGGGCCGCATCCAGCCCCTGAAGGCCCCCGACGTCCTCCTGCGCGCGGTGGCCGTCCTCCTGGACGAACACCCCGAACTGCGCTCCCGCATCCTCGTCCCGATCGTCGGCGGCCCCAGCGGCAGCGGCCTCGCCAAGCCCGAGGGCCTGCAGAAGCTGGCCGCCCGGCTGGGCATCGCGGATGTCGTACGGTTCCGCCCACCCGTCGACCAGGACCAGCTCGCGGACTGGTTCCGGGCGGCGTCGCTGCTGGTCATGCCGTCGTACAGCGAGTCGTTCGGGCTGGTGGCCATCGAGGCGCAGGCGGCGGGCACGCCGGTGCTGGCGGCGTCGGTGGGCGGCCTCCCGGTGGCCGTACGGGACGGCCGTACCGGATTCCTGGTCCAGGGCCACAATCCGGCCGACTACGCGCGCGTGCTCCGCGCTTTCGCCGACGACCCGCACCTGTCCCCACGGATGGGCGAGGCCGCGGCCCGGCACGCCCAGTCCTTCGGCTGGGACGCGGCGGCCGCCGCCACGGCGGACGTCTACGTCGCCGCGAGCCACGCCCACCGGCGTCGCGTACGCTCCCACCATGGCTGACGGACGCATGGCTGACGCACGTATGGCTGCCGCGCAGAAGGCGGCGCAGGTCCTCGAGGGAGCCCTCAAGGACGCCGAGCTGGAGTGGGAGAGCCCGGCCCCCGGCAACTACGTCGTCAAGCTCCCCGGCACCCGCAAGCTGTCAACCACGGTCTCCCTCCTCCTCGGCCGCCACTCCCTGTCGCTGAACGCCTTCGTCATCCGCCACCCCGACGAGAACGAACCCGGCGTCCACCGCTGGCTCCTGGAGCGCAACCTCAAGCTGTACGGCGTGAGTTACGCCGTCGACCAGTTGGGCGACGTCTACGTCACCGCCAAGCTCCCGCTCGCCGCCGTCACCGCCGACGAGATCGACCGCCTCCTGGGCCAGGTCCTGGAAGCGGCGGACGGCGCCTTCAACACCCTCCTGGAGCTGGGCTTCGCGTCCGCGATCCGCAAGGAGTACGAGTGGCGCGTCGCGCGCGGCGAATCGACACGGAACCTGGACGCGTTCAGTCATCTGACCCAACGCCCCGCTCGCTGAACTCAGGTCCGCACTCAGGTCTGTACTAAGTAACCCCTGTAACCCCTGCGCACCCTCTTCCCCGCGCAGGGGTCCCGTGGCATGCTCACCGGCCAACGCAATTCTGAACGTCGTTCACATCCATGAAGAGCCGCATGGAAGGACGTACGGATATGGGCAAGGCGCATCTCACCGGATTGCATCTCACCAGACGGGCCCTGCTCGGCGGGACCACGGCCGTGGCACTGGCCGCTGCGACCGGCACCGCGACGGCGGCGTCCGCCACCGAAGTCCCGCCCCTCTGGCACGAGTTCACCCGCACCCCCTTCACCCACCCCCAGATCCCCTACATAGGCCGGGCCGGCCACCGCGCCGGAGCGCCCCGCTTCCCCCGCCGCCCGGTGGTCGCCGACATCCGCGACTTCGGTGCCGCGCCCGACGGCACGACCGACTCCGCCCCCGCGATCAACCGTGCCATCGCCGCCGCCGGAAGGGCCGGCGGTGGCACGGTCACCATCCCGCCCGGCACGTTCCGCATCGACGACGTGATCCGCGTCGGCCACTCGAACGTGGTCCTCCGGGGAGCCGGCAGCACCCGTACGACACTCCACGCGACGAAGAACCTCACCGAACTGATCGGCAGCTACGGTTCCCGCTACGGCGGCGACAAGTCGTCCTGGTCCTGGGCGGGCGGGCTGATCTGGCTGGCCCCCACGGCCCGCTGGAACTCCCTGGTCACAGCCATCAGGGCGAAGACCTGGCCCTTCGAGGGCTGGACGGGCAACCGCCGCGACGAGTGGCGCCCGCTCACCGGCGTCGCCCCGGCACACCGGGGAGCCTGGACGGTGACCGTCACGGACCCCTCGTCGCTGCGCCCCGGCGCCCTGGTCCTCCTCCGCCTCGCCGACGACGCCGAGCACACCCTCCTGGAGCACATGTGCGGCGGCGGCCCGGGCCCCGAGGCCTACACCTGGGACGACAAGACGAAGCTGACGTCGTACGTCCCCTACGAATGGCCGGTCCGCATCACCCGCGTCCACGGCCGCAAGGTCACCCTGGAGCGCCCGCTCCCGCTCGACGTACGCCCGGAGTGGAACCCACAACTGACCACCCACGTCCCGGAGTTGTCGGGATCGGGCGTCGAGGGCCTGACCCTGGAGGCGGCGGAGACCCCCCAACAACCCCACCTCCTCGACAAGGGCCACAACGGCGTCGTCTTCCAATGCGCCTACGACTGCTGGGCGGACGACGTGACGGTCCGCCACGTCGACAACGGCTTCGGCCTCGTCGCGGCCTCCGCCTGCACGCTCCGGCACACGCGCGTGGCGGGTCGCGGCAGCCACCACCCCTACTTCTGCCGCGAGGGCTCGCACGACAACCTGATCGAGGACTTCACGATCGAGGCCCGCACGACCCCGGCCCCCGCCGGCACCCAGTTGCACGGCATCAACGTCGAGGGCCTGTCCTCCCACAACGTCTGGTCACGCGGCGACATGCGGATGGGCACCTTCGACAGCCACCGCGGCCTGCCCTTCGCCAACGTTCGCACCGACATCACGGTCGACAACAACGGCCGCCACGGCGGCGACGCGAGCGCGGGCCCGCTGTTCGGCGCGCGCTTCACCCACTGGAACGTCCGGGTGACCAACGCCCGCGCGGGCATGATCCGCCTCGACGGCCTGGCGCCGTACTCCGCCACCGTCGGCATCAACGAGGTCAGGGAGTTCGACCAGATCGACGTACCCGACTTCGCCGGGGACCTCCACTCCCGCCTGGAGCTGTACGGCACCACGGACGTCGTACGCCCGCGCAATCTGTACGACGCTCAGCGCGCGCTGTTCCGGTAGCGCCCCGGCGGCACTCCCACCAGCTTCCGGAAGTGGCGGGTGAGATGGGACTGGTCGTAGAAGCCGGTCGCAACGGCCACCTCGGCCGGCGACCGGCCCGCGAGGAGCAGCCGGCGGGCGCGGTCGACGCGACGGGACATCAGGTACTGGTGCGGGGCGATGCCGTACGCGGTGCTGAACGACCGTACGAGATGGGCGGGATGGGCCGAGACGAGCGCCGCGGCCTCGTCGAGGGCGATGCCCTGGACCACCCGCTCGTCGAGGAGTTCGCGCAGCCGCCCCGCGAGCGCCGGATCGCGACGCGGGACCTCGGCGGGGCTCCTGGGCCGCAGGTGGGCGCGCAGCCGGTCGCCGATGAGGGTGAGCCGGCTGTCGGCCTCCAGTTCGTCGCCGGGGTGGGCGAGGGCGGCGTGCAGTTGGCCGACGCGCAGTCGGAGCACCGGGTCGCGGAGGTCGGGGGAGTCCACCGCCGGGCCGATGAGATCGTCGCCGAGCCGGGTGCCGTCCAGGTACAGGACGCGTTTGCGGAAGCCGTGCGGGGTGGCGGGGGAGCCGTTGTGCGGGACGTGCGGCGGGAGGAGGGACACCGTGTCGTGCGGGGTGCCGTGCTCGTGCCGGTCGAGGTCGTAGCGGACGGCGCCGTCGTCGACGATGAGCAGCGTCCAGGCCTCGTGGACGTGCATCGGGTACGCGTACTCCGTGAAGTGGGCGTGGAAGACCTCGGTGACGCCCGGGACGGAGGGGCGCCACGCGGAGACTTCCTGGCGGTTCCGGGCGGCGGCCATGCAAAGAACGTACAAGACGGGGGTGGAGGGCGGCCGCCAGTCTCGTCGTATGAACGACATGAGCGCCACGACCGCGGCGAGCGACAGGACCGCCACGACCACCACGACGGCGATGGAACCCATCCGCTTCGACACCAAGATCGCCGTCCTGCTGCGCGAGGACCTGGAGACCTGGCAGCGGCTGAACGTCACCGCCTTCCTGGTCAGCGGCCTGGGAACGCAGTTCCCCGAGGTGATCGGGGAGCCGTACGAGGACGCGGACGGGGTGGGCTACCTGCCGATGTTCCGCCAGCCGGTCCTGGTCTTCGAGGGCACGAAGGAGACGCTGACGACGGCCCACGCGCGCGTGCTGTCCCGCGCTCTCCCGCGCGCGGTGTTCACGTCCGACCTCTTCACCACGGGCAACGACCGCGACAACCGGGCGGCGGTGCGGGCGGTGCCGACGGGGGAGCTGGATGTGGTGGGGCTGGCGGTGTACGGGCCGAGGAACGGGGTGGACAAGGTGATGAAGGGGGCGCGGATGCATCCCTGAGGGTGGCGCGCGGTGGGTTCCGGGCGGCTGAGGTTCAGGCCGGGCTGACCTCGGGCTTCGCGTCGGTGGGCGTCTCGGCGGTGGCCGGTGCCTCCGCCGGCAGTCGCCGCATGAGCATGCCGTACCCGACCGCCGCCACCGTGCCGACGACCGCGCACATCCCCCACAGCCACTCGGCGCCGAACCGGTCGATGACGAGGCCGGACGTGAGGGGCGCGACCAGCGCCGCCACCGACCAGGAGAGGGTGTACATGCCCTGGTAGCGACCGCGTCCTTGGGTGGGGGAGAGGCGGACGACGAGGCCGGTCTGGGTGGGCGCGTTCAGCATCTCGCCGAGTGTCCAGACGCACACGGTCAGCGCGAAGATGCCGACCGACCCGGCGAAGGCGGTGAGCCCGAAGCCGTACCCGGCGAGCAGGGACGAGACGATGAGGATCCGCCCGGCGTCGCGGCGCTCGATGAACCGCGTGACCGGGATCTGGAGCGCCACGATCAGGACGCCGTTGATGGCGATGGCGAGACCGTAGTCGGCGGGCGAGAACCCGGCGTCGCCCATGGCGATCGGCAGCCCCACCGAGCCCTGCTGGAAGATGAAGGCGACCAGGAAGGACAGCCCGACGACGCCCATGAAGCGCCCGTCGCGCAGGACGGTCCCGAGCCGGACCTCCGCGCCGCCCTCGTCCGTCTTGGTGAGCCGGGGCCGCGACTCGGGCAGCTTGACGAACACGACGACCGCGCAGACGGCCGTCATCCCCGCTTCGATCAGGAACCCGGCGAGATAGCTGACCTCGGCGATGAACCCGGCGGCCATGGAGGAGATGGCGAACCCGAGGTTGATGGCCCAGTAGTTGAGCGAGAAGGCGCGCACCCGGTCCTCGGGCCGCACGATGTCGGCCATCATCGCCTGCACGGCGGGCCGGGAGGCGTTGGAGGCCGCGCCGACGAGGAAGGCGACGGCGGCGATGGCGACGGGGTGGTGCACGAACCCGAGCAATGCCACGGACAGGGCGGTGGAGGCCTGGGCCACGAGGAGCGTGGGCCGCCGCCCGAGCCGGTCGGTCATGACCCCGGCCCCGATCGAGGAGATGACGCCGCCGAGACCGTGCAGCGCGGCGACGAGGCCGGCGTAGGTGGCGGAATAGCCACGATCAAGGGTCAGGTACAGCGCCATGAAGGTCGCGACGAAGGCCCCCAGCCGGTTCACCAGGGTGCTGGTCCACAGCCACCAGAACTCGCGGGGGAGCCCGGAGACGGTCTCGCGGGTGGCGCGTCTCAGGGCGGCGATGGACAAGGGATCCCCCACGGATACGGATGCGGATGCGGCTACGGATGCGGCTACGGATGTAAGAACCTCGGGCAGCCTCCGCAACTTACAATTACGCGCATCCGGGAGGCCACTGGATTAACAGATCCCGTCAACCGTCCGCTCTTCGAGCGCGGGGAGCACCCGGCCAAAGCCTTCGATTACGCTCGGACGCATGGCCGACGCACCGTACAAGCTGATCCTCCTCCGCCATGGCGAGAGCGAATGGAACGCGAAGAACCTGTTCACCGGCTGGGTGGACGTCAACCTCAACGAGAAGGGCGAGAAGGAGGCGGTCCGCGGTGGCGAGCTCCTGAAGGACGCCGATCTCCTCCCCGACGTGGTCCACACGTCCCTCCAGAAGCGAGCGATCCGCACCGCGCAACTGGCGCTGGAGTCGGCCGACCGCCACTGGATCCCGGTCCACCGCAGCTGGCGCCTGAACGAGCGCCACTACGGAGCCCTCCAGGGCAAGGACAAGGCCCAGACCCTCGCGGAGTTCGGCGAGGAGCAGTTCATGCTGTGGCGCCGCTCGTACGACACCCCGCCGCCCGCGCTCGAGGACGGCACGGAGTTCTCCCAGTCGGACGACCCCCGCTACGCGACGATCCCCCCGGAGCTGCGCCCGCGCACGGAGTGCCTCAAGGACGTCGTCGTCCGCATGCTCCCGTACTGGTACGACGGCATCGTCCCCGACCTCCTGACCGGCCGCACGGTCCTGGTAGCCGCCCACGGCAACTCGCTGCGCGCCTTGGTCAAGCACCTCGACGGCGTCTCCGACGCCGACATCGCGGGCCTGAACATCCCCACGGGCATCCCGCTCTACTACGAACTCGACGCCGACTTCAAGCCGGTGACGCCGGGCGGGAAGTACCTGGACCCGGAGGCGGCTGCGGCTGCGATTGAGGCGGTCAAGAACCAGGGCAAGAAGAAGTAGGTTTGGTGATCATGCCCCCGACCTGCGCATACGGCGCGGGGCGGGGGCATTTTCACGGCCTGGGCCCGCCGTAGTCCCGACCTGGGCCCACCGCGAGCCCGCCACGCCCCCTCCGCGAGCCGATGAGTTCCGCACCGTCCAGCGGTCCTACTGTCGAACCCGACACGGAGGAGGCCTTCTCATGCGCAGCGTGACCTATTCGATGAGCACCTCACTCGACGGCTACATCGTCGGGCCGGACGGCGGCTTCAACTGGACGGCACCCGACGAGGACGTCTTCCGCTTCTGGATCGACGAGATTCGAGGGGTCGGCGTCCATCTGCTGGGGCGGCGGCTGTACGAGACGATGCTGTACTGGGAGACCGCCGACCAGGATCCGTCGCTGGACGACGCGGCGCGCGAGTGGACCGAGCTCTGGAACCCGCTCCCGAAGGTGGTGTTCTCCACCACGCTGTCGGAGGTGCAGGGCCAGGCCCGCCTCGCCTCCGGCAGCCTGGCGGAGGAGATCGAGCGGTTGCGGGCCGAGCCGGAGGAGGGCGAGATCGCGATCGGTGGTGCGACCCTCGCTGCCGAGGCGGCCGCGTCGGATCTGATCGACGAGTACCGGGTCATCGTCCACCCGGTGCTGGTCGGCGGTGGCATCTCGTACT
Source organism: Streptomyces sp. NPDC051738 (assembly GCF_044453205.1). Classification (NCBI taxonomy): domain Bacteria; kingdom Bacillati; phylum Actinomycetota; class Actinomycetes; order Kitasatosporales; family Streptomycetaceae; genus Streptomyces; species Streptomyces sp. NPDC051738. Next base: position 13,450 of record NZ_JBITCM010000028.1, on the reverse strand, counting down.
TTCCCCAGGGCGAGCGCCGGCAGGATCTCGAACTCGTCGAGACCCGCACCTTCAACTCCAAGTTCGTCTACCTCCACTACCGCGTGACGCGTTAGCACCCCGCGCGGCGGCCGGACACTTGCCCCATAGCCCTGCTCATCGGCGTGGGGGAGAATCCCGGAGCGGGACACCTGCTTCCCTCCCTGGCCGCCACGGTCGACGCCGATCTGCGCGTCCTGGGCGACTCCCTGCGGGGCAGCGGCTACGCGGTGGAGACCCTGCTGAATCCCACCCGGAACGAGATCACCGAGCGCATCTCCGAGAGTTCCGCGAGCGCGCCGCCCGGCAGCACCCTGCTCCTCTACTTCACCGGGCACGGCGTCCGGATCGGCACGACCGACTACCTGGTGCCGTCGGACGCCCGAGCCCCGTCGGACGCCCGAGCCCTGTCCGACGCCCGGGCCTCGTCCGACGCCCAGAGCCCCTGCCGACACCAGCGACATCGGAGATAGCCGCTACAACGCCGCCAGATGGGACCAACCCTCCTGCGAGCCGACATCAGCCCGTACCTGGCCAACTGCAACGCCGGCACCACGTGGAGATCGACCCCAGGACCGACGGCAAGGTCTCGCCCTGGACGGCCATCGTGAGCATGGAACCCGGCCAGACCTGCGACTGAGCGCAAGAAGTGCCCTCGGTCGGCGGCGTCCCTACGCTCCGCCCCGCATCTCCGCGTCCGCGACCGCGATCGTGATGCCGAGGGCCTTGGCGATGTTGCCGGCCGCCGTCATGACGCGGGCGGTACCCACGATGGGGGCGATGGCGACGAGGACGTCCTGCACCTGCTCGGCGGTCATGCCGGCCTGGATGGCGGGGTCGATATGGGCGACGTAGGAGATCGGCGGGGCGTCCGACGCGGCGAGGGCCGCGATGCGGGTGAGCATGAACGTCTCCGGGCGCAACCCGCACCGCTCGACCGAGTCGACCGTCATCGCGGCGAGGGTGTCCAGTACCGGGGTCTCAGAAGCTGTGGCCATGGCAGGTCGTCTCCTGTCGTGTCGTGAGGGGATGCGACCGGCGCCCACAAGGGCACACACTCGCGGCGGCGCCTACCGCTCGACCGTAAGTCCGTAGCCCGCGGTTCGCCTGTCGAGGCGCTCGCCAGGCGGCGCCGCTCGCCACGGCGCCGCCGTACCCGCCGCATCGCACCTCACACCATCAGCGGCACCGAGTGAATCTCGTCAGGCGCCCCTGCGCCCCCGCGTTCGTGGGCACGCTTGACCGCGTCGGCCGAGGGGCCCTCGCTGAGGCAGTAGACCGTGCCGGACCCGGGGTCGGCCCAGGCGTGTTCGAAGTGGACTCCCTCTTCCTGCTCGAACGCGGCCGTGGCGTCGTGGGCCTGCTGCAACTGGTCGGCTGTGATGCCCTGCATTCCGTGGTGTACATCCATGTACCGAGCCATGCCTCGCACCTCCTTCCGCTTACCGGGGTGCGTGCAACTGCTCTCCCTCCATACTGCGCTCGCACGCCACGGCAAGCGAGGGGCACCCGCACGCACGGCAAGCGAGGGGCCCCCGGCGACGCGCACAGCGAAGGGCCCCGGCGCCTCCACAGCGCCGGGGCCCTTCACCGTCGTACGAGATCGACCCTCACCCGCACTGGCAGGGATTCCCCGACTGGCAACCGCACCCGCAGCCGGAGCCGCAGCCGCAGGCGCCGACGAGCGGGAGGCTCCTGATGTCGGCGGGCCGGTCGGTCGGGCGTTCCCGCGTGGGGTCGGGTGTCGTGCCGGGGGTGCTGGGGGATTCGGCCATGGTCCCTCCTCAAGGCTGGTGCCTGTGCCCATTCCATGCCCGCCCCGCTGGGCGCATCAACGGCGCACAGAGGCTTGCGCACGCCCCGAAAAGGCACCCGCAAGCCCGTCCACGAGCCCACCCGGCACTCTGCGGGGCTTACGCCCCCTCCACCCCTGAAACCGCCTGGATCTCCGGCTGGATGTCGGGCTGGAGCTCATCCGCGTGCTCGCCCGTCACCAGGTAGACCACGCGCTTCGCCACGGCCACCGCATGGTCGGCGTACCGCTCGTAGTAGCGGCCGAGCAGCGTCACGTCCACGGCGGTCTCGATGCCGTGCTTCCAGCGCTCGTCCATCAGGTGCTGGAAGAGGGTGCGGTGCAGGAGGTCCATCGCGTCGTCGTCCTGCTCCAGCTGGAGCGCGAGGTCGACGTCCTTGGTGATGATCACCTCGGCCGCCTTCGCCATCAGGCGCTGCGCGAGCTGGCCCATCTCCAGGATGGTCGCGTGCAGGTCGTGCGGGATCGCGCGCGCGGGGTAGCGCAGCCGCGTGAGCTTCGCCACGTGCTGGGCCAGGTCGCCCGACCGCTCCAGGTCCGCGGACATCCGCAGCGAGGTCACGACTATCCGCAGGTCCGTCGCGACCGGCTGCTGGCGGGCGAGCAGCGCTATGGCCCGCGCCTCCAGGTCGTGCTGGAGGTCGTCGACCTTCTGGTCGGCCTCGATCACGCTTTCGGCCAGCTTCAGGTCGGTGTCGAGGATCGCCGTCGTGGCGCGCCCGATCGCCGACCCGACCATCCGGGCCATCTCGACCAGGCTGTCGCCGATCGAGTCCAGTTCCTCGTGGTACGCGTCCCGCATCAGGGTCCCTCTCTTACGTCTGCCTCGGGGGTTCCGGTTGTCTTCAAACCGGTCAAACCGTCGAGCGGACAGTCTTACGGTCATGACCTCCGACAGTAAGACTGTCGCAAAAACGTCAGTCGGACTGTCGTGAAACCGCCAGTGTGATCTCCACGCTAAACCGCCGGGGTGAACCCGACGTCCCCACGATCCGGCGCCCACGCGTCCGTTTCCGCCACCACAAATGAACCACCACTGGCTCCAAGGTGAACTCTGGGCGACGAGTGTTCGAGCTCGCACTCCGACGGCTGTGGCCACTGCCCGCGACATGCCTAACCTGGGTGCATGGACGTGAACGCGGCGGTCGCCGCAGCGGCAGCGATCGCCGGGGTGCTTACCGGCGTCATCGCCATGCTGGCGTTCCGCTGGAGCGAACGCGACCTGAAGCGACCCACCCGAACCTCCCTGCACACCGACCCGGTCCTGCCGCCCGGCGTGGACACGGTCCTGTCGGTGCTGCGCTCCTCCGCCGTCGTACTCGACGAGGGGGACGCCGTGGTCAAGGCCAGTTCGGCGGCGTACGCCCTCGGTCTGGTGCGCGGTGGCAAGCTCTCCGTCGAACCCATGCTCCAGATGGCCCGGGACACCAGGCGGGACGGAGAGATACGGCAGGTCGAGCTGGACCTCCCCCGGCGCGGCACCGGACGCGGCGACGCCCTCGCCGTGTCCGCGCGGGTCGCGCCCCTCGGCTCCCGCCTCGTCCTCCTCCTCGTCGAGGACCTCACCGAGGCCCGGCGCATAGAGGCGGTGCGACGCGACTTCGTCGCCAACGTGAGCCATGAACTGAAGACGCCGGTCGGCGCGCTCTCCCTCCTCTCCGAGGCCGTCATGGACGCCTCCGACGACCCGGAGGCCGTGGAGCGCTTCGCCGGGCGCATGCAGATCGAGGCCACCCGGCTCACCAGCCTGGTGCAGGAGCTCATCGACCTCTCCCGGGTGCAGAACGACGACCCGCTGGAGGACGCCGAGCCCGTCCGCGTCGACGAGCTCGTCGCTGAGGCCGTGGACCGCTGCCGGCACGCCGCCGGGACGAAGCAGATCAACATGGCCGCCGGCGGCACCGAGGACCTCACCATCTGGGGCAACCGCGGCCAGCTCGCCGCCGCGCTCGGCAACCTCGTCGAGAACGCCGTCAACTACTCGCCCGCCCGCACCCGCGTCGGCATCGCCGCCCGCCGGGTCAGCGCCCCGGGCGGAGACCTCATCGAGATCGCCGTGACCGACCAGGGCATCGGCATCTCGGACAAGGACAAGGAGCGCATCTTCGAGCGCTTCTACCGCGTGGACCCGGCCCGTTCCCGTGCCACAGGTGGCACCGGCCTCGGTCTCGCGATCGTCAAGCACGTGGCCGCCTCGCACAGCGGGGAGGTCACGGTGTGGAGCTCCGAGGGACAGGGCTCCACGTTCACCCTCCGGTTGCCGGAGGCGGGTGCGGCCCGCGACCGCGCACAGCAGCACCCCGATCTCGACGACGAGGCCGGGCACCCCGCATCATCCGATCCCCCCACTTCCCCCGACTCACCCGCGTACGAAACGCTTTCCGCCCCGGAGGTCCGCCCGTGACCCGAGTGCTCGTCGTCGAGGACGAGGAGTCCTTCTCCGACGCCCTGTCGTACATGCTCCGCAAGGAGGGCTTCGAGGTCGCCGTCGCGACCACCGGGCCCGACGGACTCGACGAGTTCGAGCGCAACGGCGCCGACCTCGTCCTCCTCGACCTGATGCTGCCCGGCCTGCCGGGCACCGAGGTCTGCCGTCAGCTGCGCGGCCGCTCCAACGTCCCGGTGATCATGGTCACCGCCAAGGACAGCGAGATCGACAAGGTCGTCGGCCTGGAAATAGGAGCCGATGACTACGTCACCAAGCCCTTCTCGTCCCGCGAACTGGTCGCCCGTATCCGGGCCGTCCTGCGCCGCCGCGGCGAGCCCGAGGAGGTCACCCCGGCCGCGCTGGAGGCCGGTCCCGTCCGCATGGACGTCGACCGCCACGTGGTCACGGTCTCCGGCTCCAAGGTCGACCTCCCCCTCAAGGAGTTCGACCTGCTGGAGATGCTGCTGCGCAACGCGGGCCGCGTCCTGACCCGCATGCAGCTCATCGACCGTGTCTGGGGCGCCGACTACGTCGGCGACACCAAGACCCTCGACGTCCACGTCAAGCGCCTGCGCGCCAAGATCGAGCCGGACCCGGGCGCGCCGCGGTACCTGGTGACGGTGCGCGGCCTCGGCTACAAGTTCGAGCCGTAAAGAGCACAGCCGCGACGGTAGCTACGTCGAAGGGCGGGACCCCCTTTCCGGGGGTCCCGCCCTTCTTCTACGACTGTGCAGGTGTCGTACGACAACTCAGTGCCGTACGACAACCCAGTGCCGTACGACCGCTCAGTGCCCGGCAGTCGTCTGCGAGGCGCTGTCGGACGGGGTCGCCGCGCCGCCGGCGTTCGTGCCGGCCTCGGTCCCGCTACCGGCCTCGGTGCCTGCCTCGGTACCGTCCGTCGGCGTCGCGCCCGGGGAGCCCTCTTCGGTCGGGGTGGCCCCGGTCGGCGAGCCGGTCGGGGAGGCCGTCTTGCCCGGCGTCGCCGGGACCTCGGTCGGGCCCCACTCCTTGAAGAAGTGCTCGGCCGGGACGACGAAGGCGCGCAGGCTCACGTCACCGGTCTTGCTGAAGGTGAAGGTGATCTTCTGCGCGTTGCCGTCCTGGATGGCCTCACGGCTGCTCGGCAGCACGGCGGAGGCGTTGTCCTTGCCGCCGATGATGAGCGAGCCGCCGGCCGGGATGGTCAGGCTGGCGCCCTTGGCGGGCTTGAGCGCGGCGGTCTTGTTCGTGCCGTCCACCTTGATCGCGTCCAGCGTCTGGGCGGTGCGGCCGGAGTTGAACAGGGTGGCGGAGATCGCGGCCGGACCGGTCGACTCCAGGTCGGGCTGGGTGATCACGACGGCGTTCTGGATCTTGATGTCGCCGACCGTGGTGGCCGCGTTGTCCGGCTTGATCTCCAGGGTCTGGCTGTTGTTGCCGGCCGCGCACGCGGAGAGCGAGGCGATCGAGAACGCGATGGCGGCGGCCGCGAGGGCACCGCGTCGAAGGCTGCTGCTCACGGCGGCGGCAACTCCTTGACTCGAACGGGGCGGGCGCTTGAAGCCGCCCTAAGTGTCTGTCAGCGGCCTTAGGTTACCGAGCCGTTCCCGCGCGACCGCACCCGACCCTCCCCTGAGCGCCCGTAGTACCTCATCGGACCTCTTCGAACCTCTGCGATCTTCTTCCACGGTCCGTCCCGTCACTCACAAGTGACCCGCGAGTCACATTGCCCGTGCGCCTCGTCCGCCATTCACATAAGTCCCTCGCAAGGCGGCCCGCAAAATTTCCGTGAAGGAATGCACGACGTTCCAGGAATTGATCACCGAGTGTGCTGCCGACCTGGGCCGTGATCAATTCCGGAATCGTCCGGTACCCGACTCGGGACGCCGAACGGAGTAGCGAAAGTCGCACACTTGGAACCGGACATATGTGTACGTTCGGCCACTCGGAGGCGCCGCCGGATGTGTGTAACGTGCGCGTTTCTCCTCGCCTGTAGAGCCGCTCCGACCTGCGAATACCTTCTTCCGCTCGGCCCGCGAAGCACGTTCCTGTTGCTGTTGTCAAGCCCCGAGATATGCCCTGACCTGCGAAAACGCCATTCAGAACCCGCAGTTTCCGTGTTACCCTGGATAGCCACGGAAGGGGTACCTGTCACATGACGTTCAAGGTTGGCGACACCGTGGTCTATCCCCATCACGGGGCCGCGCTGATCGAGGCCATCGAAACTCGCCAGATCAAAGGCGTGGACAAGACCTACTTGGTGCTGAAGGTCGCCCAGGGTGACCTGACGGTGCGTGTGCCAGCGGACAATGCGGAGTTCGTCGGCGTGCGTGATGTGGTCGGTCAGGACGGACTGGACCGGGTCTTCGAGGTGCTGCGCGCGCCGTACGCCGAGGAGCCCACGAACTGGTCGCGTCGATACAAGGCAAATCTGGAGAAGCTCGCCTCCGGCGATGTCATCAAGGTCGCGGAAGTCGTGCGTGACCTGTGGCGTCGTGAGCGCGAGCGCGGACTCTCCGCCGGTGAGAAGCGCATGCTCGCCAAGGCCCGCCAGATTCTGGTGAGCGAGCTTGCCCTCGCGGAGAACACCAACGAGGACAAGGCCGAGGCCCTGCTCGACGAGGTTCTCGCGTCCTGACGCGGTCCATCCGCCTCAGTTCAGCACAGTGCTGAATTATTCACAGAAGTGCCGCGGTGCCCGATGACATAGCAGCTGTCGCCGGGCGCTGCGGCATGTTCGCGTTTCGACGCCGTCAAGACGTCCACTTCCGGGGGGAGACCCCCCGATACTTGATGTGCCGGGCCCGGGCAGCAGGCTCGACCGACTGTCACGGAAGGGTCCGGTCAAGGCGTCGCGCCCGGCACGCTGTGGCCATACCCAAGTTGGCCGAGCACACAAACCTGACAGGAACCGATGTCTGACGTTTCGCGCCCTTCGCCCTCGGAATCCGGTACCGGCAACCCTGCCGGAACCCCTGGTGGGACCCCCGCCGGCCGCCGTACGGCTGTCGTGATTCCGGCCGCAGGCCGGGGTGTACGTCTCGGCCCGGGCGCCCCCAAGGCGCTCCGCGCGCTGAACGGCACGCCCATGCTGATCCACGCCGTGCGCGCGATGGCCGCGTCCCGTGCCGTCTCCCTCGTGGTCGTCGTGGCCCCGCCCGACGGCGCCGCTGAGGTCAAGAGCCTGCTCGACGCACACGCGCTGCCCGAGCGCACCGACTTCCTGGTGGTCCCCGGCGGGGAGTCCCGCCAGGAATCCGTCAAGCTCGGCCTGGACGCGCTGCCGCCGGACCACGACATCGTCCTGGTGCACGACGCGGCCCGCCCGCTGGTCCCGGTGGACACGGTCGACGCGGTGATCGAGGCCGTACGGGACGGCGCCCCGGCCGTCGTCCCCGCGCTGCCGCTCGCGGACACGGTCAAGGAGGTCGAGCCCGCCTCGGCCGTCGGCGAGCCCGAGCCGGTGGTGGCCACCCCGCGGCGCGCCCGCCTCCGTGCCGTACAGACCCCCCAGGGCTTCGACCGCGCCACGCTGATCCGCGCACACGAGACGGTGACCGACGAGGTCACCGACGACGCCGGCATGGTTGAGCAGCTCGGCCTGACGGTCGTGGTCGTCCCCGGCCACGAGGAGGCCTTCAAGGTCACGCGCCCGCTGGACCTGGTCCTGGCGGAGGCGGTCCTGGCCCGCCGGAGGCTGAACGATGGCTTCTGAGACGGGCGTGCCGCTGCCGCAGGTGGGCATCGGCACCGACATCCACGCCTTCGAGGAGGGCCGCGAGCTGTGGTGCGCGGGCCTGAGGTGGGAGGGCGAGGGCCCGGGTCTGGCCGGCCACTCCGACGCGGACGTCGTCGCACACGCCGCCTGCAACGCCCTGTTCTCGGCAGCCGGCCTCGGCGACCTGGGCCAGCACTTCGGCACCGGCCGTCCCGAGTGGTCCGGCGCCCCCGGCGTCGTACTCCTCACGGAGGCGGCCCGGATCGTACGCGAGGCGGGCTTCCGGATCGGCAACATCGCGGTCCAGGTCGTAGGCCCCCGCCCCAAGATCGGCAAACGCCGCGACGAGGCGCAGAAGATCCTGTCGGAGGCGGCCGGAGCCCCGGTGTCGGTATCGGGCGCGACGACGGACGGACTGGGGTTCCCGGGCCGAGGCGAGGGCTTGATGGCGGTGGCGACGGCGCTGGTGGTCCGGGTGGGTTGAGGACGGTGGCCCTTAACGCGGGCAAGCGTGCCAACCAAGGGGCGCGGGGAACTGCGCGCCCAGCCCCCACCGACCCGCAGCCGAATCGGTCAATCCACCGGAGGGCACCGGGCACTCCCGTCCGCCCACTACCCTGGTGTCGTGACCATTCGCCTGTACGACACCAGCGCCCGGCAGATCCGTGACTTCATCCCGCTTCAGCCGGGCTGTGTCTCGATCTACCTCTGTGGCGCCACGGTGCAGGCGGCACCGCACATCGGCCACATCCGCTCAGGCCTCAACTTCGACATCATGCGCCGCTGGTTCGCGTACCGCGGCTATGAGGTGACGTTCATCCGCAACGTCACGGACATCGACGACAAGATCATCGCCAAGTCCGTCGACCAGAACCGCCCTTGGTGGTCCATCGGCTACGAGAACGAGCGCGCCTTCACCGACGGCTACACCGCCCTCGGCTGCCTCCCGCCGACGTACGAGCCCCGCGCCACCGGCCATGTCACCGAGATGGTCGAGATGATGCGCGGCCTCATCGAGCGCGGACACGCCTACGAGGCGGACGGCAGCGTCTACTTCGACGTCCGCTCCTGGCCCTCCTACCTGGAGCTGTCCCGGCAGGACCTCGACGAGATGCGGCAGCCCGCCGAGGAGGGCATCAGCGGCAAGCGGGACCCGCGCGACTTCGCGATGTGGAAGGCCGCCAAGCCCGGCGAGCCCGACTGGGAGACGCCGTGGGGCCGGGGCCGTCCGGGCTGGCACCTGGAGTGCTCGGCGATGGCGCACCGGTACCTCGGCTCCGCCTTCGACATCCACGGCGGCGGCCTCGACCTGATCTTCCCGCACCACGAGAACGAGATCGCCCAGGCCAAGGCGTACGGCGACGACTTCGCCAAGTACTGGGTGCACAACGCCTGGGTCACCATGAGCGGCGAGAAGATGTCGAAGTCGCTCGGCAACTCCGTGCTCGTCTCCGAGATGGTCAAGCAGTGGCGCCCGATCGTCCTGCGCTACTACCTGGGCACCCCGCACTACCGCTCCACCATCGAGTACAGCGTGGAGGCCCTGCGCGAGGCCGAGTCGGCGTTCGCGCGCATCGAGGGCTTCGTGCAGCGCGTGGTGGAGAAGGCGGGCGTCGTCGAGCCGTCCGCCGAGGTGCCGCTCGCCTTCGCCGAGGCGATGGACGACGACCTGGGCGTCCCGCAGGCGCTGGCCGTCGTGCACACCACGGTCCGCCAGGGCAACTCCGCCCTCGCCGCCGACGACAAGGAAGCCGCCGTGGCCCGCCTCGCCGAGGTCCGCGCCATGCTCGGCGTCCTCGGCCTGGACCCGCTCGACGCGCACTGGGCCGGCGAGACCGACCGCGGCGAGGACCTGCACGGCGTCGTGGACACCCTGGTCCGCATGGTCCTCGACCAGCGCGAGGCGGCCCGCTCCCGCAAGGACTGGGCCACCGCGGACGCCATCCGGGACCAGCTCAACCAGTCGGGCCTGGTCATCGAGGACGGCCCACAGGGCCCGCGCTGGACCCTCGGCCCGCGCTGAGCGAGCCGGCCGTCCGAAAGATCGATTGTGCCGCCCGGCCCTCCGGGCGGCACACTGCATAGACGTACGTACGAACGCCTCACGACAGACAGGTAGGTCATGGCCGCGAACAACCGCCGCATGTCCGGCAAGAAGGGCGCGCAGGTCGGCAGTGGCGGCCAGCGACGCAAGGGACTGGAGGGCAAGGGCCCGACCCCGCCCGCCGAGATGCGCAAGAAGCACAAGGCGAACCGCATCGCGAACGCCAAGGCGAAGCAGGCCGCGCGCCGTCCCGCACCGCGCGGCCGCGGCGGCAAGGGCACGTCCGAGATGGTCGTGGGGCGCAACCCGGTCGTCGAAGCACTGCGCGAGGGGGTCCCGGCCTCCACGCTCTACGTCCAGCAGTTCATCGACAACGACGAGCGCGTCCGCGAGGCCCTCCAGCTCGCCGCCGAGCGCGGCGGGATCAACCTCATGGAGGCCCCGCGCCCCGAGCTGGACCGCATGACGAACGGCCTCAACCACCAGGGCCTCGTCCTCCAGGTCCCGCCCTACGAGTACGCCCACCCCGAGGACCTCGCCAACGCCGCCTACGACGAGGGCGAGGACCCGCTCATCGTCGCCCTCGACGGCGTGACGGACCCGCGCAACCTGGGCGCCGTCGTCCGCTCGGTCTCGGCGTTCGGCGGCCACGGAGTCGTCGTACCGGAAAGGCGCGCGGCGGGCATGACGGCCGGCGCCTGGAAGACCTCGGCCGGCACGGCGGCCCGCACGCCGGTCGCCCGCGCCACGAACCTGACCCGCGTCCTGGAGGCGTACAAGAAGTCGGGCATCGCGGTCGTCGGACTGGCCGCCGACGGCGAGTCCGAACTCGGTGACCTTCAGGCCCTGGACGGCCCGGTCGTCATCGTCGTGGGCAGCGAGGGCAAGGGCCTGTCCCGCCTGGTCGGCGAGACGTGCGACTTCCGGGTACGCATCCCGATGCCGGGCGGCGCCGAGTCCCTCAACGCCGGTGTGGCGGCGGGGATCGTCCTCTACGAGGCGGCTCGCCGACGCGTCTGAACAGACATCCGTGGCGTCACCCGTGCGGGTTAATTCTGGTGAGAGTGGTGCGACCTGCGCATCCTTGACGCGGTCCGGACAGATCGGACCGGTCAAGGCAGTGTCCTAACCACACGTCACTCGGTTAGTTGAGTGTGGACACCAGAACACCCCGCACACCCACGGGGGACCGCTCGTCGGGTTACGACGACGCTCCCGCGCTGAGCATGGTGAAGGTGCCGAGCGATCCGGCGCAGATCATCGTCAATCACGCGAGTTTCCGCGTGCTGCTGGGCGCGTCGACCGGGCGCACCAAATCCCCGCGGATCGCACGGCAATCGAGCGCCACCGAGGACACCACCCGCATCCCCGTCGTGGGCGCGGCCGGCAGAGCGGGCGCGGCCACCGGCCCCCGCCGCCGGGTCGCCGTCTGGAACGGCACGTCCGCGCCCGACGACACCGGCGCCCACCGCCTGCTCCAGGCCGTGCGGGACGGCAGCGTCCGCCACGGCGACGAAGCGGCACACGCCGGGGCCACCCAGGTCATCCCGCGCGTGGACGTGGGCGGGGGCTACGACGGCGGCTACGACGACGACGAGTTGACGCAGACCGTCGAGACCCCGATCGTCGGCGCGCAACGCACCCACGAGTCGATGGAGACCCGCCTCCTGCCGAGCATGCGCACGGTGGAGAGCGCGTACGACGAAGAACTCGCCTACGAGGCCGAGGACTTCGAGGGCGAGGACGGGGTCGGCGGCCCGGACGACGAGACCGGCACGCAGTTCAAGCGCCCGGGCGACGACCCGGCACGGCACGCCTACTACCCCGGCCGCCGCATGAACCTCGGCGTCGTCCTCCTCCCCCTCCGCGTCTTCCTCGGCTTCATCTCCATCTACGCCGGCATGGGCAAGCTCTGCGACCCCGTCTACTTCGACGGCGGCAAGCGCGGCTCGATGGTGAAGTGGCTCAACACCCTGCACCCCTGGGAAGTCGCCGAACCACTGCGCCAGTTCGCCCTCGAACACCCCGTCGGCTCCGGCCTGGTCATCGCCTTCTTCCAGGTCATCGTGGGCGTGCTCACGGTCCTGGGCTGCTGGCAGCGGGTGGCCGCGGTGGTCGGTGCCCTGCTGTCGGCGGCGCTCCTGGTCACCGTCAGCTGGAAGAGCGTCCCGGTCTACGACGCGCCCGACATCATCTACCTGGCGGCGTGGTCCCCGCTGATCATCGCGGGCGCCCCGGTCTACTCGATCGACGGCCGCCTCGCGGGGATGGCCTGGCGCCGTCTGGGCCCGCGCTCCGACATCTGGGAACTCCGCCAGTACGTCCTTCGCCGCGGCGCCCTGGTCACGGCGATCGTCACCGGCCTCACCCTCCTCATCGGCTCCCTGCTCGGCGGCGCCGTCCGTGACGCGGACCGCGTCGTGGTCCCCGGCCCCGGCGAGGCCCCGCGCAACGAACTCCCCGGCTCCCCGCTCCCGCAGGAGCCCGACCAGCGCGGGAAGACGCCGTCCGCCTCCAACGCGCCCACCCAGGGCGCCACGTCGGGATCGGCCACCCCGTCGGGCGCCGCGACCACGCCGGGCGCGACCAGCGACACGGGCGCGACCGGCGCGGGTACGCCCAGCGCGACCCAGGGCACGGCGGGCCAGGCCCCACCCCAGCAGTCCACCCCGGCCGACGAGGCCCCCAGCACCAGCACCGGCCCCACCTCAGGAGGCCCCACCTCCGGCGGCGGCTCCACCGGCGGCTCCGGCAGCGGAGGCTCCACCTCCGGCGAACCGGGCCTGGTAGGCGGCCTGTTGGGGTAGCCGGTCCGGTGGACAACCTCCTCGACCGAGCACGAAAACGAAGGGCCCCCGGACGGTTGACGTCCGGGGGCCCTTCGCGCCGTTGCCGGGTGCGGGCCCTGCTGGGGGCCTGCGGCCCCCAGACCCCCGCTTCGGCCCTGAAGGGGCCTCGTCCTCAAACGCCGGACGGGCTGAGATTGCCTGGACCGGCGTCGAGAAGTGCCCGGCAAAGGCGTAGCCCCCACAGGCCCGCGGTCGCCCACGGCAAGGCGATCCGGCGATGGCGCGTACCCCTGCGGCGCGGCAGTCGCGCACGGCGATCCGGTGGTGGCGCGGCGCGTACCCCTACGGGCCCGCAGCCGCCCACGGCAAGGCGATCCGGCGATGGCGCGTACCCCTGCGGCGCGGCAGTCGCGCACGGCGATCCGGTGGTGGCGCGGCGCGTACCCCTACGG
>NZ_JBITCM010000028.1:0-110 GCF_044453205.1 Streptomyces sp. NPDC051738 | reverse complement strand
GGCCCGCAGTCGCGTACGGCGGCAAGGGGACGCGTCGGGGGGTGTCCGCCCGCAGTGGCCGGCGTCAACACGCAGCACCCTCTTGGCCTAAGTCCAGCCGCCGGTCCGAG